>JAXMFO010000020.1:0-2981 GCA_046347715.1 Burkholderiales bacterium
GATCCGGCGCGTGCACTTCTCGAGCTTCATCATCCAGTAGGCAGGGCGGGCAGGTCGATCCGGGATCCACGCTTCCATGAACGAGCACATCCTTTCGCAGGAAGAAGTCGACGCCCTGCTGCAGGGCATCACCGGCGAGAGCCAGAAGCTCGAGCCGCAGCCGGGCGAGAGCGGCGGCGTCCGCAGCTACGAGCTCGCCGGCCAGGAGCGCATCGTGCGCGGGCGCATGCCCACGCTCGAGATCGTCAACGAGCGCTTCGCGCGCAACCTGCGCGTCGGGCTGTTCAACTTCCTGCGCAAGAGCCCGGAGATCTCGATCGGCGGCATCAAGGTGCAGAAGTACAGCGCCTTCCTGCGCGAGATCGTCGTGCCGACCAACTTCAACATCGTCAGCATCCGACCGCTGCGCGGCTCCGGACTGATCGTGTGCGACCCGACGCTGGTGTTCGCCGTGATCGACGCGCTGTTCGGCGGCATCGGCAAGTTCCACACCCGCATCGAGGGGCGCGACTTCTCGCCGACCGAGCAGCGCATCATCCTGCGCCTGCTCGAGGTGCTGATGCAGGAGTACCAGGCGGCGTGGCAGGGCGTCTATCCGCTGACGCTCGAGTACCAGCGCTCGGAGATGCAACCCCAGTTCGCGAACATCGCGACGCCGAGCGAGGTGGTCGTCTCGACCCCGTTCACGCTCGAGATCGGCGACACCGTCGGCACGATCCACTTCTGCATCCCCTACGCGACGCTCGAGCCGATCCGCGACGTGCTCTATTCGACGATCCAGGGCGACGCCGGCGAGCCCGACCGGCGCTGGGTCAACCTGATGACGGCGCAGATCCAGGCCGCCGAGGTCGAGCTGGTGGCCGAACTCGCGCAGGCCCCGGCCACCGTGGAACAGCTGCTCTCGTTCAAGGCGGGGGACTTCATCGAGCTCGACCTGCAGCCCGGCATCCAGGCCAAGGTGTCCGGCGTGCCGGTGCTCGAGTGCCACTACGGCACGTCCAACGGCCGCTACGCGTTGAAGATCGATCACCTGTTGGCGAGCTCGGCGACGGGCTGGCTGGGAGAAAGCAATGTCTGAATCGCACGCCACGCCGCAAGGCGGCGCCGACGCCCTGGCCGCTGAATGGGAGGCCGCGCTCGCCGAGGCCAAACCCGAGGCGGCGACCGAGCTGCACCAGGGCGGCGACCAGGTCGCGCCGGCGGCGTTCGCCAACTTCGCGCCGGCCAGCGCGCCCGCCGCCGCGAACGACATCAACATGATCCTGGACATCCCGGTCCAGCTGACCGTCGAGCTCGGGCGGACGCGGATCCCGATCAAGCACATCCTGCAGCTCGCGCAGGGCTCGGTCGTCGAGCTCGACGCGCTCGCCGGCGAGCCGATGGACGTGCTCGTCAACGGCTACCTGATCGCCCAAGGCGAGGTCGTCGTCGTCAACGAGAAGTTCGGCATCCGGCTGACCGACATCGTGACGCCGTCGGAGCGCATGCGGCGGCTCAGCCGCTCCTGATCCGCCGCGTCGCGCATGACCGAGATGGGCGCTCAATCGCTCGCGCCGCTGCTCTGGTTCGCGGCCATCATCGCCGCAATTCCGGTCGCGCTGTGGCTGCTCAAGCGCACGCCGGTCGGCGCGCTCTCGGCGCAGGGTCCGCTGCGCAGCGTCGCCGTCCTCGCGCTGTCGCCGAACCAGCGCATCGTGACGGTGGAGGTCGGCCGCGGAGACGACCGGCGCTGGCTCGTGCTCGGCGTCACGCCGCAGAGCATCACCGCGCTGCACGAGATGGCGCCCGAGCCCGGGGCCGAGGCCGGCACGCCGGCGGCACCGCCGTTCGCGAGCCTGCTCGCCCGGCGCCTGCGACCCGGGAGTGCGCCCGTTGAGCATTGAGGCGCGCCGCATCGCGCAGCTCGCCGCGCTGGCCGCGCTCTTCCTCGGCACCGCGCTGCCGGGCACGGCGTTCGCCCAGGGCACCGGCGCCAGCCTGCCGCTGATGGTCGCCCAGGGCGCCGGCGGCACGAGCTATTCGGTGCCGATCCAGACGCTGCTGTTCTTCACCGCGCTGTCGTTCCTGCCGGCGCTGCTGCTGCTGATGACCGGCTTCACGCGCATCGTCATCGTGCTCTCGCTGCTGCGCCAGGCGCTGGGCACGCAGGCCGCGCCGCCGAACCAGGTGATCATCGGCCTGTCGCTGTTCCTGACCTTCTTCGTTATGGGGCCGACGCTGGACAAGGTGTACGCCGACGCCTACCAGCCGTTTGCCGAGAACAGGATCGCGTTCGACGAGGCGCTCAAGCGCGGCGAGACGCCGATGCGCGAGTTCATGCTCAAGCAGACGCGGCAGTCCGACGTCGCCCTCTTCGCCAAGCTCGCCAAGCTCGATCCCGCCGTCGCGTCGGCCGACGTGCCGTTCAAGGTGCTCGTGCCCGCGTTCGTGACGAGCGAACTGAAGAGCGCCTTCCAGATCGGCTTTCTGATCTTCATCCCCTTCCTCGTCATCGACATGATCGTCGCCAGCGTGCTGATGAGCCTGGGGATGATGATGCTCAGCCCCGTGCTCGTCGCCCTGCCCTTCAAGCTGATGCTGTTCGTCCTCGCCGACGGCTGGAACCTGCTGATCGGGTCGCTCGCGGCGAGCTTTGCCACCTGACACCCGCACCGCCCATGGACTCGCAAGCCGTCTTCACCTTTGGCCAGCAGGGCTTGCACCTGCTGCTCGCCGTCGCCGCCCCGGTGCTGCTGACCGTGCTCGGCGTCGGCCTCGTCGTCAGCGTCTTCCAGGCCGCGACGCAGATCAACGAGGCCACGCTGTCGTTCGTGCCGAAGATGATCGCCGCCGTCGCCGTGCTCACGCTCGCCGGGCCGTGGATGCTGTCCACGCTCGTCGAGTACCTGCAGCGCACGCTGCAGGCGATACCGTCCGTCGTCGGGTAACCGGGTGATCGGCTTCAGCGAGGCCCAGATCCTGGCCTGGGTCAGCCCGCTGCT
>JAXMFO010000021.1:0-1511 GCA_046347715.1 Burkholderiales bacterium
AGGGCGTGCGCAACGAGTACTGCCTGAAGGTGGTCGGCCTGGTGCGCGCGCGCCCCGCCGGCACCGACAACGCCAACCTCACGAGCGGCAAGGTCGAGGTGCTGTGCCACGCGATCGAGGTCCTCAACCCGAGCGTGACCCCGCCGTTCCAGATGGACGACGACGGCCTGTCGGAGACGACGCGCCTGACCCACCGCGTGCTCGACCTGCGCCGGCCGCAGATGCAGCGCAACATGATGCTGCGCTACCGCGTCGCGATGGAGGTGCGCAAGTTCCTCGACGCCAACGGCTTCATCGACATCGAGACGCCGATGCTGACCAAGAGCACGCCCGAGGGCGCGCGCGACTACCTCGTGCCGAGCCGGGTGCACGACGGCGAGTTCTTCGCGCTGCCGCAGTCGCCGCAGCTCTTCAAGCAGCTGCTGATGGTGGCCGGCTTCGACCGCTACTACCAGATCGTCAAGTGCTTCCGCGACGAGGACCTGCGCGCCGACCGCCAGCCCGAGTTCACGCAGATCGACATCGAGACCTCGTTCCTCTCCGAGGAGGAGATCCGCTCGATGTTCGAGGGCATGATCCGCAGCACCTTCGAGCACGCGATCGGCGTGAAGCTGCCGGCGTTCCCGGTGATGCTGTACGCCGACGCGATGCGCCGTTACGGCTCGGACAAGCCCGACCTGCGCGTCAAGCTCGAGCTCACCGAGCTGACCGACGCGGTGGCCGACGTCGACTTCAAGGTCTTCTCCACGCCGGCCACGACGCCGGGCGGGCGCGTCGTCGCGCTGCGCATCCCCGGCGGCGCGGAGATCAGCCGCGGCGAGATCGACGCCTACACCGAGTTCGTCCGCATCTACGGCGCCAAGGGCCTGGCGTGGATCAAGGTCAACGACGTGGCCAAGGGTCGCGAGGGCCTGCAGTCGCCGCTCGTGAAGAACCTGCACGACAAGGCGTTGGCCGAGATCATCGCGCGCAGCGGCGCCGTCAACGGCGACCTGTTGTTCTTCGGCGCGGACAAGGCCGGCATCGTCAACGACGCGATGGGCGCGCTGCGCGTGAAAGTCGGCCACAGCGACTTCGGCAAGGCGCACGGCCTGGTGCAGGGCGAGTGGGAGCCGCTGTGGGTGACCGATTTCCCGATGTTCGAGTACGACGACGCGGCGCAGCGCTGGAACGCCGTGCACCATCCGTTCACGTCGCCGAAGGACGGCCACGAGGACTGGCTCGAGAGCGATCCCGGCCGCTGCATCGCCAAGGCCTACGACGTGGTGCTCAACGGCATCGAGCTCGGCGGCGGCTCGGTGCGGATCCATCGCGAAGAGGTGCAGAGCAAGGTCTTCCGCGCGCTCAACATCGGCGCCGAGGAGGCGCAGGCCAAGTTCGGCTTCCTGCTCGACGCGCTGCAGTACGGCGCGCCGCCGCACGGCGGCATCGCGATCGGCCTGGACCGCTTCGTCATGCTGATGACGGGCGCCGAGAGCCTGCGCGACGTGATCGCGTTCCCGAAGACGCAG
>JAXMFO010000022.1:0-1537 GCA_046347715.1 Burkholderiales bacterium
GCTGGCGGCGGCCGCCGCGTGGCTCGTGCGCGGGCGGCAGGTTGGCTATGCGGGAAGCGCGCCTGCGCCCGCGGTCGCCGGCCCGCGCACCGCCGAGGCGTGGCGCGTGGTCGCGCTGTTCTTCGTGGTCGCGTTCCTCCTGTGGACGCAGCAGTTCTCGATCTACCGCTACCTCGTGCCGCTCGAGGCCCTGACGGGCGCGGCGATCATCGCGCTGCTCATGTACCTGCTGCGCCCGGGCTACGCGCTGCCCGCGGCGCTCGTGCTGGCGGCGGTCCTCGTGGGGTCGACTCGCGTGCCCGATTGGTGGCACCTCGAGTTCAAGGACCGGTGGTTCGACGTGCAGGTGCCCCCGGTGGAGCCCGATGCGCTCGTGCTGCTCACCTCGGACGGCCCGATGTCGTACGTGCTGCCGTACTTCCCCCCCGACGCGCGCTTCTTCGGCCTGCAGAACAGCATCAACGACCCCAAGCGCGAGACGCTGATGGCGGCCACGATCTCGCGGGTGATCAAGGAGCACAAGGGGCCGCTCTACTCGCTCACGTACCCCGCGAACACCGGCGTCGACACGCTGCTCGCGCACGACCTGCTGCGACTGACCGAGACGTGCCGCGACGTCGTGACCAACATGCGGACGAGCCCGATCCAGCTCTGCCGGCTGTTCCGCATCCCGCCCAACTGGGGGGACCGGCGATGAGCGCGACCGCGTCGGCGCGAGGCGCCGGGACGCGCACCTGGCTGCCGTTCCTGCTCGTCATCGCCGTCTGGGCGCTCGTCGTCGCCCAGAACATCACGCTGCCCGGCGTCTACATGGACGCCGTCAATCCCGACTACCTGGCGGTGCGCCTGCTGCACCGGCACACCGAGCCCATCGCCGCGTGGCTGCTGCCCGGCAACTATCTGTTCGGCCGTGCGCCGGTGCTGATCTCGTTCTATCACGGCTCGCAGCAGGCGTGGCTGGGGCTGCCGGGCTTCTTCCTGTTCGGCACGACGGTCGCCGGCCTGCGCATCACGCACGCGCTCTTCGGCCTCGGTGTGCTCGCCGCGCTCTACGCGGTGCTCGGCCGCGCGGGGTTGAAGCCCTGGCAGGCGGGGCTCGCCTGCGCCGCGCTCGCGCTCGACCCGTCCTTCACGTACGCGTTCCGCACGCAGAGCTACATCACGGTCGCGCCGATGGCGTGGCTGCTGCTGTCGCTCTACTGCGTCCAGCGCGCGGCGGATGCCGGCACGCACCGCGTGCGCTGGCTGGCCGGCAGCGGCGTGCTGTACGGGCTCGCGGTCGTCGGCTACTTCATCTACGCGTTCTTTCTGCCGGCGATCCTGCTCGCGCTGCGGTGGTGGACGCCGCCGCCCGCGCGCGGAGGCCGCGGATGGGTCGCGTGGGGTGCCGGCGCGGCGCTCGGCGGCGCGTTCTATCCGGTCGGCTACGCGCTCGTCGTGCAGCAGATGGGCGGGCTCGGCGGCGCGTGGTCGTACTTCCAGCAGACGCAGCGCGCGCTGAATGCGTTCTCCGAGCAGCCGGCGCTCGCCGATCGCC
>JAXMFO010000023.1:0-24390 GCA_046347715.1 Burkholderiales bacterium
TAAGCTTCCGCTCCAGCGGTCTTTGACGGTCCGCGCACCGCTTGTCAGCGGTCCGCGTCCCTCCAAAATTGTTTACTGCGCTGCCGGCGCCGTCGCGAGCGTCGTCTGGTCGACGCGCACGCCCGCGCCCATCGTCGACGACAGGCTGATCTTCTTCAGGTACACGCCCTTGACGCCGGACGGCTTGGCCTTGTTCAGCGCTTCGATCAGCGCGGTCAGGTTGGTCTTGAGCTGGTCGGGCGTGAACGACGCGCGGCCGATCGTGCACTGGACGATGCCGGCCTTGTCGGTCCGGTACTGCACCTGGCCGGCCTTGGCGTTCTTCACCGCCTGCACGACGTCCGGCGACACGGTGCCGACCTTCGGGTTCGGCATCAGCCCGCGCGGACCGAGGATCTGGCCCAGCTGGCCGACGACGCGCATCGCATCCGGCGACGCGATCACGACGTCGAAGTCCATGAAGCCTTCCTTGATCTTCGCCGCGAGCTCCTCGAAGCCGACGATGTCCGCGCCCGCGTCCTGCGCGGCCTTGGCCTTGTCGCCCTGCGCGAAGACGGCCACGCGGACCTTCTTGCCGATGCCGGCCGGCAGCACGACCGAGCCGCGCACCGTCTGGTCGGACTTCTTGGCGTCCACGCCGAGGTTGACCGCGACGTCGACCGACTCGTCGAACTTGGCGACCGCCGTTTCCTTGACGATCTTCAGCGCTTCGTCGATCGGATAGTTCTTGTTGCGGTCCACTTTCGCGCGGACCGTCTTCATGCGCTTGGAAAGGCGCGGGGTCTTTTGCTCGGCCATGATTATTTCACCCCTTCCACGGTGATGCCCATGCTGCGCGCGCTGCCGGCGATCGTGCGCACGGCGGCGTCCATGTCGGCGGCGGTGAGGTCCGGCATCTTCACGCTGGCGATTTCCTCGGCCTGCGCGCGCGTCAGCTTGCCCACCTTGTCCGCATGCGGCTTGCTGCTGCCCTTGTCCACCTTCGCCGCCTTCTTGATCAGGACGGTCGCCGGCGGCGTCTTCATGATGAACGTGAAGCTCTTGTCCGCGTACGCCGTGATCACGACGGGAATCGGCAGACCGGGCTCGACCTTCTGCGTCTGCGCGTTGAAGGCCTTGCAGAATTCCATGATGTTGAGGCCGCGCTGACCCAGCGCGGGCCCGATCGGCGGGCTGGGATTCGCCTTCCCGGCCGGCACCTGCAGCTTGATGTATCCGACGACTTTCTTGGCCATTGCTCTTTGCTCCCGTGTGGGTTCAAACGGACGCTCCGGGCGTCCTCCCCGTTCGAAACGTCAGGCCTTCTCGACCTGGCTGAAGTCCAGTTCCACCGGCGTCGACCGACCGAAGATCGTCACCGACACCCGCAACTTGCTCTTTTCGTAGTTCACGTCCTCCACGTTGCCGTGGAAGTCGGTGAACGGGCCGTCCTTGACGCGCACCGCCTCGCCCATCTCGAACAGCACCTTCGGGCGCGGCTTCTCGACGCCTTCCTGCACCTGGCGAAGGATCGCGTCGACTTCCTTCTGCGTGATCGGCGTCGGCTTGTTGGCCGTGCCGCCGACGAAGCCCGTCACCTTCGGCGTGCTCTTCACCAGGTGCCACGAGTCGTCGGTCATCTCCATCTCGACCAGCACGTAGCCGGGGAAGAACTTGCGCTCGGAAATCGCCTTCGCGCCGTTCTTCATCTCGACCACTTCCTCGACCGGCACCAGGATCTGTCCGAACTGATCCTGCAGCTCGGAGCGCCGGATGCGCTCGACGAGCGCCCGCTGCACGCTCTTCTCGAAGCCCGAGTACGCGTGGACCACGAACCACTTCTTGCCGGTCATACTTCCACCCGCCCCGTCAGCAACTTGATGATCCACGCGAGCGTCGTGTCCACGGCGAACAGGAACAGCGCCATGATCACGACGAAGGCGAACACGATCGCCGTGGTCTGCATCGTTTCCTTGCGCGTCGGCCACGAAACGCGGCCGGCCTCGGCCCAGGCTTCCTGCGCGAACGCGAGGAACTCCTTGCCGGGCGCCGACAGCCACGCGACTCCCGCCGCAACGACCAGACCGCCCAATACCATCAGCACGCGCAGCACCATCGCGGACTCGGAGAAGTGGTAATAGCCCCACACGCCGAGCGCAACGCACGCAACCGCCACTGCAATCTTTAGTTTGTCCATTTCGCTGCCGTTACTGCCACTTCCGGATCCCTGAAAGTGGCAGGCCAGGAGGGAATCGAACCCCCAACCTGCGGTTTTGGAGACCGCCGCTCTGCCAATTGAGCTACTGGCCTAATTCTGTCGGCCGGATCACTCGATGATCTTGGCCACCACGCCGGCGCCGACCGTCCGGCCGCCTTCGCGGATCGCGAACCGCAATCCCTCTTCCATCGCGATCGGCTGGATCAGCGTCACCGTCATCCCGATGTTGTCCCCGGGCATCACCATCTCCGTCCCCGCCGGCAGCTCGCAGCTGCCCGTCACGTCCGTCGTCCGGAAATAGAACTGCGGCCGGTACCCCGGAAAGAACGGCGTGTGCCGACCCCCCTCTTCCTTGGACAGGATGTACACCTCGCACGTGAACTTGGTGTGCGGCGTGATGCTGCCCGGCTTCGCCAGCACCTGCCCCCGCTCCACTTCCTCCCGCTTGGTCCCGCGCAGCAGCACCCCCACGTTGTCCCCCGCCTGCCCCTGGTCCAAGAGCTTGCGGAACATCTCCACCCCCGTGCACACCGTGGCCAGCGTCGGCTTCAGCCCCACGATCTCCAGGTTGTCCCCCACCGTCACGATCCCCCGCTCCACCCGCCCCGTCACCACCGTCCCCCGACCCGAAATCGAGAACACGTCCTCCACCGGCATCAGGAACGGCCCGTCGATCAGCCGCTGCGGCTGCGGAATATAACTATCCAGCGCCTCCGCCAGCTTCAGGATCGACCCCTCCCCCATCTCCCCCTTGTCCCCTTCCAGCGCCATCTTCGCGCTGCCGATCACGATCGGCGTCTTCTCCCCCGGAAACTGGTACTTCGAAAGCAACTCCCGCACTTCCATCTCGACAAGCTCCAACAGCTCCTTGTCGTCGACCATGTCCGCCTTGTTCATGTACACGATGATGTACGGCACCCCCACCTGCCGCGCCAGCAGAATGTGCTCCCGCGTCTGCGGCATCGGCCCGTCCGCCGCACTCACCACCAGAATCGCCCCGTCCATCTGCGCCGCACCCGTGATCATGTTCTTCACGTAGTCCGCGTGCCCAGGACAGTCCACGTGCGCGTAGTGCCGGTTCTTCGTCTCGTACTCCACGTGCGCCGTGTTGATCGTGATCCCTCGCGCCTTCTCCTCCGGCGCATTGTCGATCTGGTCGTACGCCTTCGCCTCGCCGCCGAACAACCGCGACAGCACCAGCGTCATCGCCGCCGTCAGCGTCGTCTTCCCGTGATCCACGTGCCCGATCGTCCCCACGTTCACGTGCGGCTTCGTACGCTCGAACTTTCCTTTGGCCATCGTCGTCTCCAGCTGTTTCGTAGTATTTGACCATTCGAATCGCCTGGCTTCGCCAGCGATTCGAATCTGTTTCAGCCCGGACCAAAGTAGGGGTTTACTTTGGTCCGTCGCGTGGTGCCCATGGCGCGGATTGAACGCGCGACCTCTCCCTTACCAAGGGAGTGCTCTACCACTGAGCTACATGGGCGCTTGCTGCAATCCGATGCGTCTCGTCCGCGGCTCTTGGAGCGGGTGAAGGGAATCGAACCCTCGTCGTAAGCTGCCCATGAAGTCCTCGGGCGTCTCGACCTCGACCGCCATCATCGGCTCGAGCAGCATCGGGCTCGCCTGGCGCATGCCGTCCTTGAACGCCATCGACGCGGCCATCTTGAACGCGTTCTCGTTGCTGTCGACGTCGTGCGACGAGCCGTCGAACAGCGTGACCTTGATGTCGACGACCGGGAAGCCGGCGAGCACGCCGTTGGGCAGCGTCTCGCGCAGGCCCTTCTCGACCGCGGGGATGAACTCGCGCGGCACCGTCCCGCCCTTGATCGCGTCGATGAACTCGAAGCCCTTCCCCTGCTCGGACGGCTCCATCTTGATCCACACGTGGCCGTACTGGCCGCGGCCGCCCGACTGCTTGATGAACTTGCCTTCGACCTGCACCTGCTTCTTGATCGCCTCGCGGTAGGCGACCTGCGGCGCGCCCACGTTGGCTTCGACGCCGAACTCGCGCTTCATGCGGTCGACCAGGATCTCGAGGTGGAGCTCGCCCATGCCGGAGATGATCGTCTGGCCCGACTCCTCGTCGGTCCGCACGCGGAACGACGGGTCTTCCTGCGCCAGGCGGTTGAGCGCGATGCCCATCTT
Organism: Burkholderiales bacterium; assembly: GCA_046347715.1. GTDB lineage: Bacteria > Pseudomonadota > Gammaproteobacteria > Burkholderiales > Casimicrobiaceae > VBCG01. Next base: position 4,346 of record JAXMFO010000023.1, read on the forward strand.
CTCCTGGTCGGCCTTGGTCTTCGGCTCGACGGCGACGTGGATCACCGGCTCCGGGAAGACCATCTTCTCGAGCGTGATCTCCTTCGCCGGGTCGCACAGCGTGTCGCCGGTCGTGGCTTCCTTCAGTCCGACCGCCGCCGCGATGTCGCCGGCGCGCACTTCCTTGATGTCCTCGCGCTGGTTCGCGTGCATCTGCAGGATGCGGCCGATGCGCTCCTTGCGGCCCTTGATCGGGTTGTAGACGGTGTCGCCGGAGTTGATGACGCCCGAGTACACGCGGAAGAACACGAGCTGGCCGACGAACGGGTCGGTCATGATCTTGAACGCGAGCGCCGAGAACGGCTCGTCGTCGGAAGGCCTGCGCTCGCCTTCCTTGCCGTTGGCGAGCTCGCCTGTGACCGGCGGGATGTCCGTCGGCGCCGGCATGTAGTCGATGACGGCGTCGAGCATCGCCTGCACGCCCTTGTTCTTGAACGCCGAGCCGCACAGCATCGGCACGATCTCGCCGGCGATCGTGCGCTGGCGCAGGCTGCGCTTGATTTCCTCTTCCGTGAGCTCGCCCGACTCGAGGTACTTGTTCATCACCTCTTCGTTCGCCTCGGCGGCGCTCTCGACCATCTTCTCGCGCCATTCCTTGGCGACCTCGACGAGCTCGGCCGGGATCTCGCGCGTCTCGTACTTCATCCCCTGCGACTTCTCGTCCCAGTAGATGGCCTTCATCCGCACGAGGTCGACCACGCCTTCGAACTTCTCCTCGGCGCCGATCGGCACCTGGATCGGCACCGGGTTGGCCTTGAGGCGCGACTTCATCTGGTCGTAGACCTTGAAGAAGTTGGCGCCGACGCGGTCCATCTTGTTGACGAACGCGAGCCGCGGGACGTTGTACTTGTTGGCCTGCCGCCAGACCGTCTCCGATTGCGGCTGCACGCCGCCGACGGAGTCGTACACCATGCACGCGCCGTCGAGCACGCGCATCGACCGCTCGACTTCGATCGTGAAGTCGACGTGGCCCGGCGTGTCGATGATGTTGATCCGGTGCTCGGGATGGTTGCCTTCCATCCCCTTCCAGAAGCAGGTGGTCGCGGCCGACGTGATCGTGATGCCGCGCTCGCGCTCCTGCTCCATCCAGTCCATGACGGTCGCGCCGTCGTGGACCTCACCCATCTTGTGGGAGACGCCGGTGTAGAACAGGATGCGCTCGGTAGTCGTGGTCTTCCCGGCATCAATGTGCGCACTGATGCCGATGTTGCGATACCGTTCGATCGGGGTAGTTCGGGGCATGGTAGGCAAATCTGAGAAGCGTCTTCCGAAGTCGAGAGGGGAACGCTTTCATCCCGTCTCGGGAAAAGGTGCTTCTCTGAGGTTTTTCGTAGGTGTTGTTGTCTTAGAACCGGAAGTGCGAGAACGCCTTGTTGGCTTCCGCCATGCGGTGCACTTCCTCGCGCTTCTTGACCGCGCCGCCGCGGCCTTCCGAGGCCTCGAGCAGTTCCGCCGCGAGCCGCTGGCCCATCGACTTCTCGCCGCGCTTGCGCGCCGCTTCGCGCAGCCAGCGCATCGCGAGCGCCGTGCGGCGCACCGGGCGCACTTCGACCGGCACCTGGAAGTTGGCGCCGCCGACGCGGCGGCTCTTCACTTCGACCATCGGGCGCGAGTTCTGCAGCGCCTGATTGAAGACTTCCAGCGGGTCCTTGCCGCCCTTCTTGCTGATCGACTCGAACGCGCCGTAGATGATCCGTTCGGCGACCGACTTCTTGCCGCTGTCCATCAGTACGTTGATGAACTTGGCGACATCGGTGCTCGCGAACTTCGGATCGGGCAGGATCTCGCGCTTGGGGACTTCGCGACGACGTGGCATTTTGTGTCCTCTTTCCTAGCTTCTCAGGCAGCTTTGGGGCCGCGGCCTCACTAGGCCGCCTTGGGTCTCTTGGCGCCGTACTTGGAACGGGCCTGCTTGCGGTCCTTCACGCCGGCGGTGTCGAGCGCGCCGCGCACCATGTGGTAGCGAACGCCCGGCAGGTCCTTCACGCGGCCGCCGCGGATCAGCACAACCGAGTGTTCCTGCAGGTTGTGGCCTTCGCCGCCGATGTAGCTGATGACCTCGAAGCCGTTGGTCAGGCGCACCTTCGCGACCTTGCGCAGCGCCGAGTTCGGCTTCTTCGGGGTGGTCGTGTAGACACGCGTGCACACGCCGCGCTTCTGCGGGCTCTGCTGGAGCGCCGGCACCTTGCTTTTCGACACGGCGGGCTTGCGGCCCTTCCGCACGAGCTGATTGATCGTTGGCATCCTGATTGTCCGTTTCGTGCGGCTTCTCTTCCGCGCGGCTTGCTTTCGTATCGGCGCGCGAGAGGGGGCCGCATGGCCTAGGGCTCGGCTTCGCCTGGGGCTTCCTCGCCCGCAGACTCGGCCGGCTTCGCGAAACTGCTTCCTGTTACCTTGCTGCGCTTTCCGGGTATTTCGGTTCCAGCAAATCAAAGCGGCCCGCGTACGCGCCTAGAAACGCCTGCAGCCGGCGCGGCACCCGGGCAACTTTTCATTGATCACTGCACGCGCCTTGGCCGACGGGACTCCGCGGCCAGGTACGCGTCGCGCTCACCGGTCTTGAAGGCCCCGCTCGATGGCAGCCGTCCGGAAGGCGAAAAGACTGCGATTATAGCGGCCAAACGGCGGTTGGGTCAACAACCGTGCCACGACCGGCCAACGCCCTGCCTGCGAAAATGTGCCAGGCCTTGTAATAGGGTCTGACCCCATTACAAGGCCCGGCCCCATTTTCTACTTCCCCCAGCCGCCGCCCATGGCCTGGAACAGTGCGGCGGCGTCCGCGAACCGGGCGGCGCTCGCCTGCACGCGCTCGATTTCGGCCTGCAGGCGTTGCCGGTCGGCGTCCAGCACGGCCACCTGGCTCACGCCGCCGGCGTTGTAGCGGGCGAGCGCGATCCGGTACGCGTCGTCTGCGCGGGCGGCCTGTTCGCCGCGGGCGGCCAGCGCCCTGCCGTCCTCTTCCAGCGCTCGCAGCGCGTCGGCGACGTTGAGGAGGCCCAATAATACGGATTGCCGGTACCCGGCCAGTGCCTGGCTGTAGGCGGCCTCCGCCGCGCGCTTTCGTGCCTGCAGTTCGTCGGCCCGGAAGATCGGCTGAACGAGGTTGGCGGCAATGTTCCAGATGTTGAGTCCATTTCCAAGAACATCGCCGATGTTGAGCTGACTTGACGACACGTTGCCGGAGATTACGAGCTTCGGATAGAGGTCGGCCGTCGCCACGCCGACGTTGGCGCTCGCCTTGTGCAGCAGCGCTTCGCTGGCCCGGATGTCTGGTCGCTGGCGGACCAGCTCGGACGGAATCCGGAGCGGAATCTCGGCCGGCAGCCGCAGGTCGGTCAGCCGCACGACGGGCAGGTCGGCCGTCGCCGGCGCGTCGCCCACCAGAATCGCCAGCAGATGCCCGGCCTGGGCCCGCTGGGCCCGCAACGGCGAGAGCGTCGCGTCGGTCTGCGCAACGAGTGAGCGCTGACTCTGGACGTCGACCCAGGCGACGCCGCCGCTGGCGTAGCGGTCCTCGACGATCGACAGTTGCCGGCGTTGCGCCGCAAGGATCGCCTCCACCGCCTCGACCTGAGCGCGCAGCGACGCCTGGCGGATCGCCGTTCCGACCACGTTGCCGGCGAGCGCGAGCCGCGCCGCCTCCAGTTCGAAGCCGTAGTAGTCGACGTCGGCCGCGAGTGCCTCCAGCTCCCGCCGCGTGCCGCCGAACAGGTCGAAGTTGTACGAGACCGAGACGCCGAGCGTGAAGACGTTGAACGGACCCGGATTCGGCGCCTGCGGGAAGCCGAACGTCGCCGGATCGATCCGCTGCCGCTCGGCGCCGAACGCCGCGTCGAACTGCGGCAGCTGCGCGACGCCGGTCCGCGCGGTCCTCAGTTCCTGCGCCTGCACGAGCCGCGCGCGCGCCTCGTCGAGCGTCGGGCTGTTGGCGAGCGCTCGGCGCACCAGCGCGTCGATCTCCGGCGACCCCAGCACCGCCCACCACTCGGCCGGGATGTCGCGATCGGAAGCGAGCCGCGGCATGCCGGGGCCCGACGGCGCCGCGCCCGGCACGTAGCGGTCGACGGCCGGCGGATCGGGCGCGCGGAAATCCGGGCCGACCGTGCAGCCGGCGACGGCGAGCGCGGCGACGGCCAGGCATCGCGATGCGCGCGCCACGTTCAATCGAGCGTCCGTTTGTAGAACTTCACGGCGATCCCCATCACCACCAGCGCGAACACGACCAGCGGCCACATGTTCGGCCACAGGTCGGGCCACTCGTTTCCCTTGAGCAGGATACCCCGCACGATCCGGTTGAAGTACGTGAGCGGCAGCACGCTGCCGAGCGCCTGCGCCCAGTCCGGCATGCCGCGGAACGGGAACATGAAGCCCGACAGCAGGATGTTGGGCAGGAAGTAGAAGAACGTGAACTGCATCGCCTGCAGCTGGTTCTGCGCCAGCGACGACAGCATGATGCCGACGGTGAGCTGGCACGCGATGAACAGCAGCGACGACCCGTACAGCGCGGTGATGCTGCCGACGAACGGGACGCTGAACACGAAGTACGCGGCGACCAGGATGATCGACGCCTGGATCAGGCCGATCGCGATGTACGGGACGATCTTGCCGGTCATCACCTCGAGCGGCGTCACCGGCATCGCGAGCAGGTTCTCCATCGTCCCGCGCTCGCGCTCGCGGGTGATCGCGAGGCCGGTCATCATCACCAGCGTCATCGTCAGGATCACGCCCATCAGGCCGGGCACGATGTTGTACTGCGTGATCGACTCCGGGTTGTAGAGCCGGTGGACCTTCACGTCGAACGGCGGCGGCGTGCCGGAGAGCGCCGCGTAGGCGCCGGTCAGGTCGCGGCGCGCGACGACGCCGACGAGCTGCGACGACGCCGACAGCGCCGCGCCGGTCGCCGTCGGGTCCGACGCGTCCGCCTCCAGCAGGATCGACGGGCGCTCGCCGCGCAGCAGCTTCTGCGTGAAGTCGGGCGGGATCGTCAGCACGAACTGCGCGGTGCCGCGCGCGAGCGCCGCGCGGCCCGCCTCCGCGTCGGGCAGCTCGCCGGTGATCCTGAAGTAGTCGGAGTTGCGCATCGCCGCGACGAACGTGCGCGTGAACTCGCTGTGGTCCTCGACGATCAGCGCCGTCGGCATGTGCTTGGGATCGGTGTTGATCGCGTAGCCGAACAGCGTCAGCTGGATGATCGGGATGCCGACGATCATCGCGAACGTCACGCGATCGCGGCGCAGCTGCAGGAACTCCTTGCACACGATCGCCCACCAGCGGCTCACCGAGAACCACGACCGGCGTTCGGCGACGCCCGCCATCACGCGGCCTGCCGGCGCCCGCTGCCGAAGTTGTCGGTTGCGCCCTGCATCAGGTGGATGAACACGTCCTCGAGGCCGGTGTCGATCGGCGTGATCGTGTACGCGCCGCCTGCGGTGGCCTCGTTCAGCGATTTCAGCAGCAGCGCGCCGTCGCGGCCGGTCGCGTGGATCGTCTCGCCGAACGCCACCGTCTGGTCGACGCCGGGCATCCGGCGCAGCCGGTCGACGAGCGCGTTGAGATCGGGACCGCGGACCTGGTACGTCGTCAGGTGCTGCGCGGCGATCACCTCGGCGGCCGTCCCCTGCGCGAGCAGCCGGCCGTACGCGATGTACGCGAGCTTGTGGCAGCGCTCGGCCTCGTCCATGTAGTGCGTGCTGACGAGCACCGAGATGCCCTGCGCGGCGAGCCGGTGCAGTTCCTCCCAGAATTCGCGCCGCGCGTTCGGGTCCACGCCCGCCGTGGGCTCGTCGAGCAGAAGGAGCCGCGGGCGGTGCAGCATGCACGCGGCGAGCGCGAGCCGCTGCTTCCAGCCGCCGGACAGCGTGCCGGTCAGTTGCCCGGCACGGCCGGCGAGGCCCAGGCCGTCGAGCGCGCGGGCGACGGCGGCGCGGCGGTCGTCCATCTGGTAGACGCGGGCGACGAAGTCGAGGTTCTCGCGGATCGTCAGGTCGTCCCAGAACGAGAAGCGCTGCGTCATGTAGCCGACGTTGCGCTTGATCGCCTCCGCTTGCGTGCGGAGGTCGAAGCCCAGGCACGTGCCGCTGCCGGAATCGGGGGTGAGCAGGCCGCACATCAGGCGTATCGACGTCGTCTTGCCGCTGCCGTTGGGACCGAGGAAGCCGAAGATCTCGCCGCGCGCGACGGTCAGCGACAGGTCGACGACGACCTGCTTGGTCCCGAAGCTCTTGTTGAGGTCGCGCACGGCGATGACCGCTCTGTTCCCGTTGCCCGCCTCGCCTTGCACCTCGTCTTCCGGCACGCTTGTAGGTTCCCCCCGAACGGCGCTGCGCGCCGCTCCTCCCAGGGGGCGAGCGCCTTGGGGCGGCCCGGCGGAGCTCATTTCAGCGTGACGTTCACCGGCTGGCCGGGGTGCAGCTTCCTCGCATTCTCGGAGGAGGGGCGCGCCTCGACCATGAACACGAGCTTGCCCTTGGTCTCGTTGCTGTAGATGATCGGCGGCGTGAACTCGGCCTCGTTGGACACGTACGTCAGCGTCGCCGGGATGTCGGGGCCGCAGCCGTCGCACGACAGCGTCACTGCGCGCCCGATCGCCAGCGTGCCGACGACGGTTTCCGGCACGAAGAAGCGGACCTTCACGTTGCCCGGCGGCAGCATCCGCACGACGGGATTGCCGGCGGCGACCCACTCGCCTTCGCGGTACAGCGTGTCGTAGACGCGCCCCGCCTTGGTGGCGAGCACGGACTTCTGGTCGAGCCGCCACGCCGCCTGCTCGAGCGCCGCGCGCGCGGCGGCCACCTGCGCGGCCTGCGCCTTGACCTGCTCGTCGCGGCTGCCCAGCTGCGCGACCGACAGTTCGCTGCGCAGCTGCACGACGCGCGCCTGCGCCGCGGCGAGCGCGGCACGGCCGTCGTCGAGTTGCGCGCGCGGGATGCCGCCGATCCGCAACTGCGCCTCGTCGCGCGCGACCTGCGCGGCGAGGCGCTGCTCGTCGGCCACCGCCTGCGCGACCTGCGCGCGGATGACGTCCTGCTCCGGCGGACGCCGCCCGAGCTTCAGGTCGGCGAGCTGCGCCTCGGCCGCCTTCAGCTGCTCGGCCGCCTGCCGCTGCGCGGCCGCCTCGCTCACCGCTTCGAGCGCGTACAGCCTCGCGTTGGCGGCAACGTCGTCGCCGCGCTTCACGGCGAGCTGGTCGAGCCGGCCGGCGATCGGCGACGCCACGTTGACGAACTCGCCCTCGACGTACCCCTGGTAGCCGGCGGGCGGCGAACCGCCGCACGCGGCGAGCAGGGCCGCGGCGAAGGCGGCGCCTGCGACGAGCCGGAAGGCGGATCGGGTCACGTAGTCGGACGCGGTTGCGGAACCGGACGATTGATACCACAACGGCGAGGCCGCGCACAATTCGGGGTCGCCGGGCCGAGTGTCGACGCGCGATGGCGATTCGGGCATCCTTGTCGCGGCGCGACGCGCCGTTTCCCCAACACGACACGGGACCCACGATGCTCGCGAATTCCCTGCGCCTGCTTGCCGCCGCCGTCACCGCCCTGATGCTCGCCGTGGCGCCGCCGGCGCTCGCGACGACGTCCGTCGACTACGGCGATCAATGGGCCGCCCCCGGCGAAACCGGCTGGGGCTTGAACCTCGCGCAGCAGGCCGACGTCCTGTTCGCGACGCTGTTCGTCTACGGCGCCGGCGAGCAGGCCGTCTGGTACTCGGCCACGCTCACGTACCAGGCGACGATCGCCGGCGCCGCGCGTTACGCCGGCACGCTGTACCAGACGTCGGGCTCGCCGCTCGGCAAGCCGTACGACCCGGCGCTGCTCAGGTACCGCGAGGTCGGGCTGATGACGATCGACTTCGGCGACGACGCGCACGGCGCGCTCACCTACACGGTCGACGGCGCGGGCGCGATCAACCAGCCGATCGCGCGGCTGACGTTCGCGCCGCAAGGCGTCGCGGGCACGTACATCGGCGCGTCGTCCGACATCACGTTCGGCTGCGCGAATCCTGCGCTGGACAACCGGCTGACGACCGATGCAGGACCGTTCACGATCACGCAGACCGGCTCGAGCATCGTCATCCAGGCGCCGACGTGCAGGTACACCGGCACGTACACGCAGCAGGGACAGGTCGGCCGCGCCGTCGGCGAGTACACGTGCACGAACGGCGCCTACGGCTTCATCACGTTCACCGCGCTGCGCGCGCAGAAGGCCGGGATGACCGGCAACTACACCGGCAGCGACCCGTACTGCGAGTTCCGCGGCAACATCGGCGGCATGCGCGAGTTGAAGTGATGTCCGACCTGCGGCGCCTGCGCGACGCGCGCAATGCGTACGGCGCCGGCGCCGAGCGCGGCAAGCGGGCGCTGCTGTCGGCGCTGCGCAACGTCGGCCTCCGGACGGCGGCCGACGTGACCGCGCTGCACGAGGACCTGCTGTTCCTGTGCGCGTTTCCCGGCTCTCCCGGCGTGCGCGCGCTCGCGCGGCGGATGCTGGACGAGATCGGCGAGCGCGTGCGGCGACTGTCGCGCGCGCAGCGCACCGACCTCGACGATTCCGGCATCGCCGGCTCGGTCACCCGGCACGTGCTGCCGTTCGCGATTGTCCGCTGGCTGGCCGAAACCACACCGGCGGACGTCGCGATCGACTGGCGCAGCCTGGACGATCCCGCGAAGCTCGACGGCTGCGTGGACGCGCTGCTGCACGACGCCGAGCGCGAAGGCTTCGACAGCGGCGAGTTCGCCACTCGCGACTGGATCGCGCTCGCGAAACGGGTCGACGCAAAGTCGGACGTGCAATGGCTGGCGGAGGCCGCGACCGGCGCCGGCGCCGTGCGGCTCGCCGGCGCCTGGGACGACGCGGAAATTCCGGTCGCGTGGACGCTGCGCGAATCGCGCTGGTCGGTCACGCGCAACGTTCTGGCCGGCGCCGGCGTCGCGCTGCGCACGTCGATGCGGCGCCCGCCGCCGGACGCGGTCGCCGAAATCGCGCGACCGCTCGACGCGATCGAGCGGCTGCCGCGGCGGCGCGCGCGGCGTGTGGTCGCCGCGGCGCGCGCCGCGCTGTCGGCGCGCTGCCGCGAGGTCAACGCGATGACGTATCCGAACCTCGACGAGGTCTGGTGGTGCGATCTGGGCGAGGGCGCCGCGCTCGCGGTGATCGGCATCGCGCGCGAGCACCGGCTGGCGCTGGAGACCAACACCGGCTACCTGCTGTTCGCCAACGGCGTGCCGATCGGCTACGGCGGCGTCACGCCGCTGTTCCGGCAGGCGAACACCGGCATCAACGTGTTCGATCCCTTCCGCGGCAGCGAAGCGGCGTTCCTCTGGACGCAGATGCTGCGCGCGTTCCACACGCTGTACGGCAGCCGCCGGTTCGTGGTCAACCCGTACCAATTCGGCGCCGGCAACGCCGAGGCGATCGAAAGCGGCGCGTTCTGGTTCTACTACCGGCTGGGCTTCCGGCCCGCGCAGGCGCGCACGGCGACGCTCGCCGCGCGCGAGGTGCAGCGGATGGCGGCCGACCGCCGCTATCGCAGCGACCGCAAGACGCTGCGCGCGCTTGCCAGCGGCGACCTCCATCTCGACCTGCCCGGGTTCGACCGCGCCGACGCTTTCGACGAGACGCTGTTGCCGCACAGCGGCGCGCTGGCCGCGCGCGTACTCGCGCGCGAGCCGGCGGGCTCGCGCCAGGCGGCGGCGCGCAGGATCGCGCAGCGCCTGGCCGCCGAACTCGCGATCGACGACTACGCGCGGTGGCCGGCGCACGAGCGCCGCGGCTTCGAATACTTGGCGCCGATCGCGGCCGGCGTGCCGACGCTCCGCGAGTGGGACCGCGGCGAGCGCGACGCGGTGGCGGCGATGCTGCGCGCGAAGGGCGCGCCGCAGGAACGGCACTACGCGCTGAAGGCGCAGCGCGCGGTGCGCTTCCACCACGCGCTCCACGCGACGCTCGCGCGCATGGCGAAATCCGGGACCCGCGGCTAGCGGCTGGCGGGGTCGATACGCGCACCTTCGCGATCGGCCGAAGGTGCGGGAAAGAAAAAGGGCCGGCGGTTGCCCGCCGGCCCTTCGCCTTGCTGCGCGATGCGTCGCGACCTACGCCGCGTCGGCCGCGGCCTCGGAGGAGGCGGGCGCGGCCGCCGCCGCCGCCGCCTGCTCCTCTTCGGTCATGAACGCGGCCTGCGCCGCTTCCGTGCCGCCCATCTTCGCCTTCTTGCGCGCCGTGTGGTACGCGAGGCCGGTGCCCGCCGGGATCAGGCGGCCGACGATCACGTTCTCCTTCAGGCCGCGCAGGTCGTCCTTCTTGCCCATGATCGCGGCTTCGGTCAGCACGCGCGTGGTCTCCTGGAACGACGCCGCCGAGATGAACGAGTCGGTGGACAGCGAGGCCTTGGTGATGCCGAGCAGCATGTGATGGAACTGCGCCGGCTCCTTGCCGTCCTTGATCACGCGGTCGTTCTCGTCCAGCAGCTCCGAGCGCTCGACCTGCTCCTCGCGGATGAAGCGGGCTTCGCCCGGCTCGGTGATGACCACGCGACGCAGCATCTGGCGAACGATCACCTCGATGTGCTTGTCGTTGATCTTCACACCCTGCAGCCGGTAGACGTCCTGCACCTCGTCGGTGATGTAGCGCGCGAGCGCCTCGACCCCCAGCAGGCGCAGGATGTCGTGCGGGTCGGCCGGGCCGTCGACGATCGTCTCGCCCTTGTTCACCACCTGCCCGTCGTGCACGGTCACGTGCTTGTCCTTCGGGATCAGGAACTCGTGGGCGACGCCGTCCAGGTCGGTGATGACCAGCCGCTGCTTGCCCTTCGTGTCCTTGCCGAACGACGCGGTGCCCGTCACTTCCGCCAGCATGCCGGCGTCCTTCGGCGAACGCGCCTCGAACAGCTCGGCCACGCGCGGCAGGCCGCCGGTGATGTCGCGGGTCTTCGAGGTTTCCTGCGGAATCCGCGCGAGCACCTCGCCCACCGCGACCGGCTGGCCGTCCTTCACCGTGATGATCGAGCCCAGCTGGAACGTGATGTTCACCGGCAGGTCGGAACCCGCGAGCTTGATCTCGTCGCCGTTCTCGTCGAGCAGCTTCACCTGCGGGCGCACGCCCTTGGCCGTGCTCGTCGCGCGGCGCTTCGGGTCGATGACGACCAGCGTCGACAGGCCGGTGACGTCGTCGACCTGCTTCGCCACGGTCACGCCTTCCTCGACGTGCTCGAACTTCACGCGGCCCGCGTACTCGGTGATGATCGGCCGCGCGGTGGCGTCCCAGGTCGCGAGGACCTTGCCCGCCTTGACCGTGTCGCCGTCCTTCACCTGCAGCGTAGCGCCGTACGGCACCTTGTGGCGCTCGCGCTCGCGGCCGTTGTCGTCGTGGATCAGCACTTCGCCGGAACGCGCGATGACGACGAGGTCGCCCTTGCCGCTCGTCACGTAGCGCATCAGCGCCGAGAAGCGGACGGTGCCGGCCGACTTCGACTCGATCTGCGAAGCGGCGGCCGTACGCGACGCCGCGCCGCCGATGTGGAACGTCCGCATCGTGAGCTGCGTGCCCGGCTCGCCGATCGACTGCGCGGCGATCACGCCGACCGCCTCGCCGACGTTGACCAGGTGCCCGCGGCCCAGGTCGCGGCCGTAGCAGCGCGCGCACAGGCCGTGGCGCGTGTCGCAGGTCAGCGGCGTGCGCACCTTCACCTCGTCGATGCCGAGCGCCTCGATCTGCTCGACCTCGTCCTCGCCCAGCAGCGTGCCGGGGTAGTAGAGCGTCGCCTGCGATTCCGGATTGACGACGTCGGCGGCGACCACGCGGCCCAGGATGCGCTCGCGCAGCGGCTCGATCACTTCGCCGCCCTCGACCAGCGCCTTCATCTGCACGCCGTTGGTCGTGCCGCAATCGTCCTCGGTCACCACGAGGTCCTGCGTCACGTCGACGAGGCGGCGCGTCAGGTAACCCGAGTTCGCCGTCTTCAGAGCGGTGTCGGCAAGGCCCTTCCGCGCGCCGTGCGTGCTGATGAAGTACTGCAGCACGTTCAGGCCTTCGCGGAAGTTCGCGGTGATCGGCGTCTCGATGATCGAGCCGTCAGGCTTGGCCATCAGGCCGCGCATGCCGGCCAGCTGGCGGATCTGCGCCGCCGAGCCGCGCGCGCCCGAGTCCGCCATCATGAAGATCGAGTTGAACGAGTCCTGCTCGACCTGGTTGCCGTCGCGATCGGTCACCGTCATCTTGCCCAGCTGGTTCATCATCGCCTTCGCGATGTCGTCGCCGGCGCGGCCCCAGATGTCGACCACCTTGTTGTAGCGCTCGCCCTGCGTGACGAGACCCGACGTGTACTGGGCCTCGATCTCCTTCACCTGCGATTCCGCGTCGGCGATGATCCCAACCTTCTCGGCCGGCACCAGCATGTCGTCGGCGGCGAACGAGATGCCGCCGCGCGTGGCGAGCGCGTAGCCCGCCTGCATCAGCTTGTCGGCGAAGATCACCGTCTCGCGCAGGCCGCAGCGCCGGAAGCTCGCGTTGATGATCCGCGAGATCTCCTTCTTCTTGAGCGGCTTGTTGATGAACGAGAACGGCAGTCCCGGCGGCAGGATCTCGGAGAGCAGCGCGCGACCGACGGTGGTCTCGTAGCGCGTGATCTTCTCGACCTTCTCCATGCTGCCGTCCGGCGCGGTCTTCAAGTCCACTTCCTTGATGCGGACCTTGACCTTCGCGTGCAGCTCCGCCTGCCGCGACTCGTATGCGCGCGTCACCTCGGCGATGTCCGAGAACATCTGGCCGTCGCCCGCCGCGCCGATCTTCTCGCGCGTCGCGTAGTACAGGCCGAGCACGATGTCCTGCGACGGCACGATGCACGGCTCGCCGTTCGACGGCAGCAGCACGTTGTTCGACGCCAGCATCAGCGTGCGCGCCTCCATCTGCGCTTCGAGCGACAGCGGCACGTGCACGGCCATCTGGTCGCCGTCGAAGTCGGCGTTGAAGGCGGTGCAGACCAGCGGATGCAGCTGGATCGCCTTGCCCTCGATCAGCACCGGCTCGAACGCCTGGATGCCCAGCCGATGCAGGGTCGGCGCGCGGTTCAGCATCACCGGGTGCTCGCGGATCACCTCTTCCAGGATGTCCCAGACCACCGGCTCCTGCGACTCAACCATCTTCTTCGCGGCCTTGATCGTGGTCGCGAGGCCCATCGTCTCCAGCTTGTTGAAGATGAACGGCTTGAAGAGCTCGAGCGCCATCAGCTTCGGCAGCCCGCACTGGTGCAGCTTGAGCTGCGGGCCGACCACGATGACCGAGCGGCCCGAGTAGTCGACGCGCTTGCCGAGCAGGTTCTGCCGGAAGCGGCCGCCCTTGCCCTTGATCATGTCGGCGAGAGACTTCAGCGGACGCTTGTTGGCGCCCGTCATCGCCTTGCCGCGGCGGCCGTTGTCGAGCAGGCTGTCCACGGCTTCCTGCAGCATCCGCTTCTCGTTGCGCACGATGATGTCCGGCGCCTTCAGCTCGAGCAGGCGCTTGAGGCGGTTGTTCCGGTTGATGACGCGCCGGTACAGGTCGTTGAGGTCGGAGGTCGCGAAGCGGCCGCCGTCCAGCGGCACGAGCGGGCGCAGCTCCGGCGGCAGCACCGGCAGCACCTCCATGATCATCCACTCGGGCTTGATGCCCGACTTGTGGAAGGCCTCGAGCACCTTCAGGCGCTTGGCGATCTTCTTGATCTTGGCCTCTGAGCCGGTGGCCTCGAGCTCGCGGCGCAGCTGGTCGATGTCGCGGTCGATGTTGATCGTGCGCAGCAGCTCGCGCACGCCCTCCGCGCCCATGATCGCGCGGAAGTCGTCGCCGTACTCCTCGGTCTTCGCGAGGAAGTCGTCCTCGGTCATGATCTGGCTGCGCTTCAGGGGCGTCATGCCGGGCTCGACGACCACGTACGCTTCGAAGTACAGCACGCGCTCGATGTCGCGCAGCGTCATGTCCAGGACCATGCCCAGGCGCGACGGCAGCGACTTCAGGAACCAGATGTGCGCGACCGGGCTCGCGAGCTCGATGTGGCCCATGCGCTCGCGGCGCACCTTGGCCAGCGTGACCTCGACGCCGCACTTCTCGCAGATGACGCCGCGGTGCTTCAGGCGCTTGTACTTGCCGCACAGGCACTCGTAGTCCTTGACCGGCCCGAAGATCTTCGCGCAGAACAGGCCGTCGCGTTCCGGCTTGAACGTGCGGTAGTTGATCGTCTCCGGCTTCTTCACCTCGCCGTATGACCACGAGCGGATCTTCTCCGGCGACGCCAGTCCGATGCGGATGGCGTCGAATTCTTCTTCCTGCGTGACCTGCTTGAACAGATCGAGCAATGCTTTCATGCGTGCTCCCGAGTAATTGCCTTCGGAACTGCCAATTCGTATGCGGTGTTCGCGTCCCGCGGCATCAGTCGCGTTCCATGTCGACGTCGATCGCCAGCGAGCGGATTTCCTTCACCAGCACGTTGAACGATTCCGGCATGCCGGCCTCGATCTTGTGCTCGCCCTTGACGATGTTCTCGTAGACCTTGGTGCGGCCGTTGACGTCGTCGGACTTGACCGTGAGCATCTCCTGCAGCGTGTACGCCGCGCCGTAGGCCTCGAGCGCCCAGACTTCCATTTCGCCGAAGCGCTGGCCGCCGAACTGCGCCTTGCCGCCGAGCGGCTGCTGCGTGACGAGGCTGTACGGTCCGGTCGAGCGCGCGTGCATCTTGTCGTCGACCAGGTGGTGCAGCTTCAGCATGTGCATGTAGCCGACGGTGACCGGGCGGTCGAACGCCTCGCCGGTGCGGCCGTCGTGCAGCGTCACCTGGCCGGAGCGCGGCAGGCCCGCCATTTCCAGCATGCCCTTGATCTCCTCCTCGGTCGCGCCGTCGAACACCGGCGTCGCGAACGGCACGCCGCCCGACAGGTTCTCGGCGAGGTGCACGATCTCGTGGTCGTTGAACGCGTCGAGATTCTCCGGACGTCCGGTCGAGTTGTAGATCTTCTCCAGGAACTTGCGCACGTCGGCCGACTTGGCCTGCGCCTTCAGCATGTCGTCGATCTTGCGGCCGAGTCCCTTCGCCGCCCACCCGAGGTGGACTTCGAGGATCTGGCCGACGTTCATCCGCGACGGCACGCCGAGCGGGTTCAGCACGATGTCGACCGGCGTGCCGTCCGCCATGTACGGCATGTCCTCCACCGGCACGATCTTCGACACGACGCCCTTGTTGCCGTGGCGGCCGGCCATCTTGTCGCCCGGCTGCAGGCGGCGCTTCACCGCGACGTACACCTTGACCATCTTCTGCACGCCCGGCGGCAGCTCGTCGCCCTGCGTCAGCTTCTTCTTCTTCTGCTCGAACATCGCGTCGAAGTCGACGCGCAGCTTGGCGAGCGATTCCTTGCTCTGTTCGAGCTGCTGCGCCGTGCCCTCGTCGGCCAGACGGATGTCGAACCAGTCGTGCCGGGCGACGGTCTCCAGGTACTCCTTCGTCACCTTGGCGCCCTTGGCGAGCTTCTTCGGGCCGCCGTTGGCGACCTTGCCCGCCAGCAGCTTCTCGATCCGCGCGTACGCGTCGTTCTCGACGATGCGGAGCTGGTCGTTCAGGTCCTTGCGGTACCCCTTGAGCTCGTCGTCGATGATCTGCGCGGCGCGCTTGTCGCGCTCGATGCCCTCGCGCGTGAACACCTGCACGTCGATCACGGTGCCGCTGATCCCCGACGGGACGCGCAGCGACGTGTCCTTCACGTCGGACGCCTTCTCGCCGAAGATCGCGCGCAGCAGCTTCTCTTCCGGCGTCAGCTGCGTCTCGCCCTTCGGCGTGACCTTGCCGACCAGCACGTCGCCCGCCTCGACTTCGGCGCCGATGTAGACGATGCCGGAGTCGTCGAGGCGGCCCAGCTGCGCCTCGCCGAGGCTCGAAATGTCCCGCGTGATTTCCTCGGGCCCGAGCTTGGTGTCGCGCGCGACCACCGACAGTTCCTCGATGTGGATCGACGTGTAGCGGTCGTCGCCGACCACGCGCTCGCTGATCAGGATCGAGTCCTCGTAGTTGTAGCCGTTCCACGGCATGAACGCGACGAGCATGTTCTGCCCGAGCGCCAGCTCGCCCATGTCGGTCGACGCGCCGTCGGCGATGACGTCGCCGCGGGCGATCACGTCGCCCACCTTCACCAGCGGCCGCTGGTTGATGTTGGTGTTCTGGTTCGACCGCTTGTACTTGGTGAGGTTGTAGATGTCCACGCCCACCTCGCCGGCCGCCGTCTCCGTGTCGTGCACGCGGACGACGATGCGCGACGCGTCGATGTAATCGACCTTGCCGCCGCGCTTGGCCATCACCGCGGTGCCCGAGTCGACCGCCGCCGTGCGCTCGACGCCCGTGCCGACCAGCGGCTTCTCGGGACGCAGGCAAGGCACCGCCTGCCGCTGCATGTTGGAGCCCATCAGCGCGCGGTTCGCGTCGTCGTGCTCGAGGAACGGGATCAGCGACGCCGCCACCGACACGATCTGCGACGGCGCGACGTCCATGTAGTTGACCTTGTCCGCGGTCGACAGCATGAACTCGTTCTTGCTGCGGCAGGACACCAGCTCGTCGGCCAGCTTGCCGTGGCCGTCGATCTTCGCGTTCGCCTGTGCGATCACGTACTGGCCTTCCTCGATCGCCGACAGGAAGTCGATCTGGTCGGTGACCTTGCCGTCGACCACGCGCCTGTACGGCGTCTCGAGGAAGCCGTACTCGTTGGTCCGCGCATAGAGCGCGAGCGAGTTGATGAGGCCGATGTTCGGGCCTTCCGGCGTCTCGATCGGGCACACGCGGCCGTAGTGCGTCGGGTGCACGTCGCGCACCTCGAAGCCCGCGCGCTCGCGCGTCAGGCCGCCCGGCCCCAGCGCGGACACGCGCCGCTTGTGCGTGATCTCGGACAGCGGGTTCGTCTGGTCCATGAACTGCGACAGCTGGGACGAGCCGAAGAACTCCTTGATCGCCGCCGAGATCGGCTTCGCGTTGATGAGGTCGTGCGGCAAGAGGTTGTCGCTCTCGGCCTGCCCCAGGCGCTCCTTGACCGCGCGTTCGACGCGCACGAGGCCCGAGCGGAACTGGTTCTCCGCGAGCTCGCCCACCGAGCGCACGCGGCGATTGCCGAGGTGGTCGATGTCGTCGATCTCGCCGCGGCCGTTGCGCAGGTCCACGAGGATCTTGATGACGGCGATGATATCCTCGTTGGTCAGCGTCGACGGGCCCTTGAGCTCGTTGCGGCCGATGCGGCGGTTGAACTTCATCCGGCCGACGGCCGACAGGTCGTAGCGCTCCTCCGAGAAGAACAGGCCGTGGAACAGCGTCTCGACCGCTTCCTCGGTCGGCGGCTCGCCCGGCCGCATCATCCGGTAGATCGCGACCTTGGCCGCGTACTGGTCCGGCGTGTCGTCGGTGCGCAGCGTCTGCGCGATGAACGGGCCCTGGTCGAGGTCGTTCGTGTAGATCGTCTGGATGTCCTTGACGCCGGCGTCGAGCAGCTTCTGCAGCGACTCGTCGGTGATCTCGTCGTTGGCCTTGGCGATGATCTCGCCGGTGGTCGTGTCGATCACGTTGGTCGCCAGCGTGCGGCCGACGATGTACTCGTTCGGCACGGCGATGCGCTTGACGTGGCCGTCGACCAGCTCGCGCACGTGGCGCGCCGTGATCCGCTTGTCCTTGGCGGCGACGACCTTGCCGTCCTTGCTGAGGATGTCGAAGCGCGCCATCTCGCCGCGCAGCCGCTCGGGCACGAAGTCGAGCTCGAACCCTTGGCGCCCAGGTGGAACGTGTCGAACTGGAAGAACTGCTTGAGGATATCCTCGTTGGTGAGGCCGATCGCCTTCAGCAGCGTGGTCACCGGCATCTTGCGGCGGCGGTCGACGCGGAAGAACAGGAAGTCCTTCGGGTCGAACTCGAAGTCGAGCCACGAGCCGCGGTAGGGGATCACGCGGGCCGAGAACAGCAGCTTGCCGGACGAATGCGTCTTGCCGCGGTCGTGCTCGAAGAACACGCCCGGCGACCGGTGCAGCTGCGAGACGATGACGCGCTCGGTGCCGTTGATGACGAAGGAACCGTTGTCGGTCATGAGCGGGACCTCGCCCATGTAGACCTCCTGCTCCTTCACCTCCTTGACCGTGTCCTTCGGCGCTTCCTTGTCCATGATGATCAGCCGGACCTTGGCGCGCAGCGCGGAACAGTACGTGAGGCCGCGCTGCTGGCATTCGACGACGTCGAAGGCCGGCGGCAGCAGCGAGAAGCCGACGAACTCGAGGCGGGCGTTGCCCGAGTGGCTCGAGATCGGGAAGATCGACGTGAACGCGGCCTGCAGGCCCTCGTTCTTGCGCGATTCGGCCGGCGTGAACTCCTGCAGGAACGCGCGGTAGGACGCGAGCTGCGTCTCCAGGAGGAACGGAACTTCGAGAACGCTCGCGCGCTTCGCGAAGCTCTTCCGGATGCGCTTCTTCTCGGTAAAGGTGTAGGGAATAGCCGCGGTAGTCGCCATAGCGTAAGGTCTATCTCCGGTTCGTGCGGGGCCGCGCGGATGCCGCGCGGACTTCGAGCTTCCAAGCTTCCTCGACTGTCCGGGAACCTTGCATTCCCAGGTTTGGTGGCTGGCCACTACCAGCCGCTGGCGGACAACGTCGCCATTGCAGCGACGTCCGACCAACCCTGCTTTCCGCAGTCGACTCGGAAAGCGAAGCGAAGAAGGCTCATTGCATCGAGCCCGCTTCGCTTCGATCACCGAGAGATCGAAGCAGGGCGGCAACGAGCCACCGCCCCCTTCCAGCTTTTCACAACCCGGAAATCGTCGGGCTCCGCCCGCGATTTCCGTTCTGATCAGCCTTTCGTCAGGCAGTCAGCGTAGTGATTTTTCCAAGGGGTCGGGCCGTTAGGCTTCCGACCCCTTCAAGCTCATTTACTTGATATCTGCTTTTGCCCCGGCCTCTTCCAGCTTCTTCTTCGCGGCTTCGGCATCGGCCTTGTTGACGCCTTCCTTCACCGGCTTCGGCGCGCCGTCGACCAGGTCCTTCGCTTCCTTCAGGCCGAGGCCCGTCAGTTCGCGAACGGCCTTGATGACGTTGACCTTGTTCTCGCCGAACGAGCTCAGCACGACGGTGAACTCGGTCTGCTCTTCGGCGGCGGCGGCCGGAGCGGCACCGGCGGCGGGGCCGGCGACGGCCACGGCGGCGGCGGCGGAGACGCCGAACTTGTCTTCCATCGCCTTGATGAGCTCGGAGAGCTCGAGGACGGTCATCGACGAGATCTTGTCGAGGATTTCAGTCTGGACTGCGGACATTGGAATGCTCCTGGAACGTAACGGTTGTAAATGGGTACGGTAGGCGGAATGTCAAGCGGCCTGTTTCGCGTCGCGAACGGCGGCGAGCGTGCGCACGAACTTCGACGGCACCTCGTTCATCGTCCGGACCAGCTTCACGATCGGGGCCTGCATCGTTCCGAGCAGCTTGGCGATCAGTTCCTCGCGCGACGGCAGCGACGCGAGGGCCGCGATGTCCTTGGCGGACATCACGTGCCCCGGCATGGCACCGCCGGCGATCACGAACTTCTCGTTGCCCTTCGCGAAGTCGTTGAGGACCTTCGCCACGGCCACGGGATCGGTACCGATGCCGTACGCCAGCGGACCGACCATCTTGTCGGCCAGCGAGGCGAACGGCGTGTCGGCGACCGCCCGGCGCACCAGCGTGTTCTTCACGACGCGGAAATACACGCCGGAAGCCCGCGCCTTCGCACGAAGCTGCGTCATGGACGCCACGGGCATGCCGCGGTTCTCGGCCATCACGATGGCCTGAGCGCCGGCGACCTGCTTCGCGACTTCCGCGACTACCGCCTGCTTCTGTTGCAGATTGAGACTCACGGTCAGTTCTCCTTGATCGACGCCGCCGGTGATCCGGATGGCGGCGTCCCTCTGCGGTGACCATTCGTCCAGGAAATCCTGGTCGAGGGCACCATCTACGCTGGCTCAGCGGGCAGAGGCCGGATGATCCCCGGCGTGCCCGCTGGAT
>JAXMFO010000003.1:0-561461 GCA_046347715.1 Burkholderiales bacterium
GAGATCGTCGCGCTGGCGGCGCAGCGCGCGCCGCACCTCATCGTGACCGTCGACAACGGCATCGCGAGCGTCGACGGCGTGCGGGCCGCCGCGGCGCGCGGCATCGACGTGCTCGTCACCGACCACCACCTCCCCGGCCCGACGCTGCCCGCGCCCGCGATCATCGTCAACCCGAACCAGCCCGGGTGCGCGTTCGCGAGCAAGCACATCGCGGGCGTGGGCGTGATGTTCTACGTGCTGTCCGCGACCCGCGCACGGCTGCGCGAGGCGGGCGCGTTCGCGACGCGGCCCGAGCCCAACCTCGCGCACCTCACGGACTTCGTGGCGCTCGGCACGGTCGCCGACGTCGTGCGCCTCGACCAGACCAACCGCGTGTTCGTCGAGCAGGGCCTCGCGCGCCTGCGCGCCGGCCGCGCGCACCCCGGCATCGCGGCGCTCTTCACCGTCGCCGGGCGCGACGCACGGCGCGCGACAGCGTTCGACCTGGGCTTCGTCGCGGGCCCGCGGCTCAACGCGGCGGGCCGGCTCGCCGACATGTCGGTGGGCATCCGCTGCCTGCTGACCGACGATCCGGGCGAGGCCGCGCGGCTCGCGGCCGAACTCGACCGCCTCAACCGCGAGCGGCGGGCCATCGAGGCCGACATGCAGGCAGAGGCGCTGGCCGACTTGGCCGACGCCGCGCGCGATGCCGACCCCGACCAGTCGTCGCTGTGCCTCTTCCGTCCGGAGTGGCACCAGGGCGTGGTCGGGATCGTCGCGTCACGGCTCAAGGACCGCTTCCACCGGCCGTCGATCGTGTTCGCGCGGGCCCAGCCCGGCGAGCTGCGCGGCTCCGGCCGCTCGATCCCCGGCTTCCACCTGCGCGACGCGCTCGACCTCGTCACCAAGCGCGTGCCGGGGATCGTCACGCGCTTCGGCGGCCACGCGTTCGCCGCCGGGCTGTCGCTGCGGGAGGACGCGCTCGCCGAGTTCCGGGGGGCGTTCGAGGCCGTCGCCCGCGAGCAGCTCTCCCCGGCCCAGCTCGCGCGGACCTGCGAGAGCGACGGGGCACTCACCGCCGCCGAGGCCACGCTCGACTTGGCCTACGACCTGCGGGAGCGCGTCTGGGGCCAGGGCCTGCCGCCCCCGGTGTTCGACGACACCTTCGTCGTCCGCGGCTGCCGGGTGGTCGGCGGCAAGCATTCCAAGCTCGCCCTCGGGCGCGGCGCCGAGCAGTTTTCCGCCATCCTGTTCGGGCACGCCGACCCGCTCCCCCCGCGCATCCACGCCGCCTACCGGCTGGAGGTCAACGAGTGGCAGGGCACGTCCTCGCTGGAACTCGCCATCGAGCACTGGCTGCCCGCCGACTAGCCCACCGGGCGTTTGTACGTCGCAGCATCGGACCCGGGCGAGTTGCTCCCGGAGTTACTCCGAGCGACGGCCGGAACATCACACCAGCAATCGCAATACACTGATTATTAATGCATTGTTACCAGCACGGTGACAACCGGGCCCGGCTGCCGGACCCCGCAAACGGTCTTGTGCATTGCATCAAACGCCGCTATAGTCCAGTGGTTTGGCTGCCGTCCGGGAGTCCCTGGGCCAGTCACGCGGCACCCACGAGGAAACCACCATGCGGCTTTCGGGGAAAGTCTCCATCATCACCGGCGCGGCGCAAGGCATCGGCCAGGCGACCGCGCTCAAGTTCGCCAAGGAAGGCGCCAAGGTCGCCTGCTGCGACATCAACCTGGACGCGGTCAACGAGACCGTCGACCTCATCCGCAAGGCCGGTGGCGAGGCCGAGGGCTTCAAGGTCGACGTGACCAAGAAGGAAAGCATCGCGGCGATGGTCGAGGGCGTGATGGCCAAGTGGGGCCGCATCGACACCCTGGTCAACAACGCCGGCATCGTGCAGGACGCGCAGTTCAAGAAGATGAGCGAGGAGCAGTTCGACCGCGTCATCGACGTGAACCTGAAGGGCGTCTACAACTGCACCAAGGCGGTCGTCGACATCATGCTGCAGCAGAATTCCGGCGTGATCCTCAACGCGTCGTCGATCGTCGGCATCTACGGCAACTTCGGCCAGACCAACTACGCCGCCACCAAGTTCGGCGTGATCGGCATGGTGAAGACGTGGGCCCGCGAACTCGGCCGCAAGGGCATCCGCGCCAACGCGATCTGTCCGGGCTTCGTCGAGACGCCGATCCTGTCCTCGATGCCCGACAAGGTCATCAAGATGATGGAAGACCGCGTGCCGATGGGCCGCCTCGCCAAGCCCGAGGAAATCGCGAACACGTACGCGTGGCTCGCCTCCGACGAGGCGTCGTACATCAACGGCGCCGTCATCGAGGTGTCGGGCGGCGTCACCATCTGATCCATACCGCGCCACCCGGGAAGGGCCGCCGCTGTTGCCGGCGGCCTTTTCATTTGCATTCCCGCCCAACGGCGCGGCGCCGCTCGTCCGTAAGGCCGACTTTCCCGCGGGCGCGCCCGCGGAGTACGATTTGCGCTTGCTCGTTCCCGTGTTCCGAGGTTCCAGGATGCCCCTCCGCTTCGCCCTAGCCCTTGCCGCCGCGCTCGTCGCACTGCCGTTCGCGGCCCCCGCCGCCGCCCAGAACGCGCAGAAGCCGTTCGATCCGGGCAGCCGCTACATCTGCCCCAACCATGCCGACACCGGCCTCGACTGCTACCTCGACGCCGTGGTGCACCTCTACACGATGTGCCGGCACGTGAAGAGCATCGAGATCATCGAGTTCGGCCTGCCCGCGGCGCAGGAAGGCGTCAACGGCGCGAAGAGCGAGTACTGCGTCGACAAGCAGAAGATCAACATCGTGCGCCCGTACCAGGCCGCGCTGCGCGAGGCCACGCCGTGGCACGAGGTGGTCGAGCACCTGCGCGAGCTGCAGCAGTACTGGGCGGACTCGATGGCGAAGCTCACGTGGCAGGCCGGCGAGGCGAAGGATGCCTACGACGACCGCGTGCTCAAGGTCTACGACGAGCTGTCGCACCGCATCGACGCGGTGCGCACCGGCTTCGCCACTGCACCGGACGCCGGGGCCAAGGTCGCCGCCGAGCCGAAGGCCGCCGCCAAGCAGGCCAAGGCGGCGGCCAAGGCGCCCGCCGCGGCCAAGCCGAACTAGGCTCCCGCATGGAGGACGGCGCGGCGCCCCTCGACGGAGCCGCGCCCGGGGCGCCGGCCCCGGAGCACGACGACGCGCTCGCGGCCATCTTCCGCGAGGGCGGCACGCTCGCCCGCGCACTTCCCGGCTTCCGCTTCCGACCGCAGCAGCTCGCGATGGCGCAGGCCATCGCGCAGGCCATCGCCACCCGCGGCAAGCTCGTGGCGGAGGCCGGCACCGGCACCGGCAAAACCTTCGCCTACCTCGTGCCCGCCCTGCTCTACGGCGGCAAGGTGATCGTCTCCACCGGCACCAAGACGCTGCAGGACCAGCTGTTCGAGCGCGACCTGCCGCTCGTGCGCGACGCGCTCACAGTGCCGGTGACCATCGCGCTGCTCAAGGGCCGCGCCAACTACGTGTGCCACCATCACCTGGAGCGCGCCGGGCGCGAGGACCGCCTGCCGTCCCGCGACGACGTGCGGCACCTGCCGAAGATCGTCGCGTTCGCGCGCGCCTCCGAGCGCGGCGACCGCGCCGAGCTGGCCGACGTCCCGGAGAACGCGACCATCTGGCCGCTGGTCACGTCGACGCGCGACAACTGCCTCGGCCAGAACTGCGGGCACTACAACGAGTGCTTCGTGATGAAGGCGCGCCGCGAGGCGCTCGACGCCGACGTGGTGGTCGTCAACCACCATCTCTTCTTCGCCGACGTGATGCTGCGCGACGAGGGCGTGTCGGAGCTCCTGCCCAACTGCAACACCATCGTGCTCGACGAGGCGCACCAGTTGCCCGACACGGCGACGCTGTTCTTCGGCCAGCAGGTGGGCGCGGGGCAGCTGTCGGAGCTCGCGCGCGACGCGGAGGTCGCGGCGCGCACCACCGCGCGCGACGTGCCCGACCTGCCCGACGCGGCGAGCGAGCTCCTGCCGGCCATCCGCAAGCTGCGCATGGCGGCAGGCGAGGCGCCGGGCAAGTTCACGCGCGACGTGGCGCTCGGGCGGCGCGACTTCGCGGACGCGCTGGACGGGCTGGCGGCGGCACTCGACCGCCTCGCGACCGAACTCGGCCACTTCGCCGAGCGCAGCGAGGACCTGGCGTCGGTGGCCGCGCGCGCCGACGAGGCGGCGCGGCTCGTCGCGCACTGGCGCGACGGCAGCGACGCGATTCCCGACTCGCCCGAGGAGGCGCAGGAGTGGATCCGCTGGATCGACGTGACCACGCACGGCTTCCAGCTGCAGGCCTCGCCGCTGTCGGTGGCGCCGGTCATGCGCCGGCACGTCGAGGGGACGGCGCGCGCGTGGATCTTCACGTCGGCCACGCTGGCGGTCGGCCGCGACTTCTCGCACTACACGAGCCAGCTCGGCCTCGAGGAAGCACAGACCGGCGCGTGGGAAAGCCCGTTCGACTACGGCGCGCAGGGGCTCCTGTACGTGCCGCGGGGCCTGCCCGCCCCCAACTCGGCGGAGCACACCGACGCGGTGGTCGACGCGGCGCTACCTCTCATCCGTGCGAGCGAGGGCCGCGCGTTCCTGCTCTTCACGACGCTGCGCGCGCTGCAGCACGCACGCGAGCGCCTGGCCGCCGCGCTCGCGCGCGAGGGGCTCGCCTTCCCGCTGCTGGTGCAGGGCGAGGGATCGCGCTCCGAACTCCTCGTGCGCTTCCGCGAGCTGGGCAACGCGATCCTGCTCGGCAGCGCGAGCTTCTGGGAAGGCGTGGACGTGCCCGGCGACGCGCTGACGCTGGTCGTGATCGACAAGCTGCCGTTCGCGCCGCCCGACGACCCGCTGCTCGCGGCGCGCCTCGAGCGGCTGCGCAGCGAGGGCGGCAACCCGTTCATGGCATGGCAGCTGCCACAGGCGGCGATCAGCCTGAAGCAGGGCGCGGGGCGCCTCATCCGCACGGAGACCGACCGCGGCGTGCTCGCGATCTGCGATCCGCGCCTCGTGGACAAGCCCTACGGCCGACGCATCTGGCAGAGCCTGCCGCCGATGCGGCGGACGCGGGAGGAGGCGGAGGCGGTGGAGTTCCTGCGGGAGTGCCGGGCGGGGGCGGCGCCGGAAGGTACGAACCCGGTGTGAGGTCGGTACCGAACCGGCGGGGTGGGGGCTCCTGCAAACCTATGTGACGCCGGCGCCGAATCGGCGCGGTCAGACCCCGCTCGTGTGCGTCGATGGCAACGAACGGCCGTTGCCTGCGGGGTCAGACCCCTTGCAGACCCTCTAATCCCAGAACTGCCACCAGGGCTTGTCCGCGAGTTGGCCGGTGGCCTGCACGCCGAAGTCCGGCTTCTGCCAGAACTGCCACCACGGCTTGTCCGGCGCGCCGCTCACGTACCGGCTCTCGGGGAAGGTCTTTGCGAGGATCTGCTGCGAGTCCTCGGCGAGCTGCGGCATGCTGAGCTTCTCGTAGCTGTTGCGCAGGATCGCGAGCGCGCGCTCGTTGGCGGGCGTCTGCGGGTAGTTGACGAGCGCCCCTTGCGCGCGGTTGAGCGCCGCGACGTAAGCGCCACGCTCGAAGTAGTAGTTCGCGGTCTTGACCTCGTACAGGGCCATCGCGTTCGTCAGGTAGCGCATGCGCGCGATGGAATCCTGGTAGTACTGGCTTTCCGGGAACCGCGACGTCAGCTCCTTGAACGCGGCGAACGACGCGCGCATCTCCTTCGGGTCGCGCTCGGACAGGTCGAGCTCGTACACGTAGCCCAGGATCCCCTGGTCCTCGCGGAAGTGCACGAGGCCCTTCAGGTAGTACGCGTAGTCGACGTTCGGGTGGTTGGGGTACGTGCGGATGAAGCGGTCGGCGCCGGCGATGGCCGCGGCCGTTTCATTGCCGCGCCAGTTCGCGTACGCCGATTCGAGGATCGCCTGCTGCGCGTAGCGGCCGTACGGATAGCGCGCCTCGAGCTGGTCGAAGAGCTTGGTGGCGCGGATATAATTCCCCTGCACCATCGCGCCGTGCGCTTCCTGGTAGAGGCGGTCGGCCGACCAGTTGGCGGTCTCGTCCTTGACGTCCGGCAGCCAGCTGCACCCGGCCAGCGCGAGCGCGAACGTGCAGGCGAGCGCGAGGGCGCGCAGCCCCGCGGTGAACCCGGGAAACGGCGACATGCGGGGGGACGATGCGTGATCCATGGAAGACTCCTCGGCCGCGAATTATAGCCCCCCGCCCATGCCCCCGGCGACAGACCCTGCGAGCGCCCCGGCGCACGCCCTGACGGTGCCCCACGAGCACGCCGGGCGCCGCCTCGACCAGGCGCTGGCGCAACTGCTGGCCCAGCACTCGCGCAGCCGCCTGCAGGGGTGGATCGAGGCCGGCCAAGTCCGCGTCGACGGCATGGTGGTGACCTCGCCGCGGCACAAGCTGCACGGCGGCGAGGCGCTGCTCGTCACGGAAGCGGTGGCCCCGGCGGCCACCGACGCGCCGCAGGACATCCCGCTCGCGATCGCCTACGAGGACGCGGCACTCCTCGTCATCGACAAGCCGGCGGGCCTCGTCGTGCACCCGGGCAGCGGCAACCGCGAGGGTACGCTCCTCAACGCGCTGCTGCACCACGCGCCCGCGCAGGCCACGCTGCCGCGCGCCGGCATCGTGCACCGCCTCGACAAGGACACGAGCGGGCTCATGGTGGTCGCACGCACGCCGGTCGCGCAGACCGACCTCGTGCGCCAGCTCGCCGCGCGCAGCGTGCACCGCGAATACGCGGCGCTCGTGCACGGCGACCTCGCCCGCGCCACCACCATCGACGCGCCGATCGGCCGCCACCCGACGCAGCGCACTGCGATGGCCGTGGTGGAGGCGGGCAAGCCCGCGCGCACGCACGTGCAGCCGGTCGAGCGCTTCGGCGACTGCACGCTCGTGCGCTGCCGGCTGGAGACCGGGCGCACGCACCAGATCCGCGTGCACCTCACCGCGATCGGCCATCCGCTCGTCGGCGACCCGACCTATCGCGGCCCGCGCTCGCACGGCGCGCGCCTGCCCGACGCGTTGCGCAGGTTCCCGCGGCAGGCCCTGCACGCGCAGCGCCTGGGTCTCGTGCACCCCGTCACGCACGAGGCGATGGCGTGGGAGTCGCCGCTGCCGGCCGACTTCCGCGCGCTGATCGCAGCGCTGTGCAGCGCCCGCCCCGCGCGATGAGCGACGCGCTGCGGCGGCGCCTCGCGGCGCAGGGCCTCGACTGGATCGTGCCGCACTGGGACGGTCCCCCGCGGGTCGCGGCGCTCTTCACCACGCGCCACGGCGGCGCCGGCGAAGGGGTCGCCGGCACGATGGACGTCGGCACCGCGCGGCCCGACGCCGCGGCGCTCGCCGGTGCCGTCGGCGCCAATCGTGCGCGGCTGCGCGCCTTCCTGCCGTCCGATCCGGTGTGGCTGTCGCAGGTGCACGGGCGCAGGGTCGTCGTCGTCGACGCCGCGAATGCGCCCGCGTTGCGCGCGCAGCCGCCGGAAGCCGATGCCGCGGTTACGCGCACGCCGGGCATCGCGCTCACCGTGCGCACCGCCGACTGCCTGCCGGTGCTGCTGGCCGCACACGACGGCAGCGTGCTCGGCGTCGCGCACGCGGGCTGGCGCGGCCTCGCGGGCGGCGTGCTCGAGGCCACGCTGGCCACGATGGACGTGCCACCCGCAACCGTGTGCGCGTGGCTCGGCCCCGCGATCGGCAAGCGGATGTTCGAGGTGGGCGACGACGTTCTCGCCGCGTTCGGCGGCGCGGGCTCGGGCGCCGCACGACACTTCGCACCGCTGCGCCAGGGGAAGTGGCTGGCGGACCTGCCTTCGCTGGCGCGGGCGCGCCTGCACGCCGCCGGCGTGCGTCGCGTGGCCGGCGGCCACTGGTGCACGCACAGTGAGAGCGCGCGGTTCTTCTCGTACCGGCGCGAGCGCGACAGCGGCCGCATGGCGCTGGTCGCGTGGCTCGCGGACGGTCAGTAGTCGACGAAGCGCGGCGGCCCGATGCCGATCGTGCCCATCATCGCGTCGAGGTGATACCGGATCCGGTCGGCCTTGAGGTCGCGCGCAGCCGGATCGTCCCAGAGGTTGTCGAACTCGCCGGGGTCGTGCGCGAGGTCGTACAGCTCGCCCACCGCGTGGCCGTGGTACACGCAGGTCTTGTAGCGTCCGTCGCACACCATCGAGCCATGCGTGTGATCCGGGTGCCCGCCCATCGCGTCGAAGTATTCCGAGACCACGTGCGGCTTGTGCACGTCGGGTGCACGCTCGCCGGTGAGGATGGGCAGCAGCGAGCGGCCCTGCATCGCCGCCGGCACCGGCAGCCCGGCCGCGTCGAGGAGCGTGGGCGCGACGTCGACCGTCTCCACGAGCGCGTCGCTCGCCACGCCGCGCGCGAAGTGCCCCGGCCACGAGAAGATCAGCGGCACGCGCACCAGCCCCTCGAAGAAGCGGCAGCCCTTGAGGATGAGGCCGTGGTCGCCCAGCATCTCGCCGTGGTCGCTCATGTAGACGATGATCGTGTCCTCGAGCTGGCCGGTGTCGCGCAGCACGTCAACGATCCGCCGCAACTGGTCGTCGATCAGCATGATCATCGCGTAGTAGTTGGCCTTCACCTCCAGCGCGTCGTAGTCGCCCGGGCGCGAGGCGATCGCGTCGTGGTCGCCGGCAGACACCGGCTGCACGCGCCGGCGCACCCGCGGATCGACCGGCACCTTGGTCTGCTGGTCGATGGCCGCGAACGCCGCCTGCCGGGTGAGGTCGCCGTCGCGGAAGAGCGGGACGGACAGGTCCTGCGCGCGCACCTTCGCGAGGTACTCGGGCGGCGCGTCGAAGGGCGCGTGGGGATCGAACGGATTGACCGAGAGCAGCCACGGCCCGTCGCGCTGCTCGGTGACGAAGCGGATCGCCATCTCGCTGCACCACGTCGTCTGGTGCAGTTCCGCCGGCACGCCCGGCCCGCAGAAGTAGTTGATCGGCTCGTACAGCGCGATCGGGTCGACCCTCTTCTCGTGCCGCAGCCAGGTCTCGTAATCGTGGCCGCGCGCGGCGTCCGGCGTGGGGTGGTGGCTCCACCAGAACGCGCGGTAGCCGTCGTCCGGGCGGACCTCGAACGTCTTCGCCGCGGACAGGTGCAGCTTGCCGACGAGGCCGCAGTCGTAGCCCGCTTCCGCGAACATCTTCGTCACGAGCTTCTCGTGCGGCGGGAAGTACGCGTTGCCGTTGCGGTGCGTCTGGTGCGCCGCCGGATACCGGCCGGTGAGGAACGTCGCGCGTGCCGGCGTGCAGATGGGGCTTTGCGTGTACGCACGCCGGAACGCCACCCCGCCCGCGCACAATTCGTCGAGCGTCGGTGTGGCGATCTCCGGCTGCCCGAGCGCGCGGATGGTGTCGTACCGCTGCTGGTCGGAGCAGTACCAGAGGATGTTGGGCCGCCGGGCGCCGCCGCGGTGAGCCATGGCCGCCTCAGTCGATCTTCGCGCCGGACACCTTCACCGCCTGCGCCCACTGCTCACGCTCGCGGGCGAGGAAGCGGTCGAACTCGTCGGCCGGCAGGAACGTGATCTCCGCGCCCTGCGCCGCGAACTTCTCGCGGATGTCCGGCGCGGCGAGGATGCGCCCGATCTCGGTCGACATCCGGCCGACGATGTCCCTGGGCGTGCCCGCGGGCGCGACAATGCCGAACCACGCGACCACGTCGAAGTCCTTGATGCCGAGGTCCGCCACGGTCGGCACGTTGGGTAGCGTGGGCACGCGGGCGCGCGTGCTCGCGACGATGTACTTCAGCTTGCCGGCCTCCACGTACTGCGAGACCTCGATCGGGCTCGCGAACATGACACCGACGTGGCCGGCGACGAGGTCGGTCACCGCCGGGCCGCCGCCCTTGTACGGGACGTGCGTGAAGTCGGTTCCGGTGCGCAGCTTGAAGAGCTCGGTGGCGAGGTGCGGCACGCTGCCGTTGCCCGGGGACGCGTACATGATCGATCCCGGCTTCGCCTTGGCGAGCGCCAGCAGTTCCTGCGGCGTGGACGCGCCCACCGACGGATGCGCGGTCAGGATGAGCGGTGAGCTCGCGAGCAGCGCGACGCCGGTGAAGTCCTTCGCCGCGTCGTACGTGAGCTTCGGGTACATGAGCGGCGCGATCACGAACGGCGCCGGCGCCAGCATGATCGTGTAGCCGTCGGCGGGCGCCTTGGCGACCTCCGCCGCGCCGAGGGTGGTGGCGGCTCCCGGCTTGTTCTCGACCACGACCGGCTGACCCACGCGCTCGGCGAGCTTCTGGCCGACGAGGCGGGCGAGGACGTCGGAGGCGCCGCCCGGGGCGAACGGCACGACCAGCCGGATCGGCTTCGCCGGCCAGGCCTGCGCGTGGGCCGCGGCGGGTGCGATGGCGCAGGCGAGGGCCACGAGGGGCAGCGCGAGGACGCGCAGCGCGCCGGGGGAGGCAGCAGGCATGGGGTCGGTCTCCGTGGGTGCCGGCGGCCCGGGTGCCGCGCCGGCGACTGGTCTGTTTTCCAGACCGGTTCCGGCGGCACGCTACGCGGCGGGTCGGCCGCTGTCAACCCGTGGCTTGACCGGGGGCCGGCGCGCGATGGCACACTCCCGGGCATGCCGCTCGCCCCCATCGCCGCGCCGCGCCTGTACCGGCGCATCGCCGACACGAGCGCCGCGGCGATCGACGCCGGCGAGTTCGTGCCCGGGCAGCGGCTGCCGGGCGAACGCGAGCTCGCGCGGCGCCTCGCGGTGTCCCGCTCCTCGCTGCGGGAGGCGCTGTCCGCGCTCGAGCTCGAGGGCCACGTGGAGATCCGCGTGGGCTCCGGCGTCTACGTGCGCGCGCGCCGCCGCCGGCGTGCGCCGCCCGCGGCCGCGGCGGACGCGAGCGCCCCGTTCGACGTCCTGCGCGCGCGGCGCGTGGTCGAGGCGGAGACCGCGGCGCTCGCCGCGCGGCACGCCACGCCGGCGCAGGTGCGGGCGATCGAGCAGGCGTTCGAACGCCTCGCGGCGGACATGCGCGCGAACCGCGCGCCCTCGGCGGGCGACCGCCTGTTCCACGTGCGCATCGCGCAGGCGAGCGGCAACACCGCGCTCGCCGACGTCGTGGCGAACCTGTGGCGCGCACAGCGCGATCCGCTTGCCGCGCGCATGGAGGCGCTGTTCGTCACGGGCAGCCGCCGGCGCGACAACATCGGCGAGCACCGGCGCATCCTGGAGGCGATCCGCGCCGGCGACGCGGGCGGCGCCCGGCGCGCGATGCGCGAGCACCTCGCCAACGCGGAGCGGCAGCGACTGGCGCTCCTGCGCGCGCCGGGCTGAGCCCGCGGGGCGGCCCGGCGCGGTGCGTATAATGCGCATCTCGTCGCCCTGCCCGATCACCGCGCACCACCGCGCGGCATCGCACCCGCGCTGGTCCCGCTCGTGACCGTCCTCGCCACCATCGTCCTCGCCTCCGTCGCCGGCGGGCTCCTCGCGACCCTCGCGGCGGCCGCCACGCTGGCGCTGCACGCCGGCTGGATCTCGCGGCTCGTGTCGTTCGCCGTGGGCGCGCTGCTCGGGGCCGTGTTCATCGAACTCCTTCCGCACGCGCTCGAGGAGGGCACGCCCTCGCGCGTGATGACGACGGTGCTGGTCGGCCTCCTCGCCTTCTTCCTGCTGGAGAAGCTGGTGCTGTGGCGGCACGCGCACGGCCACGACGACCACCGCGACGACGCGGACGAGACCGAGCACGACCACGCGCTGCACGCACACGGCCACGGGCACGGCGACCACGGCCGCTCCGGGCTCATGATCCTGATCGGCAACAGCGTCCACAATTTCTGCGACGGCGTGGTCATCGCCGCCGCCTTCCTGACCGACGTGCGCCTCGGCGTCACCACGACGGTGGCCATCGTCGCGCACGCGGTGCCGCAGCAGGTCGGCGACTTCGCGGTGCTCATCCACTCGGGCTTCACGCGCGGGCGCGCATTCCTCTTCAACATGGCGGCCGGCGCGGCCACGCTCGCGGGCGCGCTCGCGGGTTACTACGCGCTTGCGGACATGCAGCAGGCGCTGCCGACCGTGCTCGCGGTCGCGGCCGCCTCGCTGCTCTACGTGGCGGTGGCGGACCTCATCCCGAGCCTCCACCGGCGGCCGGAGCCCACCGAGACCGCGCGCCAGATGCTCGCGATCGGGCTAGGGGTCGCGATCATCGCGGGCTTCCACGTCGCCTTCGAGGCGTGAGCGGCGGCGGCGCAGGGCAAGCCACCCGAGCAGCCACACCGGCAGCACGCCGACGCCCAGGAACCACGCAAGGCCGGCGAGCGTGCTCGACAGCGCGAGCGCCATCACGCCGATGACGAACAGCCAGGCGATGACGACGACGTGCATGAATCGTTGGCGAAGGCGTGCGCGGGCGACGGCTTCACGATAACATCACGCATGCGCGTCGCGGCGGTTCGCGGCGCGCGTTCGTTTCGGCGGCAATCCATGGCACCTCTCGACCCCCGCGATCCTTCCGTCTGGTCCAATCTCGCAGGACAGTGGCGCGATGCCCAGCAGGCGTGGTTCGAGTGGTGGAAGCGGCCGCTGCCGCTCGCCACGGACCCGTCGGGCGCAGCGCCGGGCACCACGCTGGTGCCGGAGATGGCCACGGTGCAGGCGGACTACCAGGCGAAGCTGACGGCGCTGTGGCGCGCGGCGATGTCCGCACCGAAGGAAGGCAAGCTGCCCGGGGTGGTTGCACCACCGCCGGGCGACCGCCGTTTCCGCGACAGCGCATGGCACCAGCAGCCGTTCTTCTCGCTGGTGATGCAGTCGTATCTCCTGTACGCCGATTACCTGCGGCAACTCGCGCGGCTGGCGCCGCTGCCCGAGGACGAGCGCCGGCGCGTGGAGTTCGCCACGCGGCAGTACCTCGACGCCATCGCGCCCTCGAACTTCCCGGCCACCAACCCGGACGTGCTCGCGAAGGCGATCCGCACCGAGGGCGAGAGCCTCGTGCGCGGCATGAAGAACCTCGCCGAGGACGCGCAGAAGGGCCGGATCACGATGACCGACGAGCACGCGTTCGAGGTCGGCCGCAACATCGCGACCACCCCGGGCAGCGTCGTCTTCCGCAACGACCTGATCGAACTGATCCAGTACGACGCGACCACGCCGACCGTCGGCCGGCGCCCGCTCGTGATCGTGCCGCCCTGCATCAACAAGTACTACATCCTCGACCTCACGCCGCAGAACTCGTTCGTCGCGCACGCCGTGGCGCAGGGGCACACGGTGTTCATGCTGTCGTGGCGCAACGTGCCGCCCGAGCTGGGCCGCCTCACGTGGGACGACTACCTCGACCTCGGCCCGCTCGCGGCCATCCGCGTCGCATGCGAGATCTCGGGGTCGAAGACCGTAAACACGCTGGGCTTCTGCGTAGGCGGCACGCTGCTCGCCTCCGCCCTCGCGGTCCTCGCGGCGCGGCGCGACACGAGTGTCGCGAGCGCCACGTTCCTCACCACGATGCTCGACTTCGCCGACCCCGGCGAGATCGGCGTGTACGTGACGCGCGAGTTCCTGGCCTCGCGCGAGCCGCAGCTGATGGCGGGGCAGCGCATCGCGGGCAGCGAGCTCGCCGGCGCGTTCGCGAGCCTGCGCGCCAACGACCTCGTGTGGAACTACGTCGTCGGCAACTACCTCAAGGGCGAGACGCCGCCGGCCTTCGACCTCCTGTACTGGAACAGCGACTCGACCAACCTCGCCGGGCCGATGTACGTGTACTACCTCGGCAACATGTACCTCGACAACCGCCTGCGCGAGCCGCGCGCGCTGACGATGTGCGGCGTGCCGGTCGACCTCTCCCAGCTGACGATGCCGGTCTACGTGTACGCGTCGCGCGAGGACCACATCGTGCCGTGGCACTCGGCCTACAGGACCACCGCGCTGGTCGGGGGCGACGCGACCTTCGTGCTCGGCGCCTCCGGCCACATCGCGGGGGTCGTGAATCCGCCGGCCGGCGGCAAGCGCAACTACTGGCGCAACGAGCTCGTCACGGACGACGCCGACGACTGGTTCGCGCGCGCCGACTCGGTGCCCGGCAGCTGGTGGCCGCACTGGAGCGAGTGGCTCGCGCAGCACGCCGGCGCGCGCCACCCGGCGCCGAAGGGCGCGGGCAGCGACGCGTATCCCCCGCTGGGGCCGGCGCCCGGAACCTACGTGCGCGAGAGCGCCTAGGCCGGCTTCAACCGAGCGCGTCGGCGGGAATGGCGTCGATCGCGTCGGTGATGATGGTGTCCACGCCCCACGCCGCGAGCTCCGCGACGCGCGCCGGATCGTTCGGCGTGTAACAGCACACGCGGTGGCCGTGCTGGTGCGCGGCGGCCACGATCTCCGCGGTGAGTGCCCGGTGATTGGCGTCCAGCGCGACGCATTCCAGCGCACGCAGGCGCTCCAGCCAGTCGCGCGGCAGCTCGTCCAGCAGCAGTGCCCGCGGCAGCGCCGGCACCGCGTCGCGCGCGGCCGCGAGCGCGGCCTCCGCGAACGACGACAGCAGCGGCGGCACCTCGGCGTCGCGCCACAGCGACGCCGCGTCGATCGCGACGGCGGCGCCGGTCTCGCGCTCGCGTCCCGGCGTGGGCTTGATCTCCACGTTGCAGGCGACGCCGTGCGCGCGCGCCCAGCGCGCGATGGCGGCGAAGGTGGGGATCATCTCGCCCGCGTACTTGGCGGAGTGCCAGCCGCCGGCGTCGAGCCGCGACAGCTCGCGCCACAGCAGCGCGTCGGCGCGGCCGCGGCCGCGGGTGGTGCGCTCGAGCGTCGCGTCGTGCAGCAGGAACGCGACGTTGTCGCCGGCGAGCTTCACGTCGAACTCGACCATCGCGTAGCCGTGCGCGTGGCCGACGCGCATCGCGGTGAGCGTGTTCTCGGGGGCGATCTTGCCGGCGCCGCGGTGGGCGCACAGGCGGGGATACGGCCAGGGAGGCAGGGTCGGGGTCATCGGATGCGCGCTCCGGTCGCGCTGTCGAACAGGAAGACGCGCCTCGGGTCGGCGGCGAGGCGCATCGAGTCGCCGACCTTCACGCTTCCGTTGTGGGCCATGCGGGCGACGACGGTGGCGCTGCCGTGGCCCAGGTGGACGAGGGTGTCGGCCCCGAGCTGCTCGACCATCTCCACCTCGCCGGCGAGCATCGCGTCGGGACCGTCCACCGGGTACAGATGCTCGGGCCGCACGCCGACGGTCACCGCCGTGCCGGCCGGCGCGCCGCCCACCGCCGCGACCGCCGAGCCGCCGGCCAGAAGCGAGAAGCGCGAGCCGCCTTCGGCCGCGGCGGGCAGGAAGTTCATCGCCGGCGAGCCGATGAAGCCGGCCACGAACAGCGTGGCGGGATTCTCGTAGACCTCCATCGGCGAGCCGATCTGCTCGGCGCGGCCGGCGTTCATCACGATCATCCGCTGCGCAAGCGTCATCGCCTCGACCTGGTCGTGCGTGACGTAGAGGCTGGTCGTGGCGAGACGCCGGTGCAGCTTCTGGATCTCGAAGCGCATCTGCACGCGCAGCTTGGCGTCGAGGTTGGACAACGGCTCGTCGAACAGGAACACCGCGGGCTCGCGCACGATCGCGCGGCCCATCGCCACGCGCTGGCGCTGGCCCCCCGAGAGCTGCCGCGGCTTGCGGTCGAGCAGCGGGCCGAGCTCCAGGATCTCCGCGGCGCGGTCGACCCGGGCGCGGATGTCGTCCCTGGCGAAGCCGCGGATCTTGAGCCCGTATGCCATGTTCTCGAAGACGCTCATGTGCGGGTAGAGCGCGTAGTTCTGGAACACCATCGCGATGTCCCGGTCCTTGGGCTCCAGGCGGTTGACGACGCGGTCGCCGATCTGGATCTCGCCGGACGTGATCGCCTCGAGGCCTGCCACCATGCGCAGCAGCGTGGACTTGCCGCACCCGGACGGACCGACGATGACGATGAACTCGCCGTCGGCCACGTCGGTGGTCACCCCGTGGATGACCTCGAGCTCGCCGTAGCTCTTGCGGACGTCGCGGAATTCGACTTTCGCCATGTCGTCGCCTAGAAGACCCAGTACACGATGTACGCCGCCGCCAGCAGCATGGACGTGAGCGAGCCGAGGAACACCCAGTCGATGACCCGGCCGAGCCAGTAGGCGCGCGGGACGTCCTTCGTGCGCAGCGCCCACAGGATGAGGTAGACGCAGACCACGAACAGCAGCGCGTCGAGCGCGATGATCTCGTCCGCGAAGGTGCGCAGCGTCGCCTGGGGGGAGCCGTACTCGATGAACCCGAGCGCGGCCATGCACAGGCCGGCCAGCGACGCGGTGACCGACAGCAGGCGCAGCAGCACGTCGCGGTTGCGCGCCACCTCGCCGGCCATGCGCGCCACGTCCTCGTCGGTCGCCGCCGCGCTCATTTCTCCGAGTCCACGAGGCCCTTGACGAACCACTTCTGCATCAGGATCACGACCAGCGCGGGCGGCAGCATCGCGAGCACCGCCGTGGCCATCACGAGGTGCCACTCGGTGGCGGCGTCGCCGCCCGCGATCATCCGCTTGATGCCGATCACCGTCGTGTACATCGACTCCTGGGTGGTGATCAGCAGCGGCCACAGGTACTGGTTCCAGCCGTAGATGAACAGGATCACGAACAGCGCGGCGATGTTCGGCCGCGACAGCGGGATCACGACGTCCCGGAAGAAGCGCATCGGACCGGCGCCGTCGATCCGCGCCGCCTCGGCGAGCTCGTCGGGGATCGTCAGGAAGAACTGCCGGAACAGGAACGTGGCGGTGGCCGACGCGATCAGCGGGATGGTCAGCCCCGCGTAGCTGTCCAGCATGTGGAGGTCGGACACGACCTTGAACGTCGGCAGGATGCGGACCTCGACCGGCAGCATCAGCGTGACGAAGATCATCCAGAAGAAGAAGCCGCGGAACCGGAACCGGAAGTACACGATCGCGAACGCCGAGAGGAGCGAGATCGTGATCTTCCCGATCGCGATCACCATGGCGGACACGAAGCTGTTGAACATCATCCGGCCGACCGGCGCGGAGGAGCCGTTCGCGGACCCGGCCGCCAGCACCTGCGAGTAGTTCTCCCACATGCGGTCGCCCGGGAGCAGCGGCATCGGCGCCTGCAGCACCTCCTCGGCGGACAGCGTCGAGGCCACGAACGTCACGTACAGCGGCAGGGCGACGATCGCCACCCCCACGATCAGGACGAGGTGCGAGACGAACGTGAGCCAGGGCCGGTTCTCGATCATCAGTACTGGACCTTCTTCTCGACGAAGCGGAACTGGAACACCGTCAGGGCGACGAGGATCACCATCAGGACGGCGGACTGCGCGGCCGAGCCGCCGAGGTCGAGGCCCTTGAAGCCGTCGTTGTAGACCTTGAACACCAGGATCTCGGTCGCCCGCGCCGGCCCCCCGCCGGTGGCCGCGTCCACGATCGCGAAGGTCTCGATGAACGCGTAGATGATGTTGATCACCAGCAGGAAGAACGTGGTCGGCGACAGCAGCGGGAACACGATCGTCGCGAACCGGCGGACCGGGCCGGCACCGTCGATGGCCGCGGCCTCGATCAGCGACTTCGGGATCGACTGCAGTCCGGCGAGGAAGAACAGGAAGTTGTACGAGATCTGCTTCCACACGGCCGCGACGATGATGAGGATCATCGCGTCGTTGCCGTTGAGCAGCGGATTCCACGCGATGCCGAGCCAGCGCAGCCAGTGCGCGACGAGGCCGAGGGTCGGGCTGAACAGGAACAGCCACAGCACCGCCGCGATGGCGGGCGCCACCGCGTACGGCCAGATGAGCAGCGTCTTGTAGAGGGGCGCCGCCTTGATCACGCGGTCCGCGAAGGCGGCGAGGATCAGCGAGACGGTGAGCCCGATCAGCGTGACCGCCACGGAGAACACCGCGGTGATCCGGAACGAGTTGAGGTAGTCCTCGTTGCGGAAGAGGTCGGTGAAGTTGTCGAACCAGACGAACTGGGTGTTCGCGCCGAACGCGTCCTGCAGCAGCAGGGACTGCCAGATCGTCTCGCCCGCGGGCCAGAAGAAGAAGATCGCGGTGACCGCGATCTGCGGCGCCACCAGCAGGTACGGCAGCCAGCGGGACTCGAAGCGGGCGCGCTTTTCCATGGCCGGCTAGGCGGGCGGGGCGCCCGGCGCAACGGCGGGGAGCATGCCGCGCGGCATGCCCCCCTCGTTGCGTCGTGCGGGCCCGCTCAGGGGCACGGACCGGGCGTCAGCCCTTGCCCTGTGCCTTGTTGAAGCGCTCGATGATCTCGTTGCCGCGCTTCTGCCCGGCTTCGACCGCCTCCTTCGCCGTCTTCTTGCCGGCGAGCGCGGCCTCCAGTTCCTCCTGGATGGCGTCGCGCACCTGCACGAAGTTGCCGAGGCGCACGCCGCGGGAGTTCTTCGTGGTCTTGACGATCATCTGCTCGACCGAGACGTTGGTGCCGGGGTTCTTGTCGTAGAAGCCCGACTTCTTGGTCAGCTCGTAGGCGGCCATGGTGATCGGCAGGTAGCCGGTCTCCTGGTGCCACTGGGCCTGGATCTCCGGCGAGGACAGGAACGTGAAGAACTTCGCCACGCCCTTGTATTCCTCCGGCTTCTTGCCGTTCATCACCCACAGCGAGGCGCCGCCGATGATCGTGTTCTGCGGGGCGCCCGGCGCGTCCGGATAGTACGGCAGCGTGGCGATGCCCCAGTCGAACTTTGCGTTGCGCTTGATGTTGGCGTACGCGGCCGAGCTCGACGTCATCATCGGGCACTCGCCGCTGTAGAACTTCGCCTCGCCCTCGTTGGTGCGGCCGGCGTACGTGAAGTAGCCCTTGTTCGACCAGTCGACGAGGTTCTCGATGTGCTTGATCTGCAGCGGGTTGACGATCTCGAGCCGCGCGTCGCTGCCGGCGAAGCCGTTCTGCTTGGACGCGAACGGCATGTCGTGCCACGCGCTGAACGTCTCGTACTGCACCCACGACGGCCAGCCGGTGGTGTAGCCACACTTCTCGCCCGCGACCTTGAGCTTGGCCGCCGCGGCGGTCACCGCGGGCCACGTCTTCGGCGGGTTGTTGGGATCGAGGCCCGCCTTCTTGAACGCGTCCTTGTTGTAGTAGAAGACCACCGTCGAGCTGTTGAACGGGAACGACAGCATCTGGCCCTGCGGGGTCGAGTAGTACGACGCGACGGCGGGGATGTACGCCTTGGCGTCGAACTTCTCGCCGCCCGCCGCCATCACCTCGTACACCGGCTTGATCGCCTTGCCCGACGCCATCATGGTCGCCGTGCCGACCTCGAAGATCTGGATGATGTGCGGCGGGTTGCCCGCGCGCGTCGCGGCGACCATGGCGGCCATCGATTCCGGATACGTGCCCTTGAACACCGGCACGACCTTGTAGTCCTTCTGGCTGTCGTTGAAGCGCTTGGCGAGGTCGCCGACGCGGTCGCCCAGGGCGCCGGTCATGGAATGCCAGAACTGGATCTCGGTCTGCGCGCTGGCGGACAGCGCCGTGCCGAACAGAGCGACGGCCAGCGCGGCACGCGCGAAGCCGGTGACGGTTCCCTTCATGTGGATCTCCTCGTGAGGGTGAATTGCCGGTGGCGTTCTGCGGCCATTCCAGCAGCATTCTGTGGCAATTCTACTAAATAAGTCCGAAGGGGGCGCAGGCCCGACGGCGCGCCCCCTTGGAAAAACCCGGACGCTGGAAGCCTGCCGCAAACGCCGAACTGACGGAAATCGCGGGCGGAGCCCGACGATCTCCGGATCAAGGGCCGAGGGAAGCTGTGGCCAAATGCCGCTGAACGATGGCCCAGCCCTCCGCACGACGTTCGTCGCTTCCAGTCGTTTCCAGCGCAAATCGTCGGGCTGCGTCCGCGATTTGCCCCACTTCAGCGTCGCGCACGCCACTCGGCGTCGTGGACTTCTCGAAGGGTGGGCGCCGTCAGGCTGGCCCACCCTCCTGGCCTATCCGCAGAGCCGACAACTCAGTCGGCGTTCCCCGGCACCGGCGCGTGGTGTCCCGCCGGCAGAGGCGGCGGGGCGGTGAGGTCGATCCCATGCCCTTCGACGTGCGCCTTGCGCGCGACGATCGAGTAGGCGACGGGCACCACGAAGAGCGTGAGGAGCGTCCCGAAGGACATCCCGCCGACGATCACCCAGCCGATCTGGGTGCGCGACTCGGCGCCCGCGCCGTGCGCGAGCGCCAGCGGCAGTGCGCCCAGCACCATGGCGCCGGTGGTCATGAGGATCGGGCGCAGGCGCAGCGTCGCGGAGTCGACGATCGCCTGCATGAGGGGCTCGCCCTTCGCCCGCAGCTGGTTCGCGAACTCGACGATCAGGATGCCGTGCTTCGTGATGAGGCCCACCAGCGTGATGAGGCCGACCTGGCTGTAGATGTTGAGCGTCCCACCGGTCAGCCAGAGGGCGAATAGGGCGCCGGTCATGGACAGCGGCACCGACAGCATGATCACGAACGGGTGCGCGAAGCTCTCGAACTGCGCGGACAGCACGAGGTAGATGAAGAACAGCGCCAGCACGAATGTGAAGTAGATCTCGCTGCCCGAGGAGCGGTATTCGCGGGACTGGCCGTCGAGGCTCGTCTGGGCGGTGGGCGGCAGCACCTGTCGGGCGGTGGCGTCCAGCGCCTTGAGGGCCTCGTCGATGGTGTAGCCCGGCGCGAGCGTGCCCGTGATCTTGACCGCCCGCAGCCGGTTGAAGTGATTGAGCGACTGCGGCGCCACGCCCTCCTTCACGTTCACGAGGTTGGCGAGCTGGACCATGCTTCCGTCGCGGGCGCGCACGTAGATGTCGCTGATGTCGGCCGGGGTGGTGCGATCCACCGGCGCGACCTGCACGATCACGTCGTACTGCTCGCCGTCTCGCTTGAAGCGCGTCACCTGCCGCCCGCCGAGCATCGTCTCCAGGGTGCGGCCGACGGTGTCGACGTTGACGCCGATGTCGCCCAGCTTGTCGCGGTTGATGTTGACGCGCACCTCGGGCGTGTTGAGGCGCAGGTCGGTCTGCAGGTTCTGCACACCGGGGATCTTGCGCGCCTCGTCGAGGAAGCGGTCGACGACGCGTTGAAGCTCCGCGTACGGAACCTGCGACATGATCACGTACTCGATCGGCGTGGAGCGGAAGCTCTGGCCGAGCGACGGGGGATTGATGGGGAAGGCGAGCGCCCCCGGGATCGACGCGAACTTCGGGCGCAGTTCGTCCGCGATGTCCTGCTGCCTGCGCTTGCGCTCCTCCCACGGCTTCAACCGCAGGACCGCGTTGCCGTCCACCACGGTCGGGAATCCGGAGATCGCGGTGTACGCGAACGCCTCGGGCACGTCCGCGTAGAAGCCCTCGATGGGCTTCAGCTGGTCGGCCGTGTACTGCGGCGT
Source organism: Burkholderiales bacterium (assembly GCA_046347715.1). Taxonomy (GTDB): domain Bacteria; phylum Pseudomonadota; class Gammaproteobacteria; order Burkholderiales; family Casimicrobiaceae; genus VBCG01. The sequence goes on from JAXMFO010000003.1 coordinate 21,395, forward strand.
GGAGCCCTGTGGCGCGGTGACCAGGCCGAAGACCACGCCGCGGTCCTCCACCGGCGAGAGTTCCGCCTTGAGGTGCATGAACAGCCACCCGCCCGCGGCGAGCGTGGCGACCCAGCCCACCGCGACGATCCAGCGCGCGTGCAGCAGGTGGGTGAGGAGCCACCGGTAGCCTTCCGTGAACGCGTCGAAGCCGGCCTCGATCTTGTTGTAGATCCACGAGTGCTTCGCCTGGTGGCGCAGCAGCAACGAGCACATCATCGGCGTCAGCGTCAGCGCGATGAAGCCGGACGTCATGACCGCGCCGGCCAGCGTCAGTGCGAACTCGATGAACAGGCGCCCGGTGCGGCCGGTCGCGAACGCGAGCGGCGCGAAGACCGAGGTCAGCGTGAGCGTCATGGCGATCACCGCGAAGGCGATCTCCTTGCTGCCCTGCATCGCCGCTTCCTTGCGCGGCATCCCCTCCTCGATGTGACGGAAGATGTTCTCCAGCACCACGATGGCGTCGTCCACGACGAGGCCGATGGCGAGCACCATCGCCAGCAGCGTCAGCGTGTTGATCGTGAAGCCGAAGAAGTACATCAGCGCGAAGGCGCCGATCAGGGAAACGGGAATGGTAACGATCGGGATGATCGTGGCGCGGAGGCTGCGCAGGAAGAAGAAGATCACCAGGACGACGAGGATGATCGCCTCGGCGATGGTGCTGAACACCGACTTGATCGAGCGGTCGATGAACACCGACGTGTCGTACGCGACCACGAGCTTCATGCCCGCCGGCAGGTTCTCGTTGATCTTGTCGACCTCCGCCTTCACCGCGTTGGACAGTTCGAGCGGGTTGGCGACCGCCTGCTTGATGACGCCGATGTTGAGCGACGGCTTGCCGTTGTAGCGGGAGATCGAGCGGTCGTCGAGCGCGCCCACCTGCGCATTGCCGACGTCGCGGATGCGCACCGGGTAGCCGCCGACGTTGGCGATGATGATGTTGTTGAACTGCTCGGGCGAGGACACGTCCGTCTCGGCGACCACCGTGAACTCGCGCGTGTTCGACTCGATGCGGCCCGCGGGAATCTCCGCGTTCTGGCGGCGGATCGCATCCTCGACGTCCTGCACGGTGAGCTTGTAGCCGGCGAGGCGCGTGCGGTCGATGTTGACGCGCATCGACACCTGCCGCTCGCCGAAGATGCGCACGTCGGCCGCCCCGGGGAGCACGGAGAGGCGCGACTTGATGTAGCGCGCGACGTAGTCCGAGGCCTCGAGGGGAGAGAGGCTGCCCGCCTGGACCGCGATGTAGATCACGGGGAAGGAATCCGCCTCGACCTTCGCGATGACGGGCTCGTCGACCGCGTCCGGCAGCTTGGCACGCACGCGCGAGACCTTGTCGCGCACGTCGGCCGCGGCCGAGTCCGGGTTGCGGGAGAGCGAGAACCGCACGTTGATCTGCGAGCGCTCCGAGCGGCTCTGCGAGGTCATGATCTCGACGCCTTCGATGCCCGACAGCGAGTCCTCGAGGATCTTGGTGACCTGCGACTCGACCACCTCCGCCGACGCCCCGCGGTAGGTCGTGTTGACGCTCACGACGGGCTCGTCGATGCGCGGGTACTCGCGCACCGAGAGGCGCTGGTAGGAGATCAGGCCGACCAGCAGGATGACGAGCGAGAGCACGGTCGCGAAGACCGGCCGCTTGATGCATATCTCGGGCAGCGTCACGGAGCGCCTCCTTGCGCGTGATGCCGTGGGATCTGGTCTTCGGCGGGCGCGGCGGCGCGCCGTCCGCCTACACCGGGGCGGCGCCGGGCGGCGCGCCCGCGTCGGCGCCGACGGTCGGCGCGCCGCCGGCCGCGGGCGTCGCCGGCTTGCCTTCGCCGCGGGCCACCGCGACGGCGGCGCCGTCGCGCAGCTTGAGCTGGCCGGCGGTGATCACCGTGTCGCCGGGGGCAAGGCCCGACACCACCTCGACCTTGCCGTCGCGGCGCTGGCCGGTCTCGATCTTCACCCGGGCGACCTTGCCGTCGAGGACCTTGAACACGTACTGCTCGGTGCCCTGCGGCACCAGCGCCTGCTCGGGCAGCACCATCGCGTCGGCCCGCTCCTTCGTGATGAGGCGCACGCGCGCGAACATGCCGGGCCGCAGCGTGTTGTCCTGGTTGCGCACCTGCGCGCGGATCACCACCGAGCGCCCCGCCGCATCCACCAGCGGGTTCACGGCGAGCACCTTCCCTTCGTACAGCTTGCCCGGAAGCGCGTCGAGCGTGACCTCCATCGGCTGGCCCGCCTGCACCTGCCGCAGGTACGTTTCAGGAACGCGGAAGTCCACCTTCAGCGGATCGATGGACTCGAGGTTCACGAGGTCGGCGCCTTCCTTCACGTAGTCGCCGGTGGACACCGACCGCAGGCCGATGATCCCGGAGAACGGCGCCCGGATCTCGGTCTTCGCGAGCTTCGCCTCGGCGAGCTGCACGGCGGCTTCCGCGACCTTGAGGTTGTTCTCCGCCTCGTCCTTGGCCTGGCCCGAGATGTAGTTGCGCTTGGCCAGGTCCACGGCGCGGTCGAACTTCGATTTCGCGAGGACGAGGTTGGCCCGCGCCTGCTGCACCTCGGCCTGCGGGATCGCCGGGTCGAGCTTCACCAGCGGCTCGCCCTTGGTGACGCGCTGTCCTTCCTGAAAGGTGATCGCGGCGATGCGGCCGGCGCTCTCCGGGCGCAGCGTCACCGACTCGTCGGAGCGCAGGCTCCCCACCGCGGTGATGGACTGCGGCATCGACTCCGTCGCCACCTTCGCCACCTCGACCGCGACCGGGGGCGGGCCACCCGCACCGGGACCACCGCCCGGGCCACCGCCTTTGCCGGGACCGCCGCCGCCCGCAGCCGCCATGCCGCCCGGGGGTCCACCGGCCGGCGCCGGAGCCCCGCCCTTCTGCTGGCCGAACCAGTAGCCGCCGCCTGCGGCGAGCACGGCAATCACGAGGGCGACAATGAAGACGGCGGTTTTGCTCATCGGTTGCGTCAGGAGAGGAAGGGTGCGACGGGAGTGGCGGCCCGTCGTGCGTAACCGCGCATTATGCGCGCCGCCCCGTGATGCCGCCAGACGGCGGCCGCCCGACCGCCGCCCTCCCACGCTCTTGCTAGAATCGTTCGAGGACCGGCATGGGAGGGAGTTGCGACGTGGGCACGCTGTTACATCGTGTTACGAATCCGGCGGTGGTCGCCCGCGTGCTCGTGGGCGTCGTCGCATTGTGCGGAGCAGCACTCGCCGCCCCCGCGTGGGCGCAGGCTTACCCGACGAAGACCGTGAAGATGGTCGTCCCGTTCCCGCCGGGCGGGTCGCTCGACATCACCGGGCGCCTCATCGCCCAGAAGCTGACCGAGATGTGGGGCCAGCCCGTGGTTGTGGAGAACAAGCCGGGCGCGGGCGGCAACATCGGTGCCGACTTCGTGGCCAAGTCACCGCCCGACGGGTACACCATCCTGATGGGCGCGCTGTCGACCCACGCGGTGAACCCGAGCCTCTACAAGACGATGCCGTACGACGCGGCGAAGGACTTCGCGCCGATCACGCTCATCGCGATCACGCCCAACGTGCTGGTGGTCAACGCGAACTCGCCGGTGAACAACGTCAAGGAGTTCATCGCGTACACCAAGGCCAACCCGGGCAAGCTGTCGTTCGGCTCCGGCAGCAACGGGAGCGCCGGGCACCTCGCCGGCGAGCTGTACAAGGTCGAGACGGGCACCGACGCCGTGCACATCCCGTTCAAGGGCGGCGCACCGGCCACGCAGGCGCTGCTCGCGGGCGACACCCAGTTCATGTTCGACAACCTCGCCAACGCGATGGCGCAGGTGAAGGCCGGCAAGCTGAAGGCGCTCGCGGTGACCACCGGGCAGCGCAGCAAGCTCGTCCCCGACCTGCCGACGATGGCGGAGGCCGGCCTGCCCGGCTTCGACATCTCGACGTGGTACGGCTTCTTCGCGCCGGCCGGCACCCCGCCCGCCATCGTCGCGAAGTGGAACGCCGACGTCACGAAGATCCTGAACTCGCCCGAGGTGCGCGAGAAGATCATGGCCGACGGCGCCGAGCCCGCGCCCGACACGCCGGCCGAGTTCGCGGCGTTCATCCAGAAGGAACTCGCGAAGTACGCCCGCATCGTCAAGGCGTCGGGCGCGAAGGTGGATTGACGGCTGCTTGACCGCGGCGGCAGCGGCCGCCGCGGGACGTCACGCGATCGCCCCCAAGACGGCGACGCATGGAGGAAACGATGGTCCGCTCGCTCGTTCGCGCAGTTGGGGTCGCGGCGCTCGCCGCGCTGGCGTCGCTGGCATCCGCCCAGGCGCCGTATCCGGTGAAGCCGATCCGCATCGTGGTGCCCTTCCCGGCCGGCGGCACCACCGACATCCTCGCGCGCGCGGTCGCGGCGAAGCTCACGGAGACCACCGGGCAGGCGGCGGTGGTCGACAACCGGCCCGGCGCGGGCGGCAACATCGGCGCGGAGCTGGTCGCGAAGTCGGCGCCCGACGGCTACACGTTCCTGATGGGCACGGTCGGCACGCACGCGATCAACCCGAGCCTGTACGCGAAGCTGCCCTACGACCACGTGAAGGACTTCGCCCCCGTGATCCTGGTCGCCGGCGTGCCGAACGTGCTGGTGGTGAATCCATCGCTGCCGGTGAACAGCGTGCAGGAGCTGATCGCCTACATCAAGGCGAACCCGGGCAAGGTGAACTTCGCCTCGTCCGGCAGCGGGACGTCGATCCACCTCTCGGGCGAGCTCTTCAAGACGATGACCGGGTTGCAGATCACGCACGTCCCGTACAAGGGCAGTGCCCCCGCGCTGCAGGACCTCGTGGGCGGGCAGGTGCAGATCATGTTCGACAACCTGCCCTCGTCGCTCGCGCTCATCAAGGGCGGGAAGCTCAAGGCGCTCGCCGTGACCAGCGCCGAGCGGTCCACGGCGCTGCCGGACGTGCCGACGGTGGCCGAGGCGGGACTGCCCGGGTTCGAGGCGTCGTCGTGGTTCGGGCTGCTCGCGCCCGCCGGCACGCCGAAGGAGGCGATCGCGAAGGTCAACGGGGAAGTGGCGAAGTGGCTCGCCACGCCGGAGGCGAAGGAGAAGCTCGCGTCGCAGGGCGCGATCGCGGCGTCGGGGTTGACGCCTGAGGACTTCCAGAAGCACATCGCGGCGGAGACCACGAAGTGGGCGAAGGTGGTGAAGGAGTCGGGGGCGAAGGTGGATTAGTCAGAAGGGTGCGCAAGGCTAACGCCGCGCACCCTTGGACAAGTCTCGACGCCGAGTGGCCGACGAGAAGCTGAAGTGGGTCAAATCGCGGGCGGAGCCCGACGATTTGCTCCAGTTGACGCAAAACCGAGCGTCGTACACGCGGCGGCCGGCCCGCGGGCGCCGACGCTTCTTCTCCCTCTCCCCGCTGGCGGGGAGAGGGCTGGGGTGAGGGGCAGTCGCCCCGCCGAGAATCTCAACCGACCCGGTTCACTTCCCGTGCCGTGCGCTTCCCGAACCGCCCGAACACCCGCCGCGCATTCCCCTCGAAGATCTTGGTGCGATCCGCCTCCGACAGCGCCTGCAGCTGATCCACGTACCGCTTGGTGTCGTCGTAGTAGTGGCCCGTGTCCGGGTCGATCCCGCGCACCGCGCCGACCATCTCCGACGCGAACAGGATGTTGTCGACCGGGATCACCTTGGCGAGCAGCTCGATCCCCGGATAGTGGTACACGCAGGTGTCGAAGAACACGTTGTTGAGCAGCAGCTCCTTCAACGGCGGCCGCTTCATGTCCTGCGCCATGCCCTTGTAGCGGCCCCAGTGATAGGGAACCGCACCGCCGCCGTGCGGGATGATGAATTTGAGCGTCGGGAAGTCGCGGAAGAGGTCGCTCGTCAGGAACTGCATGAACGCGGTCGTGTCGGCGTTGATGTAGTGCGCGCCGGTCGCGTGGAAGCAGGGGTTGCACGAGGTGCTCACGTGCACCATCGCGGGCACGTCGAGCTCGACCATCTTCTCGTACAGCGGATACCACCAGCGGTCGGTGAGCGGCGGCTCCTTCCAGTGCCCGCCCGACGGATCGGGGTTGAGGTTGCAGCCGATCATGCCGAGTTCGTTGACGCAGCGCTCGAGCTCCTCGATGCAGCGCTCGGGCGGCACCCCCGGCGACTGCGGCAGCTGGCACACGCCGACGAAGTTGTCCGGGTAGAGCTGGCACACGCGGTGCACGAGGTCGTTGCACAGCCGCGACCAGTCGCGGCTCGTCGCCTCGTTGCCGATGTGGTGCGCCATGAAGCTCGCGCGCGGCGAGAAAATGGTGACGTCGGTGCCCCGTTCGCGCTGCATCCTGAGCTGCGCGTTCTCGAGGCTCGCGCGGATCTCGTCGTCGCCGATGGCGAGGTCCGACACCTTGGGGCCCTTGCCGGGGTCCGGCAGCGCCGCGATCTGCAGCTTGCGCCACGCCTCGAGGGCGGCGGGAGCGGTGGTGTAGTGGCCGTGGCAGTCGATGATCATGGGGTCAGGCGGCCCTGGCGAGCGCCGCGCCGTCGTTGGCGAGCGCCAGCACCGCGCCGGCGGTGTTGGAGATGGGGACGTGGTAGTGCTGGTGGACGCGCGTCACGCGGCCCGGGAGGGCGGCGCGCGCGGCGATCCACGCCATGAGCTCGGTGCCCTGCGCGCCCGCCTCGCGCACGACGTCGAGCGCCGAGAGCGAGTTGAGCTTCGCCGGGTCGTCCACCAGCGCGTCGAGGCACATCATGTCGAACGGCTTGTTGATGAACCCGGCGCGCGTGCCGTCGAGCTGGTGGGAGAGGCCGCCGGTGCCCAGCACGAGGATGCGCGCGTCCTCCTGCCACGAGGCGAGCGCCCGGCCCACCGACTGCCCGAGCGCGTAGCAGCGCTTCGGCGACGGCAGCGGGTGCTGCACGTGGTTGATGGTGATGGGAACGATGCGCAGCGGCCAGTCGCCGCCGCCGGGATACAGGAGCTGGAACGGGATGATGCACGCGTGGTCGACCAGCATCTCCTGGCACGTGCAGATGTCGAACTCGTCGGCCACCAGCTGCTCGACGATGTGCCACGACAGCGCCGCGTCGCCGCGCAGCGACCGCTGCGTCGGCAGCCCCCAGCCCTCGTCCGCGTTGCGGTACTCGGCCGCCGCGCCGATGGCGAAGGTCGGCATCTTGTCGAGGAAGAAGTTGAGGCCGTGGTCCATGTAGAATACGACGGCCACGTCCGGCTTCACCTTGCCCAGCCACTCCCGCACCGGCGGGAAGCCCGAGAAGAACGGGCGCCAGTAGTCGCTGTCCTCGATCCCCTTCGCGATCGCGCCGCCGATCGCGGGCACGTGCGAGCTCATCACCGAGCCGACGACGGTTGCCATGCTCACCTCCCCTGGTCCACGAGCATGGCCTTGAACGCGTCCTTGGTCATGCCGGTCTGCTGGGCGCCGATGTCCTGCACGTCCAGGCCGAGAATCCCCGCGAACTTCGCGAGGAAGTAGATGTTGCCGCCCGCGGCGATCAGCTCCAGCACGTTGCGGTGGGCGACCGCCGCGCGCTGCGCCTCGTCGAGCCCGTACCGGCGGCAGTAGGCGTCCTCGTCGCGCACGAACGCGTCGCGGTTGTCCTTGCTGTTGAACGAGTAGCACATGCGGTTGAGCGCATAGCCCTTCCGCGCCATCGTGCCGTCGAAGATCGGCGTCCCCGGGATGCCGTAGTCGCGCTGCGTGGTCCCCATGATCCCCTCCTCCTAGCCCTGCGCCGCGAGCTGCGCCTCGAGCGCGGCGAGCGTCCGGTAGCACGGCAGCACCTGCGCCACCGAGGCGTTGGGCTCGCGCTTCCCGCGGATCGCCGCGACGAACTCGCGGTCCTGCAGCTCGATGCCGTTCATCGACACGTCGACCTGCGACACGTCGATCTTCTGCTCCTTGCCGTCGAAGAGGTCGTCGTAGCGGGCGATGTACGTGCCCGTGTCCCCGATGTAGCGGAAGAAGGTGCCGAGCGGGCCGTCGTTGTTGAAGGACAGCGACAGCGTGCAGATCGCGCCGGACGCCGCCTTCAGCTGGATCGACATGTCCATCGCGATGCCGAGCACCGGGTGGATCGGACCCTGGACGGCCTGCGCGATCGTGATGTCGCTGCCGGCCTGGTAGCGGAAGAGGTCCACCGTGTGGGCGGCGTGGTGCCACAGCAGGTGGTCGGTCCACGAGCGCGGCTGGCCGAGCGCGTTGATGTTGGTGCGGCGGAAGAAATACGTCTGCACGTCCATCTGCTGCAGGTGGAACCCGCCGCCCGCGATCCGCTTGTGCACCCACTGGTGGCTCGGGTTGAAGCGGCGGGTGTGCCCGACCATCGCGACGAGCCCCGTGCGCTGCTGCGCCGCGAGCACCGCTTCCGCGCCCGCGAGGCTGTCCGCGAGCGGGATCTCGATCTGCACGTGCTTGCCCGCCTCGAGGCACGCCACGCCCTGCTGCGCGTGCATCTGGGTCGGCGTGGCCAGGATCACCGCGTCCACGTCGGAGCGGGCGAGGCTCTCGTTCAGGTCGGTCGTGACGTGACCGATGCCGAACCGCTTCGCCACCTCCTGCGTGGCGTCCAGCGTGCGCCCGACGAGCGAGGTGACCTGCACGCCGTCGATCTTCGCGAGGCCTTCGAGGTGCTTGATGCCGAACGCGCCGGCACCGGCGAGACAGATGCGCATAAAGAGGCTCCGGTCAGTCGTTCCAGTAGAGACGCATGGGGTTGTCGACGAGCAGCCGCCGCTGCAGGTCGGCCGTGGGCGCGACGCGCGGGATCACGTCGACCAGCGCGCCGTCGTCGGGCATGTGGGACTTCATGTTGGGGTGCGGCCAGTCGGTGCCCCACAGCACGCGGTCGGGGAAGCGTTCGACCAGGTGGCGCGCGAACGGGATCACGTCGTCGTAGGTCGGCGGGCCCGACTGCGACAGCCGCTCGGGGCAGCTCACCTTCGACCAGATGTTCGGGTGGTCGCGCATCATGCCGACGAAGCGCTGGAACTCCGGCCCCTCGACCGGCTGCGCGACGTCCGGCCGGCCCATGTGATCGACCACCACCGTGGTCGGCAGCGACGTGAAGAAGTCGTACAGCTCGGGCAGGTCCTGCGCCTCGAAGTACACGACGACATGCCAGCCGAGCGGCGCGATGCGCTGCGCGATCTCCGCCAGCACCTCGCGCGGCGTGAAGTCGACCAGCCGCTTCACGAAGTTGAAGCGCGTGCCGCGCACGCCGGCAGCGTGCAGGTCGCGCAGTTCCGCGTCGGTCACGTCGCGGCCGACCGACGCCACGCCGCGCGCGAGCCCGTGCGAGTGCACGAGCGCGTCGGCGAGCGCGCGGTTGTCGTTGCCGTGGCAGGTCGCCTGCACGATCACGTTGCGCGAGAAGCCCAGGTAGTCGCGCAACTCGAAGAGCTTCTCCTTCGGCGCGTCGCACGGCGTGTACTTGCGGCCGGGCGCGAACGGGAACTGCGCGGCGGGGCCGAACACGTGGCAGTGCGCGTCGACCGCCCCCGGCGGCGGCACGTAGCGCGGCTTGCTCGGGTTGGGGTGGAAGCAGAGCCAGTCCGGATCCATGCGTCCGCCGCGTCAGTCGATGTACTTCAAGCCGGCCTTCGCGAGCGCCTCGCGCATGCCGTAGATGTCGAGGCCGAGCTCGCCGGCGGCGAGGCGCTTGCGCGTGGCGTCCTCCTTCTTCTCGCGGGCCTCGGCGGCCACCGCGACGTCCGCGGCGCGCGCCCGCGGCACGACCACGACGCCGTCGTCGTCGGCGATCACGACGTCGCCGGGGTTGACCAGCATGCCCGCGCACACCACCGGCACGTTCACCGAACCCACCGTGGCCTTGACGGTGCCGCGCGCGTGGATCGCCTTCGACCACACCGGGAACTTCATCTCGGCGAGCGTGCGCGCGTCGCGCACCCCGGCGTCGATCACGAGGCCGACCGCGCCGCGCGCGCGGAACGACGTCGCGAGAAGGTCGCCGAACATGCCGTCGTCGTTGTCCGACGTGCAGGCGACGATCACGAAGTCGCCCTCGCGGACCTGCTCCGCGACCACGTGCAGCATCCAGTTGTCGCCGGGCTGCGCAAGCACGGTCACCGCGGTGCCGCAGGCGTACGCGCCCGGCCAGGCGGGACGCATGGTGGGCTTCATGAGGCCGGTGCGGCCCTGCGCCTCGTGGACCGTCGCCACGCCGAAGTGGCGCAGCTTCGCGACCGCCGCCGGGTCCGCCCGCTCGATCGTCCGCTTCACCACGCCGACCGTACCGAATTCGCTCATCGTGCCTCCTCCGCCGGAATCCATGTCCGGCGCCCATTGTGCGAGCCGCCGGGCATTGACGAAAGTCGTCGGTTACACTAGCAGTTATGCCGTTTCGGCATGGGTGGCGGCGTGGACCTCAAGCAGCTCGAATACTTCGTCAGCGTGGCCGACCTGGGCAGCTTCAGCCGGGCGTCGCGCGTGCTCGACGTCGCGCAGCCGGCCATCAGCCGCCAGATCCGCGCGCTGGAGGTGGAGTTGCGGCAGTCGCTCCTGCTGCGTAACGGCCGCGGCGCCGTGCCGACCGAAGCCGGCCGGCGCCTCCTCGACCACGCCCGCAGCATCCTGCAGCAGGTGGAGCGCGCGAGGCTGGAAGTGGACGGGCTGCGGCACGAGGCCGCGGGCCACGTGACGCTCGGGCTGCCGCCGACCATCGCCCGGCTGCACACCGCAGCGCTGGTGCGCGAGTTCCGCCGGCGGTTCCCGGAGGCCACGGCGAGCATCGTCGAGGGGCTCTCGGTCGACGTGATCGAGTGGGTGACGATCGGCCGCGCGGACATCGGCGTCCTCTACAACGCGCAGGGCACGGCGACCGTCACGATCGAGCCGCTCGCCGAGGAGGAACTGTGCCTCATCGGCAGCGCGACGCGCGTGGTGCACGCGCGCACCGTGCGGCTGCGCGACCTGCCGCGCTATCCGCTCATCATTCCGAACCGGCCGCACGCGATCCGCACGCTGGTCGAGTCGCGGCTCGCGGCGCTCGGCCTGCGGCCGCAGGTGGCGCTCGAGGTCGACGCGATCACCGCGATCATCGAACTCGCGGCCGAGGGCCAGGGCTACGCGATCCTGCCCGCACGTGCCGTGCCGGCCGGGGAGATGGAGGATCGCCTGCAGGTGCGCCCGATCGTGCAGCCGGCGCTCAAGAGTTCGCTGGGACTGGCGACGTCGGCGGTGCGGCCGGCCACCCCGATCCAGAAGGCGGCGGCCGTGCTGTTGCGGGAAGTGCTCGGCGTGGCGGAGAAGCGCTGACGCCCGGGGTCAGACCCCGGCTTCATCGGGGTCTGACCCCGGGGATGTGGCCACGGACGCGCCCCCTCACCCCAGCCCTCTCCCCGCAAGCGGGGCGAGGGGGATTGCCAGCCCGATGACCGATCAGCCCCGCCAGCACGCCCACGCGAGGACAATCCACCCCGCGAGAAACGCCACGCCACCGAACGGCGTGACCGCCCCCAGCCCCCGCACCCCGGTGAGCGCCATCGCATACAGGCTGCCGGAGAACAGCACGATGCCCGCGAGAAGCAGCCATGCGGCGATCGCGAGCAGGCCGCGGTCGGGCCAGTGCAGCAGCAGCAGGCCCACCGCGAGCAGGCCGAGCGCGTGCCACGCGTGGTACTGGACGGCCGTCTGCCACACCGCCGCCATGTCGGGTGTCAGGCGCGATTTCAGCGCGTGCGCGCCGAAGGCACCCGTCCCGACGGCGACGAACAGGAGCAGCGCCGCGAGCGTCAACACCGATCGGGCAGTCATGGGCGGGGGCAATTGCCTATAAAATGCGGGGTTCCCAGCGAACCATCGCGCAGCGCAAGGATAACAAGATGCCCATCGAACGCCGCCACGTCGGCAAGCGCCTTTCCGAAGTCGTGGTCTTCACGCCCGCCAGCGAGCGCCTCGTGTACCTCGCCGGCCAGGTCGCGGAGGACCCGAAGGCGGACATGAAGTCGCAGACCCGCCAGGTGCTCGCGGCCATCGACCGCCTGCTCGCCGAAGTGGGGAGCGACAAGACGCGCATCCTGTCCGCGACGCTGTACCTGCCGAACATGGCCGACTTCCCGGCGCTGAACGAACTGTGGGAGGCGTGGGTCGTCCCCGGCCACACGCCGGCGCGCGCGACCGTGCAGGCTGCCCTCGCCGGCCCCGACTACAAGGTCGAGATCCAGATCGTCGCCACCGCACCCGCCTGACCTCACCCGGACCCTCGCGATGACCCATCCTTCGCCCCAAGCCATCGTCGCCGCCACCGCGCGGCGCGAGGCCGCCGCCGTCCCGTCCACCGCCGCGACGCTGCCCGTCACGCGCGCGATGTTCGACGAGGTGATGGTCCGCTGCTACGCGCCTGCCGACTTCGTGCCCGTGCGCGGCGAGGGCTCGCGGGTGTGGGACCAGTCGGGGAAGATGTACATCGACTTCGCGAGCGGGGTCGCGGTCACCGCACTCGGCCACTGCCATCCGGCGATGGTGAAGGCGCTGACCGAGCAGGCGTGCACGATCTGGCACGTGTCCAACTGGTTCACCAACGAGCCCGCGCTGCGCCTCGCGAAGCGCCTCGTCGACCACACGTTCGCCGAGCGCGTGTTCTTCTGCAACTCGGGCGCCGAGGCCAACGAGGCCGCGCTGAAGCTCGCGCGCCGGTACGCGCACGACCACTACGGCGAGAAGAAGATCCGCATCATCTCGACGCTGAACAGCTTCCACGGCCGCACGCTGTTCACCGTGACGGCGGGCGGGCAGGCGAAGTACGCGTCGGGCTTCGGGCCCAACCCCGAGGGCATCACCCACATCCCGTACAACGACGTCGCGGCGCTGGAGCGCGAGTTCTCCGCGCACGGCGACGAGATCTGCGCGGTCATCCTCGAGCCCATGCAGGGCGAAGGCGGCATGCGGCCCGGCACGCCGGAGTTCCTGCAGGCGGCGCGGCGCCTCACGACCGCGCACCACGCGCTCCTCATCCTCGACGAGGTGCAAAGCGGCATGGGCCGCACCGGCGCGCTCTTCTCGTACATGCAGAAGGGCATCGTGCCGGACATCCTGACGAGCGCGAAGGGCCTGGGCGGCGGCTTCCCCATCGGCGCGCTCCTCACCACCGACGCCGTCGCGTCGGCCTTCGGCGTCGGCGTGCACGGCACCACCTACGGCGGCAATCCACTCGCGTGCGCGGTGGCCGGCGCGGTGTTCGACGTCATCAACACCACCGAGGTGCTCGACGGCGTGAAGGCCCGGCACGCGCTCTTCATGGAAGGGCTGCGCGCGATCAACGGCCGGCGCCAGGTCTTCGCCGACATCCGCGGCGAAGGGGTCTGGATCGGCTGCGAACTCGCCGCACCGTGGGCCGGGAAGGCGATGGACGTCGTGCGCGCGGCCGCCGAGGCGGGCCTCATGCTGCTGGTGGCGGGCCCCGACGTCGTCCGGCTCGCGCCGTCGCTCGTGATCTCCCTCGACGAGATCCTCGAGGGCCTCGCGCGCCTCGAGACCGCGCTGTCGCGCGCGCTGACGTAGCGCGCAGCATCCGCCGCGCCGCCCGATGACCTCCGGCCTGCCTGCGGCGGCGTAGGACGCGGCGCGTGTTCTACGTCCGCCCGATCGCGCCCGACGACCTCGCGGCCGTCTTCGCGCTGTCCGAGCGCACGGGCGCCGGCCTCACCACGCTGCCCGCGAACCGCGAGCGGCTCGCCGCGCGCATCGAACGCTCGCTCGCGTCGTTCGCCGGCGCGGCCGATCGCGCCGACGCGTGCTACGTCTTCGTGCTGGTCGAGAGCCTGCCGCACGAGCCGGAGCGCGTCGTCGGCATCAGCGCCATCGAGGCCGCCGTGGGCCTGAAGGAGCCCTGGTACAACTACCACGTGGGCACGCTGGTGCACGCGTCGCAACCGCTGTCGGTGTACACGGTCGCGCCCACGCTCTTCCTCGCCAACGACCACACGGGGCACACCGAGCTCTGCTCGCTGTTCCTCGACCAGGCGTACCGGCAGGGCAAGAACGGCATGCTGCTCGCGAAGTGCCGGCTGCTGTTCATCGCCGAATTCGCGCCGCGGTTCGCCGCCAAGATCATCGCGGAACTGCGCGGGCGCATCGACGCCGACGGCAAGAGCCCGTTCTGGGAGGGCCTCGGCCGCCATTTCTTCGCGATGGAGTACACCACCGCCGACTACCTCACCGGCATCGGGCAGAAGGCGTTCATCGCCGAGCTGATGCCCAAGCACCCCGTGTACGTGAGCCTGCTGCCGCAGGACGCGCGGGAGGCCATCGGCAAGGTGCACCGCGACACCGAGCCGGCGCGCGCGATGCTCGAGCAGGAGGGGTTCCGCTACGAGGGCTACGTCGACATCTTCGACGCCGGCCCGACGCTCGAGTGCTTCCGCGACAACGTGCACGCGATCCGCCAGTCGCAGCTCATGCAGGTGACGCTGGGCGAGGAGGATCCGGTGCCGGACAGCCTCACCGACGACATCCTGTGGCTGGTCTGCAACCGCAGCTTCGACGGCTTCCGGGCGTTGGTCGCCCCCGCGCCGGCGCGGCCCGACCGCTTCCCGCTGCTGCCCTACGCGGCCGAGGCACTGGGCGTCGCGGAAGGCGACGTGGTGCGCGCGGTGCCGATCACGCCCGCCGACCGATGATCGAATACAACTTCGACGGCATCCCCGGGCCGACGCACAATTTCTCGGGGCTCGCGCGCGGCAATCTCGCGTCCGAGCGCAATGCGAGCGCGGTGTCGAACCCGCGCGCCGCGGCGCTGCAGGGGCTCGCCAAGATGCGCGCGCTCGCGGCGCGCGGCGTGCCGCAGGCGGTGCTGCCGCCGCAGGAGCGGCCGTCGATCGCGACGCTGCGCGCGCTCGGCTTCTCCGGCAACGAGGGCGACGTGCTCGCGCAGGCCGCGCGCGAGGCGCCGGCGCTGCTCTCGGCCGCGTCGTCGGCGGCCGCCATGTGGGTGGCGAATGCCGCCACCGTGAGCCCGTCGGCGGACACGGCGGACGGGCGCGTGCACTTCACGCCGGCCAACCTCGCGCTTCACCTGCACCGCGCGCTGGAAACCCCCACGACGACCGCCATCCTGCGCGCGATCTTCGCCGACGCCACGCGCTTCGTGGTCCACGATCCGCTGCCCGGGACGCCGCAACTGGGCGACGAGGGAGCGGCGAACCACACCCGCCTCGCCGCCACCGCCGACGGCCGCGGGACCGAGCTCTTCGTGTACGGCCGCCGCGCCTACGGGCCCGGCCCGGCGCCCGCACGCTTCCCGGCGCGGCAGACGCTCGAGGCCGCGCAGGCGATCGCCCGCCGCCACGGCCTCGCGCCGGCGCGCACGCTCTTCGCCCAGCAGAGCCCGGCCGCCATCGACGCCGGCGTCTTCCACAACGACGTGATCGCGGTCGGGCACCGCAACGTCCTCTTCTGCCACGAGCGCGCGTGGCTCGACACGCACGCGGTGCTGGCCGACGTCGCACGCGCGGTGGGCCCGACGTTCGCGCCGGTCGTCGTGCGCGAGCGCGAGGTCACGCTCGCCGACGCGGTGGCCACCTACCTCTTCAACAGCCAGCTCGTCGATCGCGGGCACGGCGGGCTCCTGCTGGTCGCGCCCACCGAGTGCCACGAGCACCCGGCGGTGGTGGCGTACCTCGGGCAGCTGCTCGCAAGCGGCGGCCCGATCCGCGAGGTGCTGATGTTCGACCTCAAGGAGAGCATGCGCAACGGCGGCGGTCCCGCATGCCTGCGGCTGCGCGTCACGCTGACGCCGAACGAGCGCGCCGCGGTGCGCGCGAACGTGTTCCTCACCGACGCGCTCGCCGGCGCGCTCGACGCCTGGATCCGCCGCCACTACCGCGACCACCTCGCCCCCGCGGACCTCGCCGATCCCGCGCTGCTCGACGAATCGCGGCGCGCGCTCGACGAGCTGACGCAGCTCCTGCGCCTGCCGTCCGTCTACCCGTTCCAGCGGGCGGGGTCTGGCGCGCCGCCCCCCTGACCGGTCACTGCGGCGCCACGGTGCCCCGCACGCCGGCGCGCGCAACGGCCGCGGCGACCGTGCCGTCGGCGATGGCCTGCGCGACGAAAGCGCGCGCGAAGGGCATGCCCGCCTCGCGGCCCTTGGGAATGCCGGCCGCGAAGTGCTCGAGCCCCCAGTGCCCCGGCAGCACCCGGGATCCCGGCAACGCGTCCGAGAGCTCGTAGAGGATCGCCTTGTTGGTGGCGAACGCGTCGAGCCTGCCGTCGCGCAGCCACTCGACCGCATTCTCGAGCGTCGGGACGCGCACCAGCGTCGCGTGGCGGTACACGCGGCCGAGCGTGGCTTCCGACGTGCTGCCGACGCTCACGCCCACGCGCATGCCCGGCCGGTCGATGCCGTCCTGCGATTCGACCGGCGAGCGCGGCGGCACGAGGTAGCCCTGCTCGACGTCGAGGAACGGCGGCGTGAAGTCGAGGTCCCGCGCGCGGGCCGGGGTCGCGTTGGTGAACGTGACGTCCACCTTGCCCGCGGCGAGGCCGGCGAAGACGTCGGCGTTCTTCTCGAACACGACGGGCACGAACGGCACGCCGAGCGCCTGCGCGAGCGCGCGTCCGAGGTCGTAGCCCACGCCGCGCGGCGCGGCGTTGCCCTCGACCACGTACGACGTCGGGCTGCCGCGATACACGCCGACGCGCAGCGAACCCGTGGGCGCGAGCGCCTGCCGCGCCTCGGGCGTGGCGGCGGGTCCGGGTCCGGTGGTCGCGCAGGCCGCGAGGAACGGCAGCAGCAGCGCGACGACGCAGGCGACGAGCGGACGCGGGAGCATCATGCATTCCTCCGATGGAATCGGCGCACGGGCAACGATTATGGAACGGCGGGTCGCCGCGGACCGCGCAAACAGGGCGGCGGACGTTCGATTCTGCTTATTGCAGCGAACGCCGGGACGCAGGCATCGGCTCCGGCGCCACGAATCTTGCTACGCTATGCGCATGAGCCCGGATCTCCTGCGCAGCGTCGCCACCGTGGCCGGCCGCCTCGCCTCCGCACTCGCGCTGGCGTCGGTCGCCCTCGCGGTCCCGCTCGCGCAGGCCCAGGCGTGGCCGACCCGACCGCTGAAGATCATCGTCGGCTTCGCCCCGGGTGGCGTCGCCGACGTGACCGCACGCGTCGTCGGACAGAAGCTGTCCACGATCCTCGGCCAGCAGGTGATCGTCGACAACCGGCCGAGCGCCGGCGGCATCGTGGCCGCGGAAGCGGTGGCGAAGGCGGACCCCGACGGCTACACGCTCCTGCTGCTCACCAACGGCAACGCGGTGAGCGCGTCGCTCTTCCGCACGCTCCCGTTCGACATCCGCAGCGACTTCGCGCCGGTGGCCACGCTCGGCTTCTTCGACGTCGCGGTGGTGGCGAGCGGCGAGTCGCACATCGGCTCGATCGCGCAGCTGCTGGCCTACGCGAAGGCCCACCCCGGCAAGCTCAACATCGGCACCATCAACACCGGCAGCACGCAGAACCTCGCGGCCGAGCTGTTCCGCTCGATGACGGGCATCGACGCGACGGTCGTGCCCTACAAGGGGAGCCCCGCGCTCGTCACCGCGCTGCGCACGAACGACGTGCAGGTCGCCTTCGAGATGCTGGCGCCGATCCTGCCGCAGGCGCAGGCCGGCGCCGTGAAGCTGATCGCAGTCGGTTCGGAGCACCGGGCGCCGGCGTTGCCCGACGTGCCGACCGTCGCCGAAAGCGGCGTGTCCGGCTACGCCGCCACGTCCTGGAACGCGATCGCCGCGCCGGCGAAGACGCCGCGCCCCGTGATCGACCGGCTGCAGCAGGCGATCGCACGGGCGGTGTCCGATCCCGAGGTCCGGCAGAAGCTCGCCGCCCAGGGCGTGGCCGCCCGCGCGGGCACTCCCGAGGAGCTGCGGCAGCTGCTGGCCGCCGACATCGAGAAGTGGCGGCGGGTCATCCGCGACGCGAAGATCGAGCCGCAGTGACGTTCACTCGTTGGCGGCGAGCCGCCGCGGCAGTTCGCGCGCCGCGGCGATTTCGCGCGCCACCGTCCTGATCTCGGCGATCAGCCGTTCGCTGCCGGGCGACGGGACGCTGCCCGCGCGCACGATGATGCCGATCTCCCGCGAGGTCTCCGGCAGCGGGATCGGCAATGCGGCCAGGAGCCCCGACCCGAACTCGTAGTGCAGCTGCTGCGGCGAGATCGCGGTGACGAGGTCGCTCTCGAGCAGCAGGCCGCGCAGCACCGCGAGGTCGCTCGTCTCCACGCGCACCTCGGGCGGCGCGATCCCCCGTTCGGCGAACAGCGCCTCGATGAGGTCGCGCGTCGGCGCCCCCGCACGGGGCAGCACCCAGGGCCGGCGGGCGACCGCATCCAGGCTGCACGCCTGCCCGCGCAGCAGCGGGTGATCGGCGCGCACGACCACCCGCAGCTCGTCGCGCAACAGCGCCTCGCCGGCAAGGTCGGTCGCGAACGAGGGCGGCCGCAGCGCCCCGAGGATGAGGTCGATGTCGCCCGCGCGCAGCGCCGCCGCCAGCGTGGCGAACGGGCCCTCGACGGTGGCGAGATGAAGTCCGGGGTGGCGCGTGGCGACGCGCGCGACGGCGCGGGGCAGGATCAGCGTGCGCCCGAGGGGCAGCGCGCCGACCACCACGGTGCCGCGCGTCGTGCCGCCCAGCGCGGCGACGTCGTCGCGCGCGTGGCGCAGCTCCGCCAGCGCGCGCTTGACGTGCAGCGCGAGCACGTCGCCGCAGTCGCTGGGCTGCATGCCCCTGGCCGAGCGCGTGAAGAGGGGCACGCCGAGGCTGTCCTCGAGCTCGCGGACCGCCGCGCTCACCGCCGGCTGCGTGATGCCGATCTCGCGGGCGACGCTCGGCATGTGGTGCAGCTCGGTGAGCGCCACGAACGCGCGCAGCCGCTTCTCGTTCACGAGCAGCGCGAAGACCGGGGCGTTGCCGATGGCGCGGGCGGGACCGGCGAGGCGCGCGAGCTCGCGGCGGGCATCCTGCAGCTCGCCGGCGACGCGGCGGGCGCGCCGCTCCAGCGCCTCGCCATAGCGCGTGGTCAGCATCCCCTGGGCCCGGCGTTCGAACAGCGGCACCCCGAGGTCGTCCTCGAGCTCGCGGATCGAGCGGGTGATGGCCGACTGCGCGCGGAACAGGGCCTCGGAGGCGCGCGTGACGCTGCCGTGGTCGACGACCGCCAGGAACACGCGAAGGTGGCGCAGGGCGAGGGTCATGAGGCGGGGGGCGCACCGCGCGGGCACGGGCGCCTCGCCCATTCTGCCCGAACGCGCGTGCGGCGGCGTGCCACGGCCGTGTCCGTCGCGGACGGGACATAATCAAATTCGATCCCCCGCGCGCGGCCCGGTACTTGGCGCCGCGCGGGAACCGTCCCCACAATCGTGCCTGGTCGCCGGCACGGCACGAAGGTGCGCGGCCGGCGTGACGGGAGGAACGACGATGCAGCGACGCGACTGCCTGCGGGCGATGGTGGGTGCCCTCGGCGTGCTGGCCGCGCCCGGGTCGCGCGCGGCCGAGGGCCCGGTGGCGCTGCCCACCGCGCCGATGATTCCGGGACCGGATCCCAACCCCGCGACGCCATCGTTCAAGGCGCCCGCGAATGCCGTCGACACCCACTGCCACGTCTTCGGCCCGGTCGCCCGCTTTCCCTACGCCGCGAGCCGGCCCTACACGCCCCCGGAAGCGCCGCTCGCCGCCTTCGACGCCCTCCACCGCAGGATCGGCATCGACCGCGCCGTGATCGTGACGGCAACGGTGTACGGCACCGACAACGCCGCGACGCAGGACGCGATCGCCCGGAGCGGCGGCCGCTACCGGGGCATGGCCATCGTCGGCGACACGACGACCGACCGCGAACTCGAGGACCTCGCGCGCGCCGGCTTCGATGGCTGCCGGCTGACGTTCATCACGCGCCTGGGCGGCACGCCCGATGTGGGCGCGATCGAACGCATCGCGCGGCGGGTGGCGCCGCTCGGCTGGCACGTCGACCTGTACATCGAGGCGAAGGCGCTGCCCGCGTTCGCGGACACGCTGCGCGCGCTCCCGGTGAACTACGTGCTCGACCACATGGGCGTGGTCGATGCCGCGCAGGGAGTCGAGCAGCCCGCGTTCCGCGCGCTGCTCGCGCAACTGCGGACGGACCCCAAGTGCTTCGTGAAGCTCACCGGCGCCGAGCGCATCTCGGCGGCCGGTCCGCCGTTCCACGACGCGGTGCCCTTCGCGCGCGCACTGATCGAGGCCGCGCCGGACCGCGTGCTGTGGGGCACCGACTGGCCGCATCCCAACGTCAAGGTCATGCCGAACGACGGCGCGCTCGTCGACCTCATCCCGCTCTACGCGCCGGAGCCGGCGCAACAGCACAAGCTGCTCGTCGCCAACCCGGAACGGCTGTACCGCTTCCCGAAGGCGTGATCCGCGCGCCATCTTCCCCAGGACCCCGACCATGTCTCCTTCCCGATTCGCCGCCGCCCTCGCGCTCTCGCTGGCGGCCGCCGCACTGTCCCCCACCGCCCACGCGCAGGACTACCCTACGAAGCCGATCCACATGGTCGTGCCGTTCGCGGCCGGCGGCGCGGTCGACGCGGTCGCCCGCATCGTCGGGCAGGCGCTGTCGGAACGCCTGAAGCAGCCGGTGATCGTCGAGAACAAGCCCGGCGCGAGTTCCAACATCGGCATGGAGGCGGTCGCCAAGGCGGCGCCCGACGGCTACACGCTGCTGATGGCGTCCAACGGCATCGCCACCAACAACGCGCTCTTCCCGACGCTGGCCTTCGACGGGCGGAAGGACTTCGTTCCCGTCGCGCGCGTCGGCTACGCGCCGCTCGTGTTCGTGGTGCCGGCCAGTTCGCCGGACCGCACGCTCGCCGCGCTCATCGCGGACGCCAAGGCGAATCCGGGCAAGCTCACGTACGGCAGCGCCGGCAACGGCACGTCGGGTCACCTCACCGGCGAGCTCTTCAAGAGCGCGGCGGGCATCGACGTGCTGCACGTCCCGTACAAGGGCGGCGCGCCCGCGATCACCGACCTCCTGGGCGAGCGCATCACGTTCATGCCGATCAATCCGCTGGAGGTGCTGCCCAACATCAAGGCGGGCAAGCTGCGCGCCCTCGCCGTGGCGAGCGACCAGCGCGTGCCCTACCTGCCCGACGTGCCGACCGCGACCGAGGCGGGCCTGCCCGGCTTCGACGCGACGGTGTGGTGGGGCGTGGTGGCGCCCGCGAAGACGCCGCCGGCGATCGTCGCGCGCCTCAACGAGGAGATCGACAAGGTGCTGCGCGATCCCGCCGTCGCCAAGCGGCTGGAGGACGCCGGGGTCGTCATCGTCCCGCAGACTCCGGAGCAGTTCGGGCGCTTCATCGCGGCGCAGACGGACCTCTGGACCCGCGTCGTCAAGTCCGCGGGCATCCGGCCGGACTGATCCGGGGCGCGGTCGCCGTCTGCCGTGCGGCGCCGCCCCGCCGGCGGGCGGGACGGCGCGCGGTTACTCCGCCGCCACCGCGGGCAACGCGCGATGCCGGCGCACCGGCGACCCGAACACCGCGGCCACCGACAGCGCGAGGCCGAGCGCGCCGATCACCAGCAGCGTCGTCCGCAGGCCGAACTGCTCCGCGAGCACGCCCCCCGCCAGCGAGCCGAGCGGCGCCATCGCCACCGTGAGGAAGCGCATGGTCGCCGTCATCCGGCCGAGCAGGCGGTCGGGCGTGATCGCCTGGCGCAGCGACAGGTAGTTGATCCCGTACAGGACCCCGCCGAAGTCGAACACCAGCATCGCGGCCCCGAGCAGCAGGGTCGCGAGCCACGCCGGTCCCGAGATGAGGCCGAACGCCTGCCACGCGAGCGCGGTGAGGATGAGCCCGTGCACGAGGATGCGGCCCACGCCGTAGCGCGCGGACAGGCGCTCGGCGACCGCAGCCCCCATCACGCAGCCCAGGCCGCCGGCCATGTACGTGACGCCGATCGCCCCGGCGGACAGCCCGAGCTCGCGGGTCGCGAACAGGATCAGCACCGCGACCTGCATGTGGTGCAGCACCTGCCACAGCGCGGCGAGCCACGCGAGCGCGAACAGCGTGCGGTTGCCCCACACGAGCCGCAGACCCTCGACGATCTCCTGCGTGACCGAGCTCTTCGGTCCCGCGCGCGGCACGTCGTGCGTCGCCCGCACGCCGCGCAGCATCAGCGCGGACGCGAAGAAGCCGACCGCGTCGAGCAGGATCGCGAACGGTGCCGTCACCGCCTGGATGAGCGCGCCGGCCACGCCGGGGCCGACCAGCGCCGCCGACGTCTCGCCGAGCGCGATCTTGGCGTTGGCCTCGACCAGCCGGTCGCGTCCGGCAAGCTGCGCGAGCGCCACCTGGTAGGCCGCGCCGCCGATCACGTTCTGCACGCCGCAGAAGAAGCCGACGACGTACAGCAGCTCGACCGACAGCGCGCCCGCGAACGCGGCGATCGGGATCGCGAGCAGCGCCGCGCCGCGCGCGATGCTGCAGCCGATCACCACCGGCAGCTTGCGCACGCGGTCGATCAGCACGCCCGCATGCAGCGACACCAGCGCGAACGGCAGCGTCTCCAGCGCGACCAGGATGCCCATCTGCAGCGGGGTGGCCTGCAGCATGAGCGCGGCCGTCAGCGGCAGCGCGAGGTTGGTGACCTGCGCACCGAACGAGGTGACGGTCATCGACATCCACAGCCGCCGGAAGTCCGGTGACTGCCACAGGCCGCGGAAGGTGCGGCGGGCCCAGCGTTGCAAGCGTTCCATGATGCGTTTCCGATG
The DNA here is from genome assembly GCA_046347715.1 of Burkholderiales bacterium. Taxonomy (GTDB): domain Bacteria; phylum Pseudomonadota; class Gammaproteobacteria; order Burkholderiales; family Casimicrobiaceae; genus VBCG01. The sequence goes on from JAXMFO010000003.1 coordinate 44,171, forward strand.
CCAAAGTGACGCTGCCGCGGGTACGCGGCGACGGACGGAAAACGCGGGGGAAATGAGGGTTGCCCACTTGCCCGGTTCCCGCCACACCTCCCGGCGGGAACCCCGGCGGGCGGCTACTGCAGGACTGCGACGGCCTTCGTGCGGATGCCGGCAATGCCTGCCGGCACGGCGCCCATGCCGCGTCGCGAATGCCAACCCGCGCGCAGGCGCACCGGCGCGATGCCGTTGCCGGCGCGCAGGTGGGAGGCGTAGGTGGTTTCGCGGTTGCGGGTCATGGTCGGCACTCGAAGCGAATGCGTAAGACGAGATCGAATTCTAGGGGCTCGCCCCATCGCGGTGCAATGGGAAGTTCCGCAACTCGTCGCATGGATCGGTGCGGCTGTCGCATCGGCGCCACGGTCGTCGCGCCGCGGAGGCCGTGCGGCAGGTCACTGCACCGTGCGCCGGGGCATCGCGAGGTCGATGTCGAGCCATGCCCACGGGTTCTGGTTGAACGGGTTGTACTTGAACCCCAGCACCCACGGATACACGGCGATGTTCTCGATGCGGTACGCGGTGAGCTTCCACGGCGCGTACCCCGCGACCATCCGCGACATCTCGCCCACGAGGCGCGCGCGCTCGGGGCCGTCCGGCAGCTTCTTCGACTCGTCGTAGAGCCGGTCGAACTCGGGCAGCGCGAAGCGCGAGAGGTTCGCGAGCCCCTTGTTCGGTCCGTACAGGAGGCCGAGCACGCCGTAGCCCTCGGTCGACGTCGACGTGTTCGCGAGCTGCCACACCTGGATCTGCCCGCTGCGGGCCATCTTGAGCATGTCCGGCCACTTCTGCGTGACCATCTCCATGCGGATGCCGATGTCCTTCATGTTGCGCGCCCACAGCTCGTCGTACTGGCGCTCCAGCGCCGACGGCGACGTACCCCGCCGGATGACGAGCGGCGTGCCGTCGGGCATGTCCCGCCAGCCGTCGCCGTCGCGGTCGACGTAGCCGTAGCGGTCGAGGAGCAGGCGCGCGCCCACCGGGTCGAAGCCGCTGTTCGCGACGAGCTTCGGGTCGTAGCCCGAGACCCCCGGCGGGATCACCATGTTCGCGAACTGGCCCTGTCCCTGCCGGATCACGCGGATCTCCTCCTCCGCGTTGTACCCCATGCCGATCGCGCGCCGGAGCGCGATCTTGTCCTTGGTGTACCCGCCGACCACGGGGTCTTCCATGTTGAAGAACGCGTAGACGATCGAGGGCTGCACGCCGCGCTCGTTGCGCACGCCGACCTGGGCGAAGCGCGGCAGCATCGTGCCGTCGCGGTTCATCATGATCGGGACGAGGTCGGTCGGGATGTCGAGGTAGTCGATGTCCCCCTTCTCGAACGCGAGGACGCGCGGCTGGCTCTCCTCCAGCACGTAGACCTCGACGCGGCCGATCCGCGGGAAGGTCTTGCCGCGAAAGCGGGCGTTGACCTCGGCGTCGGCGGGATCGCTGCTCTCCTCGTACGGCACGCCGCGGAACGAGGGGTTCGTGGTCAGCACGATCTTCTGCGCGCGCACCCACTCGTGCAGCCGGTACGGGCCGGTGCCCACCGGGTGGTTCATGACCCAGCCGCTCGCGTCCCCGTGCGCCTCGACGACCTCCCGCGCCACGGCCGCGCTGTTTGCGCTCGTGAGGTGGGCGAGCATGTCCCACACCGGGTAGTTGAGCGTCAGCCGCAGCGTGTACCGGTCGAGCACCTGCAGCCCCTCCACCGGCGCGTCGTAGTCGAACTTCCCCGTCGCCTTCGCCTGGGCGAGAAGCTTGTCCATCCCGGCGATCTTGCCGTCGAAGAGCTCGAGCGCGGGCGAGCGCATGCGCGGGTCGAGGATGCGCTTCCACGAATACGCATAGTCGGCCGCGGTCAGTTCGCGCTTCTTCCCCTTGAAGACGGGATCGTCTGCGAAGTGGATGCCGGGCCGCACGCGGAAGGTCCACACCCGGCCGTCCTTCGAGCTCTCGGGCATCCCCGCGGCGGTGTTGGGGACGATGCGGTGCGGCCGCGCGCGGTAGTCGTAGCGGTAGAGCGGCTCGAAGATCGCGCGCACCACGTAGCCCGAGTACAGGTCCGAGAACGCCTGCGGATCGAACCCCGTCTCGGCCGCGCGCAGCGACACGCGCAGCACCTTCGCGGGGTCGGCCTGCGCGTGGGCCTGCGGAGCGACGCCGAGGCACGCGGCGGCCAGGAGGACCGCCGCACGCTTCACTGCACCGGCTTGCGCGCCATCTTCGTGTCGATGTCCAGGTATTGCCACGGGTGGATGTTGAAGACGTTGAGCTTGTACCCTTCGACCCACGGGTACAGGACGATGTTCTCGTAGCGGTACGCGTTGATCTTCCACGGCGAGTACCCGAAGACGATCTCCGACATCTGGCGCATGAGCTTCGCGCGCTCGGGGCCGTCGCGCAGCTTCTTAGACTCGTCGTACAGGCGGTCGTAGTCGGCCTGCCTGAAGCGCGCGAGATTCCCCAGTCCTGCGTTGGGCCCGTACAGGAGGCCGAGGAAACCGTAGCCCTCGGTGGTCCCCGACCGGTTGCCGAGCTGCCAGATCTGCAGCTGGCCGAGCCGTGACATCTTGAGGAGGTCGGGCCACTTCTGGGTGACGAACTCGATCTTGATCCCCACGTCCTTCAGGTTGCGCGACCACAGCTCGTCGTACTGGCGGTCGAGCGCCGACGGCGTCGTGCCCTTCTTCAGCACGAGCGGCTTGCCGTCCGGCATCTCGCGCCAGCCGTCGCCGTTGCGGTCGACGTAGCCGTAGCGGTCGAGCAGCGCCCGGGCGGCCACGGGATCGTACTTCGTGTTCCCGACGAACGACGGGTCGTGCCCGGACACGCCGGGCGGGATGATCTGCGACGCCCACTCCGCCTGCCCTTGGCGGATGACCTTCGCCTCCTCGTCGACGTTGTAGGCCATGCCGATCGCGCGGCGCAGCGCGATCTTGTCCTTCGTGTAGCCGCCGACGACCGGGTCCTCCATGTTGAACCACGTGAACGTGATTCCGGGCTGGATGCCGCGCCGCAGGGCGACGTTGGCCGCCTTGAAGCGCGGCTTCAGGGTGTTGTCCGGCTCGAGCACGTTGGCGACCAGGTCGACCGGCACCTCGACGTAGTCGAGCGCGCCCTGCTCGAACGCGAGGAGGCGCGGGTTGGACTCCTCGATGATCGACACCTCGATGCGCCCGATGAACGGCAGGCGGCGGCCCTTGAACTTCGCCATCAGCGCACGATCGGCGGGGTCGTTGCTCTCCGGATACGGGACTTCGCGGAACGACGGGGAGGCCTCCAGCACGATCTTCTGCCCGCGCCGCCACTCCTTCAGCCGATAGGGCCCGGTGCCCACCGGGTTGGCCATCGCCGAGCCGCTCGCGTCGCCGTAGGCCTCGATTACCTCGCGCGCCACCGCCGCGGTGGGCGAACTCGTGAGGTCGGCCAGCGTGTCGTACGACGGGTGGCGGAACTTGAGCCGCAGCGTGTAGCGGTCGACGGCGGTCAGGCCCTCGAGCGGCGCGTCGTAGTCGAGCTTGCCGGTCGCCTTCGCCTTCTCGAGCAGCGTGTCCTGCCCGACCAGCTTGCCGTCGAAGAACTCGAGGTGCGGCGAGCGCGTCTTCGGGTCGAACGTGCGCTTCCACGAGTACACGTAGTCGGCGGCGGTCAGCTCCCGCTTCTTGCCCTTGAATGCCGGGTCGTCGGAGAAATAGGTGCCCGGCTTCACCTTGATCGTCCAGGTGAGGCCGTCCGCGCTGATCTCCGGCAACGCCGCCGCGGTGTTGGGCACGATCCGGTACGGCCGCGCCACGAAGTCGTAGCGGTACAGCGGCTCGAAGATCACGCGGTTGACGGTGTTCGAGTAGAGGTCGGACACCACCTGCGGGTCGAAGCCCGTCTCGGGCTGGATGAACGCGACCCGCAGGACCTTGTTCGGGTCCGCCTGGCCGTGCGCCGCGCCGCACGCGAGCACGCACGCCGCGGCGAGCGCCGCGGCGAAGGCGCGCGCCGACATGGCTAGAGCACCTTCTCGATGTCGCCGGCCAGCGATTCGGGCGTGTCGTTGGGCGCGTAGCGCTTCACGGGCTTGCCGTCACGGTCGACCAGGAACTTGGTGAAGTTCCACTTGATCGCCTCGCTGCCAAGGAGCCCGGGCTTCTCGGCCTTGAGGTACTTGTAGAGCGGCGCCGCGTCGTCGCCGTTGACGTCGATCTTGGCGAAGAGCGGGAACGTGACGCCGAAGTTGAGTTCGCAGAACTGCGCGATCTCCTTCTCGTCGCCGGGCTCCTGGCCGCCGAACTGGTTGCACGGGAAGCCGAGGATTTCGAGGCCGCGCGCGTGGTAGCGCTGGTAGAGCGCCTCCAGCCCCTTGTACTGGGGCGTGAAGCCGCACTTGCTGGCGACGTTGACCACGAGCAGGGCCTGGCCGCGGTAGCGGTCGAGCTTGACCTGCTTGCCGGCGATGTCCTTGACGGTGAAATCGAAAACGGTGGGCATGGGGTGCTGGGGGCGGCCGCGCGCCGCCCCGGGGAATGTGGCGAAGGGCGGATTATGGCGTCCCGGGCGGGCGCTGACCATCGTCCCCGGGATTCGTCGACCCTGCCGCCGCCGGGGGCAGGAAGAAGTCGCGGGGCGACGCCACGAGGTGCGCGAGCACCGCCCGGACCAGCCGGCGGCGGGAGACCTCGCCCCGGCCGACCGAGCGGATCGCCACCCACATCGCGAGCGAGAAAGAGACCGTGAGGTTCAGGAACCCGATCACGCCGATCCCGGCGACCGCCAGCCAGAAGACCGGCAGCAGGAACACGCCGGCGCCGTGGGCCCACGCCGCCAGCGCCAGCTGGCCCGTCGACAGCGTCACGTGCCGCACCTCGAGCGGCACCCCGAAGAAGAGCGCGATCATCGGCACCATGCCGAGCAGGAAGCCGAGCGAGACGTTGCCGCCCAGCGCGGCGACGTTGTTCCCCACGACCTCGGCCAGGCGTCGCGCCCGCGCCGGCCCGGCCCAGCGCGCGAGCCGCGGGCTGCGCGCGATCGCGCCCGGCAGGTCGCGGTAGGCGGCCCAGTTCTCGAACCAGCCCGCGCACAGCGCCGAGAGCCACAGCAGCACGCCGGTGAACGCGGCGAACACCGGTGTTGCCGAGAAGACCGACAGGCTCCCGACGTAGTGCAGCGCGTGGTCGCGGTCCGGCAGGTGGTCGCCGCCGACGGCGAGCAGCAGCGCCTGCAGGACAAGCGCCGCCGGCACGACGAGGACGAGGTTGCCGGCGATGGCCGCCATCTGCGAGCGCACGAGGCCGGCCACGTCGGCCACGAAGGCCCGGATCCGTCCGGGCTCGCGTTCGGCGGCCAGGTGCTGCGCCATGGTCGCGGCGGTCATCGCGGGCTGCTTGGTCGCGAGCGTCCCGTGCAGGAAGTGGATCAGCACGAACGACGCGGCGTAGTTGAGCGAGGCCACCAGCCCCTCGACGAACGGGGCCAGGCCGTGGCCGCTGACCGCGAGCTTCACCAGCACCGTGACGCCGGTCACCGCGCCACCGATCGCCGCCGACACGAGCATCGCACGGTACTCGGCGCCGTCGCGGGTGATGTAGTGCTCCCCGGTCCGGCGCGCCGACTCGACGATTCGCCGCGCGAGCAGCACCGAGTTCTCCGCCAGCAGCGCGCGGACGCTCGCGTTCGCCGCGTTGGCGCGGATCAGCGCGGCCATGAATCCCGCGACCTCCGCCGGTGCCGGCGGCGGGTCCGCGCGGAACTCGACCAGCGCGCTCATCCGCGCGAGCGCGAGCCGCGCGAACTCGGCCTGGAAGACGAGGTCGATGGACACGCCGTAGCTCTCGAGGTGGGTCACCACCCCGCCCAGCGCGCGGGTGCAGCGCGCGATGTGGCTCATCAGCGCCGCGCGCGCGGCCGCCGCGTCGTCGGATCCGGGCGTGGCCTCGAGGTACTCGTGCACGGCGGTGCTCAACGTGGCGAACGGCGTGGCGAGCGGCCGCTCGTGCGCGGTGCGCCGGCGAACGCGCTGCGACATGCCGATGGCCTGCACGTGGCTCGCGAGGATCGCGAGTGCGTCCGCCGCATCCTGCCGCGGGCGCAAGGGCTCGGCCTCCGGCGGGGCCAGGAGCTCGGCGATGCCCGCGAGCACGGGGGCCGGCAGTTCCGCCACCCAGTCGCCGTCGGCCGCCCGCGGGAAGAGGCGGCGGAAGAGGGCCGCGAGGTCGTTCGGCGCGGGCGTGAACGGCACCAGCTTGGCGACGAGGCGCTCGAAGAGTTCCGGCAGGAACGCATGCGCGCGCGGCAGGCCCGTCTCGCACAGGAGGCCGATGGCGTCCATCTCGCGCAGCGTCCCGCGCAGGACGCGGCCGATCTCGGCACGGCGTTCGGGGTTGCGGTCGAGCACCTGCAGCAGGAAGCGCAGGCGGGTGGCGGGCGTGGCGTGGCCTTCGCCGCCGCCGTGGCCGGCGCGGATCCACGCCGCCAGTTGCTCCAGCCACTCGAGGCGCTCCGCGAGCGGCGCGTCCGCCCGCGCGCCGCCGACCAGCCAATCGAGCCCCGCGTGCTCAGCCGCCATCGCCCGCCGCGCCGAAGCCGCCGCCGCCCGGCGTCTCGATGACGAACACGTCGTCCGCGCGCATGTCCACCTTGCACGTCGCGCCGAAGTCCTCGCGCGCGCCGTCGCCGCGCTCGACCCAGTTGCGGCCGCAGGCGCCGGCGGCCCCGCCCGCCACGCCGAACGGCGCGACGCGCCGCCGGTTCGCGAGCACCACCGCGGTCATCGGCTGCAGGAAGCGCACGCGGCGGACGGTGCCGTCGCCGCCGCGATGGCGCCCCGCGCCGCCGCTGCCGCGCCGGATGGCGAACGAGTCGAGGCGCACGGGGAAGCGCCACTCGAGCACCTCGGGGTCGGTGAGGCGGGAATTGGTCATGTGCGTCTGGACCGCGCTCGCACCGTCGAAGTCCGGCCCGGCGCCGGAGCCGCCGGCGATGGTCTCGTAGTACTGGTAGGTGTCGTTGCCGAACGTGAAGTTGTTCATCGTGCCCTGCGAGGCCGCGAGCACGCGCAGCGCACCGTACAGCGTGTCGGTGATCGCCTGCGAGGTCTCGACGTTGCCCGCGACCACCGCCGCCGGGTAGCGGGGGTTGAGCATCGAGCCCTCGGGAATCACGATGTCGATCGGCTTCAGGCACCCGGCGTTCATCGGGATCTCGTCGTCGACCAGCGTGCGGAAGACGTAGAGCACGGCCGCCTTGCACACCGCGGACGGCGCGTTGAAGTTGGTGGGCTGCTGCGCGCTCGTCCCCGTGAAGTCGACGCTCGCCTGCCGCCGCGCGCGGTCGATGCGGATGGTCACCGCGATGCGCGCGCCACTGTCCATCTCGTACTCGAAGTGGCCGTCGGACAGCACGTCGAGCACGCGCCGCACGGCCTCCTCGGCGTTGTCCTGCACGTGCTGCATGTACGCGCGGACGACGGGCAGGCCGAAATGGTCGACCATGCGCGCGAGCTCCGAGGCGCCCTTCGCGCACGCCGCCACCTGCGCGCGCAGGTCCGCGAGGTTCTGCGCGACGTTGCGCGACGGATAGCGGCCGCCCGCGAGGATCGCCCGCATCTCGTCCTCGAGGAAGCGGCCCTGGGCGACGAGCTGCACGTTGTCGAGGAGGACGCCCTCCTCGTCGACGTGCTGCGAGTCAGGCGGCATCGAGCCCGGCGTGATGCCGCCGATGTCGGCATGGTGGCCGCGGGAGGCGACGAAGAACTCGGGCTCCGGTGCGCGCCCCTCACCCCGACCCTCTCCCCGCAAGCGGGGCGAGGGAGCTTCCCCGGAGCCGCTGTCGCGAACTTCCTCCGGCGCATCCGCGTATCCTCCCTCTCCCCGCTCGCGGGGAGAGGGCTGGGGTGAGGGGGCAGCCGCGTCGAGAAACACCGGCGCAATCACCGTCACGTCCGGCAGGTGCGTCCCCCCGTTGTAAGGTGCATTGAGGACGAACGCGTCCCCGGGCCGCATCGTCCCGGCGCGCCGCTCGATGATCGTCTTCACCGACTCGCCCATGGAGCCCAAGTGCACCGGCATGTGCGGCGCATTGGCGATGAGGTTGCCTTCGCGGTCGAAGAGCGCGCAGGAGAAGTCGAGCCGCTCCTTGATGTTCACCGAGTACGCGGTGTTGGCGAGGGTCACGCCCATCTGCTCGGCGATCGCCATGAAGAGGTTGTTGAACACCTCGAGCAGCACCGGGTCGGCCGTGGTGCCGATCGCATGCGCGCGCCGCGCCGCCTGCACCCGCTCGAGCACGAGGTCGTCGCGCGCGGTGAGCGTCGCGCGCCATCCCGGCTCGATCACGGTCGTCGCGTTCTGCTCGCGGACGATCGCGGGGCCTGCGATCGTGTCGCCCGGACGCAGGTCCTCGCGCGCGAACACCTGCGCGTCGTGGTGCCGCCCCTCGGTGTAGACGCGGTTCACCTTGCGCGGCACGAGCGGACCGGCGCGCGGCGCGAACGTCGGCACCTGGTCGCCCGCACGCTCGTCGCGCCCGATCGCCTCGACCGCGATCGCCTCGACGACCAGCGGCTTGCCGGGCATGAGGAAGCCGTACTGCTGGCGGTAGCGGCGCTCGAAGTCGGCGACCATGTCGGGCAGCGGCCGCAGCGGCAGCTCGAGCGTGGTGTCGGTGCCCTCGTACTTCACGTGCAACGTGCTGCGGCACTCGATGCGGTCGGGCGCGATGCCCTGCCGCGCGACGTCCTCGCGCGCGGCCTGCGCGAGGCGCGCGAAGCCCGCCGCCGCCGCGGCAAGCGCGTCCTCGGAGAGCACCGCCTCGACCGCCTGCTGCTTCAGCGTGCGCACGTCCGCGAGGCCCATGCCGTAGGCCGACAGCACGCCAGCGAACGGGTGCAGCAGCACCTTCGTCATGCCGAGCGCATCGGCGACGAGGCACGCGTGCTGCCCGGCCGCGCCGCCGAAGCAGCACAGCGTGTACTCGGTGACGTCGTACCCGCGCTGCACCGAGATGTGCTTGATCGCGTTCGCCATGTTCTCGACCGCGATCTTGAGGAAGCCGTCGGCGACCTCTTCGGCGCTGCGCGGGGCGCCCGTGGCCATGCTCACCTTGGCCGCGAGCGCCGCGAAGCGCGTGCGCACGACGTCCGCGTCCAGCGGCTGGTCGCCGCCCGGGCCGAACACCGGCGGGAAGAGGTCCGGATCGATCTTGCCGACCAGCACGTTGCAGTCGGTGACCGTGAGCGGGCCGCCCCGCCGGTACGCGGCCGGGCCCGGATTCGCCCCGGCCGACTCGGGTCCGACGCGGAAGCGCGCGCCGTCGAACGTGCAGATCGAGCCGCCGCCCGCCGCCACCGTGTGGATGCTCATCATCGGCGCCCGCAGGCGCACCCCGGCCACCTCGGTGACGAACGCGCGCTCGTACTCGCCCGCCCAGTGCGTGACGTCCGTCGACGTGCCCCCCATGTCGAAGCCGATGATGCGGTCGCAGCCCGCGAGGCGCGACACCTCGACCGCCCCCACGATCCCGCCCGCGGGGCCGGACAGGATCGCGTCCTTGCCCTGAAAGAGGTGCGCGTCGGTGAGGCCGCCGCTCGACTGCATGAACTGCAGGCGGATGCCGCTCTCGCCTTCCCCGCCCGCCAGCGCCGTCTCGACCTCGCGCACGTAGCGGCGCAGGATCGGCGAGAGGTACGCGTCGACGACCGTCGTGTCGCCGCGCGACACGAGCTTCATGAGCGGGGAGACCTCGTGCGACACCGACACCTGCGCGAAGCCGATCTCGCGCGCGAGGTCGGCGAGCGCGCGCTCGTGCTCCGGATGGCGATAGCCGTGCATCAGCACGATTGCCACCGCGCGGATGCCCGCGGCGAAGGCGGCCGCGAGGTCGCGCCGCGCCGCCGCGAGGTCGAGCGGCGTGACGCGTTCGCCGCGCGCGCCGATGCGCTCGTCGACCTCGATCACCCGCTCGTAGAGGAGGCTCGGCAGCTCGATCCGGCGCACGAAGAGCTTCGGCCGGTTCTGGTAGCCGATCCGCAGCGCGTCGGCAAAGCCGCGCGTGATGACGAGCGCCGTCCGCTCGCCCTTGCGCTCGAGGAGCGCGTTGGTGGCGACCGTGGTGCCCATCTTCACGGCCGCGATGCCGGCGGCCGGGATCGGTGCGCCCGGCGGCAGGCCGAGGATGCGGCGGATGCCTTCGACGGCGGCATCGCGGTAGTGCCCCGGATTCTCGGACAGCAGCTTGTGCGTCGTCAGGGTGCCGTCGGGACGCCGGGCGACGATGTCCGTGAACGTGCCGCCACGGTCGATCCAGAATTGCCACATGGGGGGAACCGGTTGTCGAAGATCAGGATTCCGGCGGCACGGCAGCGCCGCGGCGCCGGAATGGGCATAGTATAGAAACTGCAACGCGGCCGCCGTCGCCTGTGCAGCGGACGCGCCGCCGGCCGCCCGCCTCCCCGACCCGGAACCCGCCCCGCATGCTCGGCGTCCTCACCCTCGACACGGCGTTCCCCCGCCTCCGCGGCGACGTCGGTGCCCCGGACACGTTCGACTTCCCGGTGCGGCTCGCGACCGTGACCGGCAGCCTGGTGGAGGACGTCGTGCACCGCGCGAGCGACGAGGCGTTCCCCCTCTTCGTCCGGGCGGCGCAGCAGTTGGTGGAAGAGGGGTGCGTCGGCATCACGACCACCTGCGGCTTCCTCGTGCGCTGGCAGCAGGAGCTGACCGCCGAGCTCGACGTGCCGGTGCTCACTTCGGCGCTCCTCATGCTGCCCATCGTGCAGCGCTGCCTCCCGCGCCACCGCAAGGTGGGCGTGGTCACCTACTCGAAGGCGGCACTGTCCCCGAAGATCCTCGCCGCGGCCGGCGCCGAAGCCTTCCTGCCGGTCGAGGGCGTGGACCCCTCCGGCTACTTCGCGCAGGTGATCCGGCACGGCGCCACGCACGTCGAGCCCGCGCGCATGGCGGCCGACGTGGTCGCCGCCGCCCGCCGGCTCGTCGCCGACCACAAGGACATCGGCGCGATCGTGCTCGAGTGCGCGAACATGCCGCCCTACCGCAACGCCGTCGTGGCCGCGGTGGAAGTGCCGGTGTTCGACGCGGCGGAGCTCGTCACGTGGTTCTACCGGGGCATCGTGGGCAGCGCGCGACGTTACGGCCGCCACGATTTGTGGTAAAAATCGGCGCGGGGTTGCTGCCCCCGCCCGTCGCGTCCCCATCGGGCGCCCGCGCCGACAGGAGAATCCAATGAACCGCATCGCCGCCGTCGCCTTCGCGATCGGCCTCGGGCTCGCGTGGCCCGCCGCCGCCCAGACGAAGTGGGACCTGCCCACTGCCTATCCCGCGAACAATTTCCACACCGAGAATCTCGCGCAGTTCGCGGGCGACGTCGACCGCGCAACCGGCGGCAAGCTCAAGATCCAGCTGCATCCGAACGCGTCGCTCTTCAAGGCACCGGAGATCAAGCGCGCCGTGCAGGGCGGCCAGGCGCAGGCCGGCGAGATCCTGCTCGTCAACTTCGAGAACGAGGACCCGCTCTACGGCCTCGACGGCATCCCGTTCCTCGCCACCTCGTACGCCGAGTCGCTCAAGCTCTACAAGGCGTCGCGAAAGGCCCTCGACGACAAACTCGCGAAGCAGGGCATGAAGCTCCTGTTCACGGTGCCGTGGCCCCCGCAGGGCATCTACACCAAGCGCACGCTGAACTCGGTCGCCGACATGAAAGGCTTGAAGTGGCGTGCCTACAGCCCGGCGACCTCGAAGATCGCCGAGCTGGTCGGCGCGCAGCCCGTGACGGTGCAGGCCGCCGAGGTCTCGCAGGCGCTGGCCACCGGCGTCATCGACTCGTACATGTCGTCCGGCGCCACCGGCTACGACTCGAAGACCTACGAGAGCATCAAGAACTGGTACGACACGCAGGCGTGGCTGCCTAAGAACGCGATCATCGTGAACCAGAAGGCGTTCGACGCGCTCGACAAGCCGACGCAGGCGGCGCTCCTCAAGGCCGCAGCCGAGGCCGAGGTGCGCGGTTGGAAGCTCTCCGAAGAGAAGAACGGCTGGTACGTCGACCAGCTGAAGCAGAAGGGCATGAGCATCCTCAAGCCCTCCGAGCAGCTGACCGCGGACCTGCGCAAGGTCGGCAACGTGATGCTCGCCGAATGGCAGCGCAAGGCGGGTGACGAAGGCAAGAAGGTCATCGACGCCTACCGCCTGCAGCAGTAGCGCGCCCGCGTCGCCGTGCGCGCCTTCCTCGATCGCCTGTACAACGCCGCCGGGTACCTGGCGGCGTTGTTCATGGTGGGTACGCTGCTGATGGTGCTGCTCGGCATCGCGAGCCGGCTCGCGGGATTCAACGCGCCCGGCACCGATTCCTACGCCGGCTACTGCATGGCGGCATCCGGCTTCCTGGCGCTCGCGCATACCCTCCAGCGCGGCGAGCACATCCGCGTGACGCTCATCGTCGAGCATCTCACCGGCCGGGCGCAGCGCGGGATGGAGCTGTGGGCGCTCGGGGTGGGCAGCGTGCTCGCCGCGTCGTTCGCGTTCTACAGCATCCGCCTCGCCTACCAGTCGTGGGATTTTAACGACGTCTCCACCGGCAACGACGCCACCCCCCTGTGGATCCCGCAGCTCACGATGGCCGTCGGCACGCTCGTGTTCTTCGTCGCGGTCGTGGACGAATTCGTGCAGGAGTTGCGCGGCGCGCGCCTGCGCAAGGCGCCTGCGGAGGCGCTGCGCAATGAATGACGCCGTCGTCACCACGCTGCTCATCGTCGCGCTGTTCGCGCTGCTCGGCAGCGGCGTGTGGATCGGGCTCGCGCTCGCCGGCGTCGCCTGGATCGGCATGGAGCTCTTCTCGTCGCGGCCGGCCGGCGACGCGATGGCCGTCACGATCTGGGGCTCCGCCTCGTCGTGGACGCTGACCGCGCTGCCCCTCTTCTGCTGGATGGGCGAGATCCTGTTCCGGACGCGGCTGTCGGAGGACATGTTCCGGGGTCTGGCGCCGTGGCTCGAGCGGCTGCCGGGACGGCTGCTGCACACCAACATCATCGGCTGCACGATCTTCGCGGCCGTGTCGGGGTCGTCGGCCGCGACCTGCGCGACCATCGGCAAGATGACGCTGCCGGAATTGAAGAGCCGCGGCTACCCGGAGGACATCACGATCGGGACGCTGGCGGGTGCGGGCACGCTCGGCCTCCTCATCCCGCCGTCGATCATCATGATCGTCTACGGGGTCACCGCCAACGTGTCGATCGCCCAGCTCTTCATCGCGGGCGTCTTCCCCGGCATCCTGCTCGCGATGCTCTTCTCCGGCTACATCGTGGTGTGGGCGCTGCTCAATCCCGGCAAGGTCCCTGCGATCGAGCAGCACACGACGTTCGCGCAGAAGCTCTACGCGTCGCGGCACCTGATCCCGGTCGTCGCGCTGATCGCCGTGGTGCTGGGCTCGATCTACGTCGGCATCGCGACGGCGACCGAGGCTGCCGCGCTGGGTGTCGTCGGCTCGCTCGTCATCTCCGCCGCGCAGCGCTCGCTCAACGGCCGCACGTTCATGGACAGCCTGTTGGGCGCCACGCGGCTCTACTGCATGATCGCGCTGATCCTCGCGGGTGCCGCCTTCCTCACTCTCGCTATGGGCTACATCGGACTGCCCCGGCACCTCGCCGAGTGGATCGGCGGGCTCGGGTTGTCGCCGTTCATGCTCGTGGTGGCGCTGACTCTCTTCTACGTGGTGCTGGGCTGCTTCCTGGACGGCATCTCCATGGTGGTGCTCACCATGGGCGTGATCCTCCCGACGGTCGAGAAGGCCGGCATCGACCTCCTGTGGTTCGGCATCTTCATCGTGCTGGTGGTCGAGATGGCGCAGATCACGCCGCCGGTCGGCTTCAACCTCTTCGTGCTGCAGGGCATGACCGGCAAGCAGATCACGTGGATCGCGCGCAACACGATCCCGATGTTCGCGCTGATGTGCGTGGCGGTGCTGCTCATCTGGTACGTGCCCGAGCTCATCACGTTCCTGCCGCGGAAGATGACCACCGGATGAACGCCGGCTACGCCGCGAAGCTGCGCACCCCGTTCGCCGTCCTCGGCATCGCCACGGACGGCCGCGCGCTCACCGGGCTCGCCTACCTCGCCCGCGACGACGCGGAGCAGGCACCTGCCGATGCGGTCGCGGCGCAGGCGGTGCGCGAGATCGAGCGCTATCTCGCCGATCCCGGCTTCCGCTTCACCGTGCCGCTCGCCCCACGCGGCACCGCGTTCCAGAAGCGCGTGTGGCAGGCGCTCGACGCCATCCCGCCGGGCGAGTCGCGCACGTACGGCGAGGTGGCGCGCATGGTGCGCAGCGCGCCGCGCGCGGTGGGGCAGGCCTGCGGCTCGAATCCGATCGCGCTCGTCATCCCGTGCCACCGCGTGGTGGGCGCGATGGGTGCGCTCGGCGGCTTCATGCACAGCGCCGGGGACGGGCCGCTCGCGATCAAGCGGTGGCTGCTGCAGCACGAGGGGTATCGGTTCGGCCTCTGCTGACCCGGCGCCATGGCGGCCTCCGGCAACGCGCTGATCGACACCTTCTGCGACCAGCTCTGGCTGCGCGACGGGCTCGCCGCCGCCTCGCTCGCGAGCTACCGCCGCGACCTCACCGCGTGGTCGGCGTGGCTCGCCGGCCGCGACCTCCTTGCGGCCGATCGCGGCGACGTCGAGGCGTGGCTCGCCGACCAGTTCCGCGCCCAGGCCAAGGCCACCTCGGTCGCGCGGCGCCTCTCCGCGCTGCGCCGCTTCTACCGGCTGCAACTCGACCAGGGAACGATCCGCGAGGACCCGACGGTGCGCGTCCGCGCGCCGAAGAAGCCGCGCCGGCTGCCGAAGCTCCTGTCCGAGGCGCAGGTGGACGCGCTGCTCGCCGCGCCCGACACGCAGACGGACATGGGCGTGCGCGACCGCGCGATGCTGGAGACGCTGTACGCGACCGGCCTGCGCGTCTCCGAGCTCGTCGGCCTCAAGCTCGCGCAGGTGTCGCTCGACGTCGGCGCGGTGCGCGTGATGGGCAAGGGCAGCAAGGAGCGCCTGGTCCCGCTCGGCGACGAAGCCGCCGCGTGGCTCACGCGCTACGTCGGCAACGTCCGCCCGGCGCTGGCCGCGCAGCGCAAGGTGGACCACGTGTTCCTCACCGCGCGCCACGCGGCGATGACGCGGCAGGCCTTCTGGGCGCTGGTCAAGCGCTACGCGGTGCGCGCCGGCATCCCGGCGGCCGCGCTGTCGCCGCACGTGCTGCGCCACGCGTTCGCCACGCACCTCCTCAACCACGGCGCGGACCTGCGCGTGGTGCAGCTCCTGCTCGGCCACGCCGACATCACGACCACGACGATCTACACCCACGTCGCGCGCGAGCGGCTGAAGCAGCTGCACGCCCGCCACCACCCGCGCGGCTAGCGGACGCTTCGGTACAATCCGACGCGGACTCCCGATTGCCCCCCGATGCGCAGCCCGCTCTACCTCACCCGCGAGCTCGCCCGGCGCCAGACGCACCGCTGGCAGGCCTGGCGGCGCTGGCGCGACGGCGACGCCGCCGACCCCGCCGCCGTCAAGGCCGGCGAGCCCATCCCCTACCGCTGCAACATCTGCGGCACCGGCAACGCGGCGTCGCTCGACGCGCTCACGCGCGAGGCGATGAGCTGCGCGCACTGCGGCTCCAACGTGCGCTTCCGCTCGATGGTTTACCTCGTCACGCTGGAAGTGCTGGGCGCGCCCGCGCTGCTGCCTGCGCTCCGCCCACGGCGCGACATCCACGGCCTCGGGCTCTCCGACGCGGAGGCCTACGCCGGTCCACTCGCGCGCAAGTTCGCCTACGAGAACACGTACTACCACCAGAGCCCGCGGCTCGACATCACGGCCATCGATCCCGCGCGCGAGGGACGCTACGACTTCCTGATCGCGAGCGACGTGTTCGAGCACGTGGCCCCGCCGGTTTCGCGCGCATTCGCCAATGCGCGCCGGCTCCTGAAGCCGGGCGGCAAGTTCATCTTCACCGTGCCGTTCGAGCACGAGGGCGAGCCGCTCGAGCACTTCCCCGACCTCCACGACTGGAAGGTCGAGGAGCGCGCCGGCCGCTGGACGCTCACCAACGTCACGCGCGACGGCGCGACGCAGACGTTCGACGACCTGGTCTTCCACGGCGGCCCGGGTTCGACGCTCGAGATGCGCGTGTTCTCGCGGTCGTCGGTGGCCCGCAATTTCCTCGACGCGGGCTTCACGCGGGTCCGCTACGCCAACGATACCTGTCTCCCGTTCGGCATCCACTGGTCCGAGCCGTGGTCCGTGCCGATCGTCGCCTACGCATGAAGGACAAGCACCCCGTCACCCCCGCCGTGCGCATGCTGCGCGAGCACGGCGTCGATTTCACCCACCATCCCTACGAGTACGAGGAGCGCGGCGGCACGGCCGTGTCCGCGCGCGAGCTGGGCGTCGACGAGCACGCCGTGATCAAGACGCTCGTGATGGAGGACGACGCGAAGAAGCCGCTGGTCGTGCTGATGCACGGCGACCGCGAGGTGTCCACGAAGAACCTCGCCCGGCACCTGCACGTGAAGACGATCGCGCCGTGCGCACCGGCGGTCGCGGACCGGCACTCCGGCTACCAGGTCGGCGGCACGAGTCCGTTCGGCACGCGGCGCGCGATGCCGGTGTACATGCAGCGGACGATCGCGGACCTGCCGTACGTGTACATCAACGGCGGCAAGCGCGGCTACCTCGTGGGGATGACGCCGGCGGACCTGATGCGGGTGCTGAAGCCGGAGTTGGTGGACATCGAGGCGTAGCGGGACGCAGCCCCCCCCCGGCATCGCACGCGCCCACAGCCGGACGCCAGGGGTCGGACCCCGCGGGCAACAGCGACGAACCTCGGCACAACCGGTTACTGGCGGGGTCTGACGCCGGGTTTGGGGCCACGGACGCGGCCCCTCACCCCAACCCTCTCCCCGCAAGCGGGGAGAGGGAGTCCTGAGCAAAGCGGTAACCAGAGTGCACGTAGGACGCACACATCCGCAGGGGCATTCAGCCCGCAAGCAGCGCGCTACCGAACTCCGGCGCGCAGCGCCGGGATGATCGGCGCGCTTCGTAGGTTTTGCAGTTACTACCGGAAAACCGCCCGGCCGCCCGAAGGTTTTCCGGGGGCTGACCAAAGCGGCCGCAAAGGGCGCAACGCCGAACCCGCGTCATCCACCGATCACCCGGACGCCTTTTGCGGCCGCTCGATCTCCACTCCCAATTCCTTGACCCCCGGCAACTGCCCAAGCTTCGCCACGCGCACCCGCACCCACGGCGCGCCGAACTCGGTCAGCACGAGCTGCGCGACCTTCTCGGCGAAACGCTCGAGGAGCGGCGGCGGCGCATCCTTCGCGAACGCCTTCACGCGCTCGACGACCTTCGCGTAGTCGAGCGCGTCCCCGATGCGGCCGGAGTGGAACGGCTTGTCGGACGGCGCGGCGATCGTGAGATCGAGCCGGATCGTCTGCGGCAGGTGCCGTTCCCACTCGTAGACGCCGATGCGCGCCTCGATGCGGAGGTCGTGGATGAAGATGGTGTCCATGGGCCGGGAGTGACGAGTCGGGACTGCCGCCGCGCAGAACGCCCGCGCGCGCCGGCAGACTTGGCCGGTGCGCGAACCTCGGACCGCCTGCCGCGGTTAGGCTAGAATCGTTGGAGATTCTACTCTCCAGCCCCGCCGGTTCCCCGTGCTCTCCGCCCTCCTGATCGTCGCCGGCGCGTATCTCCTCGGGTCTGTGTCGTTCGCCGTCGTCGTGAGCCGCGCGTTCGGGCTGCCGGACCCCCACGAGTACGGCTCGGGCAACCCGGGCGCCACCAACGTGCTGCGCACCGGCAACAAGGCCGCGGCCGCGCTCACGCTCCTGGGCGACGCCTTCAAGGGCTGGCTCGGCGTCTTCCTCGCGCAGATGCTGGTCGCGCGCACCGGCGCGCCCGAGTGGTCGATCCCGCTCGCGGCGTTCGCCGTGTTCCTCGGCCACCTGTTCCCGGTGTTCCACGGTTTCGCGGGAGGCAAGGGCGTGGCCACCATGGCCGGCGTGGTGCTCGCGCTGTACTGGCCGCTCGGCCTCGCGCTCTTCGTCGTGTGGGCGGTCATGGCCTTCGGCTTCAAGATCTCGTCGCTCGCCGCTCTCACCGCTGCACTGCTGCTGCCGCTCGGCGCGTTCTACGTCTTCGGCATGAGCCTCACCGCGTGGATGATGGTGCCGATCTGCATCCTGCTCTTCTGGCGGCACCGCGCGAACATCCGCCAGATGATGCAGGGGCAGGAACGCACGATCGGCCGCTGAGCGCCATGCCCACCCTGCGCCGCGACGGCGTCGAGCTCTACTACGAGGTGCGCGGGACCGGCAAGCCGCTGCTGCTCATCGCGGGCCTGGCCGCCGACCAGGCGTTCTGGCTGCCGTCGCTGCCCGCGCTCTCCGCAGCGCGGCAGGTGATCCTGCTCGACAACCGCGGCTCCGGCCGCACCACGCCGCTGGATGCGCCGACGGGCATGGCCGAGATGGCCGCCGACGCCGCCGCGCTGCTCGCCCACCTGGACCTCGGCCGCGCGGACGTCGTCGGCCACTCGATGGGCGGCATGATCGCGCAGGAACTCGCGCTGCGCGCGCCGGCGCAGGTCGACCGCGTGGTGCTCGCCGCCACCGCGCCGGTGGTCGACGCGCGCAACAACGCGCTGTTCGCGAGCTGGGCGAGCCTCTTCCCGCAGATCGATCGCGCGGCATGGTTCCGCAACCTGTACTTCTGGGTGCTCTCGGCGCGCTTCTTCGCCGACCCGAAGACCGTCGCGGGCCTCCTGCAGCTCGCCACCAGCTATCCGTACCAGCAGACGCCGCTGGCGCTCACGCGGCAGGTGGAGGCGATCGCGCAGTTCGACGTCACGGCGCGCCTGTCCTCGCTCGCGGCGCGCACGCTGGTGCTCGCCGGCACGGAGGACCTGCTGTTCCCGGTGGCGCAGAGTGCCGCGTTCGCGAAGTCGATCCCGCACGCGACGTTCGTCGCGGTGGAAGGTGCGGCGCACTCCTTTCCCGCGGAGATTCCGCAGGTGTTCACGCAGGAAGTGCTGAAGTTCCTCGGCTAGTCGGGGTCTGACCCCGGCATCATCGGGGTCTGGCCCCGGGTTCCGGCGCCAGCGCTGCCCCTCACCCCAGCCCTCTCCCCGCGAGCGGGGAGAGGGGGAATTGCCTCTCGCCACCGCCGATGCTCAGCGGTCCGATGCTCAGGGGTCTGACCCCGGCCGCATCGGGGTCTGACCCCGTGTAGCGGCACCTGCGCTGCCGACCGCGCCGGCCTCCGCCAACGACGCCAGCTCCCACCGCGGCCGCACGGCGAACGCGTAGTCGCGCGCCCCGCCGGAGGCGAGCCGCAGCGCGCCGACCAGCGCGATCATCGCGCCGTTGTCGGTGCAGAACTCGAGGTCGGGGAAGAACACCGTCGCACCGCGCGCGGCGGCCTCCGCCCGCAGCCGCTCGCGCAGCGCGCGGTTCGCCCCCACGCCGCCGGCCACCACGAGCCTCCGGTGTCCCGTCACGTCGAGCGCCGCGAGCGCCTTGCCCACGAGCACGTCGACGATCGACGACTGGAACTCGCGGGCGATGTCGGCCTTGCGGGCGCGCGGCAGCGACTCGGGCGTCCCGTCCCCGGCGGCCTTGCGCGCCACCGTCAGCACCGCGGTCTTGAGCCCGGAGAAGCTGAAGTCGAGGTCGCCGGAGCCCAGCATCGGCCGCGGGAGCGCGACGGCGCCCGCCGCCCCCTCCTCCGCCAGCGCCGCGAGCGCCGGCCCGCCGGGATAGGGGAGGCCGAGGAGCTTGGAGGTCTTGTCGAACGCCTCCCCCGCAGCGTCGTCCAGGGTATCCCCCAGCAACCGGTAGCGGCCCACCCCGGCGACGTCGAAGAGCTGGCTGTGCCCCCCCGACACCAGCAGCGCCACGAAGGGAAAGTCCGGGCGGGGCGTCGCGAGCAGCGGGGACAGCAGGTGCCCCTCCAGGTGATGCACGCCGACGACCGGCCGGCCCAGCGCGTAGCCCAGCGCGCTCGCCACGCTGGCCCCGACCAGCAGCGCTCCCGCGAGCCCGGGCCCCTGCGTGAAGGCGATCCCGTCGAGGTCGGGGAGGCCGAGCCCGGCCCGGCCGAGCACGTCCTGCACCAGCGGCACGACCCGCCGGACGTGGTCGCGGGACGCGAGTTCCGGCACCACCCCGCCGTACGCCTGGTGCATGGCCACCTGCGAGTGCAGGCCGTGCGCCAGCAGTCCGGCGGCCGTGTCGTAGACGGCCACGCCGGTCTCGTCGCAGGAGGTTTCGATGCCGAGGACGCGCATGGATGGGTCGGGCGGGCTCCGGGAGGGGCTTCGGGTACCGCCAAGGCCCGAATGATACCGGGGCTTGCCGTAGCGTCCGGAATCGGCTATAGTTTTGGATTCCCGGCGCCCGCCTTGTCGCAGCGCCGCATCCACCCTACAAAGCTACAGGAAACACAGCCGATGCCGAGCGTCCGTGTCCGCGAGAACGAGCCCTTCGAGGCCGCGCTTCGCCGTTTCAAGCGCACCATCGAGAAGACGGGTCTTCTCACCGAGCTTCGCGCCCGCGAGTTCTACGAGAAGCCGACCGCGGAGCGCAAGCGCAAGAAGGCCGCCGCGGTGAAGCGCCACTACAAGCGCATCCGCAGCCAGCAGCTGCCGCCCAAGCTGTTCTAGGGAGCACCGCGCGGGCGACGCCATCCGGCGCCCGCCGCACCGCAAGACCCGCGAGGGGCGAAGCGATTCGCCCCTTTTTGCATTCCCTTCCCCGACAGGCACCCGCGATGACCCTCAAGGCCCGCATCACCGACGACATGAAGGACGCCATGCGCGCCCACCAGGCGGAGCGCCTGTCGACCATCCGCCTCCTGCTCGCGGCGATCAAGCAGCGCGAGGTGGACGAGCGGAAGGAACTGACCGACGCGGACATCCTCGCGGTGCTGGACAAGATGGTGAAGCAGCGCCGGGACTCGATCGCCCAGTTCGAGGCCGGCAAGCGGATGGACCTCGTGGCCAAGGAGCAGGCCGAGGTCGCGGTGCTCCAGGAGTACCTGCCAAAGGCGCTCTCCGACGCCGAGATCGACGCCCTGATCGCCGAGGCCGTCGCCGCCACCGGCGCCGCGGGCCCGGCCGGTATGGGCAAGGTCATGGCCGCGCTCAAGGCCAGGCTCGCCGGCCGCGCCGACATGACCGTCGTGTCGGGCAAGGTCAAGGCGAAGCTCGCGGGGTAGGACGGCGCCGTGAGGGCGCCGCGGTGTCGGATTCGGTGTCAGACACCGGGCACGGTCGCCGGAGCCCCGACGCGCGGCTGAGTGCGCCCGGTGTCTGACACCGAATCCGGCGCCGAATCCGCCGCAGCGCCCCGACGCACCCTTTCGCCCCCGCAGGCGTTGCCTATAATGCAAGCGTCCCCTGTACGAGACGCCTCCGCCTCGCGACGGCCCCCGCCGCGAGCGACGACGCCACCCTCGCTCGCCCACCGGTCGCGATGATCCCGAACGATTTCATAGAGACGCTGCTCTCGCGGATCGACATCGTCGACGTCATCGACCGGTACGTCCCGCTCAAGAAGGCCGGGGCGAACTACGTGGCCTGCTGCCCGTTCCACAGCGAGAAGACGCCGTCGTTCTCGGTGAGCCCGACCAAGCAGTTCTACCACTGCTTCGGCTGCGGCGCCCACGGCACGGCGATCGGCTTCCTGATGGAGCACGCGGGCAAGTCGTTCCCGGACGCCGTCGAGGACCTGGCGCGCGACGCCGGCCTCGAGGTCCCGCGCACCGAGCGGCCCGGCGACCGCGAACGCCGCGAGGAGGCGCAGGACCTGAACGAGATCCTGCTGACCGCGGCCCGGTTCTACCGGCAGAAGCTCAAGGACTCGCCGCAGGCGATCGAGTACCTGAAGTCGCGCGGCCTCACCGGCACCGTCGCCGCCCACTTCGGGATCGGCTACGCGCCCGACGGTTGGCAGTCGCTCGCCCAGGTCTTCCCGCAGTACGACGACCCCGCCCTCGACGCAGCGGGGCTCGTGATCGCGGGCGACGGCGGCAAGCGCTACGACCGCTTCCGCGACCGGGTCATGTTTCCCATCCACGACAGCCGCGGCCGGGTGATCGGCTTCGGCGGCCGCGTGCTGGGCGCCGGCGAGCCCAAGTACCTCAACTCGCCCGAGACCGCCGTCTTCTCCAAGGGCCGCGAACTGTACGGCCTCTACCTCGCGCGCAACGCGCTGCGCAACGCCGGGCGGGTGGTCGTGGTCGAAGGCTACATGGACGTCGTCGCCCTCGCGCAACACGGCATCGAGTACGCGGTCGCCACGCTGGGCACGTCGACCACCCCGGTCCACGCGCAGAAGCTTTTCCGCCTGACCGACAGCGTGGTCTTCTGCTTCGACGGCGACAACGCGGGCCGCAAGGCCGCATGGCGCGCGCTCGAGAACACGCTGCCCGAGATCGCGGACGGCAAGAACGCAACGTTCCTCTTCCTGCCCGACGGCGAGGACCCGGACGACTTCGTCCGCAAGCGCGGCAAGGCCGCGTTCGAGGCGGCGCTGGCCGGCGCGATGCCGCTGTCCGAGTTCCTGCTCGCCGAACTCGCGGCCCGCCACCCGCCGAACTCGCCCGAGGGGAAGGCGGCACTGGTCGCGGCGGCACGCCCGAT
The DNA here is from genome assembly GCA_046347715.1 of Burkholderiales bacterium. Lineage (GTDB taxonomy): Bacteria > Pseudomonadota > Gammaproteobacteria > Burkholderiales > Casimicrobiaceae > VBCG01. Next base: position 66,887 of record JAXMFO010000003.1, read on the forward strand.
GCTCGCCCAGATCGGCGCGCCGGTGCTCTCCGCAATCCTGCGCCGGCGCCTGTCGGAACTCGCGGGGTTGCCCGAGGAGGACCTGCGCTCGCTGCTCGCCGCCACCGGGCCGGTCGAGTCCGCGCCGCCGCCCACCGCCGCCCGCAGCGCCGCGCCGACGCGGCCCGCCCGCGGCCCGGCGCCCCGCACCCCGGTGCGCCGGGCGCCGTCGCTGACCCGCCTGCTGCTCCTGGGCCTACTGCGCCTGCCCGCGCTCGCGAAGTCCCTGGCCTTCCCGCCGCCGGACGAGACCTCCCGCGAGACGGCGGCGCTCACCGCGCTGGTCGCCTTCTGCGCGGGCCACGAGGGACCGCCGCCCGCCACCGACGCGATCCTCGCCGCCTTTGCCGACACGCCGCACGCGGACGTCATGGCGGCTGTCCTCGCGGCGGCGCGCGACCAGGGCCTGGCCGACGACGCGATCGAGGCCGAGGTGCGCGAAGGACTCGGCCGCTGGTGGCAGCAGGCCCGGCGCAACGGCCTCGCGGCCCCGCCCGCCGACGTCGATCCGGAGGAGGACCGCCGCCTGCGGCAACTCGAGTCCATCCGCCGCCTGATGACGCCCCCGGGCACCCCCGACAGTCCTGCCGGGGAAGGGGAAGTGCGTGATATCATTTGAGGTTTTCCTGCGTCGGCCCCACGTAGGGTGCGACGCCCCCCTGCCGGAGGCCGCCCGCCGTCGCCCCCGGCAGCGCCGCACCGATTGCAACCAAGGATGAACATGGCCAAGAAGCCCGCACACCCCACCCGCAAGTCCAAGCCCAAGGCGAAGCCCAAGACGGCCGCGGCGCGGAAGGCGGGCGGCACGGCCCGCGCCGGCAGCAAGAAGGCGGCGGCGGCCAAGCCGGCCGGCAAGAAGCCGTCCCGGCCGGCGGTGAAGAAGCCCGCGGCCAAGAAGGTCTCCCCCAAGGCCGGCAAGAAGGTGACGCCGGCCGCCAAGCCCGCGGCCAAGAAGCCGGTCGCCAAGGCCAAGCCCGCCGCGAAGCCGGCGGCCGCCAAGCCCGTCGCCGCAAAGCCGGTCAACGGCAAGGCTGCCGCGCCCGCCCCCGCGCCGAAGGCGCCCGCCAAGGCCGCGGCCGCGCCGGCGGCGAAGCAGCCGGCCGCGCCGAAGGCGCCGGCCGCCCCGGCGCCCGCGCCGGCCGCAGCCGCCAGTCACAAGCCGACCGCCTCCGAAATCGCCGCTAAGCTCGCCGGCAAGCGGGCGGAGGACGCCGCCTCGCGCAAGGGGAAGAACGGAAAGCAGGCGGACGTGGCACCGCGCGAGCTCACACCGGCCGACGTCGAGGCGCGCAAGCGGCGCCTGAAGACGCTCATCGTGCTCGGCAAGGAGCGCGGCTACCTCACGTACGCCGAGATCAACGACCACCTGCCCGACGACATCCTCGACGCCGAGCAGATCGAGGGCGTGATCTCGATGATCGGCGACATGGGCATCCAGGTCTACGACGAGGCCCCCGACGCCGACACGCTTCTGATGGCCGAGGCGCCGCCGCGGCGCCCGCCGAGGACGTCGAGGAGGAAGCCGAGGCCGCCGCCTCCACGCTCGACTCCGAGTTCGGCCGCACCACCGACCCCGTGCGCATGTACATGCGCGAGATGGGCTCGGTGGAACTCCTCACGCGCGAGGGCGAGATCGAGATCGCCAAGCGCATCGAGGAAGGCCTGAAGCACATGATCATGGCGATCAGCGCGTGCCCGATGACGGTCGCGCAGATCCTCGACATGTCGGACCGCATCGCGCGCGACGAGCTCAAGATCGACGACCTGGTCGACGGCCTCATGGACTTCAACGAGGAGCTGACCGCCATCGAGGACACCTCCGACGAGGAGTCCGACGAGGACGAGGAAGCCGACGCCGGCGCCATCGCGAGCGAGAACCTGGAGCGCCTGAAGGTCGCGGCGATGGAGCACTTCGCCGTGATCCGCAAGCACTTCACTCGCATGCTCGCCGTGCTCCAGAAGGAAGGCCACAAGGCGCCCAAGTACCTCGAGCTGCAGAAGAAGATCAGCAGCGAGCTGATGCAGATCCGCTTCTCGGCGCGGCAGGTCGAGCGCCTGTGCGACACCGTGCGCGGCGAGGTCGACAACATCCGCCAGATCGAGCGCAAGATCCAGGACCTCGTGGTGCACAAGGGCGGCATGCCGCGCAAGGACTTCCTGCGCGCCTTCCCCGGCAACGAGACCAATACCGACTGGGCCGACGAGCTGATCCGCAAGAAGCAGAAGTGGTCCTCGGGCGTGCGCGCGCCCAAGGACGAGATCGTGGCGGAGCAGGAGAAGCTCATCGCCATGGAGAAGACGCTGTACCTGTCCCTGCCGGACATCAAGGAAATCAACCGCGCGATGTCGATCGGCGAGGCCAAGGCCAACCGCGCCAAGAAGGAGATGGTGGAGGCCAACCTGCGCCTGGTGATCTCCATCGCCAAGAAGTACACCAACCGCGGCCTGCAGTTCCTCGACCTCATCCAGGAAGGCAACATCGGCCTGATGAAGGCGGTGGACAAGTTCGAATACCGCCGCGGCTACAAGTTCTCGACCTACGCGACGTGGTGGATCCGCCAGGCCATCACGCGCTCGATCGCCGACCAGGCGCGCACCATCCGCATCCCGGTGCACATGATCGAGACGATCAACAAGATGAACCGCATCTCGCGGCAGATCCTGCAGGAGACGGGGCAGGAGCCCGATCCCGCCACGCTGGCCGAGAAGATGGAGATGCCGGAAGAGAAGATCCGGAAGATCCTCAAGATCAGCAAGGAGCCGATCTCGATGGAGACGCCGATCGGCGACGACGACGACTCGCACCTCGGCGACTTCATCGAGGACCAGTCGACGGTGGCGCCCTCGGACGCGGCCGTGAACGCGTCGCTGCGCGACGTGTGCAAGGACATCCTCGACACGCTGACCCCGCGCGAGGCGAAGGTGCTGCGCATGCGCTTCGGCATCGAGATGAACACCGACCACACGCTGGAGGAGGTCGGCAAGCAGTTCGACGTCACGCGCGAGCGCATCCGCCAGATCGAGGCGAAGGCGCTGCGCAAGCTGCGCCATCCGTCGCGCAGCGAGAAGCTGCGGAGCTTCCTCGAGGGCGAGTAGCGAGCTCACGCGGAACGAAGAAACGCCCGGGGTCACCGGGCGTTTTCTTTTCGGCGAGGCGTTCGCCCCTCACCCCGGCCCTCTCCCCGCGGGCGGGGAGAGGGAGTCCCGGAGCAATCGCCGCCACGAATCCGCGACCGCGGCTCTGAGAGATCCCCCTCTCCCCGCCCGCGGGGAGAGGGCCGGGGTGAGGGGCAGCCGCCGCGGGAAAAACTAGTTCGCCGCGAAGCAGTACAGGTACCCGTTGCCCCCGGTCTTCGGGAGGATGTCGGCCGCGCAGCCCTGCGTGGCGTGCGACGAGTTCCACGACGTCGCTTCCGCCGGCGGGACCGTCGGCAGCCCCTGCCGGTCGTGGTGGCCGACCTGCGCCGCGCCGGTCGTGCTGCTCGTCCAGTTGTTGCAGGTCTTGTCCTCGCCGGGCGGGAACGCCGTGCCGTCCATGCGCGTGCCGGTCAGGATGTCGTGCTGGTTCGGCTGGTCGCCGCGGCCCTTCACGACCTCGCCCTTCTCGGTGAGCGCGGTGTCCTTGGTGAGGTTGTTCGACGCCCCGTGCAGGTCCGCGACGTCCTTCGCGACCACGACGCCCTTCGCGTTCTGCCACGGGCCCTTGCCGATGCGGTCCCTGGCGTTGACCGCCGCGGTGCCGCCGGCGGCCTGCGTCGAGAGGTACGCCCGCCACGGCTTGCCGCCCGCACCCACGGCTTCCGCGAGCTTGGCGCAGAACGCATCCGCACCCGCGAGGCCGCCGAAGTCGGCGCCCTTCCCCGACGGCTGGCTGGTCACGAAAAACGTCATCGCGGACTGCTGCGCGAACGCGGCACTGGAGAGGCCGAGCGCGGCCATGGCGGCCAACGCGGCCAGCTTCTTCTGCATGATGTTCATTCCTCCCGTTGATCCCCGGTGCGTGGGCCGCACCTTGAGGGCGACGCCCGCCTAACAGCGGGCCGCCGCATTCTATTCCGCCGCAGTCGCAACGTACCGGCGGGGAGGTTCTACAGGACCAGTACCGGCAGGTTCGCGGTGGCGAGCACCTTCTGCGCGACCGAGCCCATCAGCAGCGTGGCGACCGCCGATTGGCCGTGCCGGCCCATCGCGATCAGGTCGGCGCCCCACTCGTGGGCGAAGCGGACGATCTCGACCGCGGGATCGCCGATGCGCTGCACGCGCTCGTACGAGACGCCCCGATCGCCGAGCAGCGCAGTGGCCGGCGCGAGCGCCTCGCTCGACTCCTCGTCGTAATAGCGGTGCACAGCCTCGCGCCCCGCCCACGCGACGGCGCGCCCGTAAGCGATCTGCGGATGCACGTTGACGAGCGCCAACTCGGCGCCCGGGAACCACGCGAGCCGCGGCACCAGGCGCTCGAGCGCGGCGAGCGATTGCGCGGAGCCGTCGGTGGGGAACAGGATCTTCATGGGCGCGTCCTGAGGGTCGTTTTCTTTCATTCTAACGCCGGGCCGCGTCCGCAAAAGGCGCGTCGTGGCGGCGGTGGATGACGCGGGGGCGGCGTTGCGCCTTTTGCGGCCGGATTGGTCAGCGAGGAAAGCTTCGGGCGGCCGCGCGCTTTCCTCGCGGTAACGGCCACGTAGCGCGCCGCTCATGCCGCGCTGCGCGCGGCGTTCGGTCGCGCGCTGCTTGCGGGCTGACTGCCTGCGGCGGATGGCAACGGCAGGCACCGGTCCCGCTCTGAAGCCAGGGGTCTGACCCCGCGGGCATTGTCGTGGCCTTGCGCGCGATTGCGTAAGGTAGTGTCCCGAATAGTGTGCAGAGCCGCTTGAGTGCGGGCGGCGGTCATGGCAAGAGGTTGGTTGTCGAGACTAACCCTGCCTTGGAGGGCACTGCCATGACCGCCAACCTGAAGAGTAAACCGTCTGTGGTCGCTGTCGAAGGGCTCCTGGTCGAGAACCGGGACCTGTTCAAGGCGTTGCTGCGCGAATCGCTGCAGGAGGCGCTGGCGGCGGAGATGACGGAGGCGATCGGCGCCGAGCCGGGGGAGCGCAGCGCGGATCGGGTGGGTTACCGGTCGGGGTATTACAGCCGCAGCCTGGTGACCCGGATCGGGAAGCTGGAGCTGCGGGTGCCGCGCGACCGCGAGGGCAAGTTCTCGACGGAGTTGTTCGAGCGCTACCAGCGGTCGGAGAAGGCGCTGGTGTCGGCCTTGGCCGAGATGTACGTCCAGGGGGTGTCGACCCGGAAGGTGAAGGCGATCACCGAGGAGTTATGCGGCCACGCGTTCTCGGCGAGCACGATCAGCCAGGTGAACAAGGGGCTGGACGCGGCGCTGGAGCGGTTCGCGACCCGAGTGCTGGAGGAGCCGTACCCGTACCTGGTGCTGGACGCGCGCTATGAGAAGGTGCGCATCGATGGGGTGATCCGTTCGCAGGCGGTGCTGATCGCGATCGGGATCAACTGGGAAGGCCGGCGGCAGGTGCTGGCGGTCGAACTGGCCAACCGCGAATCGACGACCAGCTGGAAGGACTTCCTGCGGCGGCTGAAGGAGCGCGGGCTGCATGGGGTCGAATTCGTGGTCTCCGACGATCACGACGGACTCAAGCGGGCGGTGGCGGAACTGCTCACCGACGCAGCCTGGCAGCGCTGCTACGTGCACTTCCTGCGCAATGCGCTGGACCATCTGCCCCGCAAGGGCGCCGACGACTGCCTGCAGGAACTGCGTTGGCTCTACGAGCGGCGCGACCTGAAGGAAGCGCAGGCGGACCTGGCCGGGTGGCTCAAGCGCTGGGAGCAGCGCTACCCGCGGCTGACCGACTGGGCGGAAGAGAACATCGGGGCCACCCTGACCTTCTATCGACTGCCGCGGCAGCACCACAAGCACATGAAGAGCACCAACCTGCTGGAGCGGCTGAACGAGGAAATCAAGCGCCGGACGCGCGTGGTGCGGATCTTTCCGAACGAGGCGTCCTGCCTGCGACTGGTGCGCGCGCTGTGCGCCGAGACCCACGAGACGTGGCTCGAGGACAACCGCTACATCAACATGGACCTGCTGCTGGAGCAGAAGAAGGCGGCGATGAAGCTCGCCGCCTGATCATCCCCAACCTCGAACCTGACCGCCTATTTGCACAACTTGACGGACACGACCTTGCGTAAAGGCGGGGTCTGACCCCGGGGTTGTGGCACTGACCGCCCCTCACCTCAGCCCTCTCCCCGCAAGCGGGGAGAGGGAGTCCCAAGCGAGGCGGAGGGAGGAAGTCCTAAGTGAAGAGGCACGCAGAACGCGCGCGCCCGCACGGGCATTCAGCCCGCAAGCAGCGCGCTGCTGAACCCTCCGCGCAGCGGAGGATGATCGGCGCGTTTCGTAGGTCTTGCTGTTGCTACGGGAAAACCGCCCGGCCGCCCGAAGGTTTTCCCGGGCCTGACTTGAAGTTCCGGCCGCAAAAGGCGCAACGCCGAACCCACGTCATCCACCGGCCCCACGGACGCCTTTTGCGGACGCTTTTGCGGACGCCTATCGCAAGAGGAGTTCGGTAACGACCTGCTCCGGATCCTCGGCATCGTCGCGGACGGTGAACCCCAGCCCCTCGCAGAAGCGAACCATGTTGTGGTTCGCCCGCAGCACCGTCCCGACGAGCCGCGCGAGACCCTTCTTCTTCGCGCACGCGATGAGGGCGTGCATGAGCCGGGAGGCGACCCCGCGCCCCTGCCACGCGTCGGCGACGACCACCGCGAACTCGGCGCTCTCGTGGTCGTGGTTGGCGATGTAGCGCGCGATCGCGATGATCATCGGTGCGCCGCCCGCTTCCGGGTCGGGGGCGAGCGCCAGCAGTGCCATCTCGCGGTCGTAGTCGACCTGCGTGAAGCGACCGAGCATTGACGGCGTGAGCTCGTGCAGGCGGTAGAAGAAGCGGAAGAATTTCGTCTGCTCCGAGAGCTCGGCGACGAACCGCCGCTCCATCTCCGCGTCCTCCGGGCGGATCGGGCGCGTCACGAGCACCGTGCCGTCGGACAGCGTGATCTGGCCCTCGAGTTCCATCGGGTACGGATGGATCGCCATGTGCCGGTAGCCGGAGCCCGGCACGCGCCGCGGGTCCGCGAGCACGCGCGCGACGGGAATCTCCACGCGATCGCGTGCGACCGCGACCGGGTCGAGCGCCAGCTCGCGCAGCCACGGCAGCGCGCAGCACATGGCCGAGACGCGCTGCACGAGCTGCACCAGCGGCTCGCCCGCGGGGATGCCCGCTTGCGCGAGGAGGTCGGCGGCGAGGCGGTGGTTGAGCGGCGGCAGCATCATCGCGCGCGTGCGCGCCGCGCCGATGCCGCGGGCGCTCGCGCCGGCGGCGATCACCGGCCCGAACACCGGGTCGGTGGTGACCACGATCGCGCAGGCATCGGTCACGCCCGGCGGGATCGACCGCTGCACGACGACCTGCGGATGCGGCTCGCCCAGCGCCTTGGTGATCGCCCGCCACGCGCGGCCGAGCGCACGCCCGTCGGTGAGCCCCGCGTGCTCGACCGGCGGCGACGCCCCTTCGAGCGTGAGCGTCACCGGATAGCGCAGCCGGCGCGCGACGGCCTGCGCCTCCGCGAGCGAGGTCACGACGGCGAGCGGCGCGGTGGCGATGCCGAACGCCGCGAGGAGCTGCTGCGTCTCCGCGGGCGCCAGCAGGCCGCGCTTCTCCTTCTGCGCCCGCTCGCGCACGCGCTCCGCCGCCGCGAGGTCCGGCGGCTCGGGATCGGGCTGCGAGGACGGCACCTCGAGCAGCCACTCCTGGTTGCGGCGATAGGCGGCGAGGAACGCGAACGCGTCGACCGCGTTCTCCGGCGTGAAGAAGTTGACGATGCCGCCGGCCTCGAGCGCGTGGTGCACCTCCGGCCGGTGCAGCGCGCCGAGCCACGCGGCCAGCACCGGCTTGCGCGAGTCGCGCGCGACCGCGGCCACCGCGTGCGCTGCCTCGATCGCGCCGATGATCGGGCGCGGCACGTGCAGCGCGAGCACCGCGTCCGCGTTCGGGTCCGACAGCGTGGTCGCGACGGCGGCCGCGAGCCGCGCCGGCGGCGCGTCGCCGCGCACGTCCACCGGGTTCTCGCGCGCGATCTCCGGCGGCAGCAGCGCATCGAGGGCCTGTACCGTGTCCGGCGTCAGCACCGCGAGGTCCACGCCCGCGGCGGCCGCGGAGTCGGCCGCGAGGATGCCCGGGCCGCGGCCGTTGGAGACGATCGCGAGCCTGTTGCCGCGGGGGATGCGGCCGAGGGCCAGGATGCGCGCCGCGGCGAAGAGTTGCGTGTACGTGCGCACGCGCACGGTGCCGGCGCGGGTCAGCGCGGCGTCGAACACCGTGTCCGGCGCGAGCGTGGGCTCGCCCAGGTCGTCGATGAGCGGCAGGTGCTCGTGCGACCGGCCCGCCTTCAGCACCACCACGGGCTTCGTGCGCGCGGCCTGGCGCAGCGCCGACATGAACGCGCGCGCGTCGCCCACACTCTCGACGTAGAGCAGGATGCCGTCGGTGGTGCTGTCGTTGACGAGGGCGTCGAGGATCTCCCCGAACCCGATGTCGATCGCGCCGCCGACCGACGTGACCGTGGAGAAGCCCATCTGGATCGGGCCTGCGAAGTCGAGCATCGCCGTGCACACCGCACCCGACTGCGCGACGAGTGCGAGGCGTCCGCCGAGCGCCATCGGCGCGCAGAACGTCGCGTTGAGCCCGATGTCGGTGCGCACCACGCCGAAGGCGCCGGGGCCCAGCACGCGGATGCCGCGCGCCTTGGCGATGTTCGCCACCTCCTTCAGCCACGACCCCTTCCGCCTGGGATCCGTCTCGGGGAACGAGATGATCGCCGCCGTGCGCATGCGCGCCCGCGGGTCGTCGAGGATCGCAGGGATCGCGGTTGCGGGCGCCACGATGACGGCCAGGTCGACCGGCTTCCCGATGGCGGCGACGCTCGGGAACGCCTCGCGCCCGAAGATGCGGCGGTGGTTCGGGTTGACCGCGTAGATGCTGCCCTTGAACTGGCCGGCGAGCAGGTTCTCGTAGACGGTGCGGCCGATCGAGCCGGAGTTCTCGGATGCGCCCACGAGCGCCACCGACTGCGGCTTCAGCAGGGGCGAGAGGTAGTGCTGCACGAGGAAGGAAGGGTCGGGAGGGGCGGGTCGAGTCTACACCACTTGTTGCAGTGCAACTTTGCCGCACCCCCGGGATTGCCTGCCCGCCGGGCGGCGGCGGCCGCGCACGCTATAATCCGCCCCGCATTGCAGTGCCCGCCGGGGACCGTCGTGCCGCGGCCGGCACGGCGCCCACCCGGCCGCAACGAGCGGCGCCCCAGGGGCCCGTAGCTCAGTCGGTTAGAGCAGGGGACTCATAATCCCTTGGTCGCTGGTTCGAATCCAGCCGGGCCCACCCTTTCCCGCATGTGCTGTCCGTACCGCTTTTCCGCGGGCGGCAAGCCGCGTGCCACCGGCGTGACACGACCTTGATTTGTGGCCTTGTGGCGCCTGATACATCTTGTTACAGTCCATCGGCCAGCGAATGGCCGTGCCCAGCACGAGGACCGCGATCCCGGCGCCTGCCACGCCCGGGACGACGACCCTCGGGACAGAGTGGATCGACGTGCGGACATCGCATCAATACTTAGGGGGACCCGTGCCGGAAGGTTCGACGCATGTGCCGCCGGAGCAGGCGGCGGCCCACGTGCGCCCGCTGCACGGTCACGTCCGCCCGCAGCGCGGCGCGGTGCTCGTCGTCGCCGGCACCCGCCCCGAGTGCATCAAGCTCGCGCCCGTCGTGCGCGAGCTTGCGCATCGCCGCACGCTCGCCGGCGTGGTCGTGAACAGCGGCCAGCACAGCGAGGCCGTGCGCCGCACCTTCGCCGAGTTCGGCATCCGCGCCGACATCGACCTGCCTCCGCTCACCCCGTCGCCCAACCTCACCGCCGCCAGCCGCAAGCTCGCCGCGCAGGTGGGCAACGTGATTGCCCAGGTGCGCCCGGCGCTGGTCCTCGTGCAGGGCGACACCCTCACCGCCTACGCTGCCGCCCGCGCCGGCGCCGACGCCGGCTATCCGGTGGTGCACGTCGAAGCCGGGCTGCGGGCACCGACGGTGGCCGATCCGTTTCCGGAGGAGTGGTTCCGCCGGCAGATCGCGAACCACGCGCAGTTCCACTTCGCGCCCTGCGCCTCCGCCCACCGCAACCTCGTCGCCGAGGGCACGCCGCCCGAACGCATCCACTGCGTCGGCAACACCGGCATCGACAGCCTGCGTACGCTGCTTGCGCAGCATGCGCCCGCGGCGTCGGCCGGGCCGCGGACGCGCGTCCTCGTGACCCTGCACCGGCGCGAGAACTGGGACGGCAAGGCGGACATCATCTGCGACGCCCTCATCGCGCTCGCGGCCTGCCGGCCGGAACTGCGCATGCTGCTGCCCGTGCACCCGAACCCGCACATCGCGCCGCGCCTGCGGCATCGCCTGTCGGGCCACCCGCAGTTCGCGCTGGTCGCGCCGATGGCCTACCGCGAGTTCGTCGCCGAGGCGGCGGGCGCGGCCCTCGTGATCAGCGACTCGGGCGGCATCCAGGAGGAAGTGCCCCACCTCGGCGTGCCGCTGCTGGTGCCGCGCTCGTGCACCGAGCGCCCCGAAGGCGTGGCCACCGGCTTCGTGCGCCTCGTGAACGTGGACCGCGAGGAGATCGTGCGCGAGGCGCTCGCGCTGCTCGCGGCACCGCGCCGGGAGGGAATGCCCTTCGACCACGCGGCCCCGTTCGGCGACGGCCTGTCGGCCCGGCGCATCGTCGACGTCCTGGAAACGGCACTGGCCGATGCCATCGCCGCTTGACACGACACTCGCTGCGCCCCGCGCGCCGGGCGGCGAGCGGCCGCAGCGCGATGCGAGCGTCGCGGCGTGGCTGCTGCACGGTCCCGCGCAGCTCGCGCACGGGCCGCACGCCGGTGCGATTGCCGGCACGGTCACGGCGGCCGCCGGCGCGGCCTACGTCTACCCCGAGATCGCCGGCTACTACCTGCAGTGGCTCGCGTGGCGGTCCCGGCGCGACGGCTCCACGGCGGTGCTCACCGCGCGTGCCGCCGGCGTGCAGCGCTGGCTCGGCACGTGGCTCGCGGCGACCCCGCCGCTCACGCGCGTGCACCTCGACGGCACCACCGACGACTGGCGCAACCGCGCCGTGTTCTTCTTCGACGTCGCGATGGTCCTGCGCGGACTCGCCTCCGCCGTGGAGACCGGACTCGTGACGGCCGACCCGGCGGTGCTCGCGGGCATCGTGCGCGAGCTCGATCGCCTCGTCGCCGGCGACGGTCACTTCGACGCCTGCACGATGCACGCGGCCGGCGACAGCTTCCCCGCCAAGTGGTCGACGCGCCGGGGCGCGTTCCTCGCGAAGGCGGCCGCGGGCTTGATCACCGCCGCGCGCGTGCTGCCCCAACTGCCCGCGCGCCTCGTGGACGCGGCCGAGGCGACGTTCACGGCCAGCGTGGCCGCGCTCGCGCAGGACGCCCACCGCGAGACGCATCCGCTGCTCTACGCGTGCGAAGGCGTGCTCGCGCTGCCCGGCCATCGCCGCTTCCACGCGGCGCTGCCGGTGGTCGCCGCGCACTGCGACACCGTGCTCGCGGCCGCCGGAAACGACGGCTCGCTGCCCGAGACGCTCGGCAGCGGCGCCGGCCCGCGCCGGGTCGACGTCATCGCGCAGGCGATGCGCGTCGCCGCGCTCCTGGCGCGGCATCGCCCGCAACGGCCGCCCGACCGCGTCGCGCAGGAGCGCCTGCACCGCGCGCTGGTGCGCGAGATCCGGCCATCGGGCGCGGTCGCGTTCGCGCGCGACGCGGACGGCTCGGCATGCAACGTGTGGGCCGCGATGTTCGCCGACCAGGCCCTGGCCTTCGCGGCCGCGGCCGGCAGCGGCGCCGACGACGGCTGGCGCACGGACCCGCTGCTGGTGTGAGCGACGGCACGCCGCCCGCAGGCGCGGCGCGGTACTCGAAGTGAGCCAAGCGAAGACGACGTGGGGAACGAGCTGGCGGCAGCGCCTGCGCCTCACGCCGCTCAGCGTCGCATTGCGCCTCGCCGACGCGCTGGCGCCGCACTGGCCGGCGCGGCGCCCGCCGCGCGAGCACCCGTGGCCGCCCGGCGTCACGGCGATCATCCCCGAGCGCGGCGCCCCCGACCTCCTCATGGAGGCGCTGCAGGCGCTCGCCGCCGCGACCTCGGAGATGCTCGAGCCGCTGCAGGTGATCGTGGTCGCCAACGGCGCTCCGGCGAGCACCTACGACGAAGTCCACCGCGCGTTCCCCTTCGTCGAGTGGCTGCACGACGAGGCGCCGCTCGGCTTCGCGGGCGCCGTGCAGCGCGGCCTCGCGGAGGCACGGCACGGCGCCACGCTGCTCCTCAACAACGACATGGCGCTCGCGCCGACGGCGCTCCTGCGCCTCCTCGCGCTGCGCGGGCCGCGCGTGTTCGCGGTCGCCGCGCAGATCGAGCAGCGCAGCGCCGACGGCCGGCGCGAAGAAACCGGCTTCACCGACTGGTACGTCGATCGCGCGGGCATCCACCTCTACCACGCGCCGCCCCCCCACGCGCCCGGGCCGCACCTGTGCGCAGGGGGCGGCGCCACGCTCTTCCGCACCGACCTCCTGCGCCGCTACCTCCCGGGCAGCCGCGCCTACGACCCGTTCTACTGGGAGGACGCGGAGTGGAGCCTGCGCGCGTGGCGCGAGGGCTACTCGGTGCAGTTCTGCCCCGAGGCGCTGGCGCGCCACCGGCATCGCGCAACCACCGCGCGCTTCTACGCGCCGGAGGAACTCGCGCGCATCGTCGAGCGCAACCGCCTCCTCTTCGACGCGCGCCACGGTGCTTCTCCATGGCCGGCAGCGGCGCTCCTCGCACACATCTGCGAGCAACCCTATGCGACCCAGCGGGAGCTGGCCCGGCTGGCGTGCGCGGCGGGGGTGCTGCGGCATCGCATCGCGCGCCGGCGCGCGCCGCAGCCGATCGCGCCGCCGCGCATCACCGCCGACGTCCCCGGGGCTGCCGCGGCCCTCACGTCGTCGTGGAGCTTCCGGCTGCGCACGCCGTCGCTCGGCCGCCGGCGCGTGCTGTTCGTCGCGCCGTTCGCGGTGTTCCCGCCGCGCCACGGCGGCGCGCGGCGCGTCGCCGAGTTCGTGCGCGGTGCGCAGTCGGCCAACGAAGTGATTCTGGTGGGCGACGAGGCGTCGCTGTACGACGCGCGCAGCTTCGCGTCCTTCGACGGCCTCGCCGGCGTGCGCCTGATCGGGCGCGACGACCGCGACCAGCACGCGCCGCCGCAGGACCTGGGCGCGCGGATGAGGGCGCACTGCCATCCGGCGCTCGTGCAGGCGGTCAACGCCGCGATCGCCGACTTCGCACCGGACATCGTGCAGATCGAGCACGCGGAGCTCGCCCCGCTGGTGCACGCGTGCCGCACGCCGACCGCGCGCTGGGTGCTCGACCTGCACGACGCCTACGGCCCGGGCGACTTCCGCGACACCGCCAGTGCGGAGGCCTTCGCGCGCGACCTCGCCGCCTTCGACGCGCTCGTCGTGTGCTCGGCCGAAGACGCGACGCTCGTGTCCCACCCGAACTGCGTGGTGATCGGGAACGGTGCCGCGCTGGCGTTCGATCGCTATCGGCCGTCGACGTCGCACCGGCTGCTCTTCATCGGGCCGTTCCGGTACGAGCCCAACCGCGTGGGCATCGGGACATTCATCGCGCGGGCGTGGCCGCGCATCCGCGAGGCGGTGCCCGATGCGACGCTCACCGTGCTGGGTGGCGACGAGCACGTGCGCTGGACGCGCGGCAACGCGCTGTTCGCGAGCCCGGGCGTGGAGGTGCTCGCGCACCGCGACGACGTCCCGGCCCAGCTCGACGCGTGCGCCCTCACGCTCAACCCGCTCGTCGACATCCGCGGCTCGGCCGTGAAGCTCGTGGAGTCGCTCGCTGCGGGCCGCATCTGCGTCAGCACGGCGGACGGCGCGCGCGGGATGCCCGTGACGTCGCCCGCGCTGGTGGTGGTCGACGACGTGGACGCGATGGCCGCGCCCATCGTGTCCCTGCTCCAGGACGAGGAGCGGCGCCAGGCTCAGGAGGAGCCCGACCGCGGCGCGCTGACGCCGTTCGGGTGGGAGACGGCCGTCGCGAAGCAACATGCGCTGTACGATGCGCTGTCGCGCCCGCATCCTGTGCCATGACCGGAACCTACGACCGCATCGCCCGCTTCTACGACGTCGACATGTCGCGCAACATGGCGTTCGACGACGTCGGCTTCTACGCGCGCCAGTGCGCGGGGCGCGCCGGGGCGGTGCTGGAAATGGGCTGCGGCAACGGACGCATCCTGCTGCCGCTGCTCGCGCGCGGCCTCGACATGGTCGGTGCCGACGCCTCGGCGGGCATGCTCGACGAACTCGCGCGCAAGGCCCGCGCCGCGGCACTGCCGGTGCGCATCGCGCGCATGGACGTGCGGCGCCTCGCCTTCCGGCCGGGCTTCGCGACGATCCTGTGCCCGTACTCGCTCGTCACCTACATGGTCGGCGACGACGACGCGCCGCGCATGCTCGCCGAAGTGCGCCGGCTGCTCGCCCCCGACGGCGTGTTCGTCGTCGATGCGTTCGTCCCGCGCCCGCTCGTCGCCCACGACGGGTTCCGGCAGGACTACGCGCGGCCCTACGCGGACGGGACGCTGGTGCGGGAGAAGCGGGTGCGGCCGGTGGATGCGTCGCGCAACCACATCGAGCGGCGCTATCGGTTCGTCGGCGCCGACGGCACCGTGCGCGACGAGGTGACGGTGGCCGAGACGATCCGGCCGTTCGACCCGCCCGCATTGCGCGCCGCGGTGACCGCCGCCGGCCTCGTGCCTTGCGCGGAGTGGTGGGACTACGGTGAGCGGGCGACGGCGGAAGGTGCTCAGTTCTTTGCGTTGGCGGCGAAGCCCCGCTGAGTGCCCGAAGGTTCGACGTCGAGGGGCTTGACCCCGGGTTGTCGCGCCGACGTTGCCCCTCACCCCAACCCTCTCCCCGCGGACGGGGAGAGGGAGTTCAAATGGCGAGCGGCGCGCAGGGCTCGAGCGCCCACAAGGGCATTCAGCCCGCAACCAGCGCGCGACCAAACGCCGCGCGCAGCGCGGTATGAGCGGCGCGCTTCGTAGGTCTTGCAGTTACTACGGGAAAACCGCCCGGCCGCCCGAAGGTTTTCCCGGGCCTGACTTCCTCGGCCGCAAAAGGCGCAACGCCGCCCCCACGTCAACCCCCGCCAGCGCGAAGCGCCTTTTGCGGACGTGCAACATTTGACTGGAGCGAGCACCACAAGCATCATCCCCTCGCCCACCGCTTTCGCCGCCCACGCAAGCCCCCGCCTATGACGCACTCCCCGCTCGTCTGGATCGGCCTGGGTGGCGTCCCCCCCGACGACAACGCCCGCGCGCTGGACTGGCAACGGCGGCTGCACTGGCCGATGGTCCTCGTCGCGCTGCTGTCGGTGCCGGCGTACCTCCTCTCCACCGCCGAGATCGCCGAAGGGTGGCACCAGGTCGCCGCGGTCCTCGACTACGTGATCCTCGCCGCGTTCGTCGGCGAACTGCTGTGGATGCTCCACGTGTCGAGCTATCCGTGGCGCTACTTCTTCGAGAACTGGCTCAACGTCGTCATCATCCTCGGCGCGGGCGCGGCCGCGTTCGGCGCGACGACGGAGTGGATCGCGCTCGTGCGGGGCATGCGGGCGGCGGTCGCGGTGCTCGTCGTCATTCGAACGACGGCGGAGTTCCGCTTCCTCTTCACGCGCAAGGGCGCGCCGATGCTGATCGGCATCGCGTTCCTGACCATGCTGGGCCTGGGCGCCCTCTTCTACTGGCTCGATCCGCGCATCCAGACGTTCGGCGACGGCCTGTGGCTCGCGTTCATCACGGGCGCCACCGTGGGCTACGGCGACGTCGTGCCGACCACCGGCGCCACGCGGATCGTCGCGGTGCTCACGGTGATGATCGGCGTCGCGCTGATGACGCTCTTCACCGCCAACGTGGTGTCGTTCTTCATCGGCGGCGAGGAAAACCGCCTGCGTGAGAACCTGCAGCGCGACATCGTGGCGCTGCGCAGCGAGATCGCGCTGCTGCTCGACGCCGAGGAACTGCGCATCACGCTGGAGCTGCACAAGGAGATCCGCGACCTGCGGCGCGAGGTGGCCGACCTCTCCGCGCAGATCCGCGCCCTGACGCCGGTGCTCGACGCCGACGAGGAGACGTAGCGCCGCTCAGCCGCCGCTGCGATGCAGGTAGAACGCGTCGTCGAACGTCGCCACCCACTGCGGACGGTAGACCACCGCCAGGGTGAGCATCATGCCGGTCAGCGTGCCCTCGCCGAACGCGAGGTAGAGGAGATACGGCACGTAGTCACCGAACACGACCTCGGGGTCGACCGCGCCGGTCAGCGCGATCTGGACCGCGCTAGCGAGCCCCGCAAGCCCGCAGCCCAGGGCTCCCCCGAGGAAACAGGCCACGATCGTGTAGACGAAGAAATTGGGCGGCAGCAGCCGCTGCGACGCGCGCAGGACCGACAGCGCGACGGCCGCCGGCAACGCCACCGACGTCAGGAACACGGCCGGCGCATGGGCGAGCGGCGTCCCGTGCACGAGCGCCGAGGCCAACGCCACCACGGCGCCGCCGATGAGCGCCAGCGGGGCGCCGGCGGCGAGCGCGAAGCCCGCGGTCCCGAGCAGGTGGATCACCATCGCGTCCTGCACGACGGCGCGCACGCTCCACAGCACGGTCAGCGCAAAAATGGAGCCGCACCACACGCTCGCCGCCTCGCTGCTGGCCATCAGCCGCCGCCACGGTGCCGCCCAGGCAGCCCACCCGAGGAGCACCAGCGTCGCGATCGAGGTCGCGACGACCCACGCGGGCGCGAGCGGCGCGAGGGCTACGTCCATCGCCGATCCTGCTTCATGCCGGCATTGTAGCGAGCCGGCGCGACCGAACGGCCCAGCCACGCGCAGCCGCGGTACGATGCCGCGATGAACGATCTCCTGGGCGCCGCGGCGGCGCCGGGCTTCGACGACCCGCTGGGCGTGCTGCGCGCCTGCCACCGCCGCATCGAGAAGCAACTCGCCACGCTCGACCGGCTGCGCCGCCACCTGCCGCTGCACGGTGCCGACGAGCAGGCCTCCGGCGCGGCGACGGCGATCATGCGCTACTTCGACAGCGCTGCCGTGCATCACCACGAGGACGAGGAGGCGAGCCTCTTCCCGCGGCTGCTCGCGGTGCGCCCCGATCTGGCCCCGGTGGCCCACCGGCTGGAAGCGGAGCACGCGACGATGGCCCAGCGCTGGGCGGCGCTGCGCGAGCGACTGGTGCCGATCGCCGCGAAGACATCCACCGACCTGCCCGATGCCGTGGCCGACGCCTTTGCGGCCGCCTACACCGCGCACATCGCGGTGGAGGAAGGCGAATTGTTCGCGCAGGCGGACGCCGCGCTGGATGCGGTGACGCTGGCGACGATCGGGGAGGAGATGGCGGCACGGCGGGGCATCAGGACCGGAGCGTAGTCGCCACGCGTCGGCACAATCTCGGCGGCCGCCCCTCACCCCAACCCTCTCCCCGCGAACGGGGAGAGGGCGCCCTTGGCGGCAGGGAGAGAGGGAGCCGCAGATGGAGCGGTGCGCAGAGCGCACGCGCGCACCGGCGAACGGCCAGGGGTCGGACCCCGCGGGCAGTGCCGTGAGGTGAGCGCACAAGCGCGTACCGGCGGGGTCTGACCCCGGGTTGTGGCCGGGGACGCCGCCCCTCACCCCAACCCTCTCCCCCGCCGGGGGCGAGGGCGCCGTAAAGGGGAGGGTGCGCAGAGTGCAGGCGCCCGCTTGGGCATTCAGCCCGCAAGCAGCGCGCGACCGAACGCCGCGCGCAGCGCGGTATGAGCGGCGGGCTTCGTAGGTTCTGCCTTTACTACGGGAAAACCGCCCGGCCGCCCGAAGGTTTTCCCGGGCCTGACCAAAACGGCCGCAAAAGGCGCAACGCCGCCCCCACGCCATCTCCCGCCAGCACGCAGCGCCTTTTGCGGACGCCCCTACACGGCAAGGAGCGACCGAACGTCATTAGCCTCCATGTCCGCCCCCTGCCCCTGCGCGACCACCTCGCCGCGCGACATCACGACGTAGTGGTCGGCCAGCGACTTCGCGAAGTCGTAGTACTGCTCGACCAGCAGGATCGCCATCTCGCCGCTGCTCGTGAGCTTGCGGATCGCGCGCTCGATGTCCTTGATGATCGACGGCTGGATGCCCTCGGTGGGCTCGTCGAGGATCAGGAGCTTCGGCCGCAGCGTGAGCGCGCGGCCGATCGCGAGCTGCTGCTGCTGGCCGCCGGAGAGGTCGCCGCCGCGGCGGCCGAGCATGTCCTTCAGCACCGGGAACATCTCGAAGATGTACTGCGGGATGCCGCTGCCGCGCTTCTGCGTGGCGAGCCCCATCTGCAGGTTCTCCTGCACCGTCAGGCGCGGGAAGATGTCGCGGCCCTGCGGCACGTAGCCCAGGCCGAGGCTCGCGCGGGCGTAGGGCGCGAGCGCGACGATGTTAGCGTCGCCGAAGCGGATCTCGCCCGAGCGCACCGGCAGCAGGCCCATCAGGCAGCGCAGCAGCGTGGTCTTGCCGACCCCGTTGCGGCCGAGGAGCGTCGTGCACTTGCCCGCGGGCACCTCGAACGAGACGTCGCGCAGGATGTGGCTGCCGCCGTAGTACTGGTTGAGGCGTTGCACGGAAAGCATCGGGGAACTCGTCGCTCTAGCGGCCCAGGAACACTTCGATCACCTGCTCGTTCTGCTGCACGTGCGCCATCGAGCCCTCGGCCAGCACGTGGCCCTCGTGCAGCACCGTGACGCGGTCGGCGATCTTGGCGACGAAATCCATGTCGTGCTCGACCACCACCAGCGTGTAGTCGCCCGCGAGCGACTCGAACAGCTCGGCGCTGCGCATCGTCTCGTCGTCGGTCATGCCGGCGACGGGCTCGTCGAGCAGCAGGAGCTGCGGCTCCTGCATCAGCAGCATGCCGATCTCGAGCCATTGCTTCTGGCCGTGCGACAGCAGGCCGGCGGGGCGCTTCGCCTCGGTGGCGAGGTGGATGGTGTCGAGGATGGTGAGGATGCGGTCGCGCGCGGTGGAGTCGAGTTTCGCGGTGAGCGTCGGCCACACCCGCTTGTCGTCCTTGCGCGCCAGTTCCAGGTTCTCGAACACCGTGTGGTCGGTGAACACGGTGGGCTTCTGGAACTTGCGACCGATGCCCACGTCCGCGATCTCCGGCTCGGAGAGCTTGGTGAGGTCGATCGTCTGGCCGAAGAAGGCGGTGCCCGTGTCGGGCCGCGTCTTGCCCGTGATCACGTCCATCATCGTCGTCTTGCCGGCCCCGTTGGGGCCGATCACGCAGCGCAGCTCGCCGGCGTCGACCACGAGCGTGAGGTCGTTCAGCGCCTTGAAGCCGTCGAAGCTCACCGACACGGAGTCGAGGTACAGGATGCCGCCGTGGCTCGTGTCGACCATGCCCTGCCGCACCGGGTGGCCGTCGCTGATGCCGGTGGCCTTGGAGACCGGCGGACCTTCCTTCTTCCGCAGCTCCTCGTAGACTGCGAGGTTCATCATGATGGGCGCTTGCTCCAGAGGCCCGCGATGCCCCGCGGCAGGAAGAGCGTGACGAGGATGAACAGGAGGCCGAGCACGTACAGCCAGTACTCGGGCAGCGCCTGCGTGAACCAGCTCTTGCCGAGGTTCACCACCGCGGCGCCGATCACGGGCCCGATCAGCGTCCCGCGTCCGCCGACCGCCGTCCAGATCGCGATCTCGATGGAGTTGGCGGGCGACATCTCGCTCGGGTTGATGATCCCGACCTGCGGCACGTAGAGCGCGCCCGCGATCCCGCAGATCACCGCCGACAGCGTCCAGATGAAGAGCTTGAAGTACACCGGGTTGTAGCCGGAGAACATCACGCGCGTCTCCGCGTCGCGGATGGCCGTCAGCACGCGGCCCAGCTTCGACTGCACGATCGCGCGGCCGAGGCACAGGAAGCCGATGAGTGCCGCACCGGTGATCATGAAGAGCGCGACGCGGGTCCCGGGCGCGGTGATCGGAAAGCCCAGGATGCGCTTGAAGTCCGTGAAGCCGTTGTTGCCGCCGAAGCCGGTGTCGTTGCGGAAGAACAGCAGCATGAACGCGTAGGTCAGCGCCTGCGTGATGATCGAGAAGTACACGCCCTTGATGCGCGAGCGGAATGCGAAGAAGCCGAACACGAACGCGAGCAGGCCCGGCACCAGCACCACGAGCAGCGCGCAGTACCAGAAGTGGTCGGTGAAGCTCCAGTACCAGGGATAGGCCTTCCAGTCGAGGAACACCATGAAGTCCGGCAGGTCGCTCTTGTACACGCCGTCGTGCCCGATGCTGCGCATCAGGTACATGCCCATCGCGTAGCCGCCGAGCGCGAAGAAGAGACCGTGGCCGAGCGAGAGGATGCCGGTGTAGCCCCAGATCAGGTCCATGGCCAGCGCGACGATCGCGTAGCACATGATCTTGCCCACCAGCGTGACCGTGTAGTCCGACAGGTGGAACACGCTGTCGGCGGGCACCAGCAGGTTGCCGACGGGCACCACCACGAACAGCACGAGGGCCGCGAGGCCGATGAAGCCCCAGGCCCGGCCCGACCACAGGCGCGGCGGCGCCCCGAGGTCCGCGAGGCCCGCGGGCCGCGTGACGGCGGCAGCGGGCAAGGCCGTGGCGACGTCGTTCATCATGCCTCGGCCTCCGCCCCGGTTCGTTCGACGCGGAACACCGACACCGTCGGCCTCGACGCAATCGGCCGGCGCCGCGCGCTGCGCGCCTCGGCTCGACCTCCGGTCTCGCCCGCCGTCCTCATGCTTCGACCTGCCGTCCCTTGAGGGCAAAGAGACCCTGCGGGCGCTTCTGGATGAAGATGATGATGAACACGAGCACCGCGATCTTGGCGAGCACGGCGCCCTGCCACGCCTCCAGGAACTTGTTGGCGATGCCGAGGCCCAGCGCCGCGTACACGGTGCCGGCGAGCTGGCCCACGCCACCCAGCACGACCACCATGAACGAGTCGACGATGTAGCTCTGCCCGAGGTCGGGCCCGACGTTGCCGATCTGCGAGAGGGCGCAGCCCGCGAGGCCCGCGATGCCGGAGCCCAGGCCGAACGCCAGCATGTCGACCTTCGGAGTGCGCACGCCGAGCGCGCTCGCCATCTGCCGGTTCTGGGTGACGGCGCGCACGAAGAGGCCGAGCCGTGTCCGCGTCAACAGCACCCACACGAGCAGCAGCACCCCGGCGGCAAACGCGATGATCACGATGCGGCTGTAGGGCAACACGACGTTGGTCATGATCTCGATGCCGCCGGACATCCAGGCCGGGTTCTCGACCTGCACGTTCTGCGCGCCGAAGATCGTCCGCACCGCCTGGATGAGGATGAGGGACAGGCCCCACGTCGCGAGCAGCGTCTCCAGCGGCCGGCCGTACAGGTGCCGGATCACGGTGCGCTCGAGCGCGACGCCGACGAGGCCCGAGACCAGGAACGCCACCGGGACCGCGCACACGAGGTACCAGTCGAAAGCCGCAGGCGCGTGCTGGCGGAAGAGGTTCTGCACGACGTAGGTCGCGTACGCGCCGACCATGATGAGCTCGCCGTGCGCCATGTTGATGACGCCCATGAGGCCATAGGTGATCGCGAGGCCGAGGGCGGCAAGCAGCAGGATCGTGCCGAGCGAGATGCCGCTGAAGATGCGCGCCGCGATGTCGCCGCGGGCGAGCTTGCCTTCGACCGCGGACAGCGAGCGCTCCGCCTCCGCGCGGATCTCGGCGTCCGCCTCCACGGGCTTGCCGTCCTTTTTCGCGAGAACGTTCTGGAGCAGGGTGCGCGTGGCCCCGGCGTCGCTCTGCGCGAGCGCGCGCACCGCGGCCAAGCGCGTCGCGCGGTCGCTGCTCGCGAGCTGGACGGTCGCCTGGGTCACGGTGAGCAGCGACTTGATCTCGGGGTCGGACTCCTTCGCCAGTGCCGCGCTGATCGCGGGCAGCGCGTCCTCGTCCGGGGTGTTCGCGAGTTCCTTCGCCGCCGCGAGGCGCACCGCGCGATCGGGAGACACCAGCCGGAACGATGCGAGCGCCGAGGCCAGCTCCCGCCGCAGGCGGTTGTTCACCACCACGTCGTCGCGGTTGTCGGGCAGCGGGGTGACCGCCTTGCCGGTGACCGGATCGGTGGCCTTGTCGCCCTTCACCACCAGTACACGATCCTCGCCGACCGTCTGCAGTTCGCCGTCGAGCATCGCCTGCAGCAGCGGCTGGGCCGCCGGATCGCCGCCCGTCACGAGCGCGCTGATCGCCTTGGTGCGCGCCTCGCTGTCGCCGAACGCCAGGTCCTTCACCACGTCCGCGGGCAGCGCCGCGGCCCCGGCCGACGCGACCGCGGCTACGAGGATCGCAAGCCACCGCAATCCGCTGCCGCAAGCCTTGATGAGGTTCACGAAATGCACGCCTTCACGCAAACGATGGTCGCAAAAAACCGGCGCGGCAAGGAAGGGCGCACTGCTCCCTCGAGCCTCACCCGCGCCGGCGGGTCGTACCGGCCGCGGTCTCCCGGGTGCGGCGGCGGGAGGAGGACGCCGCCGCACCCGGGACCGCGGGCTTGCCTTACTTCTTCGCCACTTCCGGCTCGTCCTTCTTCTTCTCGTTGCCGGCGATGAACGGGCTCCACGGCTTCGCCTGCACCAGGCCCTTCGGATCCTTCCAGACGACATTGAACTGGCCGTTCGGCTGGATCTCGCCGATGAACACCGGCTTCCACAGGTGGTGGTTGGTCAGGTCCATCTTCATCGTGTAGCCGTTCGGCGAGGCGAACGTCTGCCCGGCCATCGCCGCGACGACCTTGTCGGTGTCGGTGGACTTGGCCTTCTCGACCGCCTGCTTCCACATCCACATGCCGACGTACGTCGCTTCCATCGGGTCGTTGGTGAGCGGCTTGTCCGCGCCGGGGAGCTTCTTGGCCTTCGCGTAGTCGGCCCACTTCTTCTTGAACGAATCGTTCACCGGGTTCTTGAGCGACATGAAGTAGTTCCACGCCGCGAGGTGGCCGACGAGCGGCTTGGTGTCGACGCCGCGCAGCTCTTCCTCACCCACCGAGAACGCGACCACGGGCACGTCGGTCGCCTTCAGGCCCTGGTTGCCGAGTTCCTTGTAGAAAGGAACGTTCGAGTCCCCGTTGATCGTGGAAACCACGGCCGTCTTGCCACCTGCCGCAAACTTCTTGATGTCGGCGACGATCGTCTGGTAATCGGAATGGCCGAACGGCGTGTACGTCTCGACGATGTCCTTCTCATCGACACCCTTCGATTTCAGGAACGCCCGGAGGATCTTGTTGGTGGTGCGCGGATAGACGTAGTCGGTGCCGAGCAGCACCCAGCGCTTCGCGCCGCCGCCTTCCTTGCTCATCAGGTACTCGACCGCGGGGATCGCCTGCTGGTTCGGCGCCGCGCCCGTGTAGAACACGTTCTTCGACAGCTCCTCGCCTTCGTACTGCACCGGGTAGAAGAGGAGGCTGTTCAGTTCCTCGAACACCGGCAGCACCGACTTGCGCGACACCGACGTCCAGCAGCCGAACACCACCGACACCTTGTCCTGGGTGATGAGCTGGCGGGCCTTCTCGGCGAAGAGCGGCCAGTTCGACGCCGGGTCGACCACCACCGCCTCGAGCTTCTTGCCCATCACGCCGCCCTTGGCGTTGATCTCGTCGATGGTCATCAGCGCGACGTCCTTCAGCGACGTCTCGGAGATGGCCATGGTGCCGGAGAGCGAATGCAGGACGCCGACCTTGATCGTGTCGGCCGCCTGGGCCTGCATCCCCATCGTGATGCCGCCGGCCGCGAGCGCCGCAACGAGCGTGCGCCGGATGAAAGTTCTGCGTTGCATGTGGTGGTCCCCGTAGACGTGTGGAAAATCGGACAATGCGTGCTGTGGTTGGCGAAGGCGGTGCGGCACTTCACGCTGGCTGCCGACACGACCCGTCTTCACCATGTTGCATTGCACGAGCCGTGCCACCCGTTGCCGACGCTGCCAACAAGCTGATTTCACGTGGGAATCGGACGCCGGGCGCGCATGGTCCGGAGGCCGTGCGCGATGAGCGTGCAACGACCGCGATGCAATTTGGTGCGTGGCGCGTGCGGGCGCACCAATTTGGCCGGCGCGGTCCGGGAGAGAGTCGATGAATTCGTTGCGCGAGCGTATCGCGGCGTCCTTCCGCGCCTCCTTCGGCGACATCGTGTTCGGCATGGAAGACGGCACGGTCTCCATCTTCGGGCTGGTGTTCGGCGTGGCGGCAACCACCAACGACTCCCGCGTGGTCCTCGCGGCCGGCCTCACCGGGGCGATCGCGGCCGCGGTGTCGATGATGGCGGGTGCGTACCTCGACGCCGAGACGGCGCGCGACCAGGCGCGCGCGGATCGCGAAGCCGGTCCGGCGGACGCCACGCTGCTTGCCGCCGGCCCGCTGCGCGAGCGGTTGCAGGAGAACGGTGCGTCGGCCGCCACGCTGGCGGCGCTCGCGGATCTCGCGCGCAGTCATCCCGACCTGCCGTCCGCATTGCGCGGCGCGCTCGCCGATGCCCGCGACGCCGGCAACGGCAGCCCGCTCGCGCATGCGCTGTGGATGTTCGGCTCGGACCTCGTCGCCGCCCTCGTGCCCGTGGTGCCGTTCGCGCTGCTGCCGCTCGGGCCCGCGCGCTACGTGTCGATCGCATGCACCGCGCTCGTTCTCGTCGCGCTCGGCATCGGTCGCGCGCGGATAGGACGCCGGCCGGTGCTGTCGACCACGCTGCGGACGCTCGGGATCGCGGCGGCGGCGGGCCTGGCCGGCGTGCTGGTGGGCAGCCAGATAGGGTGAACGCACCGGGCGCCGTGGTCGCAAGGGGCCCGGCCCCGGGTTGTGGCCTCGGACGCAGCCCCTCACCCCAACGCGCTCCCCCGCCGGGGGAGAGGGAACTCAAAGTGGAGCGCGAGCAGAACGCACACGACCGCAGAGGCATTCAGCCCGCAAGCAGCGCGCTACTGAACTCCGGCGCGCAGCGCCGGGATGATCGGCGCGCTTCGTAGGTCTTGCCGTTACTACGGGAAAACCGCCTGGCCGCCCGAAGGTTTTCCCGGGCCTGACTTCCTCGGCCGCAAGAGGCGCAACGCCGCCGCCACTTCATCCACCGCAACCACGACCCGCCTCTTGCGGACGTCACCCTATCCCTTCCCCCGAGCCCGCCAGACGCGAACCGCGACCGCCACGACCACACCCGCCAGAAGCAAACCACCCATCACCTCGCGCTCCACGCGCGCCAGGTCACCCAGCAGCGCCTCGGCTGCCTTGCCGAAGAGATAGCCGGCCCCCACCCAGCACGCGCTCCACAGCAGCGCCCCCACGAGGTTCACGGCCACGAAATGCAGCAGCGACATCCGCGTGGTGCCGATGATGGCCGGACCCGCGGTCCGCAGCCCGTACATGAAACGCACGCCGAGCACCGCGGTGGTCGGATGCTTCTCGATCAGCTCGTGCATGCGCGCGGCGGCTGGCGCGAAGCGCGGGAAGCGCTTGAGGAGGTGCCCGCCATAGTGGCGGCCCAGGAGGAAGAAGCCCATGTCGCCCAGCGCGCCTCCGATCGCGCCGACGGCGATCACCACCGGCAGCGAAAGGTAGCCGCGGTGCGCGGCCACGCCGGAGAGGATGAGCAGGGTCTCGCCCTCGAAGAGCGTGCCCGCGAAGGTCGCGAGGTAGCCGTACTTCTCGATCAGGGCGACGTACTCGATCGTCATCGGTGTATCGCGCAGCCGGCCGAGGGAGGATCGCGGCCGCGGCCGCACGTTCCGTTCAGACGCCCAGGCGGCTCGCCAGTTCGTCCGGCTGCGCGACGAGCGCCGGCGAGGCGCCGGCGAGCACCACGCGCCCCTTCTCGAGGATGACCGCGCGGTCGGTGTTGGCGAGCACCGTGCGGAAGTTGCGGTCGACGATCAGCGACGCGATGCCCGTGCCGCGGATGGCGTCGATGATCGACCAGATCTCGCGCACGATGAGCGGGGCCAGCCCCTCCGTGGCCTCGTCGAGGATGAGGAGGTCGGGGTTGGTGGACAGCGCGCGGCCGATCGCGAGCATCTGCTGCTCGCCGCCCGACAGCTGCTGCCCGCCGTGATCGAGCCGCTCCGCGAGACGCGGGAACGTGTCGAGGATGCGCGCGAACGGCCAGTCGTCGCGGCCGTCGCGGCCGGGGCGCGCGGCGACGATCAGGTTCTCGCGCACGGTCAGGTTGGGAAAGATGCCGCGCCCCTCGGGGACGTAGGCGATGCCCGCGCGCGCCACGCGATCGGGCGGCATGCGCAGCGCGTCCCGGCCGGCGATGGCGAGCGTCCCGCCCGACGGCCGCACGAGCCCCATCAGCGTGCGGATGAGCGTCGTCTTGCCCATGCCGTTGCGCCCGAGGAGCCCGACCGACTCGCCGCGCGCGATCGCGAGCGAGACGCCGCGCAGCACGTGGCTCTCCCCGTAATGCACGTGGAGGTCGCCGGCCTCGACGATGGGCGCGTCAGCCAACGAACTCTCCGAGGTAGGCGAGCTGCACCTCGCGGTCGGCGCGCACTGCGTCGGGGACGCCGCTCGCGATCACCGCGCCGTTGACCATCACCGTGATGCGGTCCGAGACGCGGAAGACCGCGTCCATGTCGTGCTCGACCAACAGGATCGCCCGGCCCACCTTCAGCCCGGACAGCAGCGCGAGCATGCGCTCGGTCTCCTCCGGCCCCATGCCGGCGAGCGGCTCGTCGAGCAGGAGCACGCGCGGCCGCGTGGCGAGGCACATCGCGATCTCCAGCTGCCGCTTCTCGCCGTGCGACATGAAGCCCGCCTCGCGCTCGGCAACGGCGGCCAGGCCCGCCTGCTCCAGCGCTTCGCGTGCGGCCATGGTGCTCACCGGGCAGCTGCGCGCCGGCGTCCACCAGTTCCACGGCTGCGGAAATGCCGCCTGCGCCGCGAGCCGGCAGTTCTCGAACGCGGTGAAGCGCGGGAAGATCGTCGTGCGCTGGTAGCTGCGGCCGAGGCCGGCCCGCGCGCGCGCCGGCTGCGAGTGCGTCGTGACGTCCTGGCCGAGGAGGTGCACCTTGCCGCTCGTGGCCGCGATCTCGCCGGCGAGCACGTTCACCAGCGTGGACTTGCCCGCGCCGTTGGTGCCGATCACCGCGTGGATCTCGCCCTCGGCGAGCCGCAGCGACACGTCGGCGACCGCCGTGAGCCCGCCGAACCGGCGCGTGATCCGGTCGGCGACCAGCAGCGCGGGCGCGTCACGCATGCGCTTCCTTCCGCTGCGCGACGCGGCGCCGGTGCCGCCACGCGGCCACCTGCGCCGGCAGGCCGATGAGGCCGTTGGGCATGAACGCGACGCAGGCGATGATCGTCGCGCCCATCAGGAGCTGCCAGTGCTTCGCGAAGTTGCCGAAGACCTCGTCCCACTGGAAGAAGAGCTGCAGCAGCGAGAACACGAACGCGCCCAGCACCGCCCCGGACAGGCGCCCGAGTCCGCCCAGGATCAGCATCAGCAGCACCGCGCCCGATTCGTGCCACGACAGCATCTCCGGGTTCACGAACCCGTCCTTCACCGCGACCAGGAACCCGGCGAGGCCGGCCAGCGCGCCGGCGAGCGTGAACGCGGCGAGCTTGTAGCCGAACGTCGGGAAGCCGGCGGCGCGCATCCGCTGCTCGTTGCTGCGGATGCCGGCGAGCGCGCGGCCGAAGCGACTCGCGAGCAGCACTGCCAGGAAAGCGAAGACCAGCGCCGCGCACGCGAGGACGACGTAGTACATCGTCTGCGCCTTGCCGAACTCGAGGAGCGCCACGCCGGCGACGACCACGCTCGGCTTCGCGTTGAGGTAGATGCCGTCGGTGCCGCCGCCGAGCTTCGTGTCGTGGAACACGTAGTACGCCATCTGCGCAAAGGCGAGCGTGACCATGATGAAGTACACGCCCCGCGTGCGCAGCGACAGCGCGCCCACGGCCAGCGCGTACAGCGCGGCGCAGCCCATCGCGGCGGGCAGGAGCCAGAACACGCTCGCCGGGTCGTACTTCGGCGAGAGCAGCACGGTCGCGTAGGCGGCGATACCCAGGAACGCCGCGTGCCCGAGGCTCACGAGCCCGGTCGCGCCGACCAGCAGCTCCAGCGACAGCGCGAATATCGAGAGGATCAGGACCTTGGTCGTGAACTCGAGGTAGAAGCCCGACACCACGAGCGGCAGCGCGACGAACGCGGCCAGCACGAGCACGGGAACGAGGAATCGGGAACGCGGCATCGCGCTAGCCCTGCCGGAACAGGCCTTCCGGCTTCCACAGCAGGATGGCCGCCATCAGGAGGTAGACGGCGATGCCGGCAGCCTGCGGGAACAGCACCTTGCCGAACGTGTCGACGATGCCCACGAGCAGCGCCGCGAGGAACGCGCCGCGCACCGACCCGATGCCGCCGATCACGACCACCACGAAGCAGATGATGAGCACCTGCGCGCCCATGCCCGGGTATACCGACGACACCGGCGCGGAGATCATGCCCGCGAGCGCCGCGAGCGCGACGCCCGCCGCGAACACCACGCGGTACAGGAACTTGATGTTGATGCCGAGCGCCTGGACCATCTCGCGGTTGCTGCTGCCCGCGCGCACCATCATGCCGAGCCGCGTGCGGCCGATCACGAAGTAGAGCAGCGCCGCGACGACGAGGCACACGCCGGAGATCGCGAGCCGGTAGACGGGGTACTGCATGAGGTCGCCCAGCTGCACGCTGCCGGCGAGCCAGGCGGGCACCGGCACGCCGTGCACGTCGTTGCCGACCAGGATGCTGCGCAGCTCCTCGAAGACGAGGATGAGGCCGTAGGTCATCAGCACCTGCTGCAGGTGATCGCGCTCGTAGAGGTAGGAGATGAACAGCCACTCCAGCACGTAGCCGAAGGCGACGGCCAGCACCAGCCCGGCGACGAGCGTCAGCACGAAGTTGCCGCCGAAGAGCGGCGCGAGCGAGAACGCCATGTACGCGCCGATCATGTAGAAGCTGCCGTGGGCGAGGTTGATCACGCCCATGATGCCGAAGATCAGCGTCAGCCCGCTCGCCACCAGGAACAGCAGCAGCCCGTACTGCAATGCGTTCAGGCACTGGACGAAGAACTGGGCGAGGTCCATGGGGGGCTGGGGGAGCGTCTTGCGTCGGAAGGAGCGGTCGCCATGTTACCGGCGCCGCCCTTGGAACTCCCTCTCCCCGTGCACGGGGAGAGGGTTGGGGTGAGGGGCCGTCGGAGCGCGATGCCACCGCCCCTCACCCTGCCCCCTCCCCGCGAGCGGGGGGAGGGCAAGCGCGTTACATGGTGCAGCCGCGTCCCGGATCGGCCAGCGCCTTCACCGCCACGCCGACCACCTTGTTCTCCTTGCCCTCGACCTTGCGCAGGTAGATGTCCTGCACCGGGTCGTGGTTCTTGCCGAGCGTGAACGCGCCGCGCGGGCTGTCGATCTTCGCGGCCGCCATCGCCTTGTAGAGGTCGCCCTTCTTGGTGAGGTCGCCCTTGACCGCCGTCAGGCCGGCGCCGAGCAGTTGCGCGGCGTCGTAGCCCTGCACCGCGTAGACGTCCGGCTGCATCTTGTACGCGGCCTGGTAGGC
Organism: Burkholderiales bacterium; assembly: GCA_046347715.1. Classification (GTDB taxonomy): domain Bacteria; phylum Pseudomonadota; class Gammaproteobacteria; order Burkholderiales; family Casimicrobiaceae; genus VBCG01. Next base: position 96,676 of record JAXMFO010000003.1, read on the forward strand.
GGCGCGGAAGGTCTTGTCCTTCGGCACGGTGAGACCGTCGGCGTAGTGCAGCGTGGTGAGCAGGCCCTGCGCGGCGTCGCCCTGCGCTTCCAGCGTGCCGTCGGTGAGGAAGCCCGCGCCGTAGAGCGGGATGGTCTTGTTCAGGCCCGCCGCAGCGTAGTCCTTGACGAACTTCACCGCGCCGCCGCCCGCGAAGAACGTGTACACCGCGTCCGGCTTCGCGGCCGCGATCTCGGTCAGGAGCGGCTGGAACTCGACGTTCGGGAACGGCAGCGTCAGTTCCTTGATCACCTGCCCGCCGCCCTTCTCGAAGCCTTCCTTGAAGCCCGCCACCGACTCGTCGCCCGCCGCGTACTTCCACGTGATGGTCACGACCTTCTTCGCGCCGCGCTCCGCCGCGACGACCCCCATCGCGTAGCCGGGCTGCCAGTTCGAGAACGACGAGCGGAAGATGTTGGGCGAGCACATGGGCCCGGTGACGGCCTGCGCACCCGCGTTCGGGACGATCAGCAGCGTGCCGGTCTCCTTCGCGGTCTTGGCCATCGCCATCGCCACGCCCGAGTGCACGGTGCCGACCAGCACGTCGACGTTGTCGCGCTTGATGAGCTTGTTGACGTTGTCGGCCGCCTTCGACGGCTCCGACTCGTCGTCCACCTTCACGTACTCGATCTCGCGCCCGCCGAGCTTACCGCCCTGCTCCTGCACGTAGAGCTTGAAGCCGTTCTCGATCGCGGTGCCGAGCGCCGCGAACGTGCCGGTGTACGGCAGCATGAAACCGACCTTCACCTTGCCGCCGGCCTGCGCGAGCGCGTCGGCGCCCGGCACGGCCAGCGCGGCGGCCACGGCGAGCGCGGCCAGCATCTTCCTGTTCTTCATCCTCGTCTCCTCCAACCCAGTGAAAAATCCGGCGGCGCCTCGCATGGCTGTCGGCGAACCGTCTCGGTATCCCAAGCGACCCCGAACCTTACCGTAAGACGCGACGGCTGCGAAGGACGCGCATCACCCGCCCCTGCCCATGAACGCGACCACCGCCGCGGTCAGCGCCGCCGGCTGGTCGCGATGCGGCGAATGCCCGCAGTCGGCAAGCTTGACCCGTTCCGCCTGCGGTACGCGCCGCGCGAGGTCGTCGATCTGCGCCATGGTCCCGTATTCGTCGTCGATCCCCTGCACCGCCAGCACCGGGCAGCGGATGGAGGACAGGCAGTCCTCGATGTTCCACCCGCGGAACGCCGGATCCAGCCAGATGTCGTTCCAGCCGTAGAAGGCGGAGTCCGGGTCGTCGTGGTAGCGGGCGAGGCGGGCACGCAGGTCGGTCGTGCGGTAGGCCTCGCGGGCCGCCGCGATGCTGGCAAGCGCCACTTCCTCGACGAAGCTGTGCGGCGCCACCGCAACCACGCCCGCCACCCGCTCCGGGAAGCGGGCCGCGTAGAGCAGCGCGATCGATGCGCCGTCGCTGTGGCCGAAGAGCCACGGCGCCGGACCGACGGGCAACGCGTCGAGAAGCGCGGGCAGCAGTTCGTGCGCCTGCCGGTGCATGAAGTCGACCGGCCAGCGCTCGCCGGCCGCACGCGGGGTCGAGCGGCCGTAGCCCGGACGCGAGTACACGAGGCCGCGGGCGCCGGCCGCACCGCACAGGGCCGCCGGGTAGTCCTTCCACATCGCGACCGAGCCCAGCCCCTCGTGCAGGAACACGATCGGCCGGGCGGCGGGATCGGCGCCGCCGACCCACGCGTACTCGATGGCGACCTCCCGCCCGCCGAACGGCAGCGTGACCGTCGCGGCGCGCGCCGGCGCCAGGCCCGCGCCCGCCGTCACGACGCCGCGCGCTCGCGCAGCTTGAAACGCTGGATCTTGCCGGTGGCGGTCTTCGGCAGCTCCTCGAGGAAGCGGATCTCGCGCGGATACTTGTACGGCGCCAGCTGGTCCTTCACGAAGGCCTTGAGCGTCTCCGCGAGCGCCTCGCTGCCCGCGTGCCCGCTCTTCAGCACGACGTACGCGAGCGTCTTGGTGAGCCCGTGGTCGTCCTTGCCGACCACCGCCGCCTCGAGTACCGCTTCGTGCCGCATCAGCGCCGCCTCCACCTCGAACGGCGAGACGTACTGGCCGGCGACCTTCAGCATGTCGTCGCTGCGCCCTGCGTACGTGTAGAAGCCGTCCTCGCCGCGCACGTACTTGTCGCCCGCACGTGTCCACTCGCCCTGGAACGTGCGCCGCGACTGCTCGCGGTTGCTCCAGTACATGAGCGCGGCGCTCGGGCCGCGGATGTAGAGGTCGCCGATCTCGCCGTCGGCCACCGGGCGGCCGTCCTCGCCGCGCAGGTCGATCTCGTAGCCGGGCACCGGGCGTCCGGTGGTCCCGTAGCGCACCTCGCCCGGCATGTTCGACAGGAAGATGTGCAGCATCTCGGTCGAGCCGATGCCGTCGAGCACGTCGCAGCCGAAGCGCGCCGCGAAGCGCTCGCCCACTTCCTTGGGCAGCGCCTCGCCGGCGGAGGTGCAGCGGCGCAGCGCCACGTCCTTGCGCTGCGGGAGCTCGGGCGCCGCCAGCATCGCGGCGTAGAGTGTGGGCACGCCATAGAAGATCGTCGGCCGGCGTTCCACGAGGCGTTTGAACACCGCCTGCGGCGTCGGCCGCTCGGCCATCAGGATGGTCGTGGCGCCGGCCGACAGCGGGAACGTGAGCCCGTTGCCGAGACCGTAGGCGAAGAAGAGCTTCGCCGCCGAGAACACGACGTCGTCCTCGCGCAGGCCGAGCACCGGGCCGCCGTACAGTTCCGCCGTCCAGTAGAGGTTGCCGTGCGTGTGCACCGTACCCTTGGGCCGCCCCGTCGAGCCGGACGAGTACAGCCAGAACGCGATGTCGTCGCCGCTGGTGTCGGCGGCGGGGGCACCCGCCGGCGCGGCGGCGAGCCACGCGTCGAACGCCAGCGCGCCATCGGGCACCGCGCCGGACGGCCGCGACACGATCACCTGCCGCACCTCGTGGCCGCCGCGGGCGAGCGCCTGCTCGAAGGTCGGCCACAGTGCACCGGACACGACCAGCACCTGCGCCCGGCTGTGGGCGAGCATGTAGGCGTAGTCGTCGACGGTCAGGAGCGTGTTCACGCACACCGGCACCACGCCGGCATGCAGCGCGCCCAGGAAGGTGACCGGGAAGTCGACCGTGTCGTGCAGGCACACGAACACCCGTTCCTCCCGGTGCACGCCCAGCGCCAGCAGCGCGGCGGCGGCCCGCTCCGCGCGCTGCGCCAGTTCGCCGTAGGTCAGCGTCCCGGTGTCGTCGATGTACGCGAGCTTGCCCGCACGGGGGGCATTCCGCTGCGCGAGGTGGCGAGCGAAGTTGAAGCGGGCCGGCAACGCCGCACCGTGTGCATCCATGCGATCCCCTTGCCGCGGCTTGATGGCCGTCAAGGCGACGGGCCGCTGTGGCGATTGAACTGAAGGTCGAGGTCTGTTAAGTTAATGCACTCGAATTCACTTTGTCAAGCACTCGAATGCATCAAAGGTGGCCCGGCCGGCCTGCAACATGAACGATAGTGCGTCCCACGATCCCGCCCGGGAGCCGTTCCTGATGGAACTCGGCGACCGGGTGCGGGCGTTGCGGGGCCACCGCGGCCTGACCCGGAAGGCCCTTGCGGCCGCGGCGGGGGTATCCGAGCGACACCTCGCCAATCTCGAGTCCGGGCAGGGCAACGCGTCGGTCATGCTGCTCCGCCAGCTCGCCGGCGCTCTCGCCTGCACGATCTCGGAACTGGTCGGCGAGGACACCATGGCCTCGCCCGAGTGGCCCGCCATCCGCTCGCTCCTGCGGGGCCGCAGCGACGCGGACCTCGCGCGGGCCCGCCAGGCGCTCGCCGATGCGCTCGGTGGGCCGGCCCCCAACCCGGCCCGCAACCACCGGGTGGCGCTGGTCGGGTTGCGCGGCGCGGGCAAGTCGACGCTGGGGCGGATGCTGGCGGACGACCTGCGGGTGCCCTTCGTCGAACTCGACCGCGTGATCGAGCAGGTGGCCGGGTGCCACGTGGCCGAGATCCACTCGCTGTACGGCCCGGCCGCGTTCCGCCGCTACGAGATGCGCGCGCTGGAGGCCACCATCGCCGCCCACGCGCAGGCCGTCATCGCCGCGGGCGGCGGGCTGGTGTCGGAACCCGCGACCTATTCGCTCCTGCTCGCCCAGTGCCTCACCGTCTGGCTGCGGGCCACGCCCGACGAGCACATGAAGCGGGTGATCGCGCAAGGCGACATGCGGCCGATGGCCGGCAACGCGGAGGCCATGGAGGACCTGAAGCGCATCCTCGCGAGCCGCGAAGCCGCCTATGCGAAGGCCGACATCACGTTCGACACCACCGACAAGCCGCTCGCGGAGAGCTATCTCGCGTTGCGGGCTTTATTGTGGCCCCGGCTGCCGCATTCGGGTTGACGTCCGCAAAAGGCGCAACGCCGACGTCCGCAAAAGGCGTGGCGTGGGGCCGGTGGACGACGTGGGGGCGACGTTGCGCCTTTTGCGGCCGGCACGGCAAGTCAGGCCCGCGAAAACCTTCGGGCGGCCGGGCGGTTTTCCCGTAGCAACACCAAAACCTACGAGGTGCGCCGATCATCCTCCGCTGCGCGGAGGGTTCAGCAGCGTGCTGCTTGCGGGCTGAATGCCCCTGCCGTCGGTTGCGCCCGGCGCGCCGCTTCGCTTCGGACTCCCTCTCCCCGCCCGCGGGGAGAGGGCTGGGGTGAGGGGCTGCGTCAGCCTGCGCAGTCCGGTGTCGGCCCCCTCGCTTCCATGGCGGACTAGGTGACCGCGGGACTCTGCCAAGAAGTTACGACTGCCGCGCAGCCGGTTTCCCGGCACTGGGGCCTCGAATCCACCACATGCACTAAATTGCTTGACTCTGGAACCAAAAGTGCATTATGGTTCATCCCCTGCGCCACGACCGCCGGAGAACCGCACCCATGTCGACCGACCTCAAAGTCGATTACCGCACCGACCCCACCCGCTACCGCCACTGGAAGCTCGCCTTCGACGGCCCGGTGGCCACGCTCGCCATGGACGTCGCCGAGGACGGCGGCGTACGCGAGGGCTACAAGCTCAAGCTCAACTCCTACGACCTCGGCGTGGACATCGAACTGCACGACGCCGTGCAGCGCATCCGCTTCGAGCACCCCGAGGTGCGGACGGTGGTCGTCACCAGCGCCAAGGACCGCGTGTTCTGCTCGGGCGCCAACATCTTCATGCTGGGCCTCTCCTCGCACGCGTGGAAGGTCAACTTCTGCAAGTTCACCAACGAGACGCGCAACGGGCTCGAGGACAGCAGCCGGCATTCCGGGCTCAAGTTCCTCGCGGCCGTGAACGGCTCGTGCGCGGGCGGCGGCTACGAACTCGCCCTCGCCTGCGACGAGATCTGGCTGGTCGACGACCGCAATTCGAGCGTCGCGCTGCCCGAGGTCCCGCTGCTCGGCGTGCTGCCCGGCACCGGCGGCCTCACGCGCCTGACCGACAAGCGCCACGTGCGCCACGACCGCGCCGACGTCTTCTGCACGGTCACCGAAGGCATCCGCGGGCAGAAGGCGAAGGACTGGCGCCTCGTCGACGGCATCGCGAAGGCCGGCGACTTCGCCCGCGTCGTGCGCGAGCGTGCACTCACGCTTGGGGCCGACAGCGAACGGCCGGCGCACGCGAAGGGCGTGCTGCTGCCCCGCATCGAGCGGCGCGACGACGAGCACGGCTACCACTACGCGCACGTCGACGTCGCGGTCGACCGCCGCGCGCGGACGGCGACGTTCACGCTGCGCGCGCCCACGACGCCGCAGCCCACGGATATCGCCGGCATCGAGGCGGCGGGGGCGGCGTGGTGGCCGCTCGCGTTCGCCCGCGAACTGGACGACGCGATCCTGTGCCTGCGCACCAACGAACTCGACGTCGGCACCTGGCTCATCAAGAGCGCGGGCGATCCCGAGGCCGTGCTCGCCGTGGACGCGACGCTCGTGCAGCACGCGAACCACTGGCTGGTCCGCGAGACGCTGGGCCTCCTGCGCCGCACGCTGGCCCGCCTCGACGTGTCGTCGCGCACGCTCTTCGCGCTGGTGGAGCGCGGCTCGTGCTTCGCGGGCACGCTGCTCGAGGCCGCGCTCGCCGCCGACCGCATCTACATGCAGCGGCTGCCGGAGGAACCGGACGCGGAGCCGAAGCTCGCCGTGACCGCGCACAACTTCGGCACCTTCCCGATGGTCAACGGCCAGACACGGCTCGCGCGCCGGTTCTACGACGACGCGACCGAGATCTCGGCGGTCGAGGCCACGCAGGGGCGGATGCTGTCGACGGAGGAAGCCGACGCGGTCGGCCTCGTGACCAGCGCACCGGACGACCTCGACTGGGACGACGAGATCCGCATCGCGCTCGAGGAGCGCGCGAGCATGTCGCCCGACGCGCTCACTGGCATGGAGGCCAACCTGCGCTTCGGCGGCACCGAGACGATGGAGACGCGCATCTTCGGGCGCCTCTCCGCGTGGCAGAACTGGATCTTCATCCGGCCGAACGCGGTCGGCGAGAAGGGCGCGCTCAAGGTCTACGGCAAGGGCGGCAAGGCGCAGTTCGATTTCCAGCGGGTCTAGCGGCCCTTCCCTTCATTCAACGGCACCCGACGGCGGAGGCAGCATGGAAGGCATCAACTACAGCGAGAAGATCCCCAACAACGTGAACCTCGCCGGCGACCGCACGCTGCAGCGCGCGCTCGAACACTGGCAGCCCAATTACCTCAAGTGGTGGGCCGACATGGGCCCGGACGGCTCGCAGGCGATGGACGTCTACCTGCGCACCGCGGTCAGCGTCGACCCGTCCGGCTGGGCCCACTTCGACCACGTGAAGATGCCCGACTACCGCTGGGGCATCTTCCTCACGCCGAACGAGGAGAACCGCCGCATCCACTTCGGCGAGCACCTGGGCGAGCCCGCGTGGCAGGACGTGCCGGGCGAGCACCGCGCGAACCTGCGCCGCATCATCGTCACGCAGGGCGACACCGAGCCCGCGTCGGTCGAGCAGCAGCGCCACCTGGGACTCACCTGCCCGTCGCAGTACGACCTGCGCAACCTCTTCCAGGTGAACGTCGAGGAAGGCCGCCACCTGTGGGCGATGGTGTACCTGCTGCACCGCTACTTCGGCCGCGACGGGCGCGAGGAAGCCGAGGCCCTGCTCGAGCGCCGCTCCGGTGACGCGGACAACCCGCGCATCCTCGGCGCGTTCAACGAGAAGACACCGGACTGGCTGTCGTTCTTCATGTTCACGTACTTCACCGACCGCGACGGCAAGTTCCAGCTGTGCGCGCTCGCGGAGTCGGGCTTCGACCCGCTGTCGCGGACGACGAAGTTCATGCTGACCGAGGAAGCGCACCACATGTTCGTGGGCGAGTCGGGCATCTCGCGCATCGTGCAGCGAACGTGCGAGGTGATGAACCAGCTGAAGACGGACGACCCCGCGAAGCTGCGCGCCGCCGGCGTGATCGACCTGCCGACGATCCAGCGCTACCTCAACTTCCACTTCTCGGTCACGATCGACCTCTTCGGCGCCGACCAGTCCTCCAACGCCGCGACGTTCTACAGCGCGGGGCTCAAGGGCCGCTTCGAGGAAGGCAAGCGCACCGACGACCACCGGCTGCAGGGCGACACCTACAAGGTGCTCGCGGTCCACGACGGCCGCCTCGTCGAGCAGGAGGTGCCGATGCTGAACGCGCTGAACGAGGTGCTGCGCGACGACTACATCAAGGACTCGATCGGCGGCGTGAGCCGCTGGAACAAGGTGATCGAGAAGGCCGGCATCCCGTTCCGGCTCGCGGTGCCGCACAAGGCGTTCAACCGCAAGATCGGCACGCTCGCCAACGTGCGCATCGCGCCGGATGGGCGCGTCGTGACCGAAGCCGAGTGGAACGCCCACGTGCGCGAGTGGCTGCCCTCGGCGGAAGACCGCGCGTTCGTCGCGTCGCTGATGGGTCGCGTCACCGCCCCGGGCCAGTTCGCGCACTGGATCGCGCCGCCGGCGATGGGCATCAACAAGCAGCCGGTGGCGTTCGAGTACGTCCGTTTCAATTAGGAGACACCGAAGCACTCCCTCTCCCCCTGCGGGGGAGAGGGTTGGGGTGAGGGGCAGCCGTTCGGTCGCCACAGCCCGGGGTCCGACCCCGATGAACCCGGGGTCAGACCCCTGAGCGCCTCGACCCCTAGGCGATCGCGCCCGTACCCTGCAGAATCCCCAATCCCCTTTGCGCTACCGCCACCGTCCCTGACGCCGCCGCCATGACCACCCCCGCGACCGACACCGCCGGCGACGTGCTGCGCCAGCACCTCATCGACCCGGAGATCTGCATCCGGTGCAACACGTGCGAGGAGACCTGCCCGCGCGACGCGATCAGCCACGACTCGCGCAACTACGTGGTCGACCCGGACGTGTGCAACGCGTGCAACGCGTGCATCTCGCCGTGCCCGACCGGCGCCATCGACAGCTGGCGCCAGGTGCTGCGCGCCGAGGCCTACACGACAGCCGAGCAACTGACGTGGGACACGCTGCCGGGCCAGCAGGACGTGTCGGCGGCGCAGGTTCCCGAGATCCCGCAGGAGATCGCGCGCATCACCGCGCTGGCCTCCGCGGGCCAGGGCGGCACCGCGGCGCCGCCGTGGTCGGCCGCGCATCCGTACGTCAACCTGCACACGCTCGCGCGCCCGGCCGTCGCGACCGTGAGCGGCAACTTCCGGCTGACCGGCGACGGCGCGTCGAGCGACATCCGGCACATCGTGCTCGACTTCGGCGGCACGGCCTTCCCGGTGCTCGAAGGCCAGACGCTCGGCATCATCCCGCCGGGAACCGACGCGCAGGGGCGGCCCCACTTCGTGCGCCTCTACTCGGTCGCGAGTCCGCGCGACGGGGAGCGTCCGCGCTACAACAACGTCGCGCTGACCGTGAAGCGCGTCACCGAGGATCACGAGGGGCGCGCGGTCCGGGGCATCGCGTCGAACTACCTGTGCGACCTGCCGAAGGGCGCGACGGTGAACGTGGTCGGCCCGTTCGGCGCGAGCTTCCTCATGCCCAACCACCCGGGCTCGAGCCTGCTCATGATCTGCACGGGCACCGGCTCCGCGCCGATGCGCGCGATGACCGAGCGCCGGCGCCGCCGCATCGCCCAGAAGGAAGGCGGCGAGCTGATGCTGTTCTTCGGCGCCCGCGCGCCCGAGGAGCTGCCCTACTTCGGCCCGCTCATGAAGCTGCCGCGCGACTTCATCGACATCAACCTCGCCTTCTCGCGCGTGCCGGGCCAGCCCAAGCAGTACGTGCAGGACCTGATCCGCGTGCGCGGCGACGACGTGTTCCGGCAGCTGACGAACGAGAACTGCTTCGTGTACGTGTGCGGCCTGAAGGGCATGGAGGAAGGCGTCACCGAGGCCTTCCGCGACGTCTGCCGCGCGCGCGGACAGGACTGGGACGCGTTGCTGCCGAAGCTGCGCGAGCAGGGCCGCTACCACCTCGAAACCTACTGATGCGCTACGCAGACTTGGCCCCCGGCCGCGTGATCGAGCTCGGCCCCCTCTCGCTCACCGAGCAGCAGATCGTCGACTTCGCGCGCGCCTACGACCCGCAGCCCTTCCACGTCGACGTGGCGGGCTCGGCCGCGGGCCCGTGGGGCGGCGTCATCGCGAGCGGCTGGCAGACCTGCGCGGTCGCCATGCGCCTCGTCGTCGACCACGTCCTCGCGGGCTCCGAGTCCTTCGGCTCCCCGGGACTCGCCTACCTCAAGTGGCAGGCGCCGGTGCGCCCGGGCGACGCGCTCACCGTGCGCCTCGAGATCCTCGACCGCCGCACCGCGTCGAGCAAGCCCACCCTCGGCATCGTGCGCTGGCGCTGGCAGGTGTTCAACCAGCGCGCCGAGGGCGTGCTCGACCTCGAGGCGACGAGCTTCTTCGACCTTCAGGCGGACTCGGGTCGCAGCGCCAGCGCCCGCGCGTAGACCGCGGCGCGCGGCACGCCGGTCACGCCGGCCACGACGCGCGCCGCGCGCGCCGGCGGCAGTTCCGCGAGCAGCGCGACGAGCCAGCGCTCGTGCTCCGGCGCGAGCGCCGTGGCCGCCTCACCGGCGGGCGCCGCGTCGACGACCAGCACGAACTCGCCGCGCTCGCGGTTGGGGTCCGCCGCGAACCACGCCGGCGCGTCCGCGAGCGGCACGGCGGCGACCGTCTCGAACGTCTTGGTGAGCTCGCGGGCGACCACCAGCGTGCGGTCGCCGGGCAGCTGCGCCGCGAGGTCGTCGACCGTCGCGCGCACCCGGTGCGGCGCCTCGTAGAGCACGATCGCGGCAGGCAGGCCGGCGAGGACCGCCAGCGCCTCGCGGCGCGCCTTCGCCTGCTGCGGCAGGAAGCCGGCGAAAACGAAGGTAGTGGCGGCCAGGCCGGCGGCGGAGATCGCGGCGATCACGGCCGAGGGGCCGGGCACGGGCACCACGCGATGCCCCGCATCGCGCACCGCGCGCACGAGCCGCGCGCCGGGGTCGCTGACGGCGGGCGTGCCCGCGTCGGTGACCAGGGCAACGCTCTTGCCTGCCGCGAGCAATGCGACGATGGACGCGGCGCGCGCCGCCTCGTTGTGCTGGTGCAGGGCCAGCGTGCGGGTGCCGATGCCGTAGTGGCCGAGGAGGCGCGCGGTCGTGCGCGTGTCCTCGGCGGCGACGACGTCGGCCGTGCCGAGGATGTCGAGGGCGCGCAGGGTCACGTCGCGCAGGTTACCCAGGGGTGTCGCCACCACATATAATGTGCCGGCCTCGGCGCGAAACGCGGGGGAGCTTTCGCTGTTCCGGTCGCCACTGCCCGCATCCGCTCCCGATCCCACGATGTCCGCCTCCGTGTCCGCTGCCTCGTTCGCGTCGCGTGCGCGGCGCCTCCTCGCGGCGGCCCTCGTGCTCGCGCTGGCCGCATGCGCATCGCCGCCGCGTCCGCGCGAGCTGCCCGCCGCCCCGTCCCGCCCGATCATAGCGGCCCCGGCCCCGGCTGCGCCAATCGCGCCGCCGCCGACGCGCGTTCCGGCCCCTCCCATGACGCCGCCCGACGCGGCGACGACGACGCCTGCGGCCCCGGTGCCCGTCGCGCCCTCGCCTGCGCCGATGCCCGCGCCGCTCGCACCCGCGGCGCCAGCCCCGGAGGCGCAGGCCGGGTCGGAGCAGGGCACGATGATCGCGCTGGTGCTGCCGCTCGGCGCTCCCTCGTACGCGCGCGCCGCCGAGGCCTTCCGCGACGGCTTCCTCGCCGCGGCCGAGGCGGCCGGCATGAAGGAAGCGATCGACATCATCGGTCACGACGAGGACGGCGTCCTCGCGGCCTTCGAGGACGCCCGCGCGCGCCAGCCGCGCGTCGTCGTGGGCCCGCTGGTGCGCGACGACCTCAAGGTGCTCGCGGAACTGGGCCTCGCGATCCCCTACACCGTCGCGCTCAACCAGCTCGAGGACGGCGCACCGCTGCCGCCGCGCGTGTACTCGTTCCCGCTCGCCGTCGAGAGCGACGCGCGCCTCATCGCCCGCCGCATGCGCGCCGACGCGCTGCCCGGGGCAGCGGTGATCAGCACCGAGACGCCGCTGATGCGCCGCTTCGCGAACGCGTTCGCCGGCGACCTGCGCGCGGGGGGCGGCACCGTGCCCGACCTCTACAAGCTCGACCCGACGGTCGAGGGACTCACCGGGCTGCGCCGGTCGCTGCAGCGCAAGCCGGTGGGCGGGCTGCTGCTCGCGCTCGACAGCGCGAACGCCGCGCTCGCGAAGCCCTACCTAGGCGTGACGCCGGCGTTCGCCAGCGGCCTCGTGTTCGAGCGCGTGCCCGACAGCGTGGCGCGCGACCTCGACAAGCTGACGCTGGTCGAGATCCCGTGGCTCCTCACGCCCGACGCCCCGCAGTTCGCGAACCTCCCGCGCGCCGAGTTCGGCAGCAACGCGCTGACCCGCCTGTACGCGTTCGGCCTCGACGCCTTCCGCGTGGCCCGCGCGTTCCGCGAGGGGCCGCCGCGCGAGTTCAGCCTCGACGGCGCCACCGGCACCATCACCCTCGACGGGCGGCAGTTCGTCCGCGAGGGCCGCTTCGCGGTATTCGAGGCCGGGCGCCTGGTGCCGCTCGATGCCGCCGCCCACTGACGGCACGCCGTCGCGCGGCGCGCAGGCCGAGGACCTCGCGGCCCGGCATCTGGAACGGCAGGGGCTGCGCCTCGTCGCCCGCAACTTCCGCACGCGCCACGGCGAGATCGACCTCGTCATGCGCGACGGCCCGACGCTCGTGTTCGTCGAGGTTCGCCTGCGCTCGACGCGGGGTTACGGCGGCGCGGCGGAGAGCATCACGGCGGCCAAGCGGGCCCGGCTCGTCGCGGCCGCGCAGGGCTACCTCGCGCAACTCGGCCGCGAGCCGCCCTGCCGGTTCGATGCCGTGCTGCTCGACGGCCTCGCCGCCGCGAACATCGAGTGGCTGCGCGGCATCCTCGACACCTGACGCCCCCGCCCGGCTGCGGCGGCGCCCCGCGACCCGCCTGCTAAAATCCCGCCCATGATCGACTATGCCAAGCGTATCCGCGAGCACTTCACCGACAGCGCGCGCCTCAAGCTCGACGCGGTCGAGGTGCTCGCCCCCGAGATCGCCCGCGCCGCGGCGGTCATGACCGAGTGCCTGCTCGCGGACGGGAAGATCCTCTCGTGCGGCAACGGCGGGTCGGCCGCGGATGCGCAGCACTTCGCGGCCGAGCTGGTCGGCCGCTTCGAGCGCGAGCGCCCGGAACTGCCCGCGATCGCGCTGTCGACCGACACCTCGCTCCTGACGGCGGTCGCCAACGATTACTCGTTCGAACAGGTGTTCGCGAAGTCCGTGCGCGCGCTGGGCGCGAAGGGTGACGTGCTGCTTGCGATCTCCACCTCCGGCAACTCCGGCAACGTGATCGCCGCGATCGAGGCGGCGCACTCGCGCGAGATGCGCGTGGTGGCCTTCACCGGCAAGACCGGCGGGCGCATCGGTGAACTTCTCACCCCCGCCGACGTCCATCTGTGCGTGCCGCATCCGCGGACGGCCCGCATCCAGGAGGTCCACTTGCTGATGATCCATTGTCTGTGCGACGTGATCGACGCCACCCTGCTCGGGGACGAGGCATGACGGCCGCCGGCTGGCGCTTCGCCGCCCTGGCGGGCGGCTGCGCGTGCGCGGTCCTGCTCGCAGGCTGCGTCCCGGCCGTCCTCGCGGTCGGCGCCGGCAGCGCCGCCGTGGTGGCCGCCGATCCGCGCACGGCGGGCACGCAGGTCGACGACGAGGGCATCGAGCTCAAGGTCGGCGACCAGGCGCGCACGATGTACGGTGACCGGATCCACCTCAACGTGACGAGCTACAACGGCGTCGTGCTGCTGACCGGCGAGGTGCCGGACCAGGGGGCGTGGGCGAGTGTCGGCAACATCGCCAAGAACACGCCGAAGGTGCGCGTGGTCCGCAACGAGATGGTGGTCGGGCCGACCTCCGAGCTGGGCAGCCGCAGCAACGACACCTACATCACGTCGAAGGTGAAGGCGCGCATGGTCGAGGCGAACAAGTTCCCGCCCAACGCCGTGAAGGTGGTCACCGAGCGCGGCGTCGTGTACCTGATGGGCATCGTCACCCGCCAGGAAGGCGACGCGGCCGGCGAGATCGCGGCCACCACCGAGGGCGTGCAGCGCGTGGTCAAGGTGTTCGAGTACCGCGCATGACGACCGCCACGGCCGCATGAGCCATGCGCTCGAGGACGGCGGGGACCTGCCGCCGCCGCGCCACGCCGCGAAGGTCGCCGGCGCCGCCCATGCGCTCGCCCGCATCGCGGCGCTGCCGCGGCCGCTGGTGATGACCAACGGCGTCTTCGACATCCTGCACCGGGGCCACGTCGACTACCTCGAGGAAGCGCGCGCGCTCGGCGCGGCGCTCGTGGTGGCGGTCAATTCGGACGCGTCGGTGAAGCGCCTCGGCAAGGGCGACGACCGGCCGCTCAACACGCTTGAGGACCGCATGGCGGTGGTGGCGGCGCTCGCGGCCGTCGACCTGGTCGTCCCGTTCGAGGACGACACGCCGCGCGACCTCATCGTCGCCGCGATGCCCGACGTGCTGGTGAAGGGCGGCGACTACGACGCGCAGACCACCGCCGGCGCGGCGGAGGTGATCGCCAACGGCGGCCGGTTCGTCGCCATCCCGTTCCGCTACGACCGCTCGACCACCACGCTCGTGTCCCGCATCCGCGCCCGCTGACCGGGCGCGTTGCTATACTGCGCGGCTGCCGTTCCTCTCCCACGCCGTCATCCCATGCCGCAAGCCGACCGCGAAGTGGACGCCCGCGGACTCAACTGTCCGCTGCCGATCCTGCGCACCAAGAAAGCCCTGAACGACATGCAGTCGGGGCAGTTGATCGAGATCCTCGCCACCGACCCGGCGAGCGTGCGCGACTTCCAGGCGTTCGCCAAGCAGACGGGGAATGAACTCGTCGAGCATGGGGAGCGCGACGGGGCGTTCTACTTCGTGATGCGCCGGCGCTAGGCAGCGCCTGGGCGATCGGGCTGAGGCACCAGCCGCCGCCGATCGCCGGACGCTCGGTGCTGCGTAGCCCATTTCGGCGGCCGCCCGATCGGCAGTTGGCACACGGGGGGCGACCCCGGACTGTGGGCACCGACGCACCCCTCACCCCAACCCTCTCTTGCAGGGCGCGCGGTCGCAAGCATGCGACCGCCGCATTTCCGGCGCCGAGCTTCGCTCGTCGAATTGGTAGTGTCCCGAATAGTGTGCAGAGCCGCTTGAGTGCGGGCGGCGGTCATGGCAAGAGGTTGGTTGTCGAGACTAACCCTGCCTTGGAGGGCACTGCCATGACCGCCAACCTGAAGAGTAAACCGTCTGTGGTCGCTGTCGAAGGGCTCCTGGTCGAGAACCGGGACCTGTTCAAGGCGTTGCTGCGCGAATCGCTGCAGGAGGCGCTGGCGGCGGAGATGACGGAGGCGATCGGCGCCGAGCCGGGGGAGCGCAGCGCGGATCGGGTGGGTTACCGGTCGGGGTATTACAGCCGCAGCCTGGTGACCCGGATCGGGAAGCTGGAGCTGCGGGTGCCGCGCGACCGCGAGGGCAAGTTCTCGACGGAGTTGTTCGAGCGCTACCAGCGGTCGGAGAAGGCGCTGGTGTCGGCCTTGGCCGAGATGTACGTCCAGGGGGTGTCGACCCGGAAGGTGAAGGCGATCACCGAGGAGTTATGCGGCCACGCGTTCTCGGCGAGCACGATCAGCCAGGTGAACAAGGGGCTGGACGCGGCGCTGGAGCGGTTCGCGACCCGAGTGCTGGAGGAGCCGTACCCGTACCTGGTGCTGGACGCGCGCTATGAGAAGGTGCGCATCGATGGGGTGATCCGTTCGCAGGCGGTGCTGATCGCGATCGGGATCAACTGGGAAGGCCGGCGGCAGGTGCTGGCGGTCGAACTGGCCAACCGCGAATCGACGACCAGCTGGAAGGACTTCCTGCGGCGGCTGAAGGAGCGCGGGCTGCATGGGGTCGAATTCGTGGTCTCCGACGATCACGACGGACTCAAGCGGGCGGTGGCGGAACTGCTCACCGACGCAGCCTGGCAGCGCTGCTACGTGCACTTCCTGCGCAATGCGCTGGACCATCTGCCCCGCAAGGGCGCCGACGACTGCCTGCAGGAACTGCGTTGGCTCTACGAGCGGCGCGACCTGAAGGAAGCGCAGGCGGACCTGGCCGGGTGGCTCAAGCGCTGGGAGCAGCGCTACCCGCGGCTGACCGACTGGGCGGAAGAGAACATCGGGGCCACCCTGACCTTCTATCGACTGCCGCGGCAGCACCACAAGCACATGAAGAGCACCAACCTGCTGGAGCGGCTGAACGAGGAAATCAAGCGCCGGACGCGCGTGGTGCGGATCTTTCCGAACGAGGCGTCCTGCCTGCGACTGGTGCGCGCGCTGTGCGCCGAGACCCACGAGACGTGGCTCGAGGACAACCGCTACATCAACATGGACCTGCTGCTGGAGCAGAAGAAGGCGGCGATGAAGCTCGCCGCCTGATCATCCCCAACCTCGAACCTGACCGCCTATTTGCACAACTTGACGGACACGACCGTCGAATTCCCGGAAACGCCCCCCCGCCGGGGGAGAGGGAGTTCCGATTGGGGCGCCGCGCAGATCGCACGCATCCGTAGGGGCATTCAGCCGGCAAGCAGCGCGCTACCGAACTCCGGCGCGCAGCGCCGGGATGATCGGCGCGCTTCGTAGGTTTTGCAGTTACTACGGGAAAACCGCCCGGCCGCCCGAAGGTTTTCCCGGGCCTGACTAGACCGGCCGCAAAAGGCGCAACGCCGCCCGAACGTCATCCACCGCCCGCACATAGCGCCTTTTGCGGACGCCACTACTTCCGATATCGATTGATGAAATCCGCCACGATGCCCTTCTGCGAGCGGTCGATGGCGGCGTCGAGCGACTTGTCGGAAGGGTCGTACTGCTTGGCCTTGCGGAACGCGGTGATCGCGTCCTGGTGGTAACCCTGCGCCTGCAGCGCGGTGCCGAGGCACCGGTAGGCGGACGCATTGCCGAGCTCGAGCTCGGTCCACGTCTTGCAGAGTTCGGCGGCCCGGCGCCAGTTGCCCGCGCGCAGCATGCGCGGCCCCTCGGCGCTGACCACCGCGATGCGCGTCCTGCGCTCGGCCATGAGCGTCGTGAAGTCACCATCGACGGGAGCGCCCTCCGCGGCGCGCGGGGCCGTCGCGGCCGGCCCTGCCTTCGGGGTGGCGGCGGGGGTGATCGGGCGCACCGACGCCGTCGGCGCCGGCGTCGCGCTCGGGGCCGGCGGCGTGGGCGCGGTGGTGGCCGCGCCCGGGAATGCGAGCCCCGTGATGCGGCCGGCGTCGCCCGCGAACCCGCTCGACAGCGACGACGGGGAAGGAATGGCCTCGGCGATGGTGGTGCGCGCCCACGCGATCGACTGCGCCATCGGCTGGTGCCACGCCACGCCGTAGAGCCAGAGCATCGCCGCGAGTCCGCACACGCCGGTCACGGTGTTGAGCACGCCGGGCGGCCCGTGGGTGACGAGCACGTCCTGCGCGAAGTCCCAGTCGGTCTCCTGGTTCTGCGCGAGCTTCTCGTAGGCCACCGCGATCAGCACCGGCGCGAGCAGCGGGAAGCCGCAGCCGATCCCCTCCCACCACACGCGGAACGCGCGGCGCAGCGCCCGGTCGAGCTGCGCGCGCGGGTCGCGGCGCGCGTACGCGTCGGAGATCGAGAACTGCAGGAACACGCCGAAGAGCCACTTGCCGGGCGTAGTGCCGATCGACGCGATGAGGAGCGCCTCGACCGCCACCCACGAGCCCGTGATGAGCATCGGGGCGAGCAGCGGGTGACCGACCCAGGAGACGAGCTCGGACGACACGAGACCGATGCCGCGCACCTCCGACAGCAGGAGCGCGAGCACGAGGCCCCAGATCGCGTAGTCGAAGATGCGCGCGGCGAGGCGCTGCCACGGCCGCGGTTCGCTGGTGCGTCCGGACTTCGCCCGCTCGAGCTCCGCCATGCGCAGCTGGAAGATCCAGCTCGCGTCCTCCTGCGGCTGGTTGGTGCCGAGGAAGACGCTCTTCTCGCGCCGCCAGTTGAGGATCGCGAGGTCGGTCTGCGGCACCAGCACGCCCTGCGGCGCACCGCGGCGGCGCTGCCAATAGGCGACGCCGTGCACGGCGCCGTAGACGAGCGTCAGGCCGAGCAGCGTGATGGTGAGCCACACCAGCACCTGCTTCGCGACGAGGATCGTGTCGGCCGGCGTGACGAAGACGATCGCGGCGGCGATGAACGCACCGAAGAATACGCACAGGCCGATCGTGACGATCGGCGAGCGGCCGAACGATGCGACGCGCTCGGTGAGGCCCGGGTGGTGCGGGTCGTGCTCGGGCAGCGGCTCGTCGGCGTCGAGGCCGGTTTCGAGCTCGACGTCGATCGCCTCCGGCGACTTGGGTGCGGGCTCCGCGGGCGCGGAGACGTCGGTCTGCTCGCCCGCCTCGGCCACCGCGTGGCTCACCACGTGCGCGATCTTCTGCTCGGTCGACCCCGAGGAGACCGCGAGTTCCTGGTCGTAGCGCACACGCCGCTCGTGGTCGGACAGGATCCGGCTCGCGTGGTTGATGAAGCGCAGCGCCTCCTCGACATTGCCCTGACCGTCGCGGGTCTTGGCGTAGTACTTGCGAATCTGGCGGCGCAGTGCGGCGCGCACGTCCTCGTCGGAGGATGTGGGCAGGATACCCAGCGCTTCGTAGAGCGTCGCCTTCATGCTGCGGCTTTTGTAGGCCGGCTGATGATTATGCCAATGGAATGAACGGTTGACATCGTGCCGGGAGAAAACGATTAAAGCAAATAGCGCGCCGGGACAAATTCGGGGGTGGGCCCCGGGTAAAGTGCCCAAATTGGGCGAGCATGAACGCCAAACGGCCCTTGCGGGCCGTTTGTTCGTGCTCTGCAGCATGGCGCGCCGGCGGGTCGCCGGCGCAAGCCAGAGGGTGCCGGCGGCGCTGCGCCGCGCGGGACTAGGACGACTTGTGCTCGAGCTTTTCGCGGATGCGCGCCGACTTGCCGGAGCGCGAGCGCAGGTAGTAGAGCTTGGCGCGGCGGACGTCGCCCTTGCGCTTCACCTCGATCGAGGCCAGCAGCGGTGAGTACGTCTGGAACGTGCGCTCCACGCCTTCGCCGCTCGAAATCTTGCGCACGGTGAACGAGGAGTTGAGGCCGCGGTTGCGCTTCGCGATGACCACACCCTCGTAGGCCTGGACGCGCTTGCGCTCGCCTTCGACCACGCTCACGTTGACAATCACGGTGTCGCCCGGCGCGAATTCGGGGATGGTCTTGCCCAGGCGGGCGATTTCTTCCTTCTCGAGCTGCTCGATGATGTTCATGTCCTTCTTCCTTCGTAGCTTTCGCCCAGCGCAGGGTCACCCCTGATGGGCGCGGTTTATGACTTCGCCTCGGGCGCTAGCAGCGCCGCTTCTTCCTTGCTCAACGTCCGGCCGGCCATGAGGTCCGGCCGCCGCTCCCGCGTGCGCCGCAGCGACTGCTGCAGGCGCCAGCGGCGAATCTTCTCGTGGTGCCCCGACAGCAGGACCTCGGGCACCGCCATCCCCTCGTACACCTCGGGCCGCGTGTAGTGCGGGCAGTCGAGGAGCCCGTCGACGAACGAATCCTCCCGCGCCGACGCCTCGTCGTTGAGCGCCCCCGGCAGCTGCCGCGCGATCGCGTCGATCAGCATCAGCGCCGGCAGTTCGCCGCCCGACACCACGAAATCCCCTACCGCCACTTCCTCGTCGACCTCGCGCTGCAGCAGCCGCTCGTCGATGCCTTCGTACCGGCCCGCGAGCAGCACGTAGCCCGCATTCTCCTGCCCCGCCAGCGCCATCACCCGCGCGTGCGTCAGCGGCGTGCCGGCGGGCGAGAGGTGGATCACGTGCGACCGCGCGACCCCATCCGCCTGCTGCGCCGCCTTCGCCGCCGCGATGGCCTTGGCGAGCGGCTCCGGCAGCATCACCATCCCGGGGCCGCCGCCGTACGGGCGGTCGTCCACCGTCTTGTGGTTGTCGCTCGTGAAATCGCGTGGATTCCACACCGCGAGCCGCCACAGGCCCCGCTCCTGCGCCCGCCCCGTCACGCCGATCGCCGCCGCCTGCGCGACCATCTCGGGGAACAGCGTGACGACGTCGATGCGCATCGTCAGTAATCCGGCTGCCAGTCGACCTCGATCCGCCGCGCCGCCAGGTCCACCCGGTCCACGTAGGCCGCGACGAACGGGATGAGCCGCGCCGCCTTGCCCTCCGCCGGGTCCACCCGCAGCACCGGGTGCGCGCCGTAGTCCTCGACCGCCGCCACCGTGCCAAGCGCCACGCCTTCGCGGTTCACCACCGCGAGGCCGGCGAGATCGGACCAGTAGAACTCGCCTTCCCGCACCGGCGGCAGCGCACTGCGCGGCACGCCGACTTCCGCCCCTGCCAGGAGCGCCGCAGCCTCGCGATCGGGAAGTCCCGACAATTGCGCGAGCAGCGTGGCGCCGTGCTGCTTGCCCGACTCCAGCGTGTGCGCCTGCCACGCGCCCCCGCTGCCGCGCCGGCGCACCCACCACTGCGGATGCCCGAGCAGCGTCGCGGCTTCCGACGTCAGGGGCTGCACCTTCACCCAGCCCTTGACGCCGTACGGGGCGGCGATGCGCCCCATCACGACGATGTCCTGCGTAGCCAGCGTGCGTTACGCGGCGGCGACGGCCGGGGCCGCCTTCGCGCCGGACTTCTTCACGAGTCCCGCGACGGTGTCCGACAGCTTGGCACCGCGGTCCTGCCAGTACGAGATGCGGTCGAGCGAGAGGCGCAACGCCTCCTCGTTCGCGTTCGCGATCGGGTTGTAGAAGCCGACGCGCTCGATGAAGCGGCCGTCACGGCGGCTGCGCGAATCGGTGACGACGACGTTGTAGAAGGGGCGCTTCTTGGCGCCACCGCGGGCAAGGCGAATCACGACCATGGCTTCTGGACTCTCGGTAAGGGTTCCGGTAGAGCGGAAAAAGACATTGATTCTACGACGAAAACCGGGGTTTCGGCAAGGCCGGTGGGGCTTTCGGCCGGGCGGCGCCGGTCCGCGGCGCCCCCGGCAAAAAGGCCTAGGGATCAACGGGTTGACGGACGAACCTCGTCCGCCGCTACACTCCAACCGCCGCCGCCGCGCCCGGCGCCATCGCCCATGCTCACGCCCCTACCCCTGCCCAAGGGCCGGCTCGAGGCCCTGACCGACGGTATCTTCGCGGTCACGATGACCTTGCTGGTCCTCGACCTCAAGCTGCCGGACGTGACCGGCGCGTCACCCCAGCAGGCGGTGGCGCTGCTGCGCGACCTCCTCCCGCACCTCGACGACTACGTGATCAGCTTCGTCGTGCTGTGCGTGTTCTGGCTCGCGCACCTGCGCGTCATGCGCCGCATCGAGGAGGTGGACCCGTCGTTCACGTGGCTCAACCTCTTCTTCCTGCTCTTCACGACGTTCGTGCCGCCGCTGACGGCGTTCATCGGGCACAACCCCACGCAGCCGGTGGCGGCGGTCGCCTACGGCTGCAACCTGATCCTGATCCTGCTGTGCGAGGCGCTCATGTGGCGGCGCGCGGCGCACCACCTGATGAAGGACTCCGAGGTGGGCGGCGAAGAGCTGTGGCGGTTCATGCGCAGGCGCTTCGGCGCCGCCGCGCTCGTCATCGTGCTCGGCATGGTCGCCGCGCTGGTCGAGATCGAGCTTTCGACCAACGTGGGCTACGCCTCGTACATCTACCTGCTGCTCATCGCAGCGGGCGTGGTCCGCCACCGGCGCGACACGCACGAGGGGGTTGTGCATCCGCACGCGCGGCGGGCGCCGGATTGATGGATCGGCTGCGCGACGGGACCTGCTCCAGACTGCATCGGGGGATGCCATTCGGCTGTGGCCACTGACGCTGCCCCTCACCCCAACCCTCTCCCCCGCCGGGGGAGAAGGCGCTCAAAGTGAAGAGCGAGCAGAACGCACGCGCCCACACGGGCATTCAGCCCGCAAGCAGCGCGCTACCGAACTCCGGCGCGCAGCGCCGGGATGATCGGCGCGCTTCGTAGGTTTTGGTGTTGCTACGGGAAAACCGCCCGGCCGCCCGAAGGTTTTCCCGGGCCTGACTTGAAGTGCCGGCCGCAAAAGGCGCAACGCCGCCCTCACCCCATCCACCTCACGATCGACGCGCCTTTTGCGGACGAAGATCACCGCATTCCGGGCAGCATCCCCCGCATCCCCCGCATCATCTTCTGCATGCCGCCCTTGGCGACCATCTTCATCATCTTCTGCGTCTGCTCGAACTGGTTCAGGAGCTGGTTCACCTCCTGCACCGAGACGCCGGCGCCCGCCGCGATGCGGCGCTTGCGCGAGGCCTTAAGGATCTCCGGCTTCGCGCGCTCGGCCGGCGTCATCGAGTTGATGATGCCTTCGATGCGCGCGATCTTGCGCTCGTCCACCGACGCGCCCTGCGCGGCGCGCGCGAGCTCCGCGGGCAGCTTGTCCATCAGCCCGGCGATGCCGCCCATCTTGCGCATCTGCCCGATCTGCGCCTTGAAGTCGGTGAGGTCGAAGCCTTGCCGGACTTCACCTTCTTGGCGAGCTTCTCGCTTCCGCGAGGTCGACGTTCTTCTGCGCGTCCTCGATGAGCGAGAGGACGTCGCCCATGCCGAGCACGCGCGAGGCCATGCGCTCGGGGTGGAACACCTCGAGGCCGTTGATCTTCTCCGACACGCCGGCGACCCGATCGGCGCGCCCGTGACGTGGCGCACCGACAGGGTGCCGCGCCGCCGCGCGCGTCGCCGTCGAGCTTGGTGAGGATCACGCCGGTGAGCGCAGCGTCGCGGAAGGCCTTCGCGGTGTTGACCGCGTCCTGGCCCTGCATCGCGTCGACGACGAACAGCGTCTCGATCGGCTTCACCGCCGCGTGCAGCGCCGCGATCTCCTGCATCATCGCCTCGTCCACGCCGAGGCGGCCCGCGGTGTCGACGCACGATGAGCACGTCGTGGTAGTGCGTGCGCGCCCACTGCACGGCATCCTGCGCGATCGTCACCGGCTGTTGCTGCGCGTCGGACGGGAAGAAGTCGACACCCACCTGCGACGCGAGCAGCGCAGCTGCTCGATCGCCGCCGGACGGTAGACGTCCGCCGACACCAGCAGCACCTTCTTCCTGAAGTCGGTCGCGAGGAGCCGCGTGAGCTTGCCGGCGGTGGTGGTCTTGCCCGCGCCCTGCGGCCGGCGAGCAGGATCACCGCCGGGGGCTGGGTCGCGAAGTCGAGCGGCACCGCGGTGCCGCCCATGAGCGCGGTCAGCTCGCGGTGGACGACACCGATCAGCGCCTGTCCCGGCGTCAGCGAGCCTACGACTTCCTCGCCGACCGCCTTCTCCTTCACGTGCGCGACGAACTCGCGCACGACCGGCAGCGCGACGTCCGCCTCGAGGAGGGCCAGGCGCACCTCGCGCAGCGCGTCCTGGATGTTGTCGTCGGTGAGGCGCGCCTGACCGCGCAGGGTCTTGACGACGCGCGACAGCCGTTCGGTGAGGTTCTCGAGCATGGGGACCTTCGGGTGACGAGCGAACCGGCGGCGGGCGGCGCGCGGGGCTTCGGGTAAACTTGGGACGATCCCGCCGCGGCCTTGAAGCGGGCCCGCGGATGACCGCAGCGTCCCGTCGCCTCCAGCGTTGATTCTAACTTACGTCACCGTCGCGCTCCTGTACGTCACCGCCACCCTGCTGCGCAACGCACCGGGTGGCGACGTCCGGCGGGCGCGCGCGTCGGCGCTGGCGGTCGTGCTGGCGCTCGTCGTCCAGGCGCTCACGCTCTGGCGGTCCATCGTCACGCCCGAGGGGCTCGACCTCTCATTCGCGCACGCGCTCTCGCTCGTCGCGTGGCTGACCGTGCTGGTGGCCGGTTTCTCGGGCGTGCTGGCGCGCCTCCCCTCGGTGGGCAACGTCATCCTTCCGGTCGCCGCGGTGTGCGCGCTCGCGCCGCTGTCGGGAGGCAGTCCGCACCGGTTCCAGTTCGGCGGCGAGACCCTCGGCACGCTGCACATCGCGGTGGCGCTCGTCGCCTACGCGCTCTTCGTCGTCGCCGCCCTGCAGGCGCTGCTCCTCACCGGGCTCGAGAAGCGGCTGCACCGCGGCAAGGCGCTGCCGGAGGACGACGGCTCCGTGCCGCTCCTGACCCTCGAGCGCTTCCTGTTCCGGCTGGTGGGCGCCGGGTTCGTGCTGCTCACCCTCACCCTCGCGAGCGGGCTCCTCTTCTCCGAGCAGCTCTTCGGCAAGCCCGCCACGTTCACCCACAAGACGCTGTTCTCGTTCCTGGGCTGGGCGGCCTTCGGCATCCTGCTCTTCGGGCGCTGGCGCTACGGCTGGCGGGGGCGCCGCGCGCTCTACTGGATCCTCGCGGGCACCGCGCTCCTCGTGCTGGGCTACCTCGGCAGCAAGTTCGTGACCGAGATCCTGCTCGGCCGCTAGCCACGTTGACAGGCGGCCGGAGGGGACCGAATACTCCCCGGACCCGGCGCCCTCCCCACCCATTTGGACGAATTCCCCCTAAGCACGCTCGAGGCGGCCCTCGCGCTCCTGCTGGTGGCCTCCGGCTTCTTCTCGATCGCCGAGACGGCGATGATGGCGGTCAACCGGTACCGCCTGAAGCACCAGGCCCAGCGCGGGCACAAGGGGGCGAAGCTCGCGCTCGCGCTGCTCGCGCAGACCGACCGCCTGCTGGGCGTCATCCTCTTCGGCAACAACCTCCTCAACGCCGGCGCCGCCACCCTGGCGGGCGTGATCACGGCCCGCCTCATCGGCACCGGCGAGCTGGCGCTCGCCATCAGCACGGCGGTGGTCACGTTCCTGATCCTCGTCTTCTCCGAGATCACGCCCAAGGTCCTCGGGGCCGCGCACGCCGACCGCATCGCGCCGCTCGTCGCGTACGTGCTCACCCCGCTGCTGCGCGCGCTGACCCCGGTGGTCTGGTTCGTCAACCTCTTCGTGCGCGGACTGCTCGGGCTCCTGCGCCTCAAGCCCACCGCCGAGTCCGGCACCCAGCTCACGCAGGAGGAGCTGCGCTCGCTGGTGCTCGAGGGGAGCCAGTACTTCCGCGGCAAGCACAAGACGATGCTCGCGAACCTCATGGACCTGGAGGCGATCACCGTCGACGACGTCATGACCCCGCGCAACCGCATCCACGCGCTCGACGTCGCCGAGAAGCCGGCCCTGCTGCGCCAGCAGCTCGCCACGTCCTACCACTCGCGGGTGCCGGTCTACGAGGGCAGCCTCGACAACATCATCGGCATCCTGCCCCTCAAGGCCGTGGTCAACCAGCAGCTGTCCGGCCACGAGCTCGACGAGGCGCGCCTGCGGCCGCTGCTGCGCCCGCCGTACTTCATCCCGGCCGGGACGCCGCTCCTCACCCAGCTCACCCAGTTCCAGAACGACCGCCAGCGGCTCGGGCTGGTCGTGGACGAGTACGGCGAGCTCCAGGGCCTCGTGACCATCGAGGACATCGTCGAGGAGATCATCGGCGAGTTCACGACCCAGGCCCCGGAGGGCACCGAAAGCTACCGCCGGCAGGCCGACGGGAGCGTCACTGTGTCAGGAATGGCCCTTTTGCGCACCCTGAACCGGCGGCTTTCCACCCAATTTCCCCTGGACGGCCCCAAGACCCTCAACGGCCTCATCCTCGAGCAGCTGGGAGAAATTCCCGAGGCCGGGCTCACTTTTCCGGTCGCCGGGCAAATGGTGGAAATCCTGCAAACCCAGGATCGCGCGGTAAAAGTCGTGAAATTGCTCGCTCCCGTAGGCAAAGGGACCGCGCCTTTACAAACCCAGGTCGAGCGGGCATCATCGACTGGCTGACGTTTTTATGCTGCTGGAATAGCGTGCTTCCCGGGGCGAGGGCATGAACCTTGCTTTTCCAGCATGTTGCCCCCTTAATCTGCCCACCTCTGCCGACCGCCCATGGCCACGCACGCCGCCACCCGCAACATCAGCGGACTTGCGCGCGCGCTCGCCCAGAACGGGCTCATGTCGGAATACGAGGCGGAAGCCCTGCAGACGCAGGCGACGCAGGCCAACATTTCCTTCGTCGAGCAGGTCCTGCTCGGCAAGCGGATGACTGCCCAGCAGCTCGCGGTGTTCGCGTCGCGCGCGTTCGGCACGCCGCTGCTCGACCTCAACGCCTTCGACACCGACCAGATCAACCGGGAGCTGGTCGACCTCAAGATCGCGCAGGCGCGGCGCGTGCTGCCGCTGTACAAGCGCAACAACAAGCTGTTCGTCGCGATCTCCGACCCCGCGAACCTGCAGGCACTGGACGAGGTGCGGTTCAAGACCAACCTCGTCCCGGAGCCGATCGTCGTCGAGGACGACAAGCTCGGACACGCGATCGCCCACCTGGTCGAGTCCACGGGCGCGACGCTGAAGGACATGGCGAACCTCGAGGACATGGAGGTCGGCCTCGAGGACGGGTCGGCACCGACCGCGTCCGTCGAGGACGACTCCGATGTCGAGGACGCCCCGGTCGTCAAGTACATCCAGAAGCTCCTGACGGACGCCATCAGCATCGGCGCGTCCGACATCCACTTCGAGCCCTACGAGAGGTTCTTCCGCGTCCGCTACCGCGTCGATGGCATCCTGATGGAGGTCGCGCAGCCGCCGCTCGCCATCAAGGACAAGGTCGCCTCGCGCATCAAGGTGATCAGCAAGCTCGACATCTCCGAGAAGCGCGTGCCGCAGGACGGGCGCATGAAGCTCGTGCTGTCGAAGGCCAAGTCGATCGATTTCCGCGTGTCGACGCTGCCCACGCTCTACGGCGAGAAGATCGTGATGCGGATCCTCGACTCGTCGGGGGTGAAGCTCGGCATCGAGGCGCTGGGCTACGACCCGGACCAGCAGGAGGCGCTGCTGCACGCGATCGGCCGCCCGTACGGCATGATCCTGGTGACCGGCCCGACCGGCAGCGGCAAGACCGTGCGTCGCCTACACGTGCCTCAACATCCTGAACCAGCCCGGCGTGAACATCGCCACCGCCGAGGACCTGTGCGGAATCCAGTTGCCCGGGGTGAACCAGGTCAACGTCAACGACAAGGCGGGCCTCACGTTCGCGGCCGCGCTGAAGT
Source organism: Burkholderiales bacterium (assembly GCA_046347715.1). Lineage (GTDB taxonomy): Bacteria > Pseudomonadota > Gammaproteobacteria > Burkholderiales > Casimicrobiaceae > VBCG01. The sequence continues at coordinate 123,362 of JAXMFO010000003.1, forward strand.
CGTTCCTGCGGCAGGACCCGGACATCATCATGGTCGGCGAAATCCGCGACCTCGAGACCGCCGACATCGCGGATCAAGGCGGCGCAGACGTGGCCACCCGTGCGCTGGTCCACGCTGCACACCAACGACGCCGACCACGCTGACCCGCCTGCTCAACATGGGCGTGGCGCCGTTCAACGTCGCGTCGTCCGTCATCATGATCACCGCGCAGCGCCTCGGCCGGCGGCTGTGCAAGTGCAAGAAGCCCGAGGACATCCCGCCCGAGGCGCTGCTGCGCGCCGGCTTCACGGACGAGGACCTCGACGGCTCGTGGCAGCCCTACGGACCCGGCGGCTGCGACGTCTGCACGGGCACGGGCTACAAGGGCCGCGTCGGCGTCTACCAGGTGCTGCCGATCACCGACGAGATGCGGCAGGTCATCATGCGCAACGGCAACGCCCTCGACATCGCCGAGCAGGCCCGCAAGGAAGGCGTCCTCGACCTGCGCCAGTCCGGGCTGTGCAAGGTGAAGGCCGGCATCACCTCGCTCGAGGAAATCGAGGCGATCACCAACGAGTGACGGCGCTGCGACCGACGCCCTCGCCCAAGGAACGCGAATATGGCCACCGCCACCACCACCGCCCAGCGCCGCGACGTCAAGGAGTTCACGTTCCTGTGGGAAGGCGTGGACCGCAACAACCGGCAGGTCCGCGGCGAGACCCGGGCCGCGTCCGAGACGGTCGTCACGACCAACCTGCGCCGGCAGGGCATCCGCATCACCAAGATCAAGAAGCAGACCTTCCGCGGCGGCAAGAAGGTCACGGAGAAGGACATCACGTTCTTCACCCGGCAACTCGCCACGATGCTGAAGGCGGGGGTCCCGCTCCTGCAGTCGTTCGAGATCGTCGCGCGCGGCCACAGCAACCCGCGCTTCTCGCGGCTCATGATGGACATTAAGAACAAGATCGAGGCCGGTTCGTCGATGTCGCAGGCGTTCCGCGAGCACCCCAAGTACTTCGACGTGCTCTACTGCAACCTCGTCGCGGCGGGCGAGGCTTCCGGCACCATCGACGCCATCCTGGACCGACTGGCGACGTACAAGGAGAAGATGATCGCCATCAAGGGCAAGATCAAGTCGGCGCTCTTCTACCCCATCTCGGTGATGACGGTGGCGGTGGTCGTCGTCTGGATCATCATGGTGTGGGTGATCCCGTCCTTCAAGAAGGTGTTCACCACCTTCGGCGCCGACCTGCCCGCTCCCACACTGTTCGTGATGGGCATCAGCGAGTGGGTGGTCTCATGGTGGTGGGCCGTGTTCCTCATCATCGTCGGAGTCATTGCGGGCTTCTCCATGAGCTATCGCCGCTCGGCGGCGTTCCGCTACGCGTTCGACCGCATCCTCCTGCGGATGCCAGTCATCGGTGGCATCCTCGAGAAGGCGACCATCGCGCGCTGGACCCGCACGCTGCAGACGATGTTCGCGGCCGGCGTCCCGCTGGTCGAGTCGCTCGACGCGGTCGGCGGCGCGGCGGGCAACGCCCTCTACGCCGCGGCCACCAAGAAGATCCAGACCGAGGTCAGCACCGGCACGAGCCTCACCAACTCGATGGCGAACACCGGGCTCTTCCCGACCATGGTGCTCCAGATGACGCAGATCGGCGAGGAGTCGGGCTCCCTCGACAACATGCTGGGCAAGATCGCCGACTTCTTCGAGCGCGAGGTGGACGACGCCGTGGCGGCGCTGTCGAGCCTCCTGGAGCCGATCATCATCGTGTTCCTGGGCGTGGTCATCGGCGGCCTGGTGGTCGCGATGTACCTGCCGATCTTCAAGCTGGGCGCGGTGGTCTAGCGCGCACGCGCTTCGCCTGCACGCCGCGCCGGTCTGATGCCGCAGTATCTGCTCGATCCCGCGGTGGCCCTGTACGTGGCCGCCGTGGTCGGCCTGTGCGTCGGGAGCTTCCTCAACGTCGTCATCCATCGCCTGCCGAAGATGATGGAGCGCGGGTGGCAGGAGCAGTGCGCCGAGCTCCGCAACGAGGCGCTGCCCGCGGCGCCGCGCTACAACCTCGTGGTGCCGCGCTCGGCGTGCCCGGCGTGCGGTCACCGGATCACCGCGCTCGAGAACGTCCCGGTCGTGTCCTGGCTCGTCCTGCGCGGGCGGTGCTCGGCGTGCAAGACGGCGATCTCGGCGCGCTACCCGGCGGTCGAGCTCCTGGGCGGCATCGTCGCGGTGGCCGCGCTCTGGAAATTCGGCCCCACGTGGCAGGGCCTGGCCGCCTGCGCCCTGCTGTGGACGCTGCTCGCGCTCACGTTCATCGACTTCGACACCCAGCTGCTGCCGGACGACCTCACGGTGCCCCTGCTGTGGGGCGGGCTCATCGCGAACCTCTACGGCCTCTTCACGACGCTGCCGGAGGCGGTGACCGGCGCCGTGGTGGGCTACCTTACGCTGTGGTCGATCTACTGGCTCTTCAAGATCATTCGCGGCAAGGAAGGCATGGGCTACGGGGACTTCAAGCTGCTGGCCGCGCTCGGCGCGTGGCTCGGCTGGAAGATGCTGCCGCTCATCGTGCTGGGCTCGTCCGTCGTCGGCGCCTTCATCGGCATCAGCCTCGTCGTGTTCAAGGGCCGCGACCACAACATCCCGCTGGCCTTCGGGCCGTACCTCGCGATCGCCGGCATGTTCGCTCTGTTCTTCGGCCAGCCGTTCGTGCAGATCTACTTCCCCCGCTGACGATGCCCTACGTGGTCGGCCTCACCGGCGGGATCGGCAGCGGCAAGTCGGAAGCCACCCGCGCCTTCGCGGCGCTCGGCGTGGAGATCGCGGACGCCGACCTCGCCGCCCACGCGGTGACCGCCAAGGGCTCGCCCGGCCACGCGATGGTCCTCGAGGCGTTCGGCACCCCGTGCCTCGCCCCCGACGGCGAGCTCGACCGCAACTGGCTGCGGCGCACGGTGTTCTCCGACCCGGAGGCACGGCGTCACCTCGAGGCGATGCTGCACCCGCTGATCGGCAAGCGGCTCCGCGAGGAGATCGCCGCGTGGCACGGGCCCTACGGCATCCTGGCGGTGCCGCTGCTCCTCGAGCGCGGCAACGTGCTGCCGCTGGTCGCGCGCGTGCTGGTGGTCGACTGCCCGGAGGACGAGCAGGTGCGCCGGGTCATGCAGCGCAACGGCCTCACGGCCGCCGACGTGCGCGCCATCATGGCCACCCAGCTCCCGCGCCCCGAGCGGCTCGCGCGGGCCGACGACGTGCTCGACAACAGCGGGCCGCGGGAGGCCGTGCCGGCGCAGGTGGCGCGCCTCGATGCGTTCTACCGCGACCGGGCCGGCCGGGATCCCGCGCTTGAACCCCCGCCCCGTTCACCGGACAATGGCGCCCAGGCAGGCGCCGCCCGCAGGGCCCCGTGATCCGCTACGAGCATCCGCTGAACGAACGTGTGCGCACGCTGATGCGCCTCGAGGACCTGTTCGCGCGCACCAGCTATTTCGCGTCGCAGGACGGCGCGCTCGACCACCACGCGGCGCTGCTGGCGCTGTTCGAGATCACCGACGTCGCGGCGCGGGCGGACCTCAAGACCGACCTCCTGCAGGAACTCGAGCGCCAGAAGCAGATGCTGGCCCCGCTGCGCGCCAACCCGCAGATCGAGCAGCGCACGCTCGAGGAGCTCCTCGAGCAGATCGACGCCGTGAACGCGCAGCTGCTCGCGCAGGCCGGCAAGGTCGGCGCGCACCTGCGCGACAACGAATGGCTAATGGCGATCAAGCAGCGCACCGCGATCCCGGGCGGCGTGTGCGAGTTCGACCTTCCCGCCTACCACTGGTGGCTCCACCAGGATCCCGGCGCACGCCGCACCGACCTCAAGGGCTGGATCGAGCCGTTCGCGCCGATCCGCGCCGGCTCGGCGATCGTGCTGAAGCTCCTGCGCGACAACGGCCGCGCGAGCCGCCACACCGCCTACCGCGGCGTCTTCCAGCTGATGCTGACGACCACCAAGGTCGCGCAGCTGCTGCGCCTCACGGTGGCGCGCGACCTCTCCTGCGTGCCGGAGATCAGCGCCAACAAGTACGCCCTCAACATCCGCTTCATCGGCGTCTCGGGCATGGACCGCGGCGCGGTCTACGACGGCGACGTCGAGTTCGAGCTCATGTTCTGCAACCTCTAGCCGGTCCGACGGGCGCGCGCCGCGCCCGCCCCCCATGTTGATGACCACGTCATCGCCACGCTTCGTCGCCTGCCCGGGTTGCGGCACCCCGGTCGCATGGACGCCCGAGTCGCGTTTCCGGCCGTTCTGCTCGAAGCGCTGCAAGCTCCTGGACCTTGCAGGATGGGCCAACGAGACCTATCGGATCGTCGGAACATCCGATGAGGAATCCCCCAGAGAAAACACTGACTAGCGTTTATACTAATGTCGACATAATTGACAGCGCGCGCCTTCAAGCGGAATCCTACTTCAATATTATCAATGCATTAGCCGATGGGCGCGCAACTTGCTTTGCACTGTAGGAATGGGAGCATCCCTGTCACTTCCGATCGAGCAATGGCAATGAACCGGTTTCTTCAAGTTTTTCTTGCTGCGCTGGCGCTGGGGATCATGAGCACGACCGCACGTGCCGACCCCATCGGACCCAATTGCGGGTCCTGTTTCGGAAACATCATCGCCATCTCCGGTGGCTCCGTCATGGGATCAACCGCCACGACCGAGACGTTCCGGTTCCAACTCGACGTCGACGCCTCGGGCTTCAACATCGCCGGGGGCGGCTACCTGAACGCGGCGAGCATCAAGGTGTTCGACGGGAACTCAGTCCAGAGCGTGAGCCTGTTCTCCGGCCCGTCGGGGTGGTCCGCAACGAACGGGGGCATCTCTTCGGGTGGCTGCAGCAGCAATGGCGGCGGCTTCGTCTGTGCTTCCGGAGGGCTGATCGCCGTGCCCACGAACAACCTGCTGACGTGGATATTCGACATCACGGTCACGAACACGGCCCAGAACCCGGCCAATCCCTTGCTGGACAGCGCAAGCGTGAAGCTGAGCTTTGTGAATTACGACGACAGTGGCAAGCTCAAGAACATCGGACTGACGTCGGAAGACGGCCTCCAAGTCGGCGAGACCTGCCCCCCATCGGTCTGCACGCCCCAAGAACTGCCGGAGCCGGGCGCCCTCGCCCTGCTGGCGGTTGCCCTGCTCGCGATGGGCTTCGCCCACCGGTTTGCGCGCGGCCGCTCCTGATCGCTCCATCCGCTCCAAGCGAAAGCGCCGGTTCGTGCCGGCGTTTTCGCCTTCGGCAAGGCGTCCGCTACTTGGTCACCTGCCGCTGCGCCGTCGAGAAGTTGCCCGCGGCGTCGCGCGCGTTGACCGCGATGGTGTGCGTACCCTTCGCCGCCTTGTTCGTGTTCCACTTGTAGGTAAGCGTGCCGCCGTTGCCGGTGGCGACGAGCGCCCCGTCGATGTAGAGCGTCTGCGTGATGCCGCTCGCGCCGCTGTTGTCGCTGGCCGCCGTGGTGACCGTCACCACGCCCGACACGACCGCGCCGCTGCCCGGCCCGGTCACCGTGACGACGGGTGGGGTGGTGTCCGCCACCGCCGCGCCGGCGGCGACCGCGACCGAGATGCCGGCGTTCGCGACGTTGCCCGCCGCGTCGTAGGCTTTCACCGTCAGGCTGGCGGTGGTGCCCGCGAGTGCGCTGCTGTCCCAGCTGAAGGCGTACGGCGCCACCGTGTCGGTCGCGACCTTGACGTTGTTGACGTACAGCTCGACCCGCGCAACTCCGACGTTGTCCGACGCCGACGCGTCGACGTTCACGACGCCGGTCACGCGGGCGGCATTCGCGGGCGACCCGATGGCCACCGTGGGCGCGACCGTGTCGGCCGGCGCCACCTGGCTGGCCTTGATCACGGCGCCGTACGCGTTGACGCGGCCGGCGCCGTAGTAGTTGTCCGCACCGACGGCGCCCAAATCGACGGCCGTCGTCTTCAGAACGTCGACCACCTGCGTCGGCGTCAGCTCCGGGTTCTTGGAGAGGACCAGTGCGGCCACGCCCGCCGTCAGCGGGCTCGAGAACGACGTACCCGAGACCGCGCCGTAGCCGCCGCCCGCCACGGTCGTCCAGATGTTCGCGCCAGGCGCCGCGAGGTCGACGTACGGCCCGTAGCTCGACCAGCTCGCGACCACGTCGTTGCTGTCGGTCGCGGAAACGGAAACGAGCGCGTCGGAGGCAGGCGTGCTGTCGAGGGTCCCGTAGTTGCCCGCCGAATTGACCACCACACCGCCCTTGTTCTTGAAGTACTGGGCGGCGGAGATGACGGTCGAGCTCGATTGCACGGCAAAGCTGAGGTTGGCCACCTTCGCGCCGTGATCGGCCGCCCAGATCAGGCCGTTCGCGAACGCGGAAAGCGTTGCGGTGCCGGACGTGTCGGTCACGCGGACCGGCATGATCTTCGCGTTCCACGCCATGCCCGCGACACCGGTCGCGTTGTTGGCGGTCGCCGCGACCACGCCGGCCACCTTGGTGCCATGGCCGTAGACGTCGGCCGTGTTGCTGTTGTTGTCGTAGAAATTCCAGCCCGGGACGATCTGCGCCGCGAGATCCGGGTGCGTTGCGTCGACGCCGCTGTCGAGGACCGCCACGGTGACGCCGGCACCGGAGGCGTAGTCCCACGCCGACGGCGCCGCCGTCTTGGCGAGGTGCCACTCGCTGCTGTAGTAGGTGTCGTTCGTGACGAGACTCGGCAACACGAGCCGGTCGGGCTCCGCGAACTTGATGTTCGGGTTCTTCGCGAGCGCGGCGGCGACGACGTCTTCGCGGGCGGTCGCTGGCAGGGCGATCACGTGGACGCCAAGGGCGCTGATTTGGCCGATCGATTGGCCGCCGTGCGGGGCCAATGCCTTCGCGAGCTCTGCGGTCGACAGGCCCGGACGCGGCTGGACGAGGATGTAGCCGGTCGCCCACGCACCGGACCCGTTCGCGGTACGTTGCGACGTGACTTCACCGAATGCGACGCCGGTGCATCCGAGGGCGATAGCGAGCGCCGTGCCTTGGCAGACGGCCGCGAAGCGCTTGGTGGCGAGAAAGGCGGGCACACGAGACATGGTTGATTCCTCCGACCGGAGCCCAAGGGGCGCGGCGGGGAAGGAACCACCATGGAAATGCCGAACGTGCGACGTGGCAGGCGAGCACCGGCCAGATGCGAACCCACGCGCAGCGCAAGCGGATTGCGCGCACGACGTCCACGATCGGTTCGCCTGGCAATCCCGCTATCCTGGCCGCGAGGCCGTGGGACCGGAAATTTTGCGTCCCCAGCTTACGCTGGGTTTGCCCTGGTCAGGGACCGTTCGATGACATAGTCATTGTCGGACAGAATTCGGACCCAAACAAGGCCCGGGGGCTTAACAAGCGTCAAGCATTTTGCCCGCGCGCGGCAATCGCGGCCGCGCTTCACCACGCACCGCGCCGCATGGCGACGCCATGCGCCCCGTGGGCGATGGCGCTGGACAGATCGTCGGCAGCGAGCCCCCCCAGGGCAAACACGGGCAGCCGCGCGGCGCGGGACCCGGCTTCGAATCCCTCCCAGCCGAGCGGTGCGGCATCCGGGTGCGTCGGAGTGGCCGCCACGGGGCCAAGGACGACGAAATCGAGCCCGAGATCGCCCGCCCGCGCGATCTCCTCGCGCGTGTGGCACGACGCGGCGACGAGCAGGTCGCCGGGACGCGCGCGGGCCTCCGCAAGTGCCGCCGCCGTCCAGTGCACGCCGTCGCACCCGGCCGCCCGCGCCTCGACTTCGCTGCCGTTCCACAGCACCTTCGCGCCGTGCGCGTGCGCCATGGGCACGAGCCTGCGGGCAAGCGCGAGCCGGCACGCCGGCGGCCACGACTTGTCGCGCAACTGGACGAGGCGCAGTCCGCCCGCGAACGCGCGCCCGGCGCGTGCGAGGAAGTCGTCCTCGTCGCCGTCCTCGCCGCAGGTGATGCCGTACACGGTCGGCAGCGACAGGGCCGCGAGAATGCGCGTGTTCGCGGGCAGCAGCGGCGCGACGGTGAAGCGTCCCGGAACCTGCCACGCGAAGGCCTGGCCGTCGTGGCCGTGCAGCGTGCCCTCCCACGCGAACACGCGGAAGAAGTTGAGCTCGACGTGCGCGTGCGGATACACGAATTCCTGGACGAGCCAGGGCGCGGCGCGCGTCACGGTGATGCCGAGTTCCTCGCGCAGTTCGCGCACCAGCGCGGCGTGCGGCGACTCGCCCGGCTCGAGCTTGCCGCCGGGGAATTCCCAGTAGCCTTCGTACGGCTTGCCGGGAGGGCGCTGCGCGAGCAGCACCTCGCCGTCGGGCCGCAGCAGGACGGCCGCGGCGACGCGGACGATCCGGCTCACGCGCGCCGCGACTTCAGCGCCTGCGCCCCAGCGAAGTTCTTCGCGAACTGCCAGGCGACGCGTCCGCTGCGCGAACCGCGCTGGAGCGCCCACTGCAACGCCTCGCGCATGCGCGCCTCCTGCTCCTTCGCACCCGTGGCCGGCTTGACGCCGAAGTGCGCGAGCCAGCCGGCGACGGCGGCGAGGTAGTCGTCCTGCGTGAACGGATAGAAGGAGATCCACAGGCCGAAGCGCTCGGACAGCGAGATCTTCTCCTCGACCGACTCGCCGGGGTGCACCTCCTCGCCGACGTGCTTCGTCTCGAGGTTCTCCGAGAAGTACTCCGGCAGCAGGTGGCGGCGGTTCGAGGTGGCGTAGATCAGCACGTTCCCGGCGCCGCCGGCGATCGAGCCGTCGAGCATCACCTTGAGCGCCTTGTAGCCCGGCTCGCCCGCGTCGAACGAGAGGTCGTCGCAGAACACGACGAAGCGCTGCGGACGGCCCGCCACGTGCTCCGCGATGTCGGGCAGGTCGACCAGGTCCTCCTTGTCGACCTCGATGAGGCGCAGTCCCTTGCCGGCGTACTTCGCGAGCATCGCCTTCACGAGCGACGACTTGCCGGTCCCGCGCGAACCGGTGAGGAGCACGTTGTTCGCCGGCAGGCCGGCGACGAACTGGCGGGTGTTGCGGTCGATCGCCTGCTTCTGGTCGTCGACGGACACGAGTTCGTCGAGGCGGATCGCGTGCGGATGGGCGACGGGCTGCAGGTAGCCGCGGCCCTGGCGCTTGCGCCAGCGCGCGGCGGTGATCTTCGCCCAGTCGGGGTCCGGCGCGGCTGGCGGCAGCAGCGCCTCGACCCGGGCGAGGACGCCCTCCGCACGCGCGATGAGCGCGGAAAGGTCGGCGTTCATGACCGGTAGTCGGCGTTGATCGAGACGTAGTCGTGCGAGAAGTCGCAGGTCCACACGGTCGCGGCGGCCTTGCCGCGGCCAAGGTCGACCCGGATCGCGATCTCCTCCTGCTTCATCACGCGCTGCCCGTCCTCCTCGCGGTACGACGGCGCGCGGCCGCCGCGGTCGACCACCAGCACGTCGTCGAGCCAGAAGGAGATCGTGGAGGGGTCGGTGTCGGGAGCGGCCGTGTTGCCGATCGCGCACACGATGCGGCCGAGGTTGGGGTCGGACGCGAAGAATGCGGTCTTCACGAGCGGCGAGTGCGCGATGCCGAAGGCGACCCGCTTGCACTCCTCCACGCTCGTCCCGCCCTCGACGCGGATCGCGATGAACTTGGTGGCACCCTCGCCGTCGCGCACGATCGCCTGCGCGAGTTCGACCGCACAGGCCTCGACGGCGGCGCGGATCGGCACCAGCCGCGGGTCGGCGGCGGAAACGATCGGCGCGAGCTTCGCCTTCCCCGTGGCGGCCAGCACGAAGCTGTCGTTGGTCGAGGTGTCGCCGTCGACCGTCGCGCCGTTGAACGACACGTCGGCGACCTCGCGCACCAGGGTCGCGAGCAGCGGCGCGCCGATGGGGGCGTCGGTGGCCATGAACGACAGCATCGTCGCCATGTTGGGGTGGATCATGCCCGCGCCCTTGGCGATGCCCGTGACCGTCACCGGCACCCCGTCGACCGTGACGCGACGCGACGCGCCCTTGGGCACCGTGTCGGTGGTCATGATCGCGTTCGCGGCCGCGAACCAGTGGTCGGCGCGCAGCGCGGACTGGGCCGCGGGAATCGCGTCGACGATGCGCTGCACCGGCAGCGGCTCCATGATGACGCCGGTGGAATAGACCAGCACTTCCCCGGGCGCACAACCGAGCGCGCGCGCCACCGCGATGCACTCGGCCCGCGCGTCCGCAAGTCCCGGCTCGCCGGTGCCGGCATTCGCGTTGCCCGCGTTGACGATGAGCGCCCGCATGCCGCTGCCGTTCGCGTGCTGCCAGGCAAGGTGCTCCCGGCAGACGATCACCGGCGCCGCGCAGAAGCGGTTCTGCGTGAACACCCCCGCCGCCACCGTCCCCGGCTCGCACGCGACGAGCAGCACGTCGTTGCGGTCCCACTTCTTGATCTTGCCGGCGGCCGGTCCGAGCGTGATACCGGGCACCGGAAGCAACGATTCGGCCGTGGGGGCGCTATAGCGAACGGGCATGCTGCAACCTATGGGCAAGGAGCGCACATAGCGCTCGTTTCTTCGTCGAAGTTACCAGGGCCGCCGCGCGGCCGCCCGAAGGCGGCCCTCTGACCATGATTTGCCCGACGCAAAAGGCGCGGCGCCGCCGTTACGTCATCCGGGGAACAGCGCGGACGCCTTTTGCGTCGGCCTAAAACTTCCCGTGGCAATGCTTGTACTTCTTGCCCGAGCCGCAGGGACACGGGTCGTTCCGCCCGACCTTCTCCCCGGCGCGGGTGAACGGCGGCGGCGGCGCGACGGCGACGTCGCCCTCGTCGGGGGCCACCGCGAGCGCCTCGTCGTAACCCGCATGCTGGTACTTCACGTTGCTGACGCTTTCGGCTTCCTCGACCGCCTGCACGTCCTGCTCGGTGCGCACCTGGACCGTCAGCACGACCTTGACCACGTCCTGCTTGATGCGGTCGAGCATGTCCGAGAACAGCTCGAACGCCTCGCGCTTGTACTCCTGCTTCGGGTTCTTCTGCGCGTAGCCGCGCAGGTGGATGCCCTGGCGCAGGTGGTCGAGCGAGGCCAGGTGCTCGCGCCAGTGGTGGTCGAGCGTCTGCAGCATGAGGCTGCGCTCGAACTGGCGAGCCAGGCCGATCGAGCTTGATCGGGTCGATGCTTTCATCGCGAGCTCGACGCAGCGCTCGCGCAGCGTCTCGTCGGTCAGGTCGGCATCGTGCTTCACCCACTCGGCGACCGGCGCCTCGATCTGGTAGTCGCCGGCCAGCGCCTTCTCGAGGCCCGGCATGTCCCATTGTTCCTCGACCGATGTCGGCGGCACGTAGATCTTCACCGCGTCCTCGATCTGGCCACGGATCATGTTGCGGATGGTCTCCGCGACGTCGTCGCCCTCGAGCAGCTCGTTGCGCTGCTGGTAGATCACGCGCCGCTGGTCGTTGGCGACGTCGTCGTATTCGAGCAGCTGCTTGCGGATGTCGAAGTTGCGCGACTCGACGCGGTTCTGCGCCTTGGCGATCGACCGGTTGACGATCGGGTGCTCGATCGGCTCGCCCTCGCGGTCTTGAGCTTCTGCATGATGACGCCCAGGCGCTCGCCGCCGAAGATGCGCAGCAGCGGGTCCTCGAGCGACAGGTAGAAGCGCGACGACCCCGGGTCGCCCTGGCGGCCCGCGCGGCCGCGCAGCTGGTTGTCGATGCGCCGGGACTCGTGCCGCTCCGTGCCGATGATGTGCAGGCCGCCGGCCTTGACGACCGCCTCGTGCCGGACCTGCCAGTCGGCGCGCAGCTTGGCGATCTCGCGCTCCTTCTCGGCCGGCAGCAGCGCCTCGTCGTCGCGCAGCTTGAGGATCAGCGGCTCCAGCATGCCGCCCAGCACGATGTCGGTGCCGCGGCCCGCCATGTTGGTCGCGATCGTGATCGCGCCGGTCTTGCCCGCCTGGGCGACGATCTCGGCCTCGCGCGCGTGCTGCTTGGCGTTCAGCACCTCGTGCGGCAGCTTCTCCTTCTGCAGGTACTGCGACAGCAGTTCGGAGTTCTCGATCGACGTGGTGCCGACCAGCACCGGCTGGCCGCGCGCGTTGCAGTCCTTGATGTCGGCGATGATCGCGTCGACCTTCTCCTGGAACGGCGGAACACGAGGTCGTTGGCGTCCTTGCGCACCATCGGCATGTGCGTCGGGATGACCACCGTCTCGAGGTGGTAGATCTGCTGGAACTCGAACGCCTCGGTATCCGCCGTGCCCGTCATGCTTGGCCAGCTTGCCGTACATGCGGAAGTAGTTCTGGAAGGTGATCGACGCGAGCGTTCCTTGTTCTCGCGCTGGATCGGCACGCCTTCCTTCGCCTCGACCGCCCGGTGCAGGCCGTCGGACCAGCGGCGGCCGGACATCAGGCGCCCGGTGAACTCGTCGACGATCACCACCTCGCCGTTCTGCACGACGTAGTGCTGGTCGCGGTGGTATAGCGCGTGCGCGCGCAGCGCCGCGTACAGGTGGTGCATCAGCGAGATGTTCTTGCGCGCCGTACAGGCTCGAGCCCGGCGGGATCGGGCCCGCCTGCGCGAGGATGCCCTCCTCGCGTGCTCGTGCCCTTCCTGGACAGTGTTGACCCGGTGCGCCTTCTCGCCGACCCAGTAGTCGCCCGGCCCTTCTCCTGCTGGCGCGTGAGCTTGGGCGCGAGCTCGTTCAGGCGGTAGTACATGTCGACGTTGTCGTCGGCCTGGCCCGAGATGATGAGCGGCGTGCGCGCCTCGTCGATGAGGATCGAGTCCACCTCGTCGACGATCGCGTAGTTGAGGCTGCGCTGCACGCGCCTGCTGGGCGCGAACACCATGTTGTCGCGCAGTCGAAGCCGAACTCGTTGTTGGTGCCGTAGGTGATGTCGGCGCCGTACGCGGCCTGCTTGTCGGTGTGGCTCATCTGCGACAGGTTCACGCCGACCGTGAGGCCGAGGAACTTGTGGATGCGCTCCATCCAGTCCGGCGTCGCGCTGCGCGAGGTAGTCGTTGACCGTGACGATGTGCACGCCCTTGCCGGTCAGCGCGTTGAGGTACGACGGCAGCGTGGCGACCAGCGTCTTGCCTTCGCCGGTGCGCATTTCCGCGATCTTGCCGTAGTGCAGCGCCATGCCGCCGATCAGCTGGACGTCGAAGTGGCGCATGTTGAGCACGCGCTTCACGGCTTTCCGCATGACTGCGAAGGCCTCGGCAGCACTTCGCGCATGTCGAGCGTCTCGCCGTTGGCCACCCGGCCCTTCGCCGGCCGTCTCGCCGCGCAGCGCCTCGTCGGACAGCGCGGGAGATCGTGGGCTCCAGTGCGTTGATCTGCCGGACGACCTGCGCGTACTGCTTCAGCAGGCGTTCGTTGCGGCTGCCGAAGATGCGGGTGAGGATGTTCGAAATCGCGGGATGGGCGCCTTGGCTTACATGAGTGCGGGGTTACGTTCCGCTGCCGGGCAAAACAAGGGGTGAGGACCGCCTCACCCCTCGCGATGCACGTTCCGGACTGCGTTCAACCCAACGGGGTCGCTTGCAGGAAGCGGGCCGGGTTCTGCGGCACGCCGTTCAACCGGACCTCGAAGTGCAGGTGCGGTCCCGTGGACCGACCCGTCGACCCCACCGTACCGATCTTCTGGCCGCGGACCACGAGGTCGCCTTCCTTCACGAACATGGCCGACGTGTGCGCGTAGCGGGACACCAGGCCGTTGCCGTGGTCGATCTCGACCATTTTACCATAGGCGGGGTGCCATTCCGCGTACACCACCTTGCCACTGGCGGCGGCCACGATCGGGGTGCCGGTCTCGGCGGTGAAATCGATCCCCTCGTGCATGGAGTTCTGGCCCGTGAACGGGTCGATGCGCCAGCCGAAGTTCGACGAGTACCAGCCGTCGACGATGGGGAAGAGCGTGGGGAGGAACTTGCGGTTGGCCGAATCCTGGAACAGGAGCGCCTCCAGGACGGACAGCTGGTCGCGGCGCAGGTCCATCTGCAGCTTCAGGGTGTCGAGGATCTGGCCGAATTCCTCGATCGTCAGGTTGCGCGCCGGCAGGGAGGACTCGGCGCCGCCGCGGCCCGGGACCTTGCCCGGCTCGATGGACGGCAGCTCCTGGGGCTTCAAGCCGGCCGTCTTGGCGAGCCGCTCGCCGACGTTCTCCATCCGCAGCATCTGTGCCTGCAGCTCGCCCAGGCGCATCGCCATGGTGTTGAGGTGCGCCTGCACCCGCTCCTGCGCCCGCACCGCCGCCTCCCGCTGGTCGGCCAGCACCATCGCCTGCAGCCACGGGTGCTGGGTGGCCGCCGCCCACTTGAGCGTCACGAAGTTGAAGGCGAACGTGAACAGCAGGAAGACCACGAGCAGCGCCGCGCCGCCGCCGACCCAGTGCCGCCAATCGAGCGTGATCGTGCGCGCGGGGGCATTGGCGCCGGCCACCAGGATGATGTTCAATGGACTACCTCCCCACCACGCGCCGCGCACACTTTCTCATCGCTCGTGCGTCCGCATCGCATGGCTAAACCCGTTACCGGTCGATCGATCAGGACTCTCTCGAACATCCTCGCAGGCGACGCGCAGATGGCGGCGTGGCATGAGCGGATGCGCAGGGAGTCACGGCTGACTGCCGCCGTGCGCCGCGGACTGCCGCGGGCGTTGGCCGACCGGGTCCGGGTGGTGCAGGCGGAGCCGCCCTTGTTGGTCCTGGGGGTCCCCTCCGGCGCCGTCGCGGCGGCCCTCCGCCAGCGTTTGCCCGAAATCCTCGCCGGCCTCCGGCGGGAAGGGATTAACTTTACTGAATTACGGGTGCAGGTGCAACTCGGCCAGATGGCTGCCCCGACACCGAAAGTTGCGCCCGGTCAAAGAGTTACGATCAATGCGGCACCGCTGCGGCAACTGGCCCGGGACCTCCCCGAAGGGCCGCTCAAGGCGGCGGTGGAGAGGTTGGCAAGACGGATCGGGTAGCCGTCCGCAAAAGGCGCGTCGGGGGGGCGGTGGATGACGTGGGGGCGGCGCTGCGCCTTTTGCGGCCGTTCTGGTCAGCGAGGAAAGCTCCGGGCGGCCGCGCGCTTTCCTCGTAGCAAAGGCAACGAGGCGCGCCGCTCGTACCGCGCTGCGCGCGGTCGTGTCCGTCAAGTTGTGCAAATAGGCGGTCAGGTTCGAGGTTGGGGATGATCAGGCGGCGAGCTTCATCGCCGCCTTCTTCTGCTCCAGCAGCAGGTCCATGTTGATGTAGCGGTTGTCCTCGAGCCACGTCTCGTGGGTCTCGGCGCACAGCGCGCGCACCAGTCGCAGGCAGGACGCCTCGTTCGGAAAGATCCGCACCACGCGCGTCCGGCGCTTGATTTCCTCGTTCAGCCGCTCCAGCAGGTTGGTGCTCTTCATGTGCTTGTGGTGCTGCCGCGGCAGTCGATAGAAGGTCAGGGTGGCCCCGATGTTCTCTTCCGCCCAGTCGGTCAGCCGCGGGTAGCGCTGCTCCCAGCGCTTGAGCCACCCGGCCAGGTCCGCCTGCGCTTCCTTCAGGTCGCGCCGCTCGTAGAGCCAACGCAGTTCCTGCAGGCAGTCGTCGGCGCCCTTGCGGGGCAGATGGTCCAGCGCATTGCGCAGGAAGTGCACGTAGCAGCGCTGCCAGGCTGCGTCGGTGAGCAGTTCCGCCACCGCCCGCTTGAGTCCGTCGTGATCGTCGGAGACCACGAATTCGACCCCATGCAGCCCGCGCTCCTTCAGCCGCCGCAGGAAGTCCTTCCAGCTGGTCGTCGATTCGCGGTTGGCCAGTTCGACCGCCAGCACCTGCCGCCGGCCTTCCCAGTTGATCCCGATCGCGATCAGCACCGCCTGCGAACGGATCACCCCATCGATGCGCACCTTCTCATAGCGCGCGTCCAGCACCAGGTACGGGTACGGCTCCTCCAGCACTCGGGTCGCGAACCGCTCCAGCGCCGCGTCCAGCCCCTTGTTCACCTGGCTGATCGTGCTCGCCGAGAACGCGTGGCCGCATAACTCCTCGGTGATCGCCTTCACCTTCCGGGTCGACACCCCCTGGACGTACATCTCGGCCAAGGCCGACACCAGCGCCTTCTCCGACCGCTGGTAGCGCTCGAACAACTCCGTCGAGAACTTGCCCTCGCGGTCGCGCGGCACCCGCAGCTCCAGCTTCCCGATCCGGGTCACCAGGCTGCGGCTGTAATACCCCGACCGGTAACCCACCCGATCCGCGCTGCGCTCCCCCGGCTCGGCGCCGATCGCCTCCGTCATCTCCGCCGCCAGCGCCTCCTGCAGCGATTCGCGCAGCAACGCCTTGAACAGGTCCCGGTTCTCGACCAGGAGCCCTTCGACAGCGACCACAGACGGTTTACTCTTCAGGTTGGCGGTCATGGCAGTGCCCTCCAAGGCAGGGTTAGTCTCGACAACCAACCTCTTGCCATGACCGCCGCCCGCACTCAAGCGGCTCTGCACACTATTCGGGACACTACCCTGCGCGCGGCGTTCGGTCGCGCGCGGCTTGCGGGCTGACAGCCTGCGGTGGGGGGCGATGGCGTTCGCCATTCCTGCCTTGATGCCAGGGGTCGAACCCCGCGGGCACTGTCGACGGCCGGCAGCGCAAATGCGGACGGGCGGGGTCTGCCCCCGGGGTTGTGGCCACGGACGCGGCCCCTCACCCCAACCCTCTCCCCCGCCGGGGGAGAGGGAGTCCTAAGCGAGATGGCGCGCAGAACGCACGCAAAAGCGCACACGCCCGCACGGGCATTCAGCCCGCAAGCAGCGCGCTACCGAACTCCGGCGCGCAGCGCCGGGATGATCGGCGCGCTTCGTAGGTTCTGCCCGTGCTACGGGAAAACCGCCCGGCCGCCCGAAGGTTTTCCCGGGCCTGACTCACCGGCCGCAAGACGCGCAACGCCGCTCCCACATCACCCACCGGCCCCGCGAGGCGCGTTTTGCGGACGTCGGTCACACGATGAGTACGAGCCGCTCGAATAGGAAGAAGAGAAGCACGCCCGCCAGCAGGTACACGGTGAACTTCGCCACCTGCACGAGGAAGCGCAGGTAGCGGCGGTCGCGCGTGAAGACGTAGAAGAGTCCCGCGCCGACGATCGTCGCGATCGCGATGAACAGCAGGAGCCGGACGATCAGCACGGGCAGCGGCGCCGGCCGGGGCGCGAGCCGGTCAGGCCGGCTTCAGCATCCAGTCGTGGAACGCGGGCGGGACCGTCTTCGGGTCCGCGAAGGTGACGATCTCGTGCGCCTCGGCGCGCGCGAGCAGCGCGCGGGCCAGCTTGTTGTTGAGCGCGTGGCCGGACTTGTACGCGGTGTACTGCCCGATCAGCGGATGCCCGAGGAGATACAGGTCGCCGATGGCGTCGAGCACCTTGTGGCGCACGAACTCGTTGTCGTAGCGCAGGCCCTCGCTGTTCAGCACCCGGAATTCGTCGAGCACCACGGCGTTCTGCAGCGAGCCGCCGAGGCCGAGCCCGGCGGCGCGCATCGCGTCCAGGTCCTGCATGAAGCCGAACGTGCGGGCGCGCGCGACTTCCTTCGCGTAGGAATCGAACGCGAAGTCGACGACCACGTGCCGGTTCTCGGAGCCGAAGACCGGGTGCGGGAAGTCGATCGTGAAGTCGAGCCGGAAGCCGTCGAACGGCGTGAAGCGTGCCCACTTGTCGCCGTCGGTGACCTCGACCGTCTCGCGGATGCGCAGGTACCGCTTGCGCGCGTTCTGCTCGGCGATGCCCGCCGACTGCAGCAGGAACACGAACGGGCCCGCGCTGCCGTCCATGATCGGCAGTTCCGGCCCCGCGATGTCGACGAACAGGTTGTCGATGCCGAGTCCCGCGAGCGCGGACATGAGGTGCTCGACCGTGGACACCGACACCCCGTCCACCTTGAGCGTGGAGGACAGGCGGGTGTCGCCGACGTTGGCCGCCGTCGCCGGGATCGCCGGCGCCTGCGGCAGGTCGGTGCGCTGGAAGACGATGCCGGTGTCGACGGGCGCCGGGCGCAGGGTCATCTCGACCCGGGCGCCGGTGTGCAACCCGACGCCGGTCGTCTTGGTGGGCTTCTTGAGAGTGCGTTGAGCGAGCATGGCCCGGGGTCCCGACGGCCTGCCGGCGGCGGCTCATTCATGTGCCGCGTCAACAGGTTAGCGTTGAATGATAGCACGAGCGCGCCCGCCGCGACAGGGTGGACGGGGAACCGCCGCCTCACGCGGGCGGCAGAAGCCAGAAGGGCCGCCCGTCCGGGTCGACAGGTGCCCCGTGGGACCGGCGGGCGGCCCCCCATCCATCCTTCGCGCCGTCGCGCTAGTCGGCCTGCTTGCGCAGGAACGCCGGGATCTCCGACGCGTCGAATGCGGGGGCCGAGCCGCCCGCCGACGGCGTCCCGCGTCCCTTGCGCATCACCGCCGGCTGGTCGAGGCGCTCGTAGTCGATCGTCTCGACCTGCATGCCCATCCCGTCCGTCCCGGTGCGGTCCATCACGACCTCGGTGGAGAGCACCTCGAGCTTCGGCGGGCGCTTGGCGACCTGCGCCGCGCCGCCCAGGCCCGTCGCGATCATCGTGACGCGCAGGTCGTCGCCCATGTCGTCGTCGATCACGGTGCCGACGATCACCATCGCGTCCTCGGCCGTGAACTCCTTGATGGTGTTCATGACCTCGTAGTACTCCTTCATCTTGAGGCCGGCCGACGCGGTGACGTTCACCAGCACGCCGCGCGCGCCGGCGAGGTTCACGTCCTCGAGCAGAGGGCTGCGCACCGCCTGCTCGGCGGCGAGGCGGCCGCGCTCCACGCCGCTCGCGGTGGCCGAGCCCATCATCGCCATGCCGACCTCGCCCATGACGGTGCGCACGTCGGCAAAGTCGACGTTGACGAGGCCCGGGTTGTTGATGACCTCCGCGATGCCGGAGACCGCGCCGTGCAGCACGTCGTTGGCCGCGGCGTACGCCTCGAGCAGCGAGATGTCGTCACCCAGCACGTCGATCAGCTTGTCGTTGGGGATGACGATCAGCGAGTCGACCTTCTTGCCCAGTTCCTCGATCCCGGCCTGCGCGACCTTCTGGCGCTTGCCCTCGAAGCGGAACGGGCGGGTGACGACGGCGACCGTCAGGATGCCCATGCTCTTCGCGATGTCGGCGATGACGGGCGCCGCCCCGGTGCCGGTGCCGCCGCCCATGCCGGCGGTGATGAACAGCATGTCGGCGCCGGTGATCATCTCGGCGATGCGGTCGCGATCCTCCATCGCCGCGTCGCGGCCGATCTCCGGCTTCGCCCCCGCGCCCAGGCCGCGCGTGAGCGTCGAGCCCAGCTGCAGCTGCGTGCTGGCGGTCGAGCGCTTGAGCGCCTGCGAGTCGGTGTTCGCGCAGATGAACTCGACGCCGGCGAGGCCGCGATCGATCATGTGCTCGACGGCGTTGCCGCCGCAGCCGCCGACGCCGATCACCTTGATGACCGCGCCGTCCTCGGAGGTCTGGTCGATGATTTCAAACATGGTGTGCTCCTTTTTTCCTGTCGATGATGTCGCCTGAACTACGGAAACTGCTTTTCTTGTTGTCGTCGCCTGCGGTGCCCGCCGCCGGGTCCCGCCGGCGGCGAACGTGAAATCGCGGGAAGCGCCGAGTGCGGCAGCGTGCGCATTCCCATCCCTAGAAGTTCGCCTTGAACCACTGCTTCATCCGCTCCGCCGCGCCGGAGATGCCCTGCACCTGCGCGCGTGCCGCCTGCCCGCGCAGGAACTGCTCGCGGCCCTCCAGGAGCAGGCCCATCGCGGTCGCGTAGCGCGGGCTGCGCACGACGTCCGCGAGGTTGCCCGCATACACCGGGGTGCCGACGCGCACCGGCATGTGGAACACCTCCTCGCCCAGCTCCGTGATGCCCTGCAGGAGCGCCGAGCCGCCGGTCACCACCACGCCCGACGAGATCATTTCCTCGAAGCCGCTGCGGCGGACCTCCGACTGCACGAACTGGAAGAGCTCCTCGATGCGCGGCTCGATCACCTCGGCCAGCATCGGGCGCGAGAGCTTGCGCGCCTGGCGCTCGCCCACGCCCGGCACCTCGATGATGTCGTTGGGATCCGCCAGCTGGCGCAGCGCGCAGCCGAAGCGGACCTTCAGCTCCTCCGCGTCCTTGGTCGGCGTGCGCAGCGTCATCGCGATGTCGTTGGTCACCTGGTCGCCGGCGATCGGGATCACCGCGGTGTGGCGGATCGCGCCGCCCGCGAACACCGCGATGTCCGACGTGCCGCCCCCGATGTCGATCAGGCACACGCCCAGGTCCTTCTCGTCCTCGGACAGCACGGCGGTCGCCGAGGCGAGCGGCTGCAGGATCACGTCGCGCACCTCGAGCCCGCAGCGGCGGATGCACTTGGTCACGTTCTCGACGGCCGACACGGCGCCGGTCACGATGTGCACGTCGACCTCGAGCCGGACGCCGCTCATGCCGAGCGGCTCGCGCACGTCCTCCTGCCCGTCGATGGTGTAGCCCTGCGGGACGATGTGCAGGATCTGCTGGTCGTTGGGGATGGGGATCGCCTTCGCCGTCTCGACCACGCGGTCGATGTCCGCCTGCGTGACCTCCTTCTCCTTGATCGCCACCATGCCGTGCGACGAGTAGCAGCGGATGTGGCTGCCGGCGATGCCGGTGAACACTTCCTTGATCTGGCAGTCGGCCATGAGCTCGGCCTCCTCCAGCACGCGCTGGATCGAGGCCATCGTCGCGTCGATGTTGACGACGACGCCCTTCTTGAGGCCGCGCGAGGGCTGCGTCCCCATGCCGACGATGTTGAGCTCTCCTTCCGGCCCGATCTCGGCCACGATGGCCACGATCTTCGACGTGCCGATGTCGAGGCCCACGATCAGGTTCTTGCTGTCCTTCACCATGCTGTCCCTGTTCGCCTGTTCGCGCCTTACGCGGCTG
This sequence comes from Burkholderiales bacterium, assembly GCA_046347715.1. Taxonomy (GTDB): domain Bacteria; phylum Pseudomonadota; class Gammaproteobacteria; order Burkholderiales; family Casimicrobiaceae; genus VBCG01. Next base: position 144,215 of record JAXMFO010000003.1, read on the forward strand.
GCTTTGCGTTCTTCTCGCGGAAACCCGGCACGCGCACGGCGAAGCCGTTGCGGTACCGGAGGTCCACCGTCTCCACGCGCGTGCCCGACTTCGCGAGCGGCGCGAGCGTGCGTCCGTGCGCCGCCACGAAGCGGGCGAGGCGCGCATCCGGCTCGTCGCGGCCGAGCTCGATCGTCAGCGGGCCGTCGGGCCCCTTCGCCTTCAACTGCCATCCGCCGCGCGCCGACATGCGCACGCGGGTGAGGGTGAGGTTCAGCGGCTGTAGCACCTCGGACCACGCCGCATAGCGCGCGGCCACCTCGGTCGCGCGTCCCTCGGGCCCCTCGAACTGCGGCAGCTCGGCCGCGGACTCGGCCGCGAACACCTCTGCCTGCCGGCTCACGAGCGACCCCTCGTTCCAGCGCGCGAGCGGCTCGAACTCCTCGACGGTGACGACGAGCCGGTGCGGCCACTGCCGGCGCAGGCCGACGTCGCGCACCCACGGCACGTTCCTGAGCGTGGCCCGGGCGCGCGTCAGGTCCATCGTGAAGAAGGTGCCGGTCAGCTCGTCGCGGATCACGGCCTCGAGCTGGGCGCCGTTGGCGCGGTTGAGCGGCGTCGCGACGACGACCTCGTTGAACTCGAACGCGGGCAGGCGCACGACGTAGGCGACGGCCGCCCAGGCGAGGCACACGACCGTGATGGTCGCGAGCGTGATCGCGAGCGCGTTCATCTGCTTCGCGTCATCCCACATGGGCCCCCCGCAGGATCTCGACGCAGAGGTCGGCGTAGGACATGCCCGCCTGCCTGGCGGCCATCGGCACCAGGCTGTGGCCGGTCATGCCCGGGGAGGTGTTCACCTCCAGCAGCGAATACGTCCCGTCGTCGCGCAGGATGAGATCGAGGCGCCCCCACCCGCTGCAGCCGACGACGTCGAACGCGGCGAGGCAGGTCGCGCGGATCGCCATCTCCTGCTCGTCCGGCAGGCCGGCGGGGCAGAAATACCTGGTCTCGTCCGAGAAGTACTTGCTGTGGTAGTCGTAGTTGCCGTGCGGCGCCTCGATGCGGATGAGCGGCAGCGCGCGGCCGTTGACGATCGACGCGGTCAGCTCGCGGCCCGCGACGAATTCCTCGACCAGCACCTGCGGGTCGTGCTTCGCGGCGGCCGCGTACGCGTGCGCGAGGTCGTCGTGGTCCACGCTCGTGACCTTGGTGATGCCGATGGTCGAGCCCTCGCGCGACGGCTTGACGATCAGCGGCAGCCCCAGTTCGGCGACGAGGCGCATCCAGTCCGTAGAGGCGTCGACCATGCGGTAGCGCGGCGTCGGGATGCCGGCCGCGAGCCACACGAGCTTGGTGCGGAACTTGTCCATCGCGAGCGCGGACGCCATCACGCCGCTGCCCGTGTACGGGATGTGCAGCGTCTCGAGCGCGCCCTGCACGGTGCCGTCCTCGCCGAAGCGGCCGTGCAGCGCGATGAAGACGCGATCGAAGCCGTCGCGCTTCAGTTCCCACAGGTCGCGCTCGGCCGGGTCGAACGGATGCGCGTCCACGCCCTTCCCGCGCAGCGCCGCCAGCACGCCGTTGCCGGACATGAGCGAGACCTCGCGTTCCGCGGACGGCCCGCCCAGCAGGACGGCGACCTTGCCGAACTCCTTCACTTCGCTTCTCCGACGATGCGCACTTCGGGCTCGAGGTCGACGCCGGTGCGCGCGCGCACCGTCTCGCGCACGTGCGCGATCAGCGCCTCGATGTCCGCCGCGCGGGCGTGCCCGCCCGGGTTCACGATGAAATTGGCGTGCTTCTCCGACACCCGCGCGCCGCCGATGGCGAAGCCCTTGAGGCCGCACGACTCGACGAGGCGGGCTGCGTGGTCGCCCGGCGGGTTGCGGAACACGCTGCCCGCGTTGGGCAGCGACAGGGGCTGCGTCGCGATGCGCTTGCCGAGCAACTCCTTGATGCGCGCGCGCGCCGCGGCGGCATCGCCCTCGGGGAAGCGGAACCACGCGGCGGTGAAGATGCCGTCCGGCGGGCTGCCGTCCGCGCGGAGCACGCTGCGGTAGCCGATCCGGTAGTCGGCGGGGGTGCGCACCTCGAAGCGGCCGTCGCGCCGCAGGACCTCGACCCGCGCGACGTAGCGCCACGTCTCGCCGCCGTAGCAGCCGGCATTCATGGCGAGCGCGCCGCCGACCGTGCCCGGGATGCCGGCGAGGAATTCCGCCTCGGCGCAGTCGTGCAGCGCGGCGAAGCGCGCGAGCTTCGGCGAGGCCACGCCCGCGTCCGCGTAGAGCATCCCGTCGGCCACCGCCAGCGCGGCGCCGGGGTTGTGCATGACGACGACGGTGCCGCGCAGGCCGCCGTCGCGCACCAGCGTGTTGCTGCCGAGGCCCAGCACCAGCAGCGGCTCGGCGGCGGGCAACTGGCGCAGGAACACGCCGAGGTCGTCGCGGTCGGCCGGCAGGTACAGGGTGTCGGCGGTGCCGCCCGCGCGCCAGCTCGTGTAGCGGGCGAGCGACGCGTCGTGCGCGAGCGTCCCGCGCAGGCCGGTGAAGTGGAGGGGCTCGTGCATCATCATTGCGCCGCGCCCGCGAAGAGCTGTCCGGCGGTCCCGCCGATCGACCCCGCGCCCATCGTGAGCACCACGTCGCCGGCGCGCAGCAGCGTGCGCAGCGTGTCGGGGAGCGCGGCGATGTCCTCGACGAACACGGGTTCCACCTTGCCGGCCACGCGCACGGCGCGCGCCAGCGCACGGCCGTCGGCGGCGACGATCGGCGCCTCGCCGGCGGGGTAGACGTCGGTCAGCACCACGAGGTCCGCCGTCGACAGCACGCGGACGAAATCCTCGAAGAGGTCGCGGGTGCGCGTGTAGCGGTGCGGCTGGAACGCGAGCACGAGCCGCCGGCCGGGGAAGCTCGCGCGCGCGGCCGCCAGCGTGGCCTCCATCTCGGCCGGGTGGTGGCCGTAGTCGTCGATCACCGTGGCCGTGCCGCCGTCGGCCAGCGGCAATTCGCCGTGGCGCTGGAAGCGGCGGCCCACGCCGTGGAATTCGGCGAGCGCCTTGGCGATGGCGGCGTCGGCCACGCCGGCCTCGCGGCCGACCGCGATCGCGGCCAGCGCGTTGCGCACGTTGTGCACGCCGGCCAGTGCCAGCTCGACCGGAAGATCGGCGCATCCCTTCGCCTTCGCGACGAAGCGCATGCGCCCGCCGATGTTCTCGACGTCGTCGGCGCGCAGGTCGGCATCGTCGGCCAGGCCGTAGGTGACGATGGGCTTGGTGACGTCGGGCAGGATCGCGCGCACGTTGGCGTCGTCGACGCACACGACCGCCACGCCGTAGAACGGCAGCCGCTGCAGGAAGTCGACGAACGCGCGCTTCAGCTTGCCGAAGTCGTGCTCGTACGTCTCCATGTGGTCGGCGTCGATGTTGGTGACGATCGCCACCACCGGCGTGAGGTAGAGGAACGACGCGTCGGACTCGTCGGCTTCCGCCACCAGGAACTCGCCCTTGCCGAGGCGCGCATTGGCATCGGCGGACAGGAGCCGGCCGCCGATCACGAAGGTCGGGTCGAGGCCGCCTTCGGCCAGCACGGACGCGACGAGGCTCGTGGTGGTGGTCTTGCCGTGCGTGCCGGCGACCGCGATGCCCTGCTTCAGGCGCATGAGCTCGGCGAGCATCAGCGCGCGCGGGACGACGGGAATGCCGCGCTCGCGGGCCGCGACGACCTCGGGGTTGTCCGGCGCCACCGCGGTCGACACGACGACCGCGTCCGCGCCTTTCATGTTCGCGGCCGCGTGCCCGATGGCGATGGTGGCGCCGAGGCGCGCGAGGCGCCGGGTGACGGCGCTCTCGGCGAGGTCGGAGCCGGACACGCCGTAGCCCTGCGTGATCAGGACCTCGGCGATGCCGCTCATCCCGGCGCCGCCGATGCCGACGAAGTGCACGCGCTTGACCTTGTGCTTCACGCGCGGCCTCCCAGCGCCAGGCAGACGTCGGCCACCCGCGCGGCGGCGTCGCGCTTGCCGAGCTTGTACGCGGCGTCGGCCATCGCGAGGGCGCGCGGGCGGTCGAGCTCGCGGATCAGCGCCGCGAGCCGGTCGGCGGTGAGCGCGTCCTGCGGCTCCTTCAGCGCCGCACCGGCGTCCACCAGGAACTGCGCGTTCGCGCTCTGCTCGTCGGCGATGGCGCCCGGCAGCGGCACGACGATCGCGCCCAGGCCGACCGCGGCCAGTTCGCTGATGGTGAGCGCGCCGCCGCGGCAGATCACGAAGTCGGCCCACGCGTAGCGGGCGGCCATGTCGTCGATGAACGCGACGCACTCGCCCGGCACGCCGTGCTTCGCGTAGGCGTCGCGCAGCGCGGGCAGGTGCCGCTCGCCCGACTGGTGCACGACTTCCGGCCGCTGCGCCGGATCGATCTGCGACAGGGCCGCCGGCACGCGTTCGTTGAGCGCCTGCGCGCCGAGGCTGCCGCCGACGACGAGCAGCCGCAAGGGTCCGGTGCGTCCCGCGAAGCGCTCGGCGGGCGGCGGCAGGGAGACGATTCCGTCGCGCAGCGGGTTGCCGACCCACTCGACGAGCTTCGCGTGCTTCCCGCGCAGCGCCTGCGGGAACCCGAGCAGGATGCGGTCGGCGCCGTGCGCCAGCACCCGCGTCGCGAGTCCTGCCACCGCGTTGGAATCGTGCAGCACGACGGGCTTGCCGGAGGCCGTGCCCATGAGGCCGCCGGGGAACGACGCGAAGCCGCCGAAGCCGACCACGACGTCCGGCTTGCGGCGGCGCATGATGCCGCGGGCGGCGAGGCACGCCGCGAGCAAGGCGTACGGCCCGAGCAGCAGCGTGCGCAGGCCCTTGCCGCGCACGCCGCGGAACGCGAGGCCCTCGAACTCGACGCCGTGCTGCGGCACGAGCTTCGCCTCGATGCCGTCGCGCGTGCCGAGCCAGAACACGCGCGCACCCTTGGCGACGAGCTTGCTCGCGACCGCGAGGCCGGGAAACACGTGGCCGCCGGTGCCGCCGGTGGTGATCATCACGGTGGTCATCGCGGATCGCTCACTCGTTGAACCCCCGCAACAACCGCCGGTTCTCGTAGTCGATCCGCAGCAGGATCGCGAGCGCGATGCAGTTGGCGACGATGCCGCTGCCGCCGAACGAGAGCAGCGGCAGCGTCAGGCCCTTGGTGGGCAGCACGCCCATGTTGACACCGATGTTGATGAACGTCTGCACGCCGATCCACACGCCGATGCCCTGCGCGACCAGCGCCGCGAACGGCCGCTCGAGCCGCGCGGCCTGCCGGCCGATGCCGTACGCGCGGTAGAGCAGCCACACGAACAGCAGGATGACGACCAGCACGCCGACGAAGCCCAGTTCCTCCGCGATGACGGCGAGCAGGAAGTCGGTGTGCGCCTCGGGCAGGAACAGGAGCTTCTCCACACTCGCGCCGAGGCCCACCCCGAACCACTCGCCGCGCCCGAACGCGATCAGCGAGTGCGAGAGCTGGTAGCCCTTGCCGAGCGGGTCGGACCACGGGTCGAGGAACGCGGTCAGCCGCTGCAGGCGATAGGGTGCGGCGACCAGGATGCCGGCGAGCGCGATGGGCAGCAGGAGCGCCAGGCCGAGGAAGAGCCGCCAGTCGAGCCCGCCCAGGAACAGGATCCCGAACGCGATGGCGACGATCACGACGAACGCGCCGAAGTCGGGCTCGAGCAGCAGCAGGCCGCCGGTCAGCACCATCACGACGAACAGCGGCAGGAAGCCGCGGATCAGCGTCTGCTTGAGCGGCTGCTCGGCGTGCAGGAACGCCGCGCGGCGCAGCGCGTAGCTCGCCGCGTACAGCACCACCGCGAGCTTCATGAACTCGGACGGCTGGACGTTGATGACCGCGAGCGAGAGCCAGCGGCGGGAGCCGTTCACCGAGCGCCCGATCCCGGGCACGAGCACCAGGACCAGCAGCGCGACCCCGGCAAGGAAGATGTAGGGCGCGAGCTTCTGCCACGCGCGCAGCGGCACCTGGAACGCGACGGCGGCGGCGAGGAGGCCGACCACGAGGAACATCGCGTGCCGGGCGAGGAAGTACCACGGGCGGTTGCCGGTGTGCGGCGACAGCTCGGCCATCGCGATCGACGCGGAGTACACCATCACGAGGCCGATGGCGAGCAGCAGCAGGCCGGTCCACGCGAGCGACGCGTCGTAGGTGGCGAGCGCGCGGCTGTCCTTCTTCGGTTCGGCGGCCAGCGCGCGCAGGAACCCGCGCGGTGCGCCGGCGCGCGGCAGGGCGGCGGCGGTCACGTTCCTACGCATGCGCGGTGGCCCGGTCGAGGTGCGCCTGCACGAGGCTCGCGAAGCGGTCGCCCCGCTCCTTGTAGTCGCGGAACTGGTCGAGGCTCGCGCACGCCGGCGACAGCAGGATGGCGTCGCCCGGCTCGGCGATCGCGAACGCGCGGCTCACGGCCTGGTCGAGGGTGCCGACCAGCTCGACGCGCGCCGGCGTGCCGTCGAGTGCCCGCGCGATCAGCGGCGCGTCGCGGCCGATCAGCAGCACCGCACGGCAGTCGGCGTCGACCGACGACTTCAACGCACGGAAGTCCTGGCCCTTGCCGTCGCCGCCGGCGATCAGCACGGCCGGCCGCTCGATGCCGTCGAGCGCGGCCTGCGTGGCGACGACCGTCGTCGCCTTGGAGTCGTCGATGCAGACGATGCGGCCCGCCTCCGCGATGCGCTGCATCCGGTGCGGCAGGCCCTGGAACACCTTGAGGCGTCGAGCACGCCGCGGCCGACGCGCGCGACGGACGACGTGAGCGCCAGCGCCGCGAGCGCGTTGGCGCGTTGTGGCGGCCGACCAGCGACAGCGACGAGGTCGGCACCAGCAGTCCGCCGCCGTACGCGAGCCACGTCATGTGGTCGTAGCGCACGAGCCCCCACTCGCCCTCCGCCGCCGGCACGCCGGCGCCGAACGACTCCACCGGGTGGCCCGGCTTGCGCATCGCGAGCGAGCGCGGGTCGTCGCGGTTGATGACCTGGATGCCGGCGTGCAGGAAGATGCGCGCCTTCGCCTCGGCGTACGCCTCGATCCCGCTGTAGCGGTCGAGGTGGTTGTCGGTGACGTTCAGCACCGCGGCGGCGACCGGCGCGAGCGAGCTCGTGGTCTCGAGCTGGAAGCTCGACAGCTCCAGCACGAACACGTCCGGCCACGGCACGGCCTTCGACTCGCAGCGCACGAGCACGTCGAGCACGGCCTCGCCGATGTTGCCCGCGACGATCGTCACGAGACCGGCCGCGCGGCAGAGCGTGCCCGTGAGCGCCGTCACCGTGGTCTTGCCGTTGGAGCCGGTGATCGCGAGCACCTTCTGGCCGGCGGGCAGTGCGCGCGCGAAGAGCTCCACGTCGCCGACCAGCTCGACGCCGCGCGCGACCGCCGCCGCGATGGCCGGCTGGTCCTTGGCGACGCCCGGGCTGATCGCGATGAGGTCGATGCCGGCGAACGTCGCGTCGTCGAACGGCCCCGTCACCAGCGGCACCTTCGGCAGCTCGTGCGCGAGGTCGGAATAGTTGGGCGGCGCCGTGCGGGTGTCGGCCACGCGCACGGTCGCGCCTTCCCGCACGAGGTAGCGGGCGAGGGAGAGCCCGGTCATCCCGAGGCCCAGCACGACGGCGTTGCGGTCGGCGTAACGCATGGTCAGCGCAGCTTCAGCGTGGAGAGCCCGAACAGCACGAGGAGCATGGTGATGATCCAGAACCGGACCACCACCTGGTTCTCCTTCCAGCCCTTGAGCTCGAAGTGGTGGTGGATCGGCGCCATGCGGAACACGCGCTTGCCGCGGGTCTTGAACGAGATCACCTGGATCATCACCGACAGCGTCTCGACCACGAACACGCCGCCCATGATGAAGAGCACGATCTCCTGCCGGACGATGACCGCGATGGTGCCGAGCGCGGCGCCCAGCGCCAGCGCGCCCACGTCGCCCATGAACACGTCCGCCGGATACGCGTTGAACCACAGGAACCCGAGGCCCGCGCCGGCGATCGCGCCGCAGACCACCGCCAGCTCGCCGGAGCCGGGGATGTGCGGGAACCCGAGGTAGCGGGCGAAGATCGCGTTGCCGATCACGTACGCGAAGATGCCGAGCGCGCCGCCAACCATCACCGTCGGCATGATCGCGAGGCCGTCGAGGCCGTCGGTCAGGTTCACCGCGTTGCTGCAGCCCACGATCACGAAGTAGGTGAGCGCGATGAAGCCCCACACGCCGAGCGGGTACAGCACGGTCTTGAAGAACAGCACGATAGAGTCGGCCTTCGGCGAGAGCCCCACCTCCGGACCCGCTCTGCAGCCACGCCATGAACTGGCGCCCGAACTGCGCGTTGTCCGAGGCGCCGAGATCGAGAACGCGAGGTAGATCGCCGCGACCAGCCCGATCACCGGCTGCCGAAGAACTTCGCGCGCGCCGACAGGCCTTGGGGTTGCGGTAGACGACCTTGCGCCAGTCGTCGACCCAGCCCACTGGCGCCAGCCCAGCGCCGACCAGCAGCACCACCAGAAGCGGTTGGTGAGGTTCCCCCACAGCAGCGTGGTGACCAGGATGCCGAGGATGGCGCGCCGCCCATCGTCGGCGTGCCGGCCTTGGCGAGGTGCGTCTGCGGGCCGTCGTCGCGCACCGCCTGGCCGATCTTCATGCGCGTGAGCCACGCGATCATGCGCGGGCCCACGAGGAACGAGATGACGAGCGCCGTCATCGTGGCCAGCACCGCGCGCAGCGTGATGTAGCCGAACACGTTGAACGCGCGCACGTACTGCTCCAGCCACTCGGCCGCCAGCATCAGCATCAGTGCGCGCCTCCGCCGGTGCCGGTCAGCGCGGTAACGATCCGCTCCATGCGCATGAAGCGCGAGCCCTTGACCAGCAGCGCGGTGCCGGCACGGTCCTCGGCCTGCACGGCGGCGGCGAGGCTGTCCGCGTCCGCGAAGTGCGTCGCGCCGGCGCCGAACGCGGCCACCGCCTCGCGCGCCAGCGTGCCCGTGGCGTAGAGCCGGGTGACGCCGCGCTCGCGGGCGTAGGCGCCGATCTCCCGGTGGAACGCCGGGCCGTCGCTGCCCACCTCGCCCATGTCGCCCATCGCGAGCACCCGGGTGCCCGGGAGCGTGACCAGCACGTCGATGGCGGCCCGCATCGAATCCGGGTTCGCGTTGTAGGTGTCGTCGAGCACCGCGGCGCCGCTGGCCGTGCGCAGCGCGACCAGGCGGCCGGCCACCGCGCGGAAGGCGGCGAGGCCGCGCCCGACGGCCACGAGGTCCGCGCCGGCGGCCAGCGCCGCGGCGGCGGCCGCCGCCGCGTTGCGCGCCATGTGGGCGCCCGGGACCGCAAGCGCCACCGGCACGACACCCTGCGGCGTCGCGAGGACGAGGTCGCTGCCGTCGGCGCGCAGCGTCGCCGCGACGCGCACGTCGGCGTCGGCGTCGGCGCCGAACGTCGTGACCGTCGCGCCGGCCGCGACCGCCGCCGCCCGCCAGACGGCGGCGTGCGTGTCGTCGGCGTTGACGACCGCCACCCCGCCGCGCGGCAGCGCGGCGACGGCGTCGGCGTGCTCCGCCGCGACCTCGGCCACGCTCGCCATGAACTCCTGGTGCTCGCGCTGCGCGTTGTTGACGACCACGATCGTCGGCTGCGCGACCGCAACCAGCTCGCGCGTTTCGCCGCGGTGGTTCATGCCGAGCTCGATCACCGCGGCGCGTTGCGCGGCGGTAAGGCGCAGCAGCGTCAGCGGCAGGCCGATCGCGTTGTTGAGGTTGCCCTGGGTCGCGAGCACGGCGTCGGTGCCATAGTGCGCACGCAGGATCGACGCCGTCATTTCCTTCACCGTGGTCTTGCCGTTGCTGCCGACCACCACGACGAGCGGCAGCGCGAACTGCGCGCGCCAGTGCGCGGCGAGCGCCTGCAGCGCGACCTGCGGGTCGGCGACCGCGACCAGGTCGCCGGCGAGCCCGCCCGCGCGCTCCTCGGCGACGAGCGCGGCGGCCGCGCCCTGGGCGAGCGCCGCGGGCACGAAGTCGTGGCCGTCGAAGCGCTCGCCGCGGAGCGCCACGAAGAGGTCGCCGGCCTGCAGCGCGCGGCTGTCGGTGGTCACGCGCGCGAAGCGCACGTTGCCGCCGACGAGGCGACCGCTGACGACGCGCGCGGCGGTGGCGGTGTCCATCATGCGTGCGCCTTCCACGCGGCGAGCGCGGCGCGCGTCTCCAGCGCGTCCGAGAACGGGCGGCGCTCGCCGTGCGCTTCCTGGTAGGTCTCGTGGCCCTTGCCGGCGACCAGCACGACGTCGCCCTCGCGGGCGGCGGCGATCGCGCCGCGGATGGCGGCGCGGCGGTCGACCTCGATCGACCAGCGCCGCGCGCCGGTCTCGAGGATGCCCTTCGCCACCGCCTGCGCGATCGCGGCCGGGTCCTCGCTGCGCGGGTTGTCGCTCGTGACCACCACGCGGTCGGCAAGCCGCGCGGCGATCGCGCCCATCTGCGGGCGCTTGCCCGGATCGCGGTCGCCGCCGCAGCCGAACACGCAGATCAGCTCCGAGCCCAGCGCGACAGCGCCGCGCAGCGACGAGAGGGCCTTCTCGAGCGCGTCGGGCGTGTGCGCGTAGTCGACGACGACCAGCGGCGCGCGCTCGCCGCCGAAGCGCTCCATGCGCCGGCCAGCGCCTCCAGCTTCGCGAGCGCGGCGACCGCGTCGGCGAGCGGCACGTCGCTCGCGAGCAGCACGCCGAGCACGCCCAGCAGGTTGTGCGCGTTGAACGAGCCGACCACCGGCGACTGGAGCGTCGCGCGGCCCTGGCGTGTTGACGTCGAGCACGATGCCGGCCCGGTCCACCGCGACGGCCGTGCCCGCGATGTCGGCGGTGCCGAGGCCGTACGAGAGCAGGCGCTGGCCGCGCGCGCGGCCGGCCTCGATGAGGCTCTGCCCGAACGGGTCGTCCGCGGTGATCACGGCGGCGCGCAACCCCGGCCACGTGAAGAGCTTCGCCTTCGCGGCGCCGTAGGCCGCCATCGTCTTGTGGTAGTCGAGGTGGTCGCGCGTGAGGTTGGTGAAGAGCGCGATGTCGAACTTCGCGCCGTTCACCCGGCCCTGGTCGAGGCCGTGCGACGAGACCTCCATCGCCACGGCGCGCGCGCCGGCGGCGTGGAACTGCGCGAGCAGCTCGTGCAGCACCGCGGCGTCGGGCGTGGTGTGGGTCGCGGGCGCCAGCGCGCCGACGAGGCCGTTGCCCAGCGTGCCCAGCACGGCGGCGCGCCGGCCGCACGCGTCGAGCGCCTGCGCGATCCACTGCGCGCAGGAGGTCTTGCCGTTGGTGCCGGTGACGCCCGCCATCCACAGCTTGCGCGACGCGCCGCCGTACATGAAGCTCGCCACGTAGCCGAGCTGCTGCTGCAGCCCCTCGACGCCCGCGTTGGGCACCGCCCACGCCGGGTCCCACACGAAGTCGCGCGACTCCCACAGCACGGCGGAGGCGCCGCGCGCGATCGCGTCGGGCACGAAGCGGCGGCCGTCGGCGACCGTCCCCGGGTACGCGGCGAACGCCACGCCCGGCTCCACCCGCCGGCTGTCGGTCGTGAGGCGGCGGGGGAACGCGCCGAGGCGCGCGAGCAGCGCCGGCACGTCCACGATCGGTTGCGCCACCACCGTCACGTCTCCTCCCGGATCTCGGTGCCTTCGGGCGGCAGGATGACGTTGTTGACGGGCGCGTCGGTCGGCACGCCGAGCGTGCGCAGCGCCGAGCCCATTACCTTCGAGAACGTGGGCGCGGCGACGTCGCCGCCGTAGTGGAGGCCCGCCGTCGGCTCGTCGATCATGATCGCGACGATGAGCCGCGGCTGCGACACCGGCGCGAAGCCCACGAACGACGACACGTACTTGTTCGTGTAGCCGCGCCCCTCCAGCTTGTGCGCGGTGCCGGTCTTGCCGGCGACGCGGTAGCCGACGGTCTGCGCCTTGGGCGCGGTGCCGCCGGGCATCACCGCCATCTCCAGCATGTGCCGCACCGCGAGCGCGGTCTCGGGACGGATCACCTGCCGGCCCTCGACCTGGTATCGGTCTTGAACAGCGTGACGGGCTTCACCTCGCCGTCGTTGGCGAACATCGTGTAGGCGCGCGCAAGCTGCACGAGGTTGACCGAGATCCCGTGGCCATGCCGCCATCGTCGCCTGCTCGATCGGCTTCCACGTCTTCGCGGGCCGCACGCGGCCGCCGGCGACCTCGCCCAGGTAGCCGGTGCGCGGCGGCGCGCCGAAGCCCACCTCGGTGAACATGTCGATGCATCGACTGCGGCGGCAGCGACAGCGCGATCTTCGCGAAGCCGACGTTGGACGACTTCTGGATCACCTGCTCGACGGTAGGCACCTTCCTTGTGCGCGTCGTGGATGATCGCGGGGCCGATCTGCATGGAGCCGCCGGTCTGGATCACCGTCTGCGGCATGATCTTGCCGGCGTCGAGCGCGGTGGCGATCGTGGTCATCAACGTGGAGCCCGGCTCGAACACGTCGGTGAGCGCGCGGTTGCGCATCGTGTCGCGCGCGACCTTGTCGCGGTTCAGGTTGTACGTCGGCCAGTTGGCGAGGGCGAGGATCTCGCGGTCTTCACGTCGAGGATGACGATGCCGCCGGCCTTCGCCTTGTTCGTCTCGACCGCGGACTTGAGTTCGCGGAGCCGCGGATACCTGGGCGGGTGTCGATCGAGAGCGCGAGGTCGCGGCCGACCTGCGGCGCGCGGATGGCGGCCACGTCCTCGACCGCCTCGTTGCGGCAGTTGATCACCCGGCGGCTGCTGGCCCGGCGAGCCAAGCCTGCTGCGCGAGCTCGATCCTTCTGCCCGCGTCGCGGTCGCCGGTGGAAGCCGACGATGTGCGCAGTCACCTCGCCGCCAGGTCGGCGGCGGTATTCGTTCTGGTCGTGGAGGCCCTTGATGCGCAGCGCCATCGCGCGCTCCAGGACTCGAGCCACCTGCTTCGCGAGGAACGCGAAGTCCTCGTGCGCGTCGGGCTCGCCTGCAGCTTCGCGGGCGTGGTCTCGAGGAGGCGCGCCAGCGCCGCCATCTGCTCAGTCGTCGCCTCGAACTTGTCCGGGAACGCCCACAAGGCGCCTTCACCGGCGTGGACACCGCGAGCGCCTCGCCCAGGCGGTCGACGATGCGGCCCCGGTGCGCGGGCACCTCGAGCTCGCGCGAGTGGCGCGCGGTGCCCTGCGACTGCAGGGCTGCTGTTGTCGATCCACTGCAGGTACAGCGAGCGGCCGATGAGCCCGGCGAAGAGCAGCGCGAGCGCGCGCCAGGCAGGATCGCGCGCAGCGCCGGCAGGTTGAGCGCCGCGCTCTCGGCGCGCGCGGGCGCCGGCGTAGCGGGGCGTGGGCTTCACTTGCCCTTCTCCGCCGCGGCCGCGCCCGGCATGCCGACGATCTCGGTGCGCGCGGACGTGGGCGGCTGCATCCGCAGCTGCTCGCGCGCGATCTTCTCGACGCGCGCCGGCATGCCACGTCGACTGCTCGAGCTGCAGCTGGCCGTACTCGGTCTCGTAGCCGCGCGCCTGCGCCTGCGCGCGCTCGAGCTCGATGAAGAGCCGGCGCGCCTGGTGGCCTGGTGCGAGCGACAGTGCGGCGAGCACCACGACCAGCGGGAGGTTCACGCGCGTCATGCGGCGGCCGGGTACTGCTGCGACCAGTCGGGCGGCAGCGGCGCCATCGGTGCGCTCGGCCACCCGCAGGAGCGCGCTGCGGGAAGGGCGCGGGTTGCGCGCGATCTCGTCCGCCGATGGCTTCACTGCGCGGCCGACCAGCGCCAGGGAGATTGCCCCCGGAAAGGTCCGCATCGGCGAGCGGCAGCCAGGCGGCCACTGGGTCGCCGCCGAAGGGCCGCGAGGCGCGCGCGAAGAACTGCTTCACGATGCGATGTCCTCAAGTGGAAGCTGATCACGGCGATGCGCCCCCGGCCCGCAGCAGCGGCACGATGCGCGGCAGCGCAGGAGCTCACCTCGGACAGCTCGCGGTTCACGAAAATCCGAAGGGCCTGGAACGTGCGCGTGGCCGGATCCTGACCCCAATCACCCCGCGTGCGCGGGCCGAGGGCTTGGCCCACGAGATCGCGGAGCTGGCGCATCCGGAGGATCGGCTCCCTCGCGCGCGCTGCCGCAACTGCTCTTGCAACCGATTGAGCAAACCGTTCTTCACCATAGTCGCGGATGACCTCCGTCAATTCGCGCACCGTGGCGCGGGCAAGGAATTGGGCAGCGGACTCGCCGCGCGACGAGTCCATCCGCATGTCGAGCGGGCCGTCGTGGCGAAGGAGGCCCCCCGTTCGGGGTCGTCGATCTGCGGCGAGCTGATGCCGAGGTCGAGCAGCACGCCCGCGGTAGAGCAGGCCAGGCTCGCCGGCGACCGCCGGCAGCTCGGAGAACCGCGCGGCGGAACACGAAGCGGGCGTCCTGCGCGGCCAGGATTTCCGCGGCGCGGGCGGCCGGCGGGGTCGCGGTCCAGCCGACCAGCATCCCGTCGATGCCCAGTCCGGCGAGGGTAGCGCGGGCGTGGCCGCCGCGGCCGAAGGTGCCGTCCACGTAGCAGCCGCCGGGCGTGACCGCCAGCGCCGCCACGGCTTCTTCGAGCAGGACGAGGACATGGGTGTCGTCCATGTCGGTAAGCCCGGCCGCCCGAAGCCACTGACGCGCCCCCTCGGGGGAGCGAGGCGGAGCGAGTTCGGGGAAGCGTTTCATCCTAGAGCGAGAAGCCGTCGAGCTCGGGCGAAACCCAGTCGCGGGGAAGGCGATCGCCTGCGCGGTCTGCACTTCCCACTGGGCCTGGTCCCGCAGCTCGAATTTCTGGCCCTGCCCCACCAGCACCACCCGCTTGTCGAGGTTGGCGTACTTCCGGAGGGCGGGCGGCACGAGGATGCGGCCGGCGGCGTCGATCTCGACGTCGTCGGCGTCGCTGCTGATCCCGGCCGCTGGAGGCTGCGGATCGCCTCGTTGAACGAGGACAGCGCCATCAGCCGGGCCTGGATCGGCTCCCACGCGGCCAGCGGGTAGAGGAGAGCAGCGGGCCGGGTCGGCGGTCAGCACGAGGTAGCCGTTGCCGGCCAGGGCGAGTGCGTGCGATGCCGCGCCGGGATGGCGAGCCGGCCCTTGGCGTCGAGGGCAAGCTCGGTGACGCCGCGGAACACCAGCGGGGACGTGCCCGGATTGCCAGCGACCCGCCGAGTCGTTTCTCCCGCCACCCTTGATCTCCCTCACCTTCCGCCCGCCACCGGGGTCGTCCTGGCCGCGAATGTCCCCGCCAGCGGCCCCGAAACCCACTTTGACCCGCTTTTTACCACTCGGCGGGACTATACGCGGGTCGCGGGCGCCCAGTCAACGCTTTTCCGTTGTTCAGACAATGACTTAGGCCGCGAATTACAACAATTGTCTTTTACGTGCAAAAATAGCGACTTGAGGCGAACCGAAGGTAAGTTGGGAGGTTCGGCTGCCGAAAATTCCCCACTTTCGAACGATCGTTCGCTCACCCGTGCGGCCGCGGGGCAAAATCCCCCACTTTCGGGGTCCGGCGGCGGCGAGACGCCGATACGCGGTTCCGGCAGGGGTTGATGCCGCCGGCATGCTGTCGATCAGGGCCCCGGCCGGCGGTGGGGTCGGCGCGGTGCCGGCGCGCGCGCCTGCGATTACCATCGTCGTCACCATGTCCGCCCATTACCATGCGCGTCCGTCCGCTCGCCGCCGTCGCCCTGCTCTGCACGCCGCTCGCCGTCGCCGCCAGGAAGCGCCGCCGGCGGCACCGTCGTGAGCACGTCGCTGTCCGGCCTCTCGCGGCTTGTCGACCAGCCTCGACGGCGGCGGCAACTCCACTGGAACAGGGTCATCGCCGCCAGCTCGATTATCGCCAGTTCGCCCCGCAGTTCGGCGCGGGCCTCTCGGTGACCTACGACTGGCAGCAGTGGAGCTTCTCCAATCCCACGCGCTTCGGCGGCAGCGCGCCGTGGCGCGACATCTACCAACCGCAGATCGGCGCCACCTGATGTGCGCGTTCTCCGAGGACGTGCAGATGCTGGTCATGCCCTCGGTGTCGTGGGCGTACGCCAACGACGCGTCGACCTCCAACGCGCTCAACTACGGGGCGAGGTGGCGATCGTGCAGCGCAGCTTCTCGCCCACGCTGACGCTCGGCCTGGGCGCCGCGGTCTTCCGCCAGATCGACCGCACGCGCGTGTTCCCGTTCCTCGCCGTGGACTGGAAGATCGACGACCGGTGGCGGCTCACCCGGTCCGTTCAACGCGGGGCCGACCGGCGGCGCGGGTCTCAAGCTCGTCTACAAGGCGTCCGACGACTGGCAGGTGGGCTTCGGCGGCACCTACCGCTCGTACGCTGCGTTCCGCCTCGCGCAGGACGGCGCGAACCCGGACGGCATCGGCGAAAACTCGACGATCCCCGTGTTCCTGCGGCTATCGCGCAACATCGGCAAACAGGCGCAGGTCGACCTCGGTTGCCGCCGCCCTTGCCAATGGCACGCTGAAAGTGAAGAATCGGAATGGCGACCAAGCACGCCCAGCGACTACGACGTCGCGCCGCTCGTCCGCGCTCACGCTGCGCTACCGGTTCTGACCGGATCGCGGCCCGATCCTGGAGGCCCATGGCCACGCCCGTCCGTACGCTGCTGCAAACCGCCGCGGTCGCCCTCGCCGCCACGCTGCTCCTCGGTGGCTGCGCCGCGCTACGACGCGCAGGGCCGCCAGATCTACGTGTGGCAGTTCGGGCAGGACACCGAGCGCGCGGCGTCGACTACACCAACCCGCGCCTGCCGATCCTCCCCAGTGGCGGCCCCGCGAGCAGTTGTGGCCGCTGCCGGACCCGTACGACTTCTCGGACCTCGCCGTATTCGTTCCTCGCGCCACAGGAAGGTTTGGGCGACATCCGGGTCGATAATGCGGCCTGTGCCGCTCCTGCACTCCGCTCGCGTCCTGCGCTCCTGCCTCTTCGCGCTGACGCTCGCAGCAGCCGCGGCATGCTCGCCGCCCGCTAGCGCGCAGGACCCGGCGCCCGCCGCGGCGCCTCGCGCCGGACGCGCCCGTCCGGTACGCGAGTCACCATCGTCGCACCCAGCGACGTCGCGCCGCCTGTGCGGGCGGCGATCGACCTCGTCCGCTGGCAGGACTTCGAGGACGGCGAGGACCTCTTCGACCGCCTCGCGCGCGGCCGCGGCGCCGCAGGCGCGGAGGCCGCCGCCACGCAGGGGTATTTCTCCGCCGACGTCGACGTGAAGGTGGACCGCACGACGAAGCCGGCGACCGTCCGCTGACCGTGGTGCCGGGCAAGCCGACGCTGATCGACGAGCGTGGCGATCGACGTCACCCGGACCCGCGACCACGCGCCAAGGGCGAGGCCGCGGATCCGCAGGCTGCGCGACGAATGGCTGCTGCCGAAGGGCGCGCAGTTCCGCCAGGAGACGTGGACCGCGGCGAAGCGCGCGACCCTGACGCTCGGCGCCGACAGCCCGTTCGCGGCGGCGACGCTCACCGCGAGCGAGGCGAAGGTCGACCCGGCGACCGCGAGCGCCGACCTCTCGGTCACGCTCGCCGACGGCCCGCCGTTCCGCATCGGCAACATCGAGGTGCAGGGACTGCAGCGCTACACGCCGGAACTGGTGCTCAACTTCGGGAGCTGCGCGAGGGCGAGTTCTACAGCGAGCAGGAGATGGACGACTACGTGCGCCGCCTGCTCGCGTCCGGCTTCGCGCGGCGACACAGGCGTCGATCGACACCAGCGTCGAGCAGGCCGAGCACGCGAAGGTGACGCTGTCGGTGATCGAGGCGCCGTCGCCGGCAGCACAGGTTCGGCAGCCGTACTCGACCGACACGCAGTACCGCGCGAGCGCGTCGTACAGCGACGTCAACCTCGACGGGCACGGCAAGGAGTTCCTCAACGCGCGCTACGAGACCAAGATCCAGGAACTCGACCTGCGCTTCGTGCGCCCGCCCACGCCCACCGGCTGGATCGACACCTACGGCGCGACCGTGCAACGCACGGACATCGAGAACCTCATCACGCGCACGGCGGCGACGATTGCGCCGCCATCGTCGACGAGCGGCGCACCCGGCGTTCGGCCTCGGCTACTTCGAGAACGACCAGGCGCCGTACGGCCAGCCCACGCAATGGGCGCACGCGCTGTACGTGGACGGCGAGTACACGTGGCGCAACGTCGACGACCTCCTCTCGACCTCGGGCTGGATGGCCAACGTGCAACTGGGGTGGGGGATCCCCGGCGCGTCGACCGAGCAGTTCGGCCGCGTGATCGGCAAGACGATCGCGTGGGTGCCGCTGTCGCGCAACGGCATCCTCGTGCTGCGCGCCGACGCGGGCGCGGTCCTCGCGCAGTCGCGCGTCGGCATTCCCTCAACTTCCTGTTCCGCACCGGCGGCGGCGAGTACCGCGTGCGCGGCTACGCGTTCGAGAGCCTGGGCGTGCAGGACGGCGCCGCCGTCGTCGGCGGGCGCTACTACGCGGTGACGAGCGCGGAAGTCGACCACTGGGTGACGGCGAAGGCGGAGACGTGGGGCCTGGCGGCGTTCGACGCCGACAGCACGAAGGACTCGGTGCAAGGACTTCCATTTCGCGCTGGGCTACGGCGTGGACGCGCGGGTGCGCACGCCGATCGGGCCGTTCCGCCTCGACGTCGCCTACGGGCAGGACGACGCCAGCGTGCGCGTGCACTTCTCCGTGGGGCTCTCCGTTTTGAGCGACACGCCGACGCCTGCCCCGCAGGCCCGCCGCCGAAGCGCGCCGGACGCTCCGGCTCGGCGGTCACGCGGTGAGCGCGGCGACGTGGCTCATCGCGCTCGTCGTCGTCGCGGTGCGCCGGCTGGTTCGCGCTCGGCACGCAGGCGGCGCTCGCCGTGCAGCGCGCGATCACCGCGAGGCCAGGGCCAACTCGCGATCGAGGGGGCGACGGGCTCGCTGCTGTCGACGGTACGCGCGCCGGATCGCGTGGCGCGGCGCGGAAGTGGACGTCGAGGCGACCGAGATGGTGCTCACGTGGTCGCCGCTCGACCTCCTGTCGCGCGGCTTCCGCGTGGAGGGCCTGGGCGCGCAGCGGCGGTGCATCTCAAGGGCAGCGGGCGAAGGGCTCGGCGGGCTGCCCGCTCGCGCTGCCGCTCGAGGTGCAGGTGAACAACATCGGCGTCCAGCGCCTCGAGTGGCAGGGCCGGCACCGCGTCGGGCTTCGTCTCCGGCGTCACCTTCGACTACACCGGCGGTGCGCGAACACGCCGTGCGGCTGCGGCTCGTGAGCGAGTACGGCACTGACCGGCGACGCCACGCTCGCCGCGACGCAGCCCTATGCGCTCGCGGGCACGCTGGCGGTGAACGGCGACGGACCGCAGCGCTATCCGCGGCGGCGATGCGAGCTCACCGTCACCGGCACGCTCGAGCGCATCGACCTCGCGGCGACCGGAACGCTGCACGCCGCGGTCGGGGTCGGTGACGGCGACGCTGGCGCCGTTCGCGAAGTCGCCGTGGTCACCGCGGACATCGATGCCCGCGACGTCGACCTCAAGGCGTTCGTGCCGACGCTCGCCCGGCGACCGCGCTCGCGGTCAACCTCTCCGCGCGGTAGAGGCGGGGACCGGCTTCGCGGGAACGGTCTCGGCGCGCAACGCGAACCCCGGCCCGGTCGACGCGGGCCGCGTACCTGTCCGCGCTGTCCGCGGCGTTCGCGTGGGACGGCAGCGTGCTCGCCCTCACGGGCGCGCGCGCCAGTGCCGGGCGGCGGGCGGGCGAGCGGCGACATCCGCGTGCCGCTCTCGGGCGGCGCCGTCGGCCTGCAAGCTCGCGCTCGCCGACGTCAGCCCTCGCGCGCATCGTGTCGTCGCTGGCCGACCACGCGCCTGTCCGGCGTCACGGCCGACGTCACGCAGGACCGGCAGGTGGTGCGCGGCGACATCGGCAGGGGGAACTTGCCCTCGCGTTCGCGGGCACGGTGGCCGGCCGCCGCGTCGTGCTGGAGCAGGCGCGTCTCGCCGGCGGCGGAAAAGTCGAGGGCAGCGGCACGTTCGCCTTCGACGCGCCGCGCGCGTTCACAGTGAAGGCCACCGCGACGCTTCGATCCGTCGCGCTTCGTCGATCGCCGGCAAGGCCGTCGACGGTACCGTCGACGCCCGCAACGCCTCGCCGCCGCGCTTCGACGTGACCGCCGACGTGACAGTCGCCCGCGGCAACCAACTCGCGGGACTCGCGATCGCGGGACGAACGGGCACGTGACGCCGGACGCCGCGCGCGACCTCGCGGTCGACGCGAGCGGCCAAACAGCGCGACGCTCACCGCGAGCGGTGCCGTCGGCGGCGCGGCCGGACGCCTCGTTCACCGCCATACGCACGTGGAGGAACTGGCGCCGTTGCTCGCGCGCTACGCGGCGGTGACGCTGCCGCCGTCGTCCGGCGCGCTGCACGCGAAGGGCTGCGCGGCGGGCCGACGATGCCGGTGCTGGCACTCACGCTGAACGGACGCGGGCTCAACTGGGGCACGCTGGCGCGCGCGGCGACGATCGACGTCACCGCGAATGCACCGGCTGTGGCGCACGCGGCCAGCGCGTCCCCGCTCGCCGCACGCCCCGTCGACGTGCGCGTGGCCGCGACTACAGGCGTGCACGCCGCCGGGCGCGACTTCTCGACCACGGGCGTCGAGGCACGCTGGCCCAGCACAAGGCCACCCTCGCGCTGACCGGGCAGGACGTCGACCTTGCAGCGTTCGCGGGCGGCGTGGCGGAGGTCGCGCGTCCGAACGCTTGTCGGCGGTGAGCACGTGGCAAGGGCACGCTCGAGTCGTTGATCAACCGGGGCATCTACGGGTTCAGGCTGGATGCCCCGGCGCGGCTCGCGCTGGCGGAGCGACCGCTTCGAGGTCGGCAATGCGCGCATCACCGCGACGCTCGGGCGCGCCGAACTCGTGCGGCTGGTGGTGGACCACGGCCGCATCACGACGCAGGGATCGTTCACGGGCATCTCCGCCGCCGCGATCGCGCTGCAATTCGCGGGCACGCCGCTGCCGTTCCCGTCCACGCTGCTCATCGGCGGCGAAGTGGTCGCTGTCCGCGACCCGCGCGCGCCTAAACGGCACGTTCGCGGTGCGGCGGGAGAGCGGCGACTGGTTCGGCTCGGACAGCCCGACGCTGGCGCAGAAGGACGTGGCGCTCGGCATCACCGCGCTGGAGGTCACCGGCACGTTCACCGACGCGCGGTGCGCGCGACCGGCCGCTTCCGCTCGGCGCGTCTTGGCGCAGCGCGGATGCCGCGCTCTCGCTTGCCGCGGGCAGCGCGCCGGGCCGCGTCGACGCCCACGCCGCTCGCCGCGACGCTCACCGCGGATCTCGAGTCGCTGCGGCCGCTGCAGCCGTGGCTCGGCACCCTTGCGGTGATGGACGGGCGCGCGCACCTCGCACTCGCGGTGCGCGGCGCCTCGCGGCGCCCGACCTCTCCGGGCACACGCTCATGCGGCGACGCGCTGCGCTTCGACCTCCCGCAATGGCGTGCACCTGCGCGACGGCATGCTGCGTGCGCGACTCGCCGACCGCGCATGATCCTCGACGACTTCACGTTCGCGGGCGGTGCGGGCAAGTTCACCGCCAAGGGCACGCTCGCTCGCGCGGCGGACAGCGGCGGCGACGCGGGTGGCGGGCGCGGAACTACGGTCGTCAACCATCCCGATTTGCAGATCGTGGCCGACGGCAAGGACACCGTCGCGTTCGTCGACAGGAAGCTGCGCCTCGCGGGCTCCATCTCCATCGACGAGGCCGGGTCACCTACGACCTCGCGCGTGGGCACGCTGTCGGACGACGTCGCGCGATCGTGGGCCAGCCGCGGGCCACGGGCGACAGCGGGCGCGAGCTTCCCGCTCGCGCTCGACGTCGAAGTCGCGCTCGGGCGCGATTTCCGGTTCTCCCGGCGAAGGGCTCGATACCCGCCTCGAGAGCAGCATCCGCGTGACCACGACGGCCGATGCAACGCTCAACGGGCGCGGCACGATCTACGCGGTCGGTGGCACGTATTTCGTGTTCGGGCAGCGGCTCGACATCGACCGCGGGCGCGTCATCTTCGACGGCCCGCTCGGTAACCCTGCGCTCGACGTCGTCGCGCTGCGCAAGAACCTCGCGGTGGAGGCCGGCGTGGAAGTGACGGGCACCGTGCGGGTCCCGCGCGTGCGCCTCGTCTCCAATCCGCCGGTGCCCGACGGCGAAAAGCTGTCCTGGCTGCTCACGGGCCAGGGCCTCGACCGCGCGAGCCGCGCCGACCTGGCGCTGTCGGCCGCCTCCGCGTCGCTGCTGGGCCAGACGCACAAGCCGATCACGCAGCAGATCGCGAACACGTTCGGCCTCGACGACATCTCGGTGCGCGATTCGAGAACCGTACGGTAACGGGCAGCACGTCCACGGTGGTCGCGTTCGGCAAGCGCATCTCGATCGCCTCACGCTGGTCTACGAGCAGGAGTTGTCCGTCGCGAACAACGCGCTGCGCATCGAATACGCGCTGTCGCGCTCGTGGACGCTGCGCGCGGAAACGGTATCCGCTCGACATCCCGGGTTGTACTTCCGGCGGTCGTATGAGTGACGTCCGCAAAGGGCGTTCGTGGGGTCGGTGGATGATGCAACGCTCGGCGTTGCGCCTTTGCAGCCGGCACGGCAAGTCAGGCCCGGGAAGCCTTCGGGCGGCCGGGCGGTTTTCCCGTAGTAACTTCAACACCTACGAAGCGCGCCGAGTTCAGCAGCGCGCTGCTTGCCCGGGCTGAATGCCTCTGCAGGCGCGTGAGTTCTGCACCGCTCCGCTCCCGGACAACCTCTCCCGCTCGCAGGGAAGGCCAGGTAGAGCAGCCGCCGTACATCGCTCGGCGCCTCGAAGCCTGGCCTTCTGCCGCCAGCCATCGCTTCGCCACTGCCACGACGTGGCCGCCTCGAAGCCGAACCGCTGCTGGCGCCGAGCGGCGCGGACGCGCCGAGGCAATTCCATCCCGATCTGCGCGGCCGCAGGTGATGCCGGCGCTCCCGAACGTCGACGCCTGCTCGATCGACACGCGCGCGGTGACCTTGGGCGGCAGCACGCTGTCGCAGTACGCCTGCGGCTGGCGCTCGAGGGGTCCCCACGACGGCATCGACACCACGCGCGAGCGGATACCTTCCGCCTGCAGCGCCTCGTTGCGCCTCGACGGCGAAGGCTCGCACCTCGCTGCCGACATGATCAGGATCACCTGCCTGCGGCCCCGCATCCGGCCAGCGCATGCCGCCACCGCGACGCCCGCGGCCGACGCGTAGCGCGTGCGATCGAGGGTCGGCAGCGGCTGGCGGAGAGCACCAGCAGCGTCGGCCGGTGCTTCTGCCCGAAAGCGCCACGCGGTACGCCTCGACCACCTCGTTGGCGTCGCCCGGACTGCTCAACGTCATCGGGCATCGCCCGCAGCGACATAGCTGCTCGATCGGCTATTGCGTGGGCCCGTCCTCGCCGTCGCCCATCGCGTCGTGCGTGAAGATCCACAGCGACAGGATCTCCATCAGCGCCGAGAGCCGGATCGAACCGCGCGTAGTCGCTGAAGATGGCGAAGGTCGCGCCGTACGGCCGCAGCTTGGTGAGCGCCATGCCGTTGACCATGGCGGCCATCGCGTGCTCGCGGATGCCGTAGTGGAAATTGCGGCCGCCGTACGTGGCGGGCTCGAAGTCATGCGGCGTCGGCGAACGTGGTCGTCTTGTTGGAGGACCCAAGTCGGCGGACCCGCCGAGGAGCCAGGATGCGGGGCCAGCACCTTGCTCGACGTCGCGTCCGGCCACGCCCTTCGCGTCCGCAGGGAACGACGGCAGGTCGCGGTCCCAGCCGTCGGGCAGGTCGCGCCGCTGCATGCGGTCGATCTCGTCGGCGAGCGCCGGGAAGGCCGCGCGGTGGCGCGCGAGGAAACGCGTTCCACGCGTCGTGCGCCGCGCGGCCGCGCGCGCCGATGCCGCGAAAGCGCTCGCGGACGCCGTCGGGCGCAGGGAACTGCGCATCCTCGGGCCAGCCATCGACTGCTTGGTGAGCCTCACTTCCTCCACGCCGAGCGGCTCTGCGCCGCCGCGGTGTCCTGCCGGTGCAGGCTGCCGTAGCCGATGTGGGTGTCGAGGATGACGAGCGTCGGGCGGCGCTTCGTCTCGCGGAATACCGCAGCGCGTGCTCGATGCGGCCGAGATCGTTGCGCTCGCCGGCGCGCAGCACGTTCCACTGGTAGCCCAGGAAGCGCGCGGCGACGTCCTCGGTGGTGATGCAGGTGTTGCCTCGATCGTGATGTGATTGTTGTCGTAGATCAGCAGAGGTTGTCGAGTTCGAGGTGGCCGGCGAGAGCGACGCGGCCTCCCGCCCCCACGCCCTCCATCAGGCAGCCGTCGCCGCGCACGTCGCGTAGACGTTGTAGTCGAAGAGCGGGAAGCCGTCGCGGTTGTAGCGCGCGGCAGGCCGCTCACGCCGCGGCCATGCCGACGCTGGTCGCGATGCCCTGCCCGAGCGGGCCGGTCGTCGTCTCCACGCCCGACACGAGGTGGTATTCGGGGTGACCCGGCGCGTGGCGCAAGCCTGCCGGAAGTGGCGGATGTCGTCGAGCGTCACCGACTCGCGGCCGAGCACCTCGTAGTCGGTTTCACCGCCTTCGTCCGCGAGATGCGGGAGCGACCAGAGCAGCATCGACGCGCGTGGCCGTTGGAGAGCACGAACCGGTCGCGGTTGGGCCAGATCGGATCGGCAGGATCGAAGCGCAGCACGCGGTTCCACAGCACGTACGCGGCGGGCGCCATGCCCATCACGGCGCCGGGGTGGCCGGGTGTACCCTGCACGGCGTCGATCGCGAGCGTGCGGATCGTGTCGATGCACAGGGTATCGGGATCCATGTCCTGCGGGAAAGCCATGCTGAGCTCCGGTTCAGGCAGTGTAGGCCGCCGCGGCATCGGCAATGGTGAGGGCGCGCCCGCCGGTCACGCGGTAGAAGCCCGGGATGCGGGGATCGCGCTGCGCGAGGCGGGCGACCGGCGGCCGCTTCCTCGCGCCGTCGACAGCGAACAGCACACAGCGCGCGCGGTGAGGACGGGATAGGTGAGCGTCATCGCCGGTGGCCCATGTACGGCGCGGTCAGCGCAACGTCGGCATGGTCCTCCGCGAGCACCGGGTCGCCGGGGACCAGCGATGCCGTGTGCCCGTCGGGGCCGAGGCCGAGGTGCACGACGTCGAGCACCGGCGGCGTGCCCACGATGGTGGCGAGCGTGCGCGCATAGGCACCGGCGGCCGCCGCAGTCCCGGTCGCCTCGACCGGCATCGGGTGCACATTGGCAGGCGGCAGCGACGTGCTGAAGCCAGGCTCTCGCCGATGTGCGTCCAGTTGCGGTCGGGTCATGCGGCGGGGCCACGCGCTCGTCGACCTGGAAGAGGTGCACGTTTCTGCCGCAACGTCGCAGTCCGCGAGCGCACGGCCTCGCCCACGGCGTGTGGCCGCCGCTCACCGCGAGCTTGAATCAGCCGCGTTCGGCGACCGCGCGGCGCGCCTCCACGCCGCGATGAACTGCGCGGACTGCTGCGCCGCTGCCGGGTCGGCGACGGTGCGCACTTCCATCGGCGCGGGCGGCAGGCTCATCACGGCGCAGCCGGGTCGTCCCAGCTCGCTTCGGGGCCAGCTGCTGCGCTCGGGCGGGCCCCACTGGCCCGGATCGTACGGATGCACCGGCGTATTCGCCGCGAGCACCGGGTCGACGATGCGCACGCCTCCTCGACGTAGTCCTGGCGCGCGAAGAGCGTGCGGTCGCCCGCCATCGCGTCGGTGAGCACGCGCTCGTACGCCTCCGGCTCGTCCGCCCCCGGATGGCTCATCGTCGGCTCGACCTGTAGGCCGATGTTCTTCTCCGAGAGGTCCATCACCGTGGTGCCGAGCGCGATCACGACGTCGGACTCGCGGTTACCAGGTGGTTCGTAGGCGCGGTACGTCGGGAAGATCTTCGGCGGGTGCTTCAGGCACACCAGCACCTCGGTGCAGGTCACGGGCAGGTTCTTGTAGGCTCGAGGTCCAGAACGGCACGTCCTGCAGCGCCAGTTGTCGACGTGCAACTTCACCGCGGCGAAGGTCTCCACCTTCGAATCGAACACGCCCGGCTCGCTGGTGTAGCCGCGGAACTGGCCGCGCACGAGGTCCGCGGGCGCCGCTCTTCCATCGCCTTCAGCACCTTCACCTTCTCGTCGCGGATCGACTCGCTGTCGGTGCGCGCGGGCACCCTCCATCGCGAGGTTGCGCGCCTGGAAGAGGTGGTTCTGCACGACGTCGCGCATGGTGCCGGTCTGGTCGTAGAACGCGCCGCGGCCCTGCACGCCGAAGTTCTCGCCATGGTGATCTGGACGCTCTTCACGTACTTGCGGTTCCACAGCGGCTCGAGGAACTCGTTGGCGAAGCGGAGCAGCATGTTGTGCACCCCGGCCGCTTGCCCAGGTAGTGGTCGATGCGGAGCACGTGCGACTCGTCGAACGTCGCGTGCAGGATCGCGTTGAGCTTCTGCGCCGACGCGAGGTCCCGGCCGAACGGCTTCTCGACGACCACCCGCGCGTCGCTCGTGCACTTGGCGGCCGCGAGCTGCTCGACCACCTTGCCGAAGAGCACCGGCGGGATGGCGAGGTAGTGCGCGGGCCGCTGCGCAGCGCCAAGCTCGCCGGCGCAGCTCGGCGAAGGTGGCCGCATCGGCGTAGTCGCCGTCGACGTAGCGCAGGAGCCCGAGCAGCTTGGCGAACGCCGCCTCGTCGATGCCGCCGTGCTTCTCGAGGCTGTCGCGGGCGCGCGCGCGGAACTGGTCGAGGTTCCAGCTGCGGCCTTCGCCACGCATCACCGGCACGTCGAGGTGGCCGCGGCGGATGTCGCCTGCAGCGCGAGGAAGATCTTCGCCTTGCGCGAGGTCGCCGGTGGCGCCGAAGAACACCAGCGCGTCGGAAGGCACACGGTCCATGGCGGCGCTCTTCGCGGGCTTCTCGGCGCTGGCCGCCAGGCTCGAAGCGCATCGCCGAAAGCGGGCAGTTCTGGAGCTCGGCCTCCCGCGCGGTACAGGCGTTCGTACAGCGCGGTGGTCAGCACGAAGCCGGCACCGCCTCGTCGATCGCGGCCTTGATCGTCAGCGGCCTTCGCCGGAATCCGACACGCGGCCCGCGAAGTTGTCGAGCGTCGGGCTCTTGATGAGCGCCGACGCGGTGAGGCCACGAGGCGATCACGCTGCCGCGGCGCCGCACGCCTCGGCCACCTCGGGCAGGTCGAGGTCGTACTGGTGGTGCTCGGGGTCGCGCAGCGGCGTGGTCACCGCGTCGACCTCGTGCGTCTGCCTGCCCACGTTCGCGGCCTTGAGGATCGACAGACCTTCCGCGTGCGCGGCCATCACGCCGTACTCGATGCCGTTGTGCACCATCTTCACGAAGTGGCCGAGGCGCCGCTCGGCGCCGCGGTGCAGGTAGCCCATCTCCGCCGTGCCCTTGTCCGCCGGCCGGCCAGGCGTGCGGTCGATCGTGCCGATCCCGGGTGCGAGCGTGCGGAAGAATCGGGTCGAGGCGCTGCACGGTCGGGGCGAGACGCCGATCGCGCTCGAGGCCCCGAACGCCGCCGCCCCGGTGCCGACGTCGACGTAGTCGATGGACTTCGGCGCGAGCGCCTTGCTGCGCCGGATGTCGTCGACGTAGTAGGAGTTGCCGCCGTCGATGATCGTGTCGCCCGCCTCGAGCAGCGGGGCGAGCTGCGCGATGGTCTCGTCGACCACCGCCGCCGGCACCATCAGCCACGCCCGCGGCTTCGCAGGCCTGGCGACGAGGGTCGGCCATCGACGCGCCGGTGGGCGCCTTCCGCCGCGAGCGCCGCGACCGCCTTCGGGAACATGTCGAAGACGACGCACTGGTGCCCGTTCTTCATCAGGCGCCGAACCATGTTCGCGCCCATCCGACAAGCCGATCATTTCGAGGTTGCATGATGCCTTCCAGGTGAGTGCGGGGCGCCGACGGGCGACCGCGACGTTGCGAATGCGAGGTGGGAGTGGCGACGGGCGCTTGCGCGCGCCGCCGCCGCCGCGGTCAGCTGCCCCGGTGCGCCCGGTAGCGCCGGATCAGCGCGTTGGTGGAGCTGTCGTGCGCGAGCGCTCCATTGCCGGCGAGTTCCGGGATGATCCGCTGGGCGAGCACCTTGCCCAGCTCGACACCCCACTGGTCGAACGAGTCGATGTGCCAGACGGTGCCCTGGGTGAACACGCTGTGCTCGTACAGCGCGACCAGCCGGCCGAGCGCCGCGGGCGTGAGCTCGTCGAGCAGCATCACGTTCGACGGCCGGTTGCCGTCGAACACGCGGTGCGGCACGAGCGCGTCCGGCGTGCCCTCGGCCTTCACCTGCGCGGCCGTCTTCCAGAAGGCGAGCGCTTCCGCCTGCGCGAACACGTTGGCCACGAGCATGTCGTGGTGCGGGCCGAGCGGGTTGCGCGCCTTCGCGAACGCGATGAAATCGCAGGGGATGAGGCGGGTGCCCTGGTGGATCAGCTGAAGTAGAACAGTGCTGGCCGTTGGTGCCAGGCTCGCCCCAGTAGATCGGCCCGGTGTCGACCTCGACGCGCGTTCCATCGAGCGTGACGTGCTTGCCGTTGCTCTCCATCGTGAGCTGCAGGTACGCCGGGGAAGCCTTCAGGTACTGCTCGTAGGGCAGCACGGCGACCGTCTGCGCGCCGAAGAAGTCGTTGTACCAGACGGAGAGCAGGCCCAGCAGCACCGGCAGGTTGCGGTCGAACGGCGCCGTGCGGAAGTGCTCGTCCATCTCGTGGAAGCCGGCCAGCATCGCGCGGAAGTTCGCGGGTCCGACGGCCAGCATCGTGGACAGGCCGATCGCCGAGTCCATCGAGTAGCGGCCGCCGACCCAGTCCCAGAAGCCGAACATGTTGGCGGTGTCGATGCCGAACTCGGTGACCTTCTCCGCGTTGGTGGAGACGGCCACGAAGTGCTTCGCCACCGCCGCCGCGTCGCCGCCGAGCTTGCCGAGCGCCCAGTCGCGCGCCGAGTGCGCGTTGGTCATGGTCTCGAGCGTCGTGAACGTCTTGGAGGAGATGATGAAGAGCGTCTCCGCGGCGTCGAGGTCGCGCACCGCCTCGGCGAAGTCCGTGCCGTCGACGTTGGAGACGAAGCGGAACGTCATGTCGCGTGCGCTGTAGAAGCGCAGCGCCTCGTACGCCATCACGGGACCGAGGTCGGAGCCGCCGATGCCGATGTTGACGACGTTGCGGATCCGCTTGCCCGTGTGGCCCTTCCAGTCGCCGCCGCGCACGCGGTCGGCGAACGCCGCCATCCGGTCGAGCACCGCGTGCACGTCTGGCACCACGTCGCGGCCGTCGACGACGATCGACTCGCCGCGCGGCGCGCGCAGCGCGACGTGCAGCACCGAGCGGTTCTCGGAGACGTTGATGCGGTCGCCGCGGAACATCGCGTCGATGCGCTCGCGCAGGCCGCACTCGGTGGCGAGGTCGACCAGGAGCTGCAGCGTCTCGTCGGTGACCCGGTTCTTCGAGTAATCGAGGTAGACGCCGGCCGCCTCGAGGGTGAGGCGCTCGCCGCGCGTCGCGTCGGCGGCGAAGAGGTCGCGCAGCGTGGCGTCGCGGACCTTCGCATAGTGGGCCTGGAGCGCGCGCCACGCGGGGCGTGCGGTGAGGGAGACGGATGCCATGGTCACTTTCCTCGTGCGCCGTGCTTCTTCGCAGCGCGCTTCGCCGGCGCGGCGGGCGGCTGCTTCCGGGCCGTTGCCCGCTTCTTCGGGGCCGCGGGCTCCGCCCACAGGCGGAAGCCGCCGGGGAACGCGCGCGCGTTCTCCCCGATCCGGCAGCGCGGCGGCAGGTCCTTGAGGTGCGCGGCGTTGCCGCCGCCCAGCACGATGTCGTCCGGCTGGAAGGCGGCGGTCAGGCGCGCGACGACGTCGGCGACGTTCCGGCGCCAGCGCCGCTTGCCGTCGCGCAGCAGCGCCCGCTCCCCGACGTAGTCCTCGAACGTGGCCTTGCGGTACGGCAGGTGCGCGAGTTCCATCGGCACCAGCGTGCCGTCGACGATCAGGGTCGTGCCGAGCCCGGTGCCGAAACCCAGGAACAGCATCTTGCCGCGGTTGTAGTCGCCGAGCGCCTGCATCGCCGCGTCGTTGACCATGCGCACCGGCTTGCCGAACGCCTTCGCGAAGTCGAAGCGCACCCAGCCGGGGGCGAGGTTGTGCGGCTCGGCCGTCGGCCGGTCGTGCGCGACCGGTCCCGGGTAGCCGATCGACACCGCGTCGTACGCCCAGTCCGCGGCCATCTTGCGCACGCCGGCGACCATCTGCCGCGCGGTCATCGTCGGGCCCGAGGGCATCTTGCGGATCTCGCGCTGCCCCGTGGCCAGGATCTTCACGTGCGTGCCGCCCACGTCGATGACGAGGACCCGGCGCTGTGCGGTGCGGGCCATCACTTGAGCGTGGCGCTCTTGGCGGCAATCACCCCCATGAGCTCCTGCCACGATTTCACGAACGACTCCGCGCCTTCCTTCTGCAATTGCGCGGCCAGCGCATCGAGGTTCACCCCCGCGGCGGTGAACTGCGCAAGGACTGCCTCGCAGTCGCCGCCGTCGGCGGGCGTGGCCTGCGTCACCTTCCCGTGGTCGGCCAGCGCCAGCAGCGTGTTCTCCGGCATCGTGTCGACCGTCAGCGGCGCGGCGAGCGCCTCGACGTACAGGGTGTCGGACGCCTTCGGATCCTTGGTGCCCGTGCTCGCGAACAGCAGGCGCTGCGGCCGCGCGCCCGCGTTCTGCGCCGTCCGGAAGCGCGGCGACGCGATGAAGTCGTTGTACGCCTTGTAGCACCGCTGGCCGATGGCGATGCCCAGCCGGTTGACCAGCGCCGGCGGCACCTTCGAGGCGACCGCGACGTCCCAGCGGCTGATGAAGAGCGAGGCCACCGACGCGACATAGGGCCGCAGGCCCGCGGCAATGCGCCGCTCGATGCCGCGCAGGTAGGCTTCCGCCGCCGCGAGGTAGTGCTCGCGCGAGAAGAGCAGCGTCACGTTCACCGGCACGCCGGCGAAGATCGCCTCCTCGATCGCGGGAATACCTTCCGGGGTGCCGGGGATCTTGATAAAGAGATTGGGCCGCCCGGCGCGCGCGTGCAGTTCCTTCGCCACCTCGATCGTCGTCCTGGTGTCGTACGCGAGGAGCGGCGAGACCTCGAGCGACACCCAGCCGTCCACGCCGTCGGTGCGCTGGTAGACCGGCCGGAAGAGGTCGGCCGCGCGCGTGATGTCGGACAGCGCGAGCTCGAAGAAGAGCGCCTCGCCCGAGCGGCCGGCCTTGAGCTTGCTGTGGATGGCCGCGTCGTAGTCGTTGCTGCCCTTGATCGCGTGATCGAAGATCGTCGGGTTCGACGTGAGGCCGGTCACCGACAGCTCGTCGATGTAGCGCGCGAGCGTCCCGCTTTCCAGCAGGTCGCGCGTGATGTTGTCGAGCCA
The DNA here is from genome assembly GCA_046347715.1 of Burkholderiales bacterium. Classification (GTDB taxonomy): domain Bacteria; phylum Pseudomonadota; class Gammaproteobacteria; order Burkholderiales; family Casimicrobiaceae; genus VBCG01. The sequence goes on from JAXMFO010000003.1 coordinate 175,700, forward strand.
CAGGCTCTGGCCCAGGTCATGCAGCGCTTGCGTTGCCTTCATCGGGTATCTCGCGGGTGGGATCGTGGGAACCGGCGCACGGTGCCGGCGGGGAAGGGAGGACGACGGGCTACGATGTTACATGGGCGGTGTCGTTCCAGACGCGGATGACCGGCCGGTCGAGGGCATGCTCGTAGCCCAGCACCGATAACGACGCGGTCGACAGGAAGAAGAGGCCGCCGCCCGCCGCCGGCAGCCCGAGCCAGCGCGCGGTAAGGATGCGCAGCAGGTGGGCGCTCGAGAACAGCAGCACGTCGCCGCCGGCGGCGCGCACGCGGGCGATCACGCGATCCGCCCGCTCGCCCACGGCGTCTACCTTCTCGCCGTTGGGACAGCCGTCGCGGAAAAGGTTCCATCCGGGCCGCTCGGCGGCGATTTCCGCCGTGCGCCGGCCCTCGTAGTCCCCGTAGTTCCACTCGACGAGGTCGGGATCGGACTGCGCGACCGCCCCGAACCCGGCGAGTTCGCAGGTGCGCGCGGCACGCTGGAGCGGGCTCGCAAAGACGCGGACGAACGGAATGCCGGCCAGGCGTGCGCCCAAGGCCCGCGCATCGCGCTCGCCTTTCTCGGTGAGGGGAAGATCGGTGCGTCCGGTGTGCCGCCCCGCCCGGCTCCATTCGGTCTCGCCGTGGCGAGCGAGGTAGACCACCGGCAGCGAGTCAGGCAACGCGTTCCCCTGGGATGGCAAAAGCTCGCGCAGGCTGCGCGTGCCCGAGCCAGAAATTGTACGATGCGGGGGGCGGCGGTCAATATGCAGGACTGGACACGCCGGACCTCGATCCCCTCCCCCCACTGCCATGTCCCTCGTTCCCACCCCCGGCCTCGGCGGCCTTCCCCGGCTGACCGTCACGGCCGCCGACGGCGCGCGCGCCGAGGTCTACCTCCACGGCGCGCACGTCACCTCGTGGTTTCCAGCGGGTGCGACCGCGGACCGCCTGTTCGTGAGCGAGAAGGCGATCTTCACCGACGACGCGGCGATCCGCGGCGGCGTGCCGGTGTGTTTCCCGCAGTTCGCGGACCAGGGTCCGCTGCCGATGCACGGCCTCGTGCGCGCGATGCACTGGGACCTCGTGCAAGCCGGGCCCGCCGCCGACGGCAGTGCGCAGGCGCACCTGCGCTGCTCCGCCACGGCCGCCACGCGGGCCGTGTGGCCGCACGAATTCACGCTCGACTACACGGTGACCGTGCACGGCGGCACGCTGTCGCTCGTGCTCGCGGCGCACAACCCGGGCGCCACCGACTTCACGTTCACCGCCGCGCTGCACACGTACCTGCGGGTCGTCGACCTGCGCGCCACGCGGCTGCGGGGCCTCGCGGGCGCGCATTACCGCGACAAGGTGCAGGGCGTCGACGACGCGGTCGAGACCGCGCCCGAGCTGCCGATCGATCGCTTCCTCGACCGCGTCTATCGCGTCGCGCCGCCGGACCTCGCGATGCTGGAGCCGGGACGCACGCTCGACATCCGCGCCACGGGATTCTTCGATACCGTGGTGTGGAATCCGGACGCGCCCAAGAGCGCGACCATCGCCGACATGGAGGCGGGCGGCTACCTGCGCTTCCTGTGCGTCGAGGCCGCCGCGGCGCACGCGCCGGTCACGGTCGCCGCGGGCGCCACGTGGCACGGCAGCCAGGTCCTGACCGCACGCTGACGAAAGGCCATCGCGTTGTAACCGCGCGGCCGGCACCGCACAATGCCGGCGCGCCGCCTGCGGCGACGCGCCGCGGTGAAGGGGGACGTTCGTGACTGCAGAAGAAGAAAGGCTCGCGCAAGCACGCGCGGGCAGCGCCGCCTGGCGGCGGTGGGGACCCTACCTGTCCGAACGGCAGTGGGGCACGGTGCGCGAGGACTACAGTCCCAACGGCACCGCGTGGGACTACCTGCCGCACGACCACGCGCGATCGCGGGCCTACCGCTGGGGCGAGGACGGCATCGCCGGCATCAGCGACGACCAGCAGCAGCTGTGCTTCGCGCTCGCACTGTGGAACGGCAACGACCCGATCCTCAAGGAACGGATGTTCGGGCTCTCCGGCCCCGAGGGCAACCACGGGGAGGACGTCAAGGAGTACTACTTCTACCTCGACAACGTCCCGAGCCACGCGTACATGAAGTACCTGTACAAGTATCCGCAGCGGGCCTACCCCTACGCGGACCTGGTGGCGGAGAACGCGCGGCGCACCCGGCTCGACCCGGAGTACGAACTCCTCGACACCGGCATCTTCGAGGACGACCGCTATTTCGACGTCACGGTCGAGTACGCGAAGGCCGGGCCCTCGGACATGCTGGTGCGCATCGAGGTCGCCAACCGCGGCCAGTACGCCGCGCCGCTGCACGTGCTGCCCACGCTGTGGTTCAAGAACGACTGGAGCTGGTCGGGCAACCCGGTGCGGCCGCACATCGCGGTCGAGCGCGAGGACGGCAGCGGCGTGGTGCTCGTGACCGGCCACCGGACGCTGCCGTCGTATCGCCTCCACTGCGGCCAGCCGACGGAGGTGCTGTTCACCGAGAACGAGACCAACTTCGCGCGCCTCTTCGGCACGGCAAACCCATCGCCGTACGTGAAGGATGCGTTCCACGAGGCCGTCGTCCACGGCCGCACCGACGCCGTGAACCCCGCGCGCACCGGCAGCAAGGCGGCCCCGCACTACGTGCTGGACGTGCCCGGCGGGCAGGCGGTGACGCTGCGCCTGCGCCTCACCGACGGCGTCGTCGCCGATGCGCTGGGTCCCGACTTCGATGCCACGTTCTCCCGGCGCAAGGTGGAGGCGGACGAGTTCTACCGCCGCATCAACCCGTTCCTGATCCCCGACGACCTGCGCAACGTGCAGCGGCAGGCGTTCGCGGGCATGCTCTGGGGCAAGCAGTACTACCGCTACATGGTCGAGCGCTGGCTCGACGGCGATCCCGCGGAGCCGAAGCCCCCGCGGAGCCGCAAGCAGGGGCGCAACCACGACTGGTGGCACCTCGCCGCGGGCGACGTGCTGTCGATGCCCGACAAGTGGGAGTACCCGTGGTTTGCCGCGTGGGACATGGCGTTCCACTGCATCCCGCTCGCGATGATCGATCCGGACTTCGCGAAGGAGCAGTTGTGCTGCTGCTGCGCGAGTGGTACATGCACCCGAACGGCCAGATCCTCGCGTACGAGTGGGCGTTCTCCGACGTCAATCCGCCGGTGCACGCAAGCGGCCGCGCTGCGCGTGTACCAGATCGAGGAGAAGATCTACGGCCGCGGCGACCGCGACTTCCTCGAGCGCGTGTTCCAGAAGCTGCTGCTCAACTTCACGTGGTGGGTGAACCGCAAGGACGCCGAGGGCACCAACATCTTCGAGGGCGGGTTCCTGGGCCTCGACAACGTCAGCGTCTTCGACCGCACGTCGGGCCTGCCCTCGGGGGGACACCTCGAGCAGGCCGACGGCACGAGCTGGATGGGCATGTACTGCCTCAACCTGCTCGCGATCGCGCTGCACCTCGCGAAGGATGACCCGGTCTACGAGGACATCGCGACCAAGTTCTTCGAGCACTTCGTCTACATCAGCGCCGCGATCAACAAGGTCAGCGGGCACAAGGCGGGGCTGTGGCACGCCGAGGACGGGTATTACTACGACGTGCTGCGCCTGCCCGACGGCCGCTGCTTCCCGATCAAGGCGCAGACCGTCGCGGGGATCATCCCGATCTTCGCGATCGCGGTCGGCGAGAAGGACGCCATCGCGAGCTTCCGCGATTTCTCGGAGCGGCGGCGGTGGTTCGAGAAGTACCGGCCCGAACTCCTGCGCGACCTCTCCGACATGGACGAGCGCGGTGTGGACGATCGCATCCGGCTCTCCCTCGTCGACACCGACAAGCTGCGGCGCATCCTCGGGCCGGTGCTCGACCCCGACGGCATGCTGTCCGACCACGGCATCCGCTCGGTCTCGCGCCACCACCACGACCATCCGTTCGTGCTGGAGATCGACGGCGAGCGCTTCACGCTCGATTACGCGCCGGCGGAGTCGACGACGCCGCTCTTCGGCGGCAACTCCAACTGGCGCGGCCCGGTGTGGTTCCCGATCAACTACCTCCTGATCGAGGCGCTGCAGAAGCACGACGCCTGCCTGGGCGAATCGGTGAAGATCGAGTGCCCCACGGGGTCCGGGCAGATGATGACGCTATGGGACGTGGCGCGCGAGATCAACCGGCGCCTGATCACGCTCTTCACCCGCGACGAGAACGGCCGGCGGCCGATCCACGGCGACCGCGAGAAGTTCCAGAGCGATCCGTACTGGCGCGACCTCGTCGTCTTCTACGAGTACTTCCACGGCGATTCCGGCGAAGGGCTCGGCGCGAGCCACCAGACGGGGTGGACCGGGGTGGTGGCCAAGCTCATCCAGCAGTACGCCGAGTACTCGGTGCGGGGCGCGCCGGGCTTCGGGACCGAGTTCGGCTTCGGGTCGTGGAAGGGACAGGCGGACAACAAGTGATGCCCGCGGGCGGCGAGTGGCTGGAGGCGGACGCCTGCGGCGGCTTCGCGTCGGGGCCGGTGGCGGGCGCGCGCACGCGGCGCTACCACGCGCTGCTGCTGGCCGCGACCACGCCGCCGACCGGGCGCATGGTGCTCGTCAACGGCGTCGAGGCGTTCGTGGCCTCCGGCGGCGGCGAGTGGCCGCTGTCCACGCAGCACTACGGGCCGGACGTCACGTGGCCCCGCGGCGTCGACCATCTCGTCGCGTTCGCCGCCGATCCGTGGCCGGCGTGGACGTTCCGCGGCGACGACGGCACGGAAATCGTCCACGAGGTCGTGGTGGAGCGCGACACGGGGACGGTGCTGCTCGCGTGGCGGCGCACGGCGGGCACCGGGCCGGCGACGCTGCGCGTGCGCCCACTGCTCTCCGGGCGGGACTACCACGCGCTGATGCACGAGAACCCGGCGTTCGCCTTCGCCGCGCGGACCGCGCACGGCAACGCGAGCTGGCGCCCGTACGACGGTGTGCCGGCGATCGCCGCGTGGTCGTCCGGGAAGTATCGCCACGCGCCCGACTGGTACCGCAACTTCCGCTACGCGGAGGAGACGGCGCGCGGCCTGGACGACCGCGAGGACCTCGCGGCGCCGGGCGAATTCACGTTCGACCTGGTGCAGGGCGAAGCCGTGCTGGTGTTCACTGCCGGCGACGACATCGCCGGCGACGCGCGCGTCGCCGCGGCGCGCATCCGCGACCGCGAAGGCGCGGCGCGCGCCGGGCTCACCCCGCTCGACCGCGCGGCGGCGCAGTACCTCGTGCGCCGTGGCGACGGCCACACGATCGTCGCCGGCTTCCCGTGGTTCACCGACTGGGGCCGCGACACGTTCATCGCGATGCGCGGCCTGGTGCTGGCACGCGGGCAGCTCGCGCTGGCCGAATCGATCCTCGCCGCGTGGGCGGCGGCGGTGTCGGAAGGCATGCTGCCGAACCGCTTTCCCGACTCCGGCGGCGTGCCGGAGTTCAATGCCGTCGATGCGTCGCTCTGGTTCGTCGTCGTCGTGCACGAATTCCTCGCCGCCGCACCGGATTCGCCGGCGCGTCCGCGGCTGCTCGCTGCCGTCGCGGCGATCCTCGCCGGCTACACGCGCGGCACGCGCCACGGCATCCGGATGGACGATGACGGGCTCCTGGCGTGCGGCGCCCCCGGCGTGCAGCTCACCTGGATGGACGCCCGGGTCGGCGACCAGGTCGTCACGCCGCGCAGCGGCAAGCCGGTCGAGGTGCAGGCGCTCTGGTACAACGCGCTGCGGCTCGCCGGCGGCGGCCACGCGGCCACGGCCGAGCGCGCGGCGCGCGCGTTCGCGGCCCGCTTCGTGCGCGCGGACCGGCTCGGCCTGCACGACGTCGTCGACGTCGATCACGTCGCGGGCACCGTCGACGCCTCGGTGCGCCCGAACCAGGTCTTCGCCGTCGGCGGCCTGCCGTTCGCACTGCTCGACGGCGAAGCCGCGCGAGCGGTGGTCGACGTCGTGGCCCGCGAGCTGGTCACGCCCGCCGGCCTGCGCACGCTGGCCGCCGGAGATGCGCGCTACCGGGGACGCTACGAGGGCGACGGCGCGCAGCGCGACGCCGCGTACCACCAGGGCACCGCGTGGCCGTGGCTCACCGGCCCGTTCGTCGACGCGTGGCTGCGCGTGCACGGCGACGACGCGGCGACGCGCGCGCAGGCCCGCGCGCGCTTCGTGGCGCCGCTCGTGGCGGCCCTCGCGGAACGCGGCCGGGGCCACCTCTCCGAGATCGCCGACGGCGACGCTCCGCACGCGTGGCGCGGGTGCCCGTTCCAGGCGTGGTCGCTTGGCGAACTGATCCGCGCCCTCGCCCGCACTGCACCGCGTTAGTGCGCTCGCGCGCCAGCGTTGGGCGTCCGCAAACCATGCGGGCGCGGCGCCGTCGCGGTTGTATCATCGGGACTCTTCCCTCGAGAGGGCGCCGCGCGCGCCGACGCATGGCGCGCTCCGCTGCCCGTTCACGATCAGGACGCGCTCCGACATCATGGCCGCAAACGATCCCGACACCCCGGTGACCGCGCCGCCCGCGGCCGAAGGCGAGCCCGCGCCGGCCGCAACGCAAGCGCCGGCCTTCACGCCGCCGGCGGCTGCGACCGGCACCAGCGCGACGACCGCGAGCGCGGCCGCCCCCGCGCCTGCCACGGCGGACCCGCACGCCACGAAGGCGGACGAGGTCGCGGCCTTCCGCGCCAATGTGCTGCACAAGCTCACGTACATCGTCGGCAAGGACAGCGCGCACGCCCAGGAGCACGACTGGTACGCCGCGACGGCGCACGCGGTGCGCGACCAGGTCGTCGACCGCTGGATCGACGCGACCCGGCGCACGTACCACGACGGCCGCAAGCGCGTGTACTACTTCTCGCTCGAGTTCCTGATCGGTCGCCTGCTCTTCGACGCGCTGTCGAACCTCGGCATCACGAACGTCGCGCGCGAGGCGCTGCGCGACCTGGGGGTGGACCTCGACCGGCTGCGCAAGGTCGAGCCCGACGCGGCGCTCGGCAACGGCGGCCTCGGCCGCCTCGCGGCGTGCTACATGGAGAGCATGGCCTCGCTCGGCATTCCCGCGCACGGCTACGGCATCCGCTACGACCACGGCATCTTCCGGCAGGCGATCAAGGACGGCTGGCAGGTGGAGTTGCCGGAGGACTGGCTGTCCGCCGGCAACCCGTGGGAGTTCGAGCGGCCCGAGGTGCTGTACACGGTGAGCTTCGGCGGCCACGTCGAGACGTTCGAGAATCCGGACGGCACCGTGCGCGCGGTGTGGGAGCCGGCGGAGAACGTGAACGCGGTCGCGTACGACACGCCGCTCACGGGCTGGCGCGGCCGGCACGTCAACACGCTCCGGCTGTGGTCCGCGCGCGCCACCGACCCGATCCGGCTCGAGGACTTCAACCGCGGCGACCACGTCGGTGCGCTCGCCGACCGGGTGCGCCTCGAGTCGATCTCGCGCGTGCTCTACCCGTCCGACGACACGGAGGCCGGCCACGAACTGCGGCTGCGGCAGGAGTACTTCTTCGCCTCGGCGTCGCTGCAGGACCTCCTGCGCCGGCACAAGGCGCAGCACGGCGAGCTGGCCTCGCTCGCCGACCACGTGTCGATCCAGCTCAACGACACGCACCCGGCGATCGGCGTACCCGAGCTGATGCGGCTGCTGGTGGACGTCCACGGCATGCCCTGGGAACTCGCGTGGGAGATCACCACGTCGGTGTTCAACTACACCAACCACACCCTGCTGCCGGAGGCGCTGGAGACGTGGCCGGTGTCGCTGCTCGAGCGCCTGCTGCCGCGGCACATGCAGATCGTGTACCTCATCAACGGCCTGCATCTCGACGCGCAGCGCACCTCCGGGCACGACGACCGCTTCCTGTCGTCGATCTCGCTCATCGAGGAGGACCACACGCGCCGTGTGCGCATGGGTCACCTCGCGTTCCTGGGCTCGCGGCGCGTCAACGGCGTGTCGGCGCTGCACACCGAGCTCGTGAAGAAGACAGTCTTCCACGACCTCGCGACGATCTACCCGGACCGCATCAACAACAAGACCAACGGCATCACGTTCCGGCGCTGGCTGTTCCAGGCCAATCCCGCGCTCACGGAGCTGATCACCGAGGCGATCGGCCCGCGCTTCCTCGACCACCCGGAGCGGCTCGTCGACCTCGCCCCGTTCGCGGACGACGCCGCGTTCCGCGAGCGCTACCTCGCCGTCCGACGATCGAACAAGGTGGCGCTCGGCCGCCTGATCGCGGAGCGCCTCGGGGTCGGCGTCGACCCGGAGGCGCTGTTCGACGTCCAGATCAAGCGCATCCACGAGTACAAGCGGCAGCTCCTCAACCTGCTCGAGACGATCGCGTTCTACAACGCCGTACGGGCGCAGCCGACCCACCCGTGGGTGCCGCGGGTGAAGATCTTCTCCGGCAAGGCGGCGGCGGGCTACCGGCAGGCGAAGCTCATCATCAAGCTCGCCAACGACCTGGCCCGGATCGTGAACCGCGACCCGGTGCTGCGCGGCCGCCTCAAGGTCGTGTTCCTGCCGAACTACAACGTGAGCCTCGCCGAGACGATCATCCCCGCCGCGGACCTCTCGGAGCAGATCTCGACCGCCGGCATGGAAGCGTCCGGCACGGGCAACATGAAGCTCGCGCTCAACGGCGCGCTCACCATCGGCACGCTCGACGGCGCCAACATCGAGATCCGCGAGCACGTCGGGGCCGACAACATGGTCATCTTCGGCATGGATGCCGAGGGCGTGGCCCGGCGCCGCGCCGCCGGCCTCGACATGAAGGCCACGATCGAGGCCTCCCCGGTGCTGGCCGAGGTCCTGCACGCGCTGGAGACGGGCATGTTCTCGCCCGAGGACCGCAACCGCTACCGCGAGCTCGTCAACAACCTGCGGCACCACGACTACTTCATGGTCGCCGCCGACTTCGACTCGTACTGGTCGGCGCAGCGCTCGATCAACGCGCTCTGGCAGGACCGCGAGGCGTGGGCGCGCAAGGCGATCGCCAACACCGCGCACATGGGCTGGTTCTCGGCCGACCGGGCGGTGCTCGAATACGCCCGGGACATCTGGGGAGCCACGCCGGGCGCACAATAGAGGCTGGCGGCCGCCGCGGTCCGGCGCCGCCCTTCCCAGGCCTCGACCGAACGACCCGATGACTGCGCCCCCTGCGCTGACCCCCGACACGATCGCCGCGATCGTCGAGGGCCGGCACGCCGATCCGTTCGCGGTGCTGGGCGTGCACGACGTGCAGGGCCGGCCGTGGCTGCGGGCGTACGTCCCGGGCGCGGCGACGCTGGCCGCGGTCACCCCCGAAGGCAAGCCGCTCGCGCCGCTCGCGCAGCGGCACGCCGGCGGCTTCTTCGAGGGGCCGCTCCCCGCCCGCTCCCGCTACCGCCTGCAGGCGACCAACGCCGGCGGCACGTGGACCGTGGACGACGCCTACGCATTCGGGCCGGTGCTGGGGCCGCTCGACGACTGGCTGGTCGGCGAGGGCACGCACACGATGCTCTACGACCGGCTGGGCGCGCACCCGCTGGTGCACGAGGGCGTGCCGGGGGTCCACTTCGCGGTCTGGGCGCCGCACGCGCGCCGGGTGTCGGTGGTGGGGGACTTCAACGCGTGGGACGGCCGCCGCCACGTGATGCGCAAGCGCGTCGACACGGGGGTATGGGAGATCTTCGTTCCCGGCCTGGGCGAAGGCGCGATCTACAAGTACGAGATCATCGGCGCCGGCGGCGGGCTGCTCCCGCTCAAGTCCGACCCGGTGGGCTTCCGCGCGGAATTGCGGCCGTCGACCGCGTCCATCGTCTGCGCCACCGACCGCTTCGCGTGGCACGACGACGCGTGGCTCGCCCGGCGCGCGCAGGCCGATCCGCGGCGCAGCCCGATCAGCATCTACGAGGTGCACCTGGGCTCGTGGCGGCGGCGCGCCGACGGCGGGTGGCTCGACTACGACGAGCTGGCCGCCACGCTCGTGCCCTACGTCGCGGAGATGGGCTTCACGCACGTCGAGCTCCTGCCGGTCAACGAGCACCCGCTGGACGCTTCGTGGGGCTACCAGCCGATCGGCCTCTTCGCGCCCACCAGCCGCTTCGGCGAGCCGGCGGGCTTCGCCCGCTTCGTCGACGCGTGCCACCGCGCCGGCATCGGCGTGATCCTCGACTGGGTGCCCGCGCACTTCCCGGTGGACCCGCACGGCCTCGCGCACTTCGACGGCACCGCGCTCTACGAGCACGCGGACCCGCGGCAGGGCTTCCATCCGACTGGAGCACCGCGATCTTCGACTTCAAGGCGGCGCGAGGTGGTCAACTACCTGATTGCGAGCGCCCTCTACTGGCTCGACTGCTACCACGTCGACGGCCTGCGCGTGGACGCGGTCGCGTCGATGCTCTACCTCGACTACTCGCGCAAGCCCGGCGAGTGGGTGCCCAACCGCTACGGCGGCAACGAGAACCTCGACGCCATCGCCTTCCTGCGCAAGCTGAACGAGGCGGTGTACGGCCACCACCCCGGCGCGCGCGTTCGTGATCGCCGAGGAATCGACGGCGTGGCCGGGCGTGTCGCGGCCCACCTACACCGGCGGCCTGGGCTTCGGCTTCAAGTGGAACATGGGCTGGATGCACGACACGCTGAAGTACGTCGCGCTCGAACCCGTGCACCGCGCGTGGCACCACGACTGGATCACGTTCGGCCTCATGTACGCGTGGAGCGAGAATTTCGTGCTGCCGCTCTCGCACGACGAGGTGGTCCACGGCAAGCGGTCGCTGCTCGCGCGCATGCCCGGCGACTCGTGGCGGCAGTTTGCCACCTTGCGCGCGTACTTCGCGCTCATGTGGTGCTATCCGGGGAAGAAGCTGCTGTTCATGGGCCAGGAGTTCGCGCAGCGGCGCGAGTGGAACTTCGACGCCGGCCTCGAGTGGGCCGAGGCGACGCTGCCGTCGCACGCGGGCGTGGCCGCGCTGGTCCGCGACTGCAACCGCGTGTACCGGTCGCAGCGCGCGCTGCACGAGCGCGACTGCGAGCACGACGGCTTCCGCTGGATCGAGGTCAACGACCGCGAGCGGTCGGTGTTCGCGTGGCTGCGGATGGGAGGCGCGGGTGCACCTCCTTTGGCCGCGATCATGAACTTCACGCCCGTCCCGCGCGAGAATTACGGCATCGGCCTCCCGCATCCGGGCCGCTGGCGCGAAGTGCTCAACACGGACGCCGCCGAGTACGGCGGCTCCGGCTGGGGCAACGCCGGCGCCGTGGTGGCGGAACCCGGCGAGTCGCACGGCTTCCCGTGCCGCGCGACCGTCGCGCTCCCGCCGCTCGGCGTGCTGTGGCTGGTGCACGACCCGGGGGCGTGAGGCGCCCCTGCCGCGGAGAACGACGATGGAACAGGTCACCTACTCCACCCCGCTGTCGCGCTCGACGATGGCCTATGTGCTCGCGGGCGGGCGCGGCTCCCGCCTGATGGAGCTCACGGAGCGCCGCGCGAAGCCGGCGGTGTACTTCGGCGGCAAGTCGCGGATCATCGACTTCGCGCTGTCCAACGCGCTCAACTCCGGCATCCGCCGCCTCGCGGTCGCGACGCAGTACAAGGCGCACAGCCTGATCCGGCACCTGCAGCGCGGCTGGAACTTCCTGCAGCCGGTGCGCAACGAGAGCTTCGACATCCTGCCCGCGAGCCAGCGCGTCGGCGAGGACAAGTGGTACGCGGGCACCGCCGACGCCGTGTTCCAGAACATCGACATCATCGACGGCTACGAACCCGAGTACATCATCATCCTGGCCGGCGACCACGTGTACAAGATGGACTACGAGCGGATGCTCGTGCAGCACGTGAACGCCGGCGCCGACGTGACCGTGGCCTGCATCGAGGTGCCGGCGGCCGAGGCCACGGGCTTCGGCGTGATGCACGTGGACGCGCACGACCGCATCGTGTCGTTCGTCGAGAAGCCGGCGCAGCCGCCCGAGCTGCCGGACCGTCCCGGATGGTCGCTCGCCAGCATGGGCGTGTACGTGTTCCGCCGCGACCTGCTGCACGACCAGCTGCGCCGCGACGCCGCCGACCCGCACTCGGCGCGCGACTTCGGCCGCGACATCATCCCGTACCTCGTCGAGCACGGGAAGGCGATCGCCCACCGCTTCAGCCAGTCGTGCGTGAAGTCGCGCGACGAGGTGGAGGCCTACTGGCGCGACGTCGGCACCGTGGACGCGTACTTCGACGCGAACGTCGACCTGACCGACGTCGTGCCCGCGCTCGACCTCTACGACCGCGACTGGCCCATCTGGACGTACACGGAGATGGCGCCGCCCGCGAAATTCGTGCACGACGTCGACGGCCGGCGCGGGCTCGGGATCGCGTCGCTGGTGTCGGGCGGCTGCATCGTGTCCGGCTCGACGCTGCGCCGGTCGCTGCTGTTCACCGGCGTGCACCTGCACTCGTACGGCCACATCGAGAACGCCGTGATCCTGCCCAACGTCGAGATTGCACGCCGCGTGCGGCTCAAGAACGTGGTGGTCGACGCCAACGTGAAGATCCCGAGCGGGGTCGTCGTCGGCGAGGACCCGGAACTCGATGCCCGGCGCTTCCGGCGCACGCCGAAGGGCATCTGCCTCATCACCCAGGCCATGATCGACCGGCTCGCGGCATGACGGGGCGGGTCACCACGCACGCCGGTGTCAGACACGTCATAGGACGTGTCAGACACCGCATCCGGACCCGATGACCTTGCGCGTCCTATCGGTCGCGTCCGAGGTCTACCCGCTCGTCAAGACGGGCGGGTTGGGCGACGTGGTCGCGGCGCTGCCGCCCGCGCTCGCCGTCGAGGGCGTGACGGTGCGCACGCTGGTGCCCGGCTACGCGCAGGTGCTGGCCGCGCTGCGCGACGCGGAAGTCGTCCACACCTTCGCCAATCTCTACGGCGCGCCGGCCCGCCTCCTCGCCGCGCAGGCGGCGGGCCTCGCGCTCTACGTGCTCGACGCGCCGAAGCTCTTCGCGCGTCCCGGCACGCCGTATGCCGACGCCGATGGCGCGCCATGGGCCGACAACGCGTTCCGGTTCGCTGCGCTGTGCGCCGCCGGCGCGGCCCTCGCGCGCGGCGCGGTGCCCGACTTCCTGCCCGACGTCGTGCAGGCGCACGACTGGCAGGCGGGCCTGCTGCCCGCGTTCCTGCGCTACAGCGAGGGACCGCGCCCGGCCACCGTGATGACGGTGCACAACCTCGCGTTCCAGGGCCAGTTCCCGCGCGAGTGGCTCGCGGCCCTCGGCCTGCCGCCGCGGGCATACGCGATGGAAGGTGTCGAGTACTACGGCACCATCGGCTTCCTCAAGGCGGGCATCGCGCTCGCCGACCGCATCACGACCGTGTCGCCCACGTACGCCGCGGAGATCCGAACGCAGGAAGGCGGCATGGGCATGGACGGCCTGCTGCGCGAACGCGCGCGCGTGCTGACCGGCATCCGCAACGGCATCGACGACGCGATCTGGAATCCGGCGGCGGACTCCCACCTCCCCGCCTCCTACGACGTGCGGCGCCTCGCGCGGCGGGCCACCAACCGCGCCGCGCTGCAGGCGCGCTTCGGCCTCGCCGACGATCCGTCCGCGCTGCTCTTCGGTGTCGTGAGCCGGCTCACGCACCAGAAAGGCATCGACCTCGTCGCCGACGTCGTGCCGCACATCGTCGGCATCGGCGGGCAGCTCGTCGTGCTGGGCACCGGCGATCACCCGCTGGAAGCGGCCCTCGTGCGCGCGGCCCAGCACCACCCGGGCCGCGTGGCCGTCCACGTCGGCTACGACGAACCGCTCGCGCACCTCTTGCAGGGCGGCATCGACGCGCTGCTCGTGCCGTCGCGCTTCGAGCCCTGCGGCCTCACGCAGATGATCGCGCTGCGCTACGGCGTGCTGCCGATCGTCGCCCGCGTGGGCGGGCTCGCGGACACCGTGATCGACGCCAACGAGATGGCGCTCGCCGCCGACGCCGGGACCGGCTTCCAGTTCGCCCCCGTCGCCCGCGCGCCGCTGGAGCTCGCCCTCGACCGCACGGCCGCGCTGCGCGCCGATCCCAAGGCCTGGCGCCGCCTGCAGTCGCGCGCGATGCGCACCGACGTGAGCTGGCGCCGGCCCGCGCGCCAGTACGCGGACCTCTTCCACGACGCCGTCCGGCACCGCACCGCTGCCTGACGCGATGCCCATCGCCGGACCCGGGGAGCCCGAGCCGCTCGGCGTGACGCTGCAGGAGGGCGGCGTCAACGTCGCCGTCTTCTCCGCGCACGCAAGCGCGGTCGAGTTCTGCCTCTTCGATGACGCGGGTGACGTCGAGACCGCCCGCGTGCCGCTGCCGGCGCGCACGGGCGACGTCTGGCACGGCTTCGTCCCGGGTGTCGCGGCCGGCGCACGCTACGGGCTGCGCGCGCACGGACCCTGGGCGCCGCAGCACGGCCAGCGCTTCAACGCGGCGAAGCTCCTCGCCGACCCGTACGCGCGCGCGCTCGACCGGCCGTTCGCGCTGCACAGGGCGCTGCTGCCGCCGGGCCCGCGCGAGCGCGACGACGTCGACACGGCACCCTCCATGCCGAAGGGCATCGTGCGGCCGGCAACACCGGTCGCGCCCGACACGCGTCCGCGCGTCCCGTGGGCACAGACGGTGATCTACGAGCTGCACGTGCGCGGGTTCACGCGCACGCACCCGGCGGTTCCGGAGGCCGTGCGCGGCACGTGCGCCGGGCTCGCGCATCCGGCGGCGATCGCGCACCTCCTGCGCCTCGGCATCACCACCGTCGAGCTGATGCCGGTCGCGGCATGGATCGACGAGCCGCACCTCGCGCGCGCGGGACTCTCCAACTACTGGGGCTACAACCCGGTCGCGCTGCTCGTGCCCGACCCGCGCCTCGCCCCGGGTGGCATCGATGAACTGCGCGACTGCGTGCAGGCGCTGCACGCGGCCGGCCTCGAGGTGATCCTCGACGTCGTGCTGAACCACACCGGCGAAGGCGACGCGCTCGGCCCCACCCTGTCGTTCCGCGGCCTCGACAACGCCGCCTACTACCGCACGGTGCCCGGCGACCGTGCGCGCTACCTCGACGACGCGGGGTGCGGCAACACGCTGGCGCTCGAACGCCCGTTCCCGCTGCGCCTCGCGCTCGACGCACTGCGCCACTACGCGTTGGCGGCCAACGTCGACGGCTTCCGCTTCGACCTCGCGACGACGCTCGCGCGCCGCCGCGACGGCTTCGACCCCGAGGCGCCGATCCTGCAGGCGATCGCGCAGGACCCGGTGCTGCGCGACCGCAAGCTCATCGCGGAACCGTGGGACGTCGGACCCGGCGGCCATCACCTCGGCGCCTTCCCCGCGCCGTGGGGCGAGTGGAACGACCGCTACCGCGACGCGGTGCGGCGCTGGTGGCGGGGCGAGCCGGGCTTGACCGGCGCACTCGCGACGGCGCTCGCCGGCTCGGCCGACCACTTCGCGGCGCGCGCGCGGCCGCCGCACTGCTCGGTCAACTTCGTGTGCGCGCACGACGGCTTCACGCTCGCCGACCTCGTCGCGCACGAGCGCAAGCACAACGAGGCCAACGGGGAAGGCAACCGCGACGGCACCGACGCCAACCACTCGTGGAACCACGGCGCGGAGGGTGAAACCGACGATCCGCGCATCCGTGCCGCGCGGGCGCGCGACGCCCGCAACCTGCTCGCCACACTGCTGCTCGCGCGGGGCACGCCGATGCTCGCGATGGGCGACGAGATGGGCCGCACGCAGCGCGGCAACAACAACGCCTACGCGCAGGACAACGTGCTCGCGTGGATCGACTGGGCGCGCGTCGACGAGGCGCTTGTCGACCACACCGCCACGCTGGTCGCGCTGCGGCGCGCGCTGCCCGCGCTGCACGACGACCGCTGGCTCACCGGTGCGCCCGTCGACGCCACCGGCATCCCGGACGTCGCGTGGCTGCGCGCGGACGGCACGCCGATGCGCGACGCGGACTGGTCCGACCCGGCGTGCCGCACGCTGGTCGCCCTGCTCTACGCCGGCCGCGAGGACGGCGCGCCAGTCGAGCGCGTCGGCGTGATCCTGAACGCCGGGGCGGACCCGGTCGCGGTGCGCTGGCCCGCGGCGCGCGAGGACTTCGCGTGGCAACGCCGCGTCGATACCGGCGACGCCGCGGCGCCCGCCGATCCCGGCACGGTGGTCGTCGGCGCACGCTGCGTGGTCGTGATGGTCGAGGCGCCGCTGCCGCCGGAGGTGATTGCACGGCGCCGCGGCGAGGCGGTCCCCGCGCCCCTGCTCGAACGTCTCGCCTCCGCGGCCGGGATCGCGCCCGAGTGGTGGGAGGTGTCGGGCACGCGGCACGCGGTGAGTCCCGACACGCAGCGCGCGCTGCTGGCGGCACTGGGCCTGCCGACGGCCACCCGCGGCGATGCGCACGCGCACCTCGCCACGCTGGCCGCCCAGGGCGACGCGCGGCCGCTGCCCGCCGCGGTGACCGGCCGTGAGGGGGCACCCGTCGTCGTGCCGCTCGCCGGTGTCGAGGGGCGCGGACGGCACTGGCTGCACCTGCGGCGTGCGGACGGCCAGGTGGTGCCGGTCGCCGTCGTGCCGGATGCACTCCCGCGCGACGCCGTCGCGGCGCCGGACGGCCGCCGCATCGTGCGCCGGCTGCTCACGCTGCCCAAGCTGCCCGCGGGCCTGCACACACTCGAGGCCGGCGACGGCACGGACCTCGTTTGCCGCATCCTCGTCGCGCCGCGCGCGTGCCACCTGCCGCCCGCGCTCGCCGACGGGGCGCGCCGCTTCGGCCTCGCCGCGCACCTCTACGCGCTGCGCCGGGCCGACGACGCCGGCATCGGCGACTTCACCGCGCTGGCCGACGCGTGCCGCGCGACGGCGCGTGCCGGCGGCAGCCTGGTCGGCGTCAACCCGCTGCACGCGCTGTTCCCGCAGGACCGCGACCGTGCCAGTCCGTATCACCCGAGCGACCGGCGCTTCCTCGACCCGCTCTACATCGACGTCACCACCGTGCCCGAGTTCGCGCTTGCCGGCGACGCGCGCACGCACTATGCCCAGGCCGCGGCGCCGCTGCGGACACTGGCGCACGTCGACTACCCGCGGTCGTGGGACGCGAAGCGCGCGGCGCTCGACGCCTGCTTCGCGGCGTTCGAGCGGTTGCCGGCCGCGGACCCGCGCGTCGCCGCGTTCGAGCGCTTCGTCGCCGGGGCGGGGCCGGCGCTGGCGCGATTCGCGCTGTTCGAGGCGATCGCCGCCCAGCATCCGCGCGTGCCGTGGCAGCGCTGGCCGGCGGAGCTGCGCCGTCCCGACACCGACGCGGCGCGCGCCTTCGCGGCCGCGCACGCCCGCACACTGCGCTGCGTGCAATACCTGCAATGGCTCGCCGACACCCAGCTCGGCGCGGCGGTCGAGGGCAGCGGACTGGCGATCGGGCTCTACCGCGACCTCGCGGTCGGCGCCGCCCCCGACGGCGCCGAGCCATGGTCGCATCCCGACACGTTCATGGCCGGCGTGTCCATCGGCGCGCCGCCCGACCCGTTCGCGCGTGACGGGCAGGTCTGGTCGCTGCCGCCGCCGCACCCGCTGGCGCTCGCGCAGAGCGCGTGCGCGCCGCTCTCGGAGCTGCTCGCCGCCAACATGCGGCACGCGGGCGCGTTGCGCATCGACCACGTGATGGGGCTCGCGCGGCTCTTCGTCGTGCCCGACGGCGCCGCCGGCGCGGACGGGGCGTACCTGCACTACCCGCTCGCGCTGCAGCTCGCGGCGGTGGCGCTCGCCAGCGTCCGCGCGCGCTGCCTCGTCGTCGGCGAGGACCTCGGCACCGTGCCCGACGGCCTGCGCGACGCGCTCGCGCAGTCACGCGTGCTCTCCTACCGGGTGCTGTGGTTCGAGCGCGACGGCCCCGCGTTCGTGCCGCCGGCGCGCTGGCCCGCGCAGGCGGCGGCGTGCGCGTCCACGCACGACCTGCCGACCATCGCCGGATGGTGGAACGGCGAGGACATCGCCGAGCGCGCAGCGCTCGGACAGCTCCCCGGCGAGGCCGCCGACGGAGCGCGCGCCGTGCGGGACGCCGACCGCCGTGCGCTGCTGGACGCGATGCGCGCCGCGGAGTTGCCCGAGGCGGTGCAGCTGGACGCCGACGCCCCATGCACGCCGCAACTGATCGCGGCGGTGCACCGCTACGTCGACGCCACGCCGTGCCAGCTCGCCCTCCTGCAGGCGGACGACCTCGCGGGGGAAACGGTGGCGCTCAACCTGCCCGCCACCGACCGCGAGCGTCCGAACTGGCGCCGCCGCGTGGGCGTGCCCGCGGACGCCCTGTGGCAAACCCCGGTGGGAATGCAGGCAGCGGCCGACGGCGCGGAAGTGCGCGCCGCCGCTACGCCGACGGACGGGCCGCCGGCGACGTGAACCCCGCCGGCGGCGGCGCGACGCGCGCCAGCCACGTGCGGATGAGGTCGCAGTGCTCCTCCTCCTCCCGCTGCAGTTCGCGCGCCGCGTTGCGCACGGCGTCGACCGACGTGTTCTGCGCGAGATTGTCGAAGAAACGCTGCGCGCGCTCCTCGGCGGCCAGCGCCATCGTCAGCGCCTGCCACGGCTGGGTGAGGTCGGCCAGGTCGGCGCGCGGGAACGGCACGGCGAAGGTTTCCCAGAATCGCTTGCCGGGTGCCGCCGGACCGCCGGCCCAGCCCATTTCGTGCATGATCTGCTCCGCATGATGGCCTTCGGTGGCCGCCATCTTGCGGAACAGCACGGCGATCGGGATGTTGTTGCGGGACTGCATCGCGCAGGCCAGTTCGAGGTAGCGTTGCGCAGCCTCGACCTCCATGACCAGCGCCTCCAGCATCAGCGCATCGAGGCCGGACGGGCGAGCGTCACCCTCGTCCCCACTGCGCGTCCTGCGGCAGGCACCGCGCGCCGTCGTGCGGGTGGGTCGGCCCATGCGGGTCCTCCTCCAGTGCTGGGGCCGGCACCGGCGTCGCGCCGGCCCCTCTCCTCTTCGCGCCCGATTCTTGTGCGCGCCTCCTCCATTGGAGCGGCCATTGTGGTGCGCGTCATCCCCGCGTTACCTTGAGAATTGTCAATCCCGCGCGTGGTGGCGACCCCGGATCGGTGCGCGTACGGGGACGGGCCGCCCGGTCACGGCCCAGCGCCGCCCCGCGGCGGGGCGCGTGCTACGCTTGCGCGCCCCGTCATCTTCGCCCCGTGTCATGGCACGCGCCCCGATCAAGATCGAGTCGTTCCTCGCCAACCTCCCGCTCTTCAAGGCGCTGGCGCCCGCGGAAATCGCGCCGATCGCGGCGGGCACCACCGAGGTCTTCGTGCCGAAGGGCGGAATCGTGTTCCA
Source organism: Burkholderiales bacterium (assembly GCA_046347715.1). Classification (GTDB taxonomy): domain Bacteria; phylum Pseudomonadota; class Gammaproteobacteria; order Burkholderiales; family Casimicrobiaceae; genus VBCG01. Next base: position 195,077 of record JAXMFO010000003.1, read on the forward strand.
GCGCGGGGATCCGTGCGTGGGCTTCCACCTCGTGGTCTACGGGCAGGTGAAGCTCGCGTTCGTCTCGCCGCAGGGCGGCGAGAAGGTGGTCGAGATCATCGGGCCCGGCGCCTCGTTCGGGGAGGCGCTGATGTTCATGGAGATGCCCTACATCCTGATGGCGCAGGCGCTCGCCGACTCGCTGCTGCTGCACGTCGACCGCGACGTCGTGTTCCGCGAGATCGAGCGGCAGCCCGCGTTCGCGCGGAAGATGCTCGCGGGCCTGTCGCGGCGGCTGCACAGCCTGATGCACGACGTCGAGGCGTACTCGCTGCAGTCGGGCACCCAGCGCGTGATCGGCTACCTGCTGCGGCAGGACGCGGCGAACGACGGCGAGGGCGAGACCGCGCCCTACACGGTGACGCTGCCGACGTCGAAGGCCATCGTCGCCTCGCGCCTCAACGTCACGCCGGAGCACTTCTCGCGCATCCTCCACGATCTGGTCGAGGGGAACCTGATCGCGGTCGACGGCCGCGACGTGCGCATCCTCGACGTCCCGCGGCTCCGGGAATACGGCAGCCGCTAGGCGGCGCCCCCGCGCGGCCCACGCAGGAAGCGAGTCTTGGGCGCCGAGGGGTCTGACCCCGGATCGTCTGCGGGACCGTCGCTAGCGGTGCAGCCGCCGGTCGATCATCAGCAGCCCCGTGCTCACGCCCGCCGCGAACACGACGACGATCAGCGTCACCGCCATGACCTGCGGGATGTTGTGCAGGCCGATGCCGTTCATCAGCAGGAAGCCCAGGCCCCGCTGCGACGCGAACATCTCGGCCAGCAGCGTGCCGATCAGCGTGAGCGAGAAGCCGACGCGCAGGCCGGTGAAGATCTCCGGCAGCGCCGCGGGCAACAGGATCGTGCGCGCCATCTCCCACGCCGGCAGCTTCAGCACCCGGCCCGTCTTCACGAAGATCGGCCGCACGTTGCGCACCGCCGCCAGCGTGAACAGGATGATGGGGATCACGCCGTGCAGCGTCCCGAACGCGATCTTGGCGGAAATGCCGAGGCCGAACGCGAGCAGCAGGATCGGATAGAGCGTGACCTTGGGCAGCGAGTAGATCGCCACCACCATCGGCTCGGCGACCTCGCCCGCGAAGCGGCGGAAGCCGAACCAGAAGCCGAGCGCGAGCCCGAGCACGACCGCGAGCGCGTACGCCGCCGCGAACGCCTGCATGGTGTCGCGCAGGTGCGGCCAGAACCGTTCGCTCGCGAACAGCCTGGCCGCATACTCGACCGTCTGCAGCGGCGAGGCGAGCGCCGACTCGCCCACCCACAGGTAGACGACCTGCCACAGCAGCACGAGGCCGGTGACGAGGATCAACGCGTTGCGCGGGCCGGACAGCCGCGACGCGCCGGCCTCGACGCGCGAGAATTCGTCGAGCGCGGCGCTCACCGGGCCGCCCTCCCTGCCGCGCCCTCGGGCCGCATCACGCCCGCCCCCGCCGCGCGAGGAGCCGCTTCTCATACGCGGTCAGGGCCCCGTTCACCGCGATGGAGATCGCGAGGATCAGCACGATCAGCGGATACATCGTCGCGTTGTCGAAGTTGTTGTAGGCGAAGCTGATCTCGTAGCCGATGCCGCCACGCGACATGATGAACTCGGAACCGACGACGCCGATCAGCGAGTACGCGACCGCGAGCTTGACGCCGGTGAGGATGTGCGGCGTCGCGTACGGCAGCGTGATCGACAGCGCCTGCCGCGCCGGCGACAGCCCGTGCACGCGCGCCGCCTTGCGCAGCACGCGCGGCACCCGGTCGAGGCCGTTCAGCGTGTTCACGATCACCGCGACCACGCCGAGCATGAACCCGATCAGCACCTGCGGCAGGTCGCCCAGTCCAAACACCACGATGAGGAACGGGTAGAACGCGAACACCGGCACCGCGTAGTAGGTCGCGAAGAGCGGGTCGAGCGTCGCGCGCAGCGCCGGGTGGCCGTGCAGCAGCGCGGCGAGAGCGACGCCGGCGGCGGCGGCCAGCGCGAACGCCAGCGCGGCGTTGCCGAGCGTCCTGCCGATCGCGCCGTTCATGCGGCCGGAGGCCAGCATGCGGACGAGGTCGATCGCGATCTGGTGCGGCGGCGGCATGGTCACGCGGTCGATCACGCGCATGAGGCACAGCGCCTCGAGCAGCGCGATGGCGCCGGCCACGATCAGCACGCGGTAGAGGTTCTTCCGGCTCACGGTTGCGGCCGCCGCGCGCCCCGCACGCTCACGCCGCGCGCTGGCGCAGCGTGCGCAGCGATTCCTCGCGCAGCGTCTTCCACAGCCGCGCGGTGACGGCGCCGAACGCCGGGTCCTCGACGATGCGGCTGTCGCGGTCGCGCGGCCAGCCGGTCTCGACCACGTCGATCAGGCGTCCCGGCCGCGCGGACATGACGCCGATGCGGTCGGCGAGCATCGCCGCCTCGTCGAGCGCGTGCGTGATGAGGAACACCGTGGCGCCGGTCTCGCGCCACAGGCGCAGCAGTTCATCGCCCATGAGGAGCCGCGTCTGCTGGTCGAGGGCGCCGAACGGCTCGTCGAGCAGGATGAGGCGCGGCTGCGTCACCAGGGTGCGCGCGATGCACACGCGCTGGCGCATCCCGCCCGAGAGCTGCGCGGGATAGCTCGCCGCGAACTCGGTGAGGCCCATCAGCGCGAGCGCCTGCTGCACGCGCGCCTCCTTCTCCGCCGCGGGCAGCCCCGAGCGGCGCAGGCCGAAGCCGATGTTCGAGCGCACGTCGAGCCACGGCAGCGACGCGTCCTCCTGGAACACGACGCCGACGCCGTCGGGTACCTCGTTCGCGATCGGCCGGCCCTCGAACGTGACCGTCCCTTCGGTGAGCGGCGCCAGGCCCGCGATCACCTCCAGCAACGTCGACTTGCCGCAGCCCGACGGACCGACGACGGCGAAGAACTCGCCGCGCGCGAGGTCGAGGTCGAGCGGTCCCAATGCGGCCACCGCGGGCGCGCGACCCACGCCCGGGAAGGCCTTGCGCGCCCCGCGCAGGGAGACGGCGAAGTCCGCCATCGGCGGCCCGCTACTTCATCGCCTTCAGGTCGTCGGGGAGGTACTTCGTGTCCCAGAGCTTGCCGTAGTCGACGTCGCCGGTGATGGCGCCGACCGCCTTCTGCGCCTCGATCATGCGCTTCAGGCCCTCCTGGTGGATCTCGCCCTCGCCCCAGTACGGCACGCCCTGCGTGACGCTGGTCGTGAGGTTGCGCACGGCCGCCCGCGCGACATCGCGGTCGAGGTTGTAGACCTTGGCCACGATGTCGCCCGCCTCGTCCGGGTTCGCCTTCATGAACTGCACCGCCTTGCGCCGCGCCTTGATCACCGCCTTCACGAAGTCGGCCTTCTTGCCCGACGTGTCGCCGGCCGTGACGCCGACCACGTTGTCGAGCGGCGGCAGCGACTGGCTCGCCACCACCACCGCGCGGTACTTGCCCTTGTATTTCGACCACAGGGGCTCGGGGACCGGCGTGATGTCGACCAGGCCCTGGTCGAGCGCCGCCACGCCTTCGCCGAAGCCGCCCGTCTTCACGAGTTCGACGTCCTCGGGCTTCAACCCCGCGTCCTTCAGGATCAGGTTGGCGAGCGCCTGGCTCGTCGAACGCGGGTTGGTGTAGCCCATCTTGCGGCCCTTGATGTCCTTGGCCGTCCTGATCGGCGAGTCGGGCTTCACCGCCCACACGAACTCGGCGACCGTGAGCGCGTTGTCGCTGACGATCCTGATGTCCACGCCCTGCTGGATGGCGGCGACCACGACCACCGGGTTCACCTCGGCGTACGGCGCATTGCCGGCGAGCATGTTGCGCAGCGTGGTGCCGCCGCCCGCGGAGGTGATGATCCCGGAGACGTCGATGCCTTCCTGCTTGAAGAAGCCCTTCTCCATCGCGACCGCGAACGGCATGCCGTTGGCCGACACGCCGTAGTTGGAGACCACGATCTCCTCGGCGCAGGCGACGGCCGCGAAGCCGAGCGCGGCGATGAGCGCGCATCCCGCGCGCAGGGTTGCGTGGCGTCGTTGCATGCTTCCTCCGTGCCGATGCGGTCGTGCGCCGCGTTGCCCTTGATTGTGCATCAAGCGCCCCGGGGATGCGCGAAGGCCGCGCAACGGGGCCGCCTGACGGGAGGCTCGGTCGCGGGGCGACGCCCCCACGAGGGGACGCCGGACGCCGGCCAGCCCGTCGCTGCCGGTTATAAGCGCGAAACCGGCAGTTTGGCAGGCGCCCGCCAAGATGCCTTAAGCTTCACGGCCCAGCCGTACCTTCCCAGGAGCCAACGCCATGCCCCAGTGGTTCGAGGACAACGCCCAATCCATCGGCCGCACGCCGCTCGTGCGACTCAACCGCGTGACCGACGGCGCGAAGGCCACCGTGCTCGCCAAGATCGAGGGCCGCAATCCCGCCTTCTCGGTGAAGTGCCGGATCGGCGCGGCGATGATCTGGGACGCGAAGAAGCGCGGCCTGCTCGGCCCCGGCAGGGAGATCGTCGAGCCCACCAGCGGCAACACGGGCATCGCGCTGGCGTTCGTCGCCGCGTCGCTCGGCATCCCGATCACCCTCACGATGCCCGAGACGATGAGCCTCGAGCGGCGCAAGCTGCTGGTGGCCTACGGCGCGAAGCTCGTGCTGACGGAAGGGCCGAAGGGCATGAACGGCGCCATCGCCAAGGCCGAGGAGATCGCGGCCAGCGATCCCGCGAAGTACGTGCTGCTGCACCAGTTCAAGAACCCGGCGAACCCCGCGATCCACGAGGCGACGACCGGCCCCGAGATCTTCGAGGACACCGACGGAGAGGTCGACATCTTCGTCGCGGGCGTGGGCACCGGCGGGACGATCACCGGCGTCGGACGCTACCTCAAGAAGACCAAGGGCCTGCCGGTGAAGCTGGTCGCGGTCGAGCCGACCGCGAGCCCCGTGCTCACCCAGTCGCGCAACGGCGAGCCGCTCAAGCCGTCGCCGCACAAGATCCAGGGCATCGGCGCCGGATTCGTGCCGCAGGTGCTCGACCTCTCGCTGGTCGACGACATCGAGCAGGTCAGCAACGAGGAGGCCGTGCACTTCGCGCGGCGCCTCGCGCGCGAGGAAGGCATCCTCGCCGGGATCTCCTGCGGCGCGGCCGCCGCAGTGGCCGTGCGCGTCGCGCAGCGACCCGAGAACGCGGGCAAGACCATCGTGGTGGTGCTGCCGGACTCGGGCGAGCGGTACCTGAGCTCGGTGCTGTTCGAGGGCCTGTTCGACGCCGCCGGCCTGCCGGTGCAGGCGGCCTGACGGCCGTCGCGGCGCGCGCCGCCGCCCGGCGGCCGCGCCCGTTGCGCAGCGCATCGCTGGCGGATGGTGGTGACGCCCGCGCGATGCGCGTAGCATCTCCCGCACGAGCGGCGCACGAGGCATGCGCCGACCCCATCGGGAGAGTCGCATGAGTGTGGTTCGCACCCAGGTCGCCATCGTCGGCGCCGGTCCCTCCGGGCTCCTGCTCGGCCAGCTGCTGCACAAGGCGGGCATCGACGCTGTCATCGTCGAGCGGGTGAGCGGCGACTACGTGCTCTCGCGCATCCGCGCGGGCATCCTCGAGCAGGTGTGCATCGACCTCATGGACGAGGCCGGCGTCGGTGCCCGGATGCACCGGGAGGGGCTGGTGCACGAGGGCTTCGCGATGCTCTTCGGCGGTCGCCGCCACCGGGTCGACATGGCGGGCCTCACGGGCGGCAAGTGCGTGATGGTGTACGGCCAGACCGAACTGACGCGCGACCTCATGGACGCGCGGCATGCCGCGGGGCTGCCCACGGTCTACGAGGCGCAGGACGTCGCGGTCCACGATTTCGCCGGCACCAAGCCGCGCGTGACCTACCGCAAGGACGGCGTCGCGCACGAGATCCACTGCGACTTCATCGCCGGCTGCGACGGATTCCACGGCGTGTGCCGCGCGAGCGCCCCGCGCGCGGCGATCAGCGAGTACGAGAAGGTCTACCCGTTCGGCTGGCTCGGGCTCCTGTCCGACACGCCGCCGGTCTCCGAGGAACTGGTCTACGTCAACAGCCCGCGCGGCTTCGCGCTGTGCTCGATGCGCAGCCGCACGCGCAGCCGCTACTACCTGCAGGTGCCGCTGACCGACAAGGTCGAGGAGTGGACGGACGCCGCGTTCTGGCAGGAGCTGCGCCTGCGCCTCGACGACGAGGGACGCGCTCACCTCGTGACCGGCCCGTCGCTCGAGAAGAGCATCGCGCCGCTGCGCAGCTTCGTGACCGAGCCGCTGCGCTTCGGGCGCATGTTCCTCGCGGGCGACGCGGGGCACATCGTACCGCCGACCGGGGCCAAGGGCCTGAACCTCGCGGCCACCGACGTCCGCTACCTTGCCGAAGGCCTGATCGAGCACTACCGCGAGCGCAGCGACGCCGGCATCGACGACTACTCCGCGAAGTGCCTGCGGCGCATCTGGAAGGCGGAGCGCTTCTCGTGGTGGTTCACGATGCTGATGCACCGCTTCCCCGAGGACGGCCCCATCGTCGCCAAGTTCCAGGACGCCGAGCTCGACTACCTCGTGCACTCCGAGGCCGGCATGCGCACGATCGCCGAGAACTACGTCGGCCTGCCGCTCGACTTCGGCGACCGCTAGCCCCCCGCGGCGAGCGCCTCCGCGACGTGCGGGAGGATGCCGCCGCGGCGCGCGTAGCCGACCTCGGCGGGCGTGTCGAGGCGCAACGTGACTGGCACGTCGGTGGCCGATCCATCGGACCGGCGGATGACGAGCGTGAGCGCGGCGCGCGGTTCAATGCCGTCGTGGAGTCCGCGCAGCGAGCACAGCTCGCTCCCGTCGAGGCCCAGCCCGGCGCTGTCCACGCCCTCCTGCAGTTCGCACGGCAGCACGCCCATGCCGACGAGGTTCGAGCGGTGGATGCGTTCGAACCCCTGCGCGAACACCGCGCGCACGCCGATGAGCCGCACGCCCTTCGCCGCCCAGTCGCGCGCGCTGCCCATCCCGTAGTCCTTCCCGGCGAACACGACCACCGGACGCCCCTCCGCGCGATACGCCATCGCGGCGTCGAAGATCGGCATCGTGTCGCCACCCGGCCAGTGCCGCGTGGAGCCGCCCGGTGCGTCCGGCGCCATCCGGTTGCGCAGCATGCGGTTGCCGAACACGCCGCGCATCATCACCTCGTGGTTCACGCGCCGCGCGCCGAAGCTGCCGAGTTCCGCGTCGGTCACGCCGCTCGCGCGCAGGTAGCGGCCGGCCGGCGAGTCGCGGGCGATGGCGCCGATGGGGCTGATGTGGTCGGTCGTCACCGAGTCGCCCAGCAGCGCCAGGATGCGCGCGTCCTCGACGTCGCGCAGGCTCGACTGTGCGAGTTCGGGCGTGGTGAAGTACGGCGGCTGGCGCAGGAAGGTCGACGCCGGGTCCCACGGGAAGACACGCCCCGCGGGCGCGGCGATCGCGTTCCACGCGTCGTTGCCGCGCGCGAGCGCGTCGCCGTAGACGTCGCGATAGGCCGCTGCCCCGAGCACGCGTGCGCCCATCTGCGCAATCGCAGTCGCATCGGGCCAGAGGTCGCGCAGGTAGACGGCGCGCCCGTCGCGGTCGCGTCCGAGCGGGTCGTGCCCGAAATCGACGTCCACGGTCCCTGCCAGCGCATAGGCCACCACGAGCGGCGGGCTCGCGAGCCATGCGGCATCGACGGCCGGGTGGATGCGACCCTCGAAATTGCGGTTGCCGGACAGCACCGCGCTCGCGACCACGCCGTGCTCGCGGATCGACTCCGCGACGCCCGGCAGCAGCGGACCCGAGTTGCCGACGCAGGTGGCGCAGCCGAACCCGACCACCTGGAAGCCGAGCGCATCGAGCGCGTCCTGCAGGCCCGCCTCCGCCAGGTAGCGCGCGACGACCACCGAGCCCGGCGCGAGCGACGTCTTCACCCACGGCGGCACGGTGAGGCCGCGGGCAACGGCGTTGCGCGCGAGCAGGCCCGCGGCCAGCATCACCGACGGATTCGCGGTGTTCGTGCACGACGTGATCGCCGCGATCACCACGTCGCCGTCGCGCCGGCGCCCGGGATCGTGGGCGACCGTCGCGGCCGGCACCACCGGTCGTCCGTAGCCGCCGCGCTCGCGCGGCGCCGCGAGCGCGTCGCGGAACACCTGCCGCACGCGGCCGAGCGGCACCTCGTCCTGCGGGCGCTTCGGTCCCGCGACGACCGGCTCGACGTCACCCAGGTCGATCGCGAGCCGCGCGGTGTAGGCGACGTCCGCCGCGTCGCCATCCATGCCCTGCTGGCGCCAGTAGCGGGCGACGTCGGCGACCGCGGCCTCGTCGCGTCCGGTCCCGCGCAGGTAGCGCGCGGTCTCGTCGTCGAACGGGAAGAACGCGATCGTGGCGCCGTACTCCGGCGCCATGTTCGCGATCGTCGCGCGGTCCGGGACGGTCAGCGCCGCGGTGCCGGCGCCGGTGAATTCGAGGAACTTGCCGACCACGCCCTCGCGGCGCAGCACGCGCGTCAGATGCAGCACGAGGTCGGTCGCGGTCACGCCGGGACCCAGCGCGCCGCGCAGGTCGACCGCCACCACGTCCGGCGCAAGCAGCGGCACCGGCTGCCCGAGCATCGCGGCCTCGGCCTCGATGCCGCCGACACCCCAGCCGACGACGCCGAGCCCGGCGATCATGCAGGAGTGCGAGTCGGTGCCGAGCAGCGTGTCCGGGAACACGTCGTCGCCGGCGTGCAGCAGCCCCGGCGACAGGAACTCGAGGTTGACCTGGTGCAGGATGCCGAAGCCGGGCGGCACCACGCGCACGCCGGTCAGCGCGGCGCTCGCCCACTTCACGAACGCGAAGCGCTCCCGGTTGCGTTCGATCTCGATGCGCATGTTCTCGCGCAGCGCATCGGGGCGCCCGCGGACGTCGACCTCCAGCGAATGGTCGATGACCATGTCGACCGGCACGCGCGGCCGCACGACGCCCGGGTCGGCGCCGCGCGTGACCATCGCGTCGCGCATCGCCGCGAGGTCGCCCAGCAGCGGGATGCCGGCCACGTCCTGCAGGACGATGCGCCCGACGACGAACGGGATCTCGAAGTCGCGTGGGCCGGCAGCCTGCCAGCGCGCGAGCGCCGCCACGTCGTGCTCCTGCACGCGCGTGCCGTCGCAGTTGCGGAGCAGGGATTCGAGGATGACGCGCAGCACGCGCGGGAGGCGCGCCACCTCGGGGAAGCCGTGCGCGGCGAGGCGCGGCAGCGAGTACAGGAAGCGCGGGCCGCCGGCGAACGGCTCGCGGCACGGCCCGCGCAACGACGTCATCGCCGTCCGCTCAGTCGGCCTTGGCGCCGGATTCCTGGATGACCTTCGCCCACTTCACCGCCTCGCTGCGGATGTAGGCGTCGAACTGCGCAGGCGTGTTGCCGACGGGTTCGGCGCCGTCCGCCGCGATCTTGTCGCGCACCTCGGGCAGCGCCAGCACCTTCACCACCTCGTCGTGCAGCTTGGCGACGATCTCCGGCGGCGTGCCCGCGGGTGCGAGCAGGCCGTACCAGCCGTTGACCTCGAACCCGGGATACCCGGACTCGGCGATGGTGGGCACGTCCGGCAGCAGCGGCGAACGCTTGGCGCTCGTCACCGCGAGCGCGCGCAGCTTGCCCGCCTTCACCTGCGGCATGCCGGAGACCACCGTCGGAAAGAACGCCTCGGTCTGGCCGGCCATCGTGTCGGTGAGCGCGGGCGCCGCGCCCTTGTACGGGACGTGGATGGTCTTGAAGCCGGCGATCAGCTTGAACTCCTCCATGCCGAGGTGCCCGAGCAGGCCCGACCCGGACGACGCGTAGGTGACCGCGTCCTTCGTTTTCGCCCACGCGACGAACTCGGCGACGGTCTTCGCCGGGACGTTGTTGTTCACGACGAAGAGGTAGGGCTGCGACGTGAGCTGCGTGATCGGCACCAGGTCCTTCAGCGGGTCGTACGACAGCTTCGCGTAGAGCTTGGGATTGGTCGCGTGCGCCGCGGTCACCACCGCGAGCGTGTAGCCGTCCGGCGGCGAGTGCGCGACGATGTCCTCGGCGAGGTTGCCACCGGCGCCCGGGCGGTTGTCGATCACCACCGGCTGCCCCAGCGCGGGCGAGAGATATTGCGCGATGGTGCGCGCGATGATGTCGGTGCCGCCGCCCGGCGGCACCGGCAGCACGAGGCGGATCGGGCGATTGGGATAGCCCGTCGCCTTGTCCGCGGCGGTCGCGGCGAACGGAGTGAGCGCGAGGAGCGCGAGCAGCGTGGCGCGGGCGAACGACGTCATGGGTCCTCCTGGATTCATGCGGTCTTGACCTCCGCCCGGTGCAGCGTGTGCCGGGCAAGTGCCGCTTCGTCTATCGTAACGCCGAGCCCCGGCCCGGTGGGGACGTCGACGTGGCCGTCGCGGACCACGAACGACGTCTCGCCCACCAGCGGATCGGGGGCGGTGGTGTTGAGCCCGAACACGAACTCGGCCGCGCCCATCATGCGGTGCGCGGGCTGGGCCGCGTGGAAGTGCGCCGCGGCGGCGGCCTCGAGCTGCGACTGGATCGCGAGTCCGCCGCTGTTGAGCAGCACGTGCGCGGCCTCCGCCACCGCGGCGATCTTGCGCGCGGGGACGAGGCCGCCCAGCTTGTAGAGCTTGATGCAGAACACGTCGACCGCGCGCTCGCGTGCCAGTGCGAACGCGTCGTGCAGCGTGAAGAGACTCTCGTCGGCCATCACCGGGATGCCCTGCGCCTGCCCGCGCAGATGCGCGAGGCCGGCCAAGTCGCGGCGCTCGAGGGGCTGCTCGAGGTAACCGAGGCCCAGCGGCCGCAGCGCCGCGAGCGCCTGCGCCGCGTCGGGGTAGGTCCAGCCGGCGTTGGGATCGACGCCGATCACGATGTCGTCGCCGACCGCGCGGCGCACCGCCTCGAAGTGGAGGACGTCCTGCCGCCACCCGCGCCGGTCCGCGGCCTTGAGGCACAGCACGCGGATGCCGAATGCCTCGACCGCGCGGCGCGACTCGGCGACCATCGTGCCGACGTCGTCGGCGAGGCTCACCGACCACTCGAGCGGGATGCGCGGCGCGCACGCGCCGCCCAGGAGCGCGTGCACGGGCACGCCGAGCGCCTTGCCGATGGCGTCGTGCAGCGCGAGGTCGAGAACGGCGCGCGCGGCGGGGTTGCCCGCCAAGCGCCGGTCGAACATCGCGTGCGCGGCCTCGACGTCGGACACGCGATGGCCGATCAGCGACGGCCCGTAGATGTCCGTGATCGCCGCGAGCGCGCCGGCGGTCGTGTCGGCGACGAAGTGCCCGGGCGCGATGGGACGGACCTGCGCCTGCCCGACGATCCCTTCCGCGTGCAGGCGCACGAGGATCGGCTTGCCGAGCTGCGACCCCGACGGACCGGTGTCGTAGGGGCCGCTCGAGAACGTCCGCCGGACCCGATGCGGAAGATCGGTGACGAAGACCTCGATGCGCTCGATGCGCGGCACGTCAGGCGTTGAGCTTGCCGGCCACGACGACGAGGCCGCCCGCGACCGCGACCACGATCGTCCAGGCGAGCGCCCCGGCGCGCGCCCGGCCGGCCGCGTCGGTACGCCGCCGCAGCCGCACGAGCGCGGTCACGCCGTGGAAGCAGACGAGCGCGAGCAGCACCGCGAGGAAGAACCGGTTGCGGCCGATCGCCGGTACGGTGGCGTGCAGCACGATCATCGGCGCGAGGGCGAGGCCCGACAGCCGCTGGATCGCCCACGCCGCGAGCGGCGTGACCGCGAACGTGCGGCCGAAGACGGTGCGTTGCCCGTCAGCCATGGGGAACGAACGCCAGCAGGCCGACGAGGACGCTCGCGCCGCCGATGCCGAACAGCGACTCCCGGTACGGCAGCGCGTAACCCAGCTCGCCGGCCATCAGCCGCAGGCCGTACAGCGTGTGGAACGCCACGGCGGCGTACAGCACCGCGTGCACGATGGCGATGTGCTGCAGCGGCCCGAGCCACGGCATCGCCGCACTGACGGAGGCGAAGAGCGGCACGTGCCGGATCATCTGCACGACGACGTGCACGAGCACGAACACGACCACGATCGCCCCGCTGATCCGGTGCAGCAGGCGCGCGACGTTGCCGAGCAGCGCCCCTTCCGCCTGGCGCGTGGTGTTGCGGGGGATCGCGATCGAGCGGTCCACGATCACCGCTTCCCGAAGATCATGTCGCGCCGGAAGTCGCGGATCGCCTGCGCGGGACTCAAGTCTGCGGGACAGACCTGCGTGCACACGTCGCAGCCGAAGCACTCGAGCATGCCGTGCTCCAGCGCCTGCGCGAGGCGCGGCTTGCCGTTGCCGGGGTGCTCGTCCAGGTGCCGCAGCTTCAGCATGAATGCGGGACCGTCGAACGCGCGCTCGGCCACCGCGGGGCACGCGGAAACGCACACCATGCACGCGAGGCAGGAATCGAGGCGGCACAGTTCCAGCGCGAGTCCCGGATCGACCGGCCGCGGCACGGCGGCCGCCGGGTCGTCCTCCGGCGTGAGTTCCAGCTCGGAATAGCGCTCCTCCACCTCCGTGCGATCGACGACCAGGTCGCGCAGCACCGGGAACGGCGTCAGCGGCTCGATCGTCATCTCGGGCTTGCAGCGCTCCTGGCACGCGAGCACCGGCGTGCCGTTCACCTTCACGCCGCACGTGCCGCAGCGGCCGACGCGGCACGCGAACTGGAACGCGAGGTCGCCCGCCTGCTCCTCGTAGACCTGGCGCAGCACGTCGAGCACGCGCAGGTTGGGCGCGGTGGTCCGCACCTCATAGCGGGTGAGGCGCGGCGCCGCGTCCTCGCCCGGCGTGAAGCGGGCGATGTTCGCGACGATGGTGGTCTCGGTGGCGCTCATGCCGGCTGCGCGACCGCGGTGGGCGTCGCCGCGTCCGTGCGTCCCGCGGGGCGGCGTTCGAGGACGAGTCGCGGGCCGTCGCGCTGCAGGACGAGGTTGTACGGCGCGCCCGGATCCGTCTGCGGGAAGTCCGTGCGGTAGAAGGCGCCGCGCGTTTCCTCCCGCGCGAGCGACGCCGTGACCATCGCGTCGCCGAGGTCGAGCAGGTTGGCGAGCTCGATCGCCTCCATCCACTCGCGGTTGAGGATGCGGCTCGTGCCGGTCACCTTGAGCTGCGGCAGCACCGCGTCGCGGATCTGGCGGAACGCGGCCTGCGTGGCGACGAGCTCTCCGCCGCTGCGCACCAGCCCCACGTGGTCCCACATGAGCCGCTGCACCTGCTTCTTCACTTCCGGCGGCCGCACGCCCCGGCTGCGCCCGAACGGCGCCTCCAGCGCCGCCGCGCACGCCCGCGCCTGCTCGCGGCCGTCGGCCGCGGGGGACCGGTGCTCGCGCGCGTGCTCGGCCGCCGCGAGGCCGGCGCGCCGACCGAACACCTGGATGTCGGGCATCGAGCTGCCGCCCAGGCGATTCGCGCCGTGCACGCCGCCGGCGGCCTCGCCGCCGACGAAGAGTCCCGGCACCGCCGTGCGGCACCACGGGTCGATCTTCACGCCGCCCAGCGTGTACAACGCGCTCGGCATCACCTGGATCGGCGCCTCGAAGCGCGCCTGCGCCTCGCCGTAGTTCTCGAGCAGGCGCTTCACGTAGATCGGCCGTTCCTTGAGGAACGACGGCCACACGGAAGGGTCGGGCACCATCAGCACCCCGCCTTCCGGCGTGCCGCGGCCGCCCAGGATCTCGAGCATGATGGCGCGCGCCAGCACGTCGCGCGTGCTGCCTTCCTTGCGCACCGGGTCGTGCTGCAGCACGAAGCGCTCGCCCTTGTTGTTGAGGAGATGCGCGGCCTCCGCCTGCGGGTCGTAGTGCCGCGGGCCGTAGTGCGCGGGCTCGGTCAGCGTGTAGCCGCGGGCGCTCGGCGGGTACACGAACGAGATCGGGATGAACTGCATGAACTCGATGTCGACCAGCTGCGCGCCCGCGCGCAGCGCGATCGCGAGCCCGTCGCCGGTGTTCACGATGGGCCCGGAGCTCGTCTCGTACAGCTGCGACGTGCCGCCGGTCGCGATCACGAGCGCGCCGCACTCGAAGTAGCGCCACACGCCCTTGGCGAGGTCGAACGCGAGCCCGCCCGCCACGTGGCCGTCCGCGCCGCGGATCGCCTCCACCAGCATGTGATACGGCAGCACCGGGATGCGCCGCCGGTAGAGCTGGTGCAGCATCACCTCGGTGATGCCGATGCCCTCGTCGGCCGAGCCGATGGTGCGCACGTGGCTGCCGCCGCCGGTCATCGACAGCGAGTACTCGGACAGCGACGCGCGGTCCCAGGCGAGCCCGTACGACTCGAGGTCGTACGCGCGGTCGAGCGCTTCCTCCGCGAGGATGCGCGCGAGCACGGGGTCGTTGATGCCGCAGCCCGATTCGAGCGTGTCGCGCCAGAACGCGTCGACGCTGTCGCCGCGGTTCTGGCCGGTGACGGTGTTGTAGCGCCCGCCGGACATGCGCGTGTGGTTGGCGCGCGCCGGCCCCTTCGCGAGCAGGACGACCTTCGCGCCCGCGTCGTGCGCGGCGATGGCGGCGCGCATCCCCGCCGCGCCGCTGCCCGCGATGAGCACGTCGGCGCGGTGCAGCGCCACCTCGGGGGCCGGGATGCGGGCCGTCATGAGGTCAGGGGACGTCCTTGACCTTGCCGGCCAGCGTCTTCGCGAGCCAGTCGCGGCCGTGGACGATCTCGAGCGGCCGGTCGCCGTTGCGGATGTCCTGCGCCTGCTGGTGCTCCATCTGCATCCGCGCCTGCGCGCGGGCGAGGATGTCCGCCGCGTCCGCGCGCGGCACGATCGCGATGCCGTCGTCGTCGCCGACCACGATATCGCCGGGGCACACGACCACGCCCGCCATCGCGATCGGGACGTTGATGGAGCCCGGGGTGTTCTTCTGCGCCGACCGCGGCGAGACGCCCCGGCAGTAAACGGGGAAGCGCTCCTCGCGCAGCAGCCGCACGTCGCGGATGTGGCCGTTGGTCACGAGACCGGTCACGCCGCGCTTGCGCGCTTCCAGCGACATGTTGTGACCGAACGCCCCGGTGGTGTTGCCGTTGCCCTCGTCGATCACGAGCACGTCACCGGGCTGCACCAGTTCCAGCGCCCGGTGCGTGGTCACGTTGTCGTCCGGATAGTTCTGGACGGTGAATGCCACGCCCAGCAGCGAGATGGTCTCGAATATCGGCCGGATCTCAGGCCCGAGGACGCCGTGGCGGCCCATGGTGTCCGCCAGGGTCGAGCTCCAGATGCCCCGGAAACCCTCGACGATGTCGACGGCAGGGCGCTCGAAGCGGTGGTGAACGACGTTGTACATCGGGTGGAGGACGGCACGGCGAGGCTGCAACGATACGACAGAAGGCGAGCCGCCGCCAATGCGTTATCGCCGTCCAGGATGCAGGAAATGCATGCTGGACGGCGAGGTCGTCACAGGGTGGGCAGGTTGCGGCGGCCCCGTTCGGCGCGGCCGCCGCCCAGCGCGCGCTCGATGTCGGCCGCCCCCACGTGCGGCGCGAACAGCTCGATGAAGTGCGTCATGTAGCGGCGCAGGTAGGTGCCGCGGCGGATCATCACGGACAGGCAGCTCGGCCGGAACAGGTGGGACGCGTCGAGGCGGCGCAGGCCGGTGTCGCGCTTCGGGTCGATCGCGACCGACGCGAGGATCGCGATGCCGAGCCCCATCTCGACGTAGGCCTTGCTCACGTCCGCGTCGACCGCGGAGAGGATCACCCGCGGCTTCAGTCCGGCGTGCGCGAAGGTCTCGTCGACCACGCGCCGCCCGTTGAAGCCCTCCTCGTAGGTGATGACGGGGAAGCGGGCGAGCGCCTCCAGCGTGAGCGGCCGGGTGCGGGTGAGCGGGTGGCGCAGCGGCGTGGCGACGCTGCGCTGCAGGAAATAGCACGGCACCGCGACGACCTCGGACGGCTCGCCGACGGTCTCCGTGCAGATGGCGAGGTCGGCCTGCCCCAGCGCCACCATCACCGCGCAGCCCTGCGGCGTGGCCTGGCGCAAGGTGAGGCGCACTTCGGGATAGCGCTTCATGAACGTGCCGATGACCTTCGGCAGCGTGTAGCGCGCCTGCGTGTGGGTGGTGGCCACCGTCAGCGAGCCGCGCGTCGGGTCGCTGGTCTCGCCCGCGACACGGCCGACGAGGTCGGCGTCGGCCAGCATCCGGCGCGCGATCGCCACGATCTGGGCGCCGGCGGGGGTCAGCTCGACGATGCGGTTCCGCTTGCGCGCGAAGAGTTCGATGCCGAGGTCGCGCTCCAGCGCCTGCAGCTGCCGCGACAGCGCCGGCTGCGAGCGGTGCAGCGCGGACGCCGCGGTGGAAAGGTGCAGGCCGCGATCGACGATCTCGCACAGCGCCCGCAGCTGCTGGAGCGTCATGCGCGCCCCGTCAGGCGAAACTCACGTGGAGCGTGCCCAGGTCGCCGAAGTCCGCGGCCACCCGGTCGCCGGGGACGACCTGGATCGGCGTGAGGCAGGTCCCCGTCGTGACGACCTCGCCCGCGCGCAGCGTGATGCCGAGGCCGGACAGCTCGTTGGCCAGCCACGCAAGTGCCACCCGCGGGTCGCCGAGCGCGTTGCGGCCCTGGCCCTCGTGGTGCGTCTTGCCCGCGACGTCGGCGCCGACCGCGTGCGCCGCGAGGTCGCGGCCCCGCCAGTCGAACGGCGCGGCGGGACCCAGCATGAACAGCAACCCGCACGCGTTGTCCGCGATGAGCTGCGGTGCGCCGACCGCGCAGAAGTCCTCGTAGCGCGAGTCGGGAATCTCGATCGCCGGATGCAGCGTGGCGGCGGCGGCGATCACTTCGTCGACCGTGTAAGGCCGCGCGCGCGGCGGCAGGTCGGCCCCCATGCGGAACGCGAGCTCGAGTTCCGCCACCCGCATCAGGTTGCCGGCCAGGGGCACCACGGCGCCGTCCGGCAGCACCGACTCCGCGAGGATGCGGCCCGCGATCGGCCCGTCGACGTTGATGTGACGCTGCCCGGCGGTGCTGGTGGCGGCGATCTTCCACCCGAACAGGGGCACCCGGGTCGTCGCCATCCAGCACGCCTGCACGGCGTACCCGTCGGCGCGCGCGGCCGGCCGCATGTCCGGCGGCAGGTGCGCGATGCGCGTTCCGGCCCGGCGGTGGGCGACGAGAAGGTCGGCGGCCGCGCGGGCCTGGCGGGGATCGATCACGGGGCTGCCTCGGATTCAAGCGTTGCACAAGACGAAACGGCCCGCACCGCGGGCCGTTCCATGTCACGACTGCTCGTGCGCGAAGATTACTTCGTGCCGCGGACCTTGTCGATCTCGGTGTACACCTGCTTGGCGAAGTCGGCTCCGACCTGCTGGCTGTACTTGTCGATGACGGGCTTCAGCTTGGTGCGGATCTTGGCGAGTTCCGCCGGCGGCAGCTCCGTGTATTCCATCTTCTGCTTCAGGTTGGCGAGCGCCGCGTCCTGCGCGTCGCGCGACACCTTGCGCTGGTAGACCGCCGATTCCTTGGCGGCGTCGAGCAGGACCTTCTGCTCGTCGGCGTTGAGCTTGTCCCACGTCTTCTTGCTGATGAACATCGACTGCGGGTTGTAGATGTGCCTCGTCGCCGCCAGGTACTTCTGCACTTCCTGGAACTTGTTGGCCTCGATCACCGTGTACGGGTTCTCCTGGCCGTCGATCGACTTCTGCTCCAGCGCGGTGTACACCTCGGTGAACGACATCGGGACCGGGTTGGCACCGAGCGCCGAGAACGTGTCGATGTAGATCGGCGACTGGATCACGCGGATCTTGAGGCCGGAAATGTCGTCGGCCGTCTTGATCGCGCGCTTGCTGTCCGTGACGTTGCGGAAGCCGAGGTCGTAGTACGCGAGGTGCACGAGTCCCTTCTCCGGCATCTTGTCGGCGAGCTGCTTGCCGATCGGGCCGTCGAGGACCGCGTCCGCTTCCTTGGCGTCGTTGAACAGGAACGGGAAGTCGACAATGGCATATTCCTTGATCTGGCCCTGCAGGATGCCGGAGTTCATCGACGCCATGTCGATGGTGCCGCCCTGCACGGCCGAGAGGACCTGCACGTCGCCGCCCAGCACGCCGCCCGGGAAGAGCTTCACCTGCATCTTGCCGCCGCTCTTCGCCGCGACCAGCTCGGCGAACTTCTTGCCGCCCGCCGGGATCGGGTGCCCGTCCGGGTTCGCCGTCGTCCAGCGGAACGACTGCTCGCGCACCTGCGCCTGCGCGGCTCCCGCCACGAACATCACGCCACACACGGCCGCGACGGCCGTCATCACCAGCTTGTTCATACTCGTCTTCTCCTCAGGTTGCGACTGGCGTCACGGGACGGCGCCAAGGGCCGCCCCTCTCGTAATCCGTTGCGTTCAGCTGAACCACTTCGCCGGCCCGATCACCAGGATCGGGAACAGGATCAGCAGCGTCAGAACGATGAGCTGCGCGATCATGAAGGGCCAGACACCCCTCACGATGTCGTCCATCTTGATCTTGGCCACGCCGCACACGACGTTCAGCACCGTGCCGACCGGCGGCGTGATGAGCCCGATCGAGTTGTTGATGATGAAGAGCACGCCGAAGTAGATCGGGTCGATGCCGGCCTGCTTGACGATCGGCATCAGCACCGGCGTCAGGATCAGGATGGTCGGGGTCATGTCGAGGGCGGTGCCGACGATCACGACCAGGAGCTGCATCGCGAGCATGAGCATAATCGGGCTGCCCATGAAGGGCGCGAGCAGCTTGGTGACCTGCGCGGGCAGCTCGGCGATGGTGATGAGCCACGCGGACACCAGTGCCGCCGCCACCAGGAACATCACGACCGCGGTGGTTTCCGCGGCGTTGGCGATCACGCCCCACAGGTCCTGCCACTTCAGTTCGCGGTAGATGAACATCGCCACGAAAAGGGCGTAGACGGCGCATACCACCGCGGCTTCCGTCGGGGTGAAGACGCCGAACTTGAGGCCGAAGATGATGATGCCGGGGAGGATCAGCGCCCACACCCCGTCCACCAGCGACTTCACCACTTCCTTCGCCGAGGCCTTGGGCGGCGGGACCACCTTCTCGTGGCGCACGCACCACCACCACGCCACCGCGAGGCCGACGCCGATCAGGATGCCCGGCACGATCCCCGCGAGGAACAGCTTGGAGATCGAGAGCTGCGCCGCGACGCCGAAGATGATGAAGCCGATCGACGGCGGGATGATGGGACCGATGATGCCGCCCGCGGCGATCAGGCCCGCGGAGCGCGCCGGATCGTGGCCGGCACGGACCATCATCGGGAAGAGCAGCGCGGACAGGGCCGCGGCGTCGGCGACCGCCGATCCGGACAGTGCCGCCAGGATGCACGAGGCCACGATCACGACGTAGCCCAGGCCGCCCGGCACGTGGCCGACGAGGGTCAGCGCGACGTTCACGATGCGCTTGGACAGCCCCCCGGTGTTCATGATCTCGCCCGCCAGCATGAAGAACGGGGCGGCCATGAGCGGGAAGCTGTCGGCGCCGTTGATGAGGTTCTGCGCGATGATCTGCGCGTCCATCATGTCGAGCTGCCACATGAGCGCGAGACCGCACACGAGCAGCGCGAAGGCGATCGGCATGCCGAGCGCCATGGCGCCCAGCAGCGAGAACAGGAAGACGGCGATGGTCACGGTCGTCTCCCGGACTTAGCGCCTGGCGCCGGGGGCGTCGTGGGCGGACATCTTCTCGAGCTCCACCTTGTCCTCCGATTCCTGCACCTGGATCATCTCGTGCTCGGAAAGCTGGCCCGTGATCGCCTGCCAGACGTTGCGCACGATGAGCGGCGCGGCGGTGGCGCAGAAGAACAAGCCTACGCCGTAGAACCAGCCGGACGACAGGCCCGTCGCCGGCGCCGCGTTGCCGATGTTGATCAGCGTCTGCTGCCAGCTGCCGATGGCGAACACGACGACGCAGCCCAGCATCAGCAGGTTGGAGAGGATGAAGCAGGCCTTCTTGCCGGCCGGCGGCAGCTTGGACACCACCGAGTCCATGCCGAGGTGCTTGTGGTCGCGCAGCGCCACCAGCGCCCCGACGAACGTCAGCCACACGAACACCCAGCGCGACAGCTCCTCCGACACGGTGATCCCGGAATTGAAGCCGTAGCGCAGCACGACGTTGCCGAACACCAGGACGACCATCACCACCAGGCACGCAGCGATGAAGAACCGCAGCAGCCGGAAGTAGCCGTCGACGAGACGTAGCACCACGACTCCCCCTCTTTCTTCCTAGAACATTTCGCCGCCGCGCGAGCGGCGGATGATGTCGAGCACGGTCACGAGGTCGCTGATCGGGATCTGCCCCGGCGCGGACGCCGAGTCCCCCACGGCGAACGACAGCCCCGAGCCGAAGAGGCCGCCGACCATGCGGCTGACCGCACCGAGCGGCCCGAGCGACACGCCGATCAGCGGGATGTGCGACTTGCGGTCCGCCACCGCAGTGGCGGCGAGCAGCGTGAGCACGTCCGCCGCGTCGCGCGGCATGACCTGCACCATCGCCACGTCGGCGCCCATGCGCTCGGCCTCCAGCAGCCGGTCGACGAGCTGGTCCTGCGACGGCGTGTACGACGTGTTGTGGTACGAGAGCACGAGTCGCACGTCGTTGGCCTTCGTGAACTCGCGCACCCGGCGCACGCGCACCGGCCCCTGCGTCTGCTCGAAGCTCACGAACTCGACCAGGCGCGACGCGCTCACGGCCTCGAGCAGCGTGACGACGCCGTCCGCGTCGAGCGGCACCTTGTGCCCGCCGTCCACCGCGGCGCGGCACGTGAAGATCAACGGCGCCGATCCGATGGCCTTGCGCAGGTCGCCGAGCGTGGCAAGCACGGCGCCCGTGTCGGCGACGTCCTTGAAATGATCGACGCGCCACTCGACGACGTCGGGCTTCTTGGCGAGCACCTTCGCAGCCTCGGCCAGCAGCCGCTCGCGCGTACGGCCGACGAGCGGCGTGCAGACGAGGGGCGTGTCGCCGTCGCGCTTCTTGCCGCGCGTGTCGATGACGATGTGGTGCTTCACGAGGCTCTCCCCGCCGGCTCGGCGGCAACACACGCGCCGCGCCGGGAGCAACGGGATGGGGTCGATGGGACGTTCATGGGATGCGTGCCGGCCGCGTCAGGCCAGCGCCGGGTCGGCGATGCGTTCGGCGTTGCGGGCGAGGTACGCCTTCAGCGTCTCCAGGCAGCGGGTCGCGTGCTCCGCGTACCCGAGCTCCAGGTGGCGCTCCTTGTTCGGCAGCTCGATCGAGTACACGCAGGGCGGTACGTGCGCGAGGATGCCGGCGACGTCGATGCCGCCCTCGCCGACGTAGAGCCGCGCCTCGCGCAGGATGCGGATCATCTCCTGCCGCTCCGTCGGGATCTCCGCCGGCGCGTCGCACAGGTGCGCGAAGTGGAACCACTGCCGCGGCAGCGCGTCGAGCGCCGCCGGGTCGTCGCCGGCGCGGTGGAAGTGGTGCATGTCGAGCATGAGGCCCGCGTTGCTGCGCTTCACGGTCGCCAGCACGTCGACTGCACCCGCGAGGTTCCTCACCGCCGCGATGGGCACGTACTCGAGGTCGACCGTGAGCCCGAACGGCTTCGCGAGGTCGCACAGCTCGGCGAACTTCTCGACGTAGTAGTCGCGCTCGCCGCCCCAGATCGACGACAGCACCGCCTTGGCGCCCAGTTCGGCCGCGACTTCCATCGCCGGCACGTAGGTGCGCGGATCGACCCCTTCGAGGATGCGCGCAAGCTCGATGTCGTGCACGCGCACGCCGGTGGTGGCGAGCGCCGCCTTCGTCTGCCGCAGCATCTGCCGGTTCTCGGCGAGCGCGTAGTTGGGCTCGCCCGGCAGGCCCATGAAGATCGGCCGGATCGAGACGTAGTCGTAGCCCGCGCGCGCGGCGATGTACGTCATCTCCGGCGGGGCGCAGCCCAGCACCGTCAGGTGCGCGAGGGAAAATTCCTGCTTCATCGTCGTCTTTCGTGCGCCGCTAGCGGCCCAGCACCGTCCGCCGCGTCGTCGCCAGCACCGCGCGCAGTTCCTCGATGGGCACCTGCCCCGGAGCGGAGCTGCTCTTGCCGACGGCGAACGTGACGGTCGAACCGTAGACCCAGCCGACCATGCGCGAGAGCGAGCCCCACGGCCCCATCGACATGCTGACGAGCGGGATGTCGAGCGCCTCGCGGGCAGCCGAGGTTGCGGCGAGCAGCGTCAGCACGTCGTCCGGACCGGTGGGCATCACCGCCACTTTGGCGACGTCGCCGCCCAGCTGCTGCGCGCGCGTGAACCGGTCCAGCAATGCGGCCTTGTCCGGGGTGGCCTTGAAGTTGTGGAACGAGGCGACGAGCACGATGCCCGCCGCCTTCGCCGCCGTGCGCACGCGGGCGAAGTCCTCCGCCGGCTTCGCGCATTCGTAGTCGACCATGTCCACGCAGCCTGCCGCGCACACGGCCTCGTACAGCGCGACGACCTGCGCTTCCGAAATGGCGATGGGCTCGCCGCCCTCGTCCGTCGAGCGGCGCGTGAAGAGCACGGGGATGCCCTGCGCGGCGGCCGCGATCTCGCGCGCCGTCGCGATCACCTCCTGCACGTCGCCGATGGCCGCGAAGAAGTCGACGCGCCACTCGATGAGCTCCGGTCGCTTCGGCACCACCGCCTCCACCTCCGCGCGCACGGCCGCACGGTCGCGGCCGACGAGCGGCGTGCAGATGAGCGGCAGCGCGCCGTCGGCGACGGGCTTGCCGCGCAGGTGGATGAGCTTGGTCTCGCGCACGTTGTCCTCTCGTTCCTGGGCAGCTTCGTGTCAGTCGCCGGTCGCCACGTGATGGACCTTCCTGCCCGGCGAGTAGATGTCCATGATGTTCCAGTGCCCGGCGGTCGGCACCGGCTCGTTCTTCATGTAGACGTCGATCACGCACGGGCGCCCGGCCCGCACGGCCGCTTCCAGCGCCGGCTTGAACTGCGCCGCGGACTCGACCTTCACGCCGTCCACGCCGTAGGCGCGGGCGATGGCCGCGAAGTCCGGCGACCAGCTCTTGCCATCCTTCTCGAACACCGTCGCGAACGTCGTCCCGTAGTGCGCCGACTCCAGCCCTGCGATGGTGCCGAAGGCATGATTGTTCATGATGACCCAGATCACGGGAATGTCGGATTCGAACGCCGTGGCGAGCGCGGCCGGGTTCTGGCCGAAGCCGCCGTCGCCGATCAGCGCGACCACCACCTTGTCCGGCTGCGCGAGCTTGGCGCCGAGCGCGGCCGGCGAGCCGAAGCCCATCGTCGCGAACCCGCCCGGCGTGTACACGCTGCCCGGCGTGTAGATCGGGTACTGCTGCGCCATGCCGTTCTTGTTCCAGCCCACGTCGGTGCACAGGAGCGCGTCGCGCGGCATCACGGCGCGCAGGTCGGCCAGGATGCGTTCGGGGCGCATCGGCCACGCGTCGCTCTTCATCGCGGCGGCGTTGCCGGCCACGAAGTCCGCGCGGCTCTTCGCCATCTCCGCCACCAGCGCCTCGCGCTTGATGCCGTTCGGCGCCAGCCGGCGGGCGACCTTCAGCAGCACCGAGAGCGCCGGCTTCAGGTCCGCCACCGCGCCGATCTCGACCGGGAAGTTGCGGCCGATCTCGGCCGGGTCGATGTCGATGTGGATGAGCTTCGTCGGCGGCATGCGGAAGGTGTATTCCTCCTCCCACGAGCTGCAGTCGGCTTCGGAGAAGCGCGTGCCGAGCGCCAGGATCCAGTCGGCGTTGCGGGTCTTGTCGTTGATGTACTGCGTGCCCCAGAAGCCGGTCATGCCGAGGATCAGCGGGTGGTCGTCGGGCAGCGCGCCCTTGCCCATCAGCGTGTGCGCGACCGGCAGCGACAGGTGCTCGGCCAGTTCGCGCAGCTCGGTGGCCGCGTCGGCGAGCAGGATCCCGCCGCCGACGTACAGCACCGGCGCCTTCGCGCCCAGCAGCGCGCGGATCATCTTCTCCGCGGTGTCCTCGTCCAGCGATGGCCTGGCGAGCGACTTCGTGTTCGCGAGCGCGCGGGTCACGAGGCTGCGGTCGATCTCCTTGCTGAAGATGTCCATCGGGACGTCGACCAGCACCGGGCCCGGACGGCCGCTCTCGGCCAGGATGAACGCCTTCTCGAGGATCTCGGGAAAGAGGTGCGGCGAGTCCACGCGCCACGCGCGCTTCACGAACGGGCGGTAGATCTCGTACTGCGACGCGTCGGCGTGCAGGTTCACTTCCTGGTGCGGGTGCTTGCCGTAGTAGTGGGTCGGGACGTCACCGGCGATCACCACCATCGGGATCGAGTCGAGCGCCGCGTTGGCCACGCCGGTGGCCGCGTTGGTGAGGCCGGGCGAGAGGTGCGACAGCAGCACCGACGCCTTGTTGGTCGCCCGCGCGTACCCGTCGGCCGCGTGCGCCGCGATCTGCTCGTGGCGGGTGTTGATGAAGCGGATCTGCTTGCTCTTGGACAGCGCCGCCAGCACGGCGATGTTCGTGTGGCCGCACAGGCCGAACATGTGGCGGACGCCGCGCGCCTCGAGGTACTCGACGAGCAGTTCTGCGATGGTGGCTTTCACGGGTGGGGGCTCCTGGGGGCGGGCTGCGGCGTGGGCCGCCTCGTTCGGTCTTGGGGGTGTCAGCTCTTGGCGGCGCCGGGGACGTCGCGGCGCGCCGGTCCGCTGTAGCGGTACGGGATTTCCTTGGGCATCGGGCCCATGATGCGGCGCCCGCGCTGCTTCTGCTCCCACGCATGGGCGAGGATGCCCACCGAGCGCGAGAGGATGAATAGGCCGCGACCGAGTTCCGGCTCGAAGTCCAGTTCGCAGAAGATCACGGCCGTGATGCCGTCGATGTTCATCGTGATCGTGCGGCCGGTGATCGCGGCCAGCGCGTCCTCGACCGCGTGGCCGATGCGCGCGAAGCGACCGCCGACGTCGCCCGCCGCCACTGCGCGGTCGACCAGCCGGAAGAGCGGCACGACACGCGGGTCGATCGGGTGGAAGCGGTGACCGAAGCCGGGGACGATCTTGTCGCCTGCCTCGCGGCGGCGGCGGATGATGTCGGTCGCGACGGCGACGAGGTTGCCGTCCGGACCGGCCGTACGGTCGATCTCGAGGTACAGCTCCATGCACTGCTGGCCCGCGCCGCCGTGCACGTCGTCGAGCACGTTGATCGCCGAGGCCATCGCCCCGTTGACCGGCAGGCCGCAGGTCACCGCCATGCGCGAGATCGCGATCGAGGGCGCGTGCGGACCGTGGTCCACCCCCGGCACCAGCGCCGCCTCGAGGAGGTCGGACTGGCCGCGCGTCGGCAACTCCCCGCGCAGCATCAGCCAGATCATGTCGGGAAAGCGCACGTTGCCGATCAGCTGCTCGATCGGGTAGCCGCGGATCGCGATCTTGCCCGGGTGGATGTCGATGATGGAGGTGTCCCACCACGCGGACGCGTCGGCGAGGATTTCGTCGGAAGTCTTCATGTATTCGCCAGATGACGATGCCCGCATGGGCACCGCGTGTGAGTCGATCTCGTCGTTGCGTAGCTTCTGTTCAGGGGCGGCGCGCGGCCGCCCGAAGCCGCCCCTCTGACTTGCCGTTAGGAAGTTCCGTCGAGAAAACGCGGTACGCGCTTTCTCGACGCTAAGTCGTGATGGTCTCCGGCTCCTCTTCCAGCGCCGGGTCGTAGAAGTCGCCGAAGAGTTCCTCGTCGGACGGCTTGTCCTCCTTGATCGGCACCGACACCCACGTCGTGTTCATGTAGTGCTTGAGGTGCACGTTCTCGGAGACGATGTTGCCACCCCACGTCCCGCAGCCGAGGCTGGAGGTCATCGGCATGCCGTTGTTGAACGCGCCGGCGTTGGCCTTCGACTGCGGCTGGCGCACCATGATCCGGCTCACCGGCGCCGCCATCGCGAGGCGGTGGATGTGGTCCTGGTCGAACGAGTAGATGCCGCAGGAGTGGCCCTTGCCGCCCACCTCGTACACCGCCTTCATCATCGCGAGCGCGTCGTCGAACGTCCTGTACTTGTAGACGGCGAGCAGCGTGGTGAGCTTTTCGCTCGAGTAGAAGTGCTCCTTGCCGATGCCGTCGCCGTGCACGAAGATGAACTTGCGGTCGGCCGGGATCGTGAAGCCCGCGGCCTTCGCGAGCTGCTGCGGCGCGATCGCCACCGTGTCCGGCAGCCGGTGGCCCTCGTCGTCCCACATCACCTTCTTGAGTGCGGCCTTCTCGGCGTCGTTCGCGAGGTAGCCGCCTTCCTTCTGGAGCTGCGCGACCATCGCGTCGAAGATCGATTCCTGGATGATGAGGTTGCCGTCGGCCGAGCAGCCCGATCCGAAGTCGGACGTCTTGGACAGGCGCGTGTTGTAGGCCGCCTCCTGGACGTTCGCGGTCTCGTCGATGATCATCGTCGAGTTGCCGGCACCCACACCGTAGGCCGGCGTGCCGGAGCTGTACGCGGCGCGCACCATCGGCTGGCCGCCGGTCGCGATGATGAGGTCGGCGCGCGCCATCAGCGCCTGCGACATCGGGATGTTGACCTTGGTGAGGCACTGCAGGATGTCGGCCGGCGCGCCTTCGCGCACCAGCGCCTCGCGCATCAGGCGCACGGTCTCGAACGACGTCTTCTTCGAGCGCGGGTGCGGCGAGAAGATCACGCAGTTGCGCGCCTTGATGCCGTAGATCGCGTTGCCGGCGGGGGTCAGGTCCGGGTTGGTCGTCGGCACGATGCACGCGATGATGCCGACCGGCTTCGCGTACTTCACGATGCCCCTCTCCGGCAGGTCCTCGATGATCCCGACGCTCTTCTGGCGCAGCGCGTCGCGCAGCACGCCGCGGATCTTCATCCGCTTGCCCATGCGGCTCACGGGATCGCCGAGGCCGCTTTCCGCGATCCCTTCCTTCACGAGGCGCGTGAACGTCCGCTTGTTCGCCACGGCCCAGGCCACCGCCTGGCACAGCCGGTCGACCTTCGCCTGGTCGTAGGTCTCGATGATCGCGAGCGCCTTGCGCGCGCGGGCAAAGACTTCGTCGAGTTCCTGCTGCTGTTCCTCGGTGATGCCCTTCTTCACTTCCGGTGCACTGGCCATGGTTCGTCCTCGAGCTTCGTGGGGCGGCGCGGGGAACGCGCCCGTGATCAGGATGGCCCGCCGCGCGAATTGCGCGGGCGGTGGGTCGTGGGGATGGATCGGCGGCCTCCGGGGCCACCCGCGGGACGCTGCCGGCGGTGTGGCGGGACTTGCGGGACCTGCCGCTTGCGGGTGCTTCCTCCTTCCAGAGTCGGCGCCGGCGGCGTTCGTCGCGTCCGCTCGTTGCGCCGGCCCGGGTGATGTTGCGCCGGGCCTATGGATCGAAACGATAAAAGCCGGCCCATTGCGGGTCAAGGGCGCATTGCGGTATTGTGTGCGCCATTCGCCCACTTCCATCGGATATCGGTGCCGTCCGTTCGCCAGAGGCGGCACCATAGCGCCATGAAAGACGACATCACGTCAGCAACGCCCGCGTCCGGCCAAGGGCGCACCAAGGCGGCCCGCGAGCCGGCGGCAGCGGCCAAGCCGCGCGCGGAGGGCCTCGCCCGCTTCGACGCGCATGGCATCGCGCCCGACCTCATCGCGCGGTACCACGACGACCCCGACTTCGTGACCGCGCTCGCCCGCGGGCTCTCGGTCATGCTGGCGCTCTCCGACAAGCGGCGCCGGGTGACGATCGCGCAGGTCGCGCACCTCACCGGCATCCCGCGCGCCGCGGCGCGCCGCAGCCTGCACACGCTGGTGAAGCTGGGCTTCGTCACGATGGACGACGCGCGCCGCTTCTACCTGCGCCCGCGCGTGCTGTCGTTCTCGCACGCATACCTGTCCGCGTCGCCGATCGCGGTGCTCTCGCAGCCGATCCTCGACCGCCTCTCGGACGAGACGCGCGAGGCGTGCTCGCTGGCCGTGCTCGACGGCGAGGAGATCGTCTACGTCGCGCGCTCGGCGTCGTCGCGCATCATGTCGCCGTCGCTCAACGTGGGCCGCCGCCTGCCGGCGTTCTGCACGTCGGTGGGCCACGTGCTGCTCGCGGAGCTGCCGCCGTCCGAGCTGGACGACTTCCTCGCCCACGTGCGCTTCGTGCCGTACACCGAGCACACGGTGAACTCGCCCGACGCGCTGCGCGCGATCCTCCGGCGCACGCACGAGCACGGATATTCGTTCACGAGCGGCCAGATCGAGCGCCGGCTCGCGACCCTCGCGGTGCCGGTGCGCGACACCGGCGGCCACTACGTCGCCGGCATCAACGTGATCCTGCAGGGCCGCCCGGTCACAGCGGAACAGGCCGCGGAGCAGTTCCTGCGGCCGTTGCAGGATGCGGCGATGGAGCTGGGGTCGCTGCTTCTGCCTTAGCGTCCGCAAGAGGCATCCGCACTGCACCTTGCGCACGGACCTCCCTCTCGCCGCGCGCGGGGAGAGGTTGGCGGTGGGGGCGGCGTCGTTGCCGCAGCCCCGGGGTCAGACCCGTTTCGATGGCTACCGCACCGTCGGATCGCGCTCCGGCCCGGCCACGATGCCGGCGTCGTGCAGGCGCCCGATCGCGGGCGCGTCGAGTCCCAGCACCTCGTGCAGCACGGCGTCGGTGTGCTGGCCGATGAGCGGCGCCGGGCTGCCGGCGGTGCGCGGCTCGCCGATCGCGCGCAGCGGCGTACCCGCCGCGAGGTGCGTGCCCACGCCGGTGGTCTCCATCCGCTCCCACACCGGGTTGCCGGGGCCGACGCGTGGATCGTCGCGCACGAGTTCGCGCGTCGTGCGATACCGCCCCCAGCACACCCGCCCCGCGTCGAACACGGCCTGCACGTCCGCGAAGCTGCGCTCGGCACACCATGCCGCGACCAGCGGCGCGATGAGTTCGCGGCCCTCGTAGCGGTCCGCCTCGCGCGCGAAGTCGCGGCCCGTCGCCTGCTGAAGTTGCGCGATCTCGCGCTCCAGCCCGCACGTCTTCACGAGCGCGTGCCACTGCCCGGCGGAGATCGCGGCGACCATCACGCGCTCGCCGTCGCGGGTGCCGAAGTCGCGGCCGAACGCGCCGTAGATGTCGTTGCCGAGGGCCGGGCGGTCGCGGTCGAGCAGATCGGCTTCCGCGACGAGCCCGAGGTGCGAGAGCATCGTGAACGCGACGTCGGAAAGCGCGAGGCGCAACTGCGCACCTTCGCCGGTGCGCCGCCGCCGCTCGACCGCGGACACGACCGCGAGCGCCGCCTGGTACGCGCACGCGATGTCCCACGCCGGCAGCACGTGGTTGACCGGCGCCGCGGCCGAGCCGTGGCCGGTGAGCATCGGGTAGCCGGTCGCGCTGTTGACCGTATAGTCGACGGCGGTCGAGCCGTCCGGGTTGCCCTCGATC
Organism: Burkholderiales bacterium; assembly: GCA_046347715.1. Taxonomy (GTDB): domain Bacteria; phylum Pseudomonadota; class Gammaproteobacteria; order Burkholderiales; family Casimicrobiaceae; genus VBCG01. The sequence goes on from JAXMFO010000003.1 coordinate 224,427, forward strand.
GTGCAGGTGACGACGTCCGCGCGGCGCGCGGCCAGCAGGTCGTGGGCGAGCCACGCCGTCACGATGTTGGTGACGAGAACGCCGCCCCGCTCGCCGCCCGCGGTCACGAGCGCCTGCACGAGCTCTCGCCCTTCCGGCCGCCGCAGGTCGATCGCGATCGAGCGCTTGCTCTTGTTGAGGCTGGTCCAGTAGAGGCTGCGGCCGGACGGCATGAGCGGCAGCCGGCCATAGTCGATGCCGCCGCCGATCATCTCGACGCGGATGACGTCCGCGCCGGACTGCGCGAGCGCGAGGCCCGCGAGCGGCGCCGCGATGTACGCCGAGCTCTCGATCACGCGCAGGTCGAGGAGTTGCAGGCTCACGCCGTCCCCCGGCCCGCTGCGCGCGGCGCGCTCATGCCCGCAGCGCCTCTTCCAGCAGCGACTTCGCGATCACCTTGAGCGCGAGCGTCTCCTCCGCGCCTTCGAAGATCGACAGCACGCGCGCGTCGACGAAGTAGCGGCTCACCGCCGACTCCTCGGCGTAGCCCATGCCGCCGTGGATCTGCATCGCCTCGCGCGTCACCCACTCCGCGGTGCGGCACGCGAGGAGCTTGGCGAGGCTCGCCTCCATGACCCCGCCGCCGGCGTCGAGCATGCGGCCCACCGCGTACGCGAAGTGCCGGCAGGCCGCGTAGCGCGCCGCCATCGTCGCGAGCTTCGCCTGCGTGAGCGGATAGTCGGCGAGCGGCGCGCCGAACACCCGGCGGTCCTGCGCGTAGCGGATCGCGGCCTTCAGCGCGGCGCCCATGACGCCGAGCGCGCGGCCCGCGGTCTGGATGCGCCCGCCGACCATGCCCGCCATCGTGAGGTAGAAGCCCCGGCCGAGGCCGCCCGCCTCGCCGATCACGTTGGCGCCGGGCACGAAGAAATCCTCGAACGCGAGGTCGAACGAGTGCATGCCACGGTAGCCGATGGTCGGGATCGCGCGCCCCGTGAGCCGGCCGCCGCCGGGCTGCACGAATGCGAATTCGTGGCCGTCGTACGCCGGCTTCTCGACCAGCAGCAACGAGAGACCCCGGTGCCCAGCCGCGCGGTCGGGGTCGGTGCGCGTCACGACCATCAGCACGCCGGCCATGCCGGCGAACGTGCACCACGTCTTGGCGCCGTTGACGAGCCACCCGCCGTCGGCGGGCGTGGCACGCAGCGCAAGACCCGCGACGTCCGACCCGTAGTCGGGCTCCGTGATCGCGATCGCGCACAGCGGATCGCCCGCGGCGAGCTTCGGCAGCCAGTGCTGCTTCTGCGCCTCGGTGCCGCCGGCCAGCAGCGCGCGCGCGAGGATCTCGGGCCGCGTGATGAGGCTCCCGGCGGCGGCGAGGGAAGCCTCGGACAGCGCCTCGGTCACGGCGATCATCATCGGCGTGTTGTCGCGCCCGTCGGGTGCGTGGCCGCCGTAGCGCTCCGGAATCGAGAGCCCGAAGACCCCCAGCTCGCGCAGCGGCTGCAGCAGCGACTCGGGCACCGTGAGATCGTGACGGTGGATCGCCTCCGCCATCGGCGCGACGACGTCCGCCGCGAAACGCCGCAGCGTCTCGTACGCCAGCGCAGCCTGCTCGTCGAGCGGGACGCCCGCGACATCGCCGTCGGCCGCGGCCACGGCAGCACCGATCCGCGACAGGGCGTCGGGTCCCGCCGCGCGGCGCAGCGCAAGCACATCGTCGCCGGCGGCCAGCGCATGCAGCGGCGCCGGGTCGAGGCCGATCGCGGTGTGGATGCCCTGCAGCCGGGTGGTCACCGCGACCGCCGCGTCGCACGCGAAGAGCTCCGCGAGCTCGGCGTCGAGCGCGGGGCCGCCGTCCGCGGCGTCGAGCAGCGTCCGCGCGGCGGAGAGGTCGGCCGCGACGAGCGCGAGTTCGTAGCAGACCCACTGCTGCGCGTCGAGCCGGGCACTGTCGAGCACCCCGTCCCGCGCGCAGGCCGTGGCTACGCGCGCGACGGCACCCCGCAACGCGGCGTCCAGGGCGGCGAGGACCCGGCGGGCGGCAACGAAGGCAGGCGTTTCGGTCATGACGGTCGTGCTCGTTTCCCGGCGCCGGGTCGCACGGGCGAACGACGGCAAGGCGATTCTCCCACGGCCCGCGCAGCCGTTGCCGCACGCGGGCATCCCTCCCCTCCCCTCCGCGTCGCGTGCGCTGCGGCGCTTGCGCAAGCCGCGGGCGGCAGTGGAAGATCGCGGCCTGCCCCATCGTCCGGATCCCGTCATGCCGACCTCGCCGCTGCACCGCCTCTGCGTCGCCGTCGCAATCACCTGCGCCGCCGTGCCGGCGCTCGCCCTCGACCTGCCCACGCTCGACCGCGTGGGCGTGATGATGTCGTTCGACCAGGTGAAGCAGGTCGCCGGCGCCCCCGACAGCCTCGCGCGCATCGAGCCCGAGTTCACCCTCGCGACGTGGACGATGAAGGACACGCCGGGCATGATCGCGGCGGGCGGCATCTTCGACCGCCGCAACGCGCTCATCGCGCTCGCGTACGTCTTCGCCGGACGCACCGGGACGCAGGCGCTCGATTCGCTGCGCGGCTTTGGCTTCCGCGTCGAGGACCGCCCGGACGGCAGCGTGCGCCTCTTCGGCAACGACGACGACTCCGGACGTCCGCTGGTGGTCGTGATCGACGAGCAGCCGGACGCCACCACCGTCTACGCGTACGACCAGGGCGAGTACGACCGGCGCGTGGCGGCGGGACCGCTGCCGACGGGCCCGGGCACGCCAATCGCCGCCGCGGCCGCGCAGCCGCCGAAGCCGGGCATGGACCCGGCCGTGAAGGCGGCCGTCATCGGCGGGCTGATGATGATGGGCGGCGCCGGGGGCCCCGGCACGATGCCCGGCAAGTGGGAGAAATCGACGACGCTGTCGAGTTCGAGCAGCACCACGCGCAACGCCGACGGCAGCGTCACCACGCGCTCGAGCCGGACCACCGCGTCGGTCAGCGTCGACCCCGCAGGCGTGGCCAACGCATTGCTGCAACTCATGAAGTAGCCGGCCCGACGCCGCGGGGCGTCACCGGGACTGCGGCGGGTCGTCGCGTGCCGCGGAGGGAAGATGGCGCGCCCGACAGGATTCGAACCTGTGACCCTTGGCTTCGGAAACCAATACTCTATCCAACTGAGCTACGGGCGCGGAGCCTGCCATTGTAGCCTTCCGGCCGCGGCGGCGTCCATGCCGGTTCCGCGCCCGGGGCCCGGAACGGTATAATCCTCGGTTGACCCTGCGGCCAGCGCGACAACGGCCGTCATCCTCGCCCGCGCCTGCCGGCAACTCTCTCGTCCCGGACCATGACCGAAGAGCATTCCTCCCCGATCAAGACCCCGAAGCAGCTCGTCGTCGTCGTGCTGCTCGCGTTCGCCGTGCCGATCACGCTGGTCGCGCTGGTCTCCCAGCTCGTCACGAGCGGCGAGCGCGACGTGAACCAGGCCTCGAACGACGCCATGGCGCGCATCCAGCCGTTCGGCACCGTGCTGCTCGCGGCGCCGAGCGGGCCGAAGGGGATGCTGACGGGCGAGCAGGTGTTCCAGCAGGTCTGCAAGACGTGCCACGAGACGGGCCTCGCGGGCTCGCCCAAGTTCGGCGACAAGGCCGCGTGGGGCAAGATCATCGCGCAGGGTCAGGACACGCTCTACCAGCACGCCATCAACGGCATCCGCGCCATGCCCGCCAGGGGCGGCAACGGCGAGCTGACCGACGACGAGGTGAAGCGCGCCGTCGTCTACATGGCCAACGCGGGCGGGGCCAACTGGACCGGTCCTGCCGTCGCGGCCGCGCCGGCCGCGGCCGCCGCCCCTGCCGCTGCCCCGGCCGCCGGCGCCGCGCCCGCCGAGCGCACCGGCCAGCAGGTGGTGGACGCCGTGTGCGCGAAGTGCCACGCGCCCGACGCCAAGGGCAACGCGCCGAAGATCGGCGACCGCAAGGCGTGGATCGCGCGCGCGAAGACCGGCATCAACGGCCTCTACCAGTCGGCGTTGAAGGGCCACGCCGGCATGCCTGCGCGCGGGGGCATGGCCGACCTCTCGGACAACGAAGTGAAGAAGGCCATCGAGTTCATGCTGGCCTCCGGCAATCCGCCCGCCGCGGCTCCGGCCGCCGCACCCGCGGCGGCGGCGCCCGCCGCAGCGCCGGCCGCCGCTGCGGCCGACGGCAAGAAGATCTACGACAGCACGTGCGTCGCGTGTCACGGCGCCGGTGTGGCCGGGGCCCCGAAGTTCGGCGACAAGGCCGCGTGGGCGCCGCGCATCAAGACGGGCATGGACGCGCTCTACACGTCCGCGATCAAGGGCAAGGGCGTGATGCCGGCCAAGGGCGGCAACGCGTCGCTGTCGGATGCCGACATCAAGGCCGCCGTCGACTACATGGTCAGCGCCGCGAAGTAAGGCAGTTCGCGCGTTCCGGAAAGCGCGGCCCCAGGGCCGCGCTTTTTCGTTGGGTCGTCCCCCCGGTTCCACGCGCCCCGCGCTGCGCCGGCGCCCCCACCCGAGCGGGCCATCTGCGGCCGCGCGGCGGCGCTACTCCTCCGATGGCCGACGCCGGCGCCGCGTGCCCGACGGTCGCAACGCGTGCGTGACCGACTGCAGCACGCCGGCCGCCAGCGGCAGTTCCGGATCGGCCGCCAGCGCGCGGGACAACAGCGATCCCGCCTCGACGGGCGCCAGTTGCGACGCGCCGTGCGCCAGCGCGGCGTCGACGCGCAGGCGCAGCCGCCGTCGTTCCGCCTCCATCCACCCGGCCTCGTCGTCCGGAAGCAGCGGGCCCGCGTAGCAGGCCACCAGCGTCGCGAGCGCGTCGCGCCGATCGGCGACCGTGGAGCCTTCTGCAGCGGCCAGCGCGGACTCGAGGCGCCAGCGGTCCACGTCCACCCGCCCTGCATCGAGCGACACCACGTTGGCCGACATGGCGACCAGGGTGTCGTCTCCCAGCAGCCTGCGCAGGCGCAGCAGGGTCACGTTGAATGCGCTTCGCGCACCGACCCGCCCCTTGCCCGGCCATAGCAGCGCGACCAGGCGGTCGACGGCGACGTGGCGCCCTCCGAGTGCCACGATGGCGCGCAACAGTTCGAGCGGCTTGGTCGACGTCCGGGCGAGTTCGTCCGCCATCCTCCGCCCCGCGAGCGCGACGCGAAACCTGCCGAGCGCTTCGATGCTGCACGCCCAGGGCCACTGCGCCGGCGGCTGCGGCGGCGCGGCGAGCCCGCGGGTGCGGATGACGCCTCGCACGTACGCGGTCGCGATGCCGGCGGAAAGCGCCAGTGCGCAGACGCGCGACGCAAGCTCGGGCACCGCCCAGAAGAACGCCGGATAGTCGAGCGCACGCGCCTCGGCGATGGCCGTGGCGACGTACGGCAGCGCGTCGTCGCGGCGACCGGCGGCGGCGAGCGCGTCGGCGGTGGCGAGGTCCGCCATCAGCCGTGCCTGCCGGGACTGGGCGCGCGTACCGGTGCGACTGGCGTCGCGCAGCGCCGTCGCCGCGCCGAACCCGTCGCCGCCGGCCGCGAGGCAGTAGCCTTCGAGGCACCGCATCGGGGCCGCTTCGGCCCCCGGGGCCGCCGCACGGTCGGCCCACGCGATGGCCAGCCGCGACGCGTTCAGCGCGTCGTGGGAGCGACCGGCGCGCAACTGCGTCAGCGAGCGCAGCTGGTGGATGACCGCGCGCCACATGGGCTCGCGTTCGTCGTCCACCGGTTCCACACCGGCCAGGAGTCCCGCCACCCGGTGGTCGTCCTCGCGGGCGACGGCGAGACGCGCCTGCATGAGGGTCGCCATGACCACGACCGCGCGCAGGCCGTGCCGCTGCGCGATCGCCGACGCGTCGCGCAGGCGCGCGTCGGCCTCGTCGAGGCGATGGCTGAACAGCGCATGCTGCCCGCAGAGGGACGCCCAGTGCGAGGCGGTCCACGGTCCCGCATCCCGCGCATGTTCCTGGGCCGCAACCATGATCCGGGCGGAGTCGCGCTCGCGGCGGGCATCGTGCAAGGGAACGATCAGCGCCGCGGCGCCGAGCAAGGCCTGGTCGGCGTCGGTCGCGCGCGCCAGCAGCGACACGACCTCCGGGACGCCCGGTCGCACGCTGACGTCGCGGCCCGCGTGCAGCGCGCACAGCGCGAGCGCGCCGTACCGAAGGAGGCGCGCCGACGGGTCCTCGCCGCGCAGCACCCAGGGCGGGTCCGCAAGGCGCTGCGCCCACGCCGGGAACGCCCGGTAGTCGCGGTAGTCGGCGTCGAGAATGCAGATCGCCGCGGCCGCCGCCTGCGCGGCAACCGCTGCGTGCCGCCGTGCGGCAGCCTCGCGCCATGCCTCGTCCAGTGCGGGAAGCGCCTCCGGCGCGCCGCGCCATGCGAGCGCATACGCGTGGCGCAGGAGCGCCGTCGGGTCGTGTGCAGCCGATCCTGCGCCGGCGGCGACGGAGGTGCTGGTTGCGGCCATGGCCCTCGGGGCATCGCCCCCTGGTGGCGTGCCCGACCGGGCACGCGGCATGGCCCAAGCCTACAACAACGCGCACCGGGCGCGCCCCGGCCGGCGCGCATCCGGCGCGGCCCGGCGCTACTTCGTGCTGTAGAAGCTCCAGGCGTAGCTCGTGTCGAGCCTGCCCACGCCGAACGGGAGCGTCTCCGGCGGCTTGACCTTGGCCAGGATCCGCGAACCGTTGACGGTCTTCGACGTGCTGAAGTCGATGTCGAAGGACATGGCGGGCGTGGCGACTTCGGTCACGGTCGACGTCTTGCCCTTGCTATCCGTGCACGTCAGGGTGAGCGGGATCGAAACCGCGGGCTGATCGACCTTGCCGAGATATTGCCCGTAGTAGTTCATGGTCACGCTGACCGCCCGCGGGGCCAGGGCCACCTGGACCTCCTTCTTCGGCATGACGCAGCGACCGCTCGCGGTGATGGTCTCCTGGTCGATCTCCAGCCGGATCGTGCCGGCAGTCCCGTACAGGCGGTACCACGGCCCGCCGGCCCGGTCGCGGTCCACGGGAAGGCCCGCCAGGCCGTCCGCGTTGAGTTCCAGTTCGACGTTCGTGACGTCCCAGCGGGTGGTCGTGCGCTGGTGGCTGCCGAGGGCATCGATCACGTACTCGTCGGCATACACGAACCCGCCCTTGAGCACCTCGGGAATGGGCAGGGTCGTCGCCTTGAACGACGGCTTGATCGTGATCATCTTCGGCGCGCCCTTCTGCGCGCGCGGCACGATGCCGTCGGCGGCCGGCAGGTCGCGGAACTCGACGTTCGCCTCGTTGGTGGCGGTGAAGTCGATCGTGACCCCGCCCACCACCCGCGGCGCCTCCGGCGGCCGGTAGGGACCGCCGAGCGTCTGCCCGCCCGCGAACTGCAGCCACGTGCCGCTGTAGTGCGTTTCCGAGGCCATCGGGCCCGCCGAGTAGTACCACACCGGATGGCCCGCGTCGTCGTACATGAAGCCGACCAGGAACAGCGTGTCGCCCTGGCGCTCGACGCTGTACCCGCGGCCGCTCTCGGCCTCGTTCCACCACCAGCCGTTGTGGGTCTCGAACGTCGGCGCCCCGCTGCCGAACGGTTGCCGGACGATGGGGATGGTGCCGCCGGGCCAGGTGATCGTGCCGTGGGTGTCGTCGCTGAAGCGGACCGAGACCGCGCCCGCGTCCGTCGGTGGCGCCGGCGGCCGGTAGTCGCCGAGCAGCGTCTGCCCGTTGGCGTACGCCAGGAGCCGGCCGTCGAAGCGGTACGGATCGGTGTTGGGGCCGCCCGCGACGAGCCAGGTCGCGCGACCGTCGCTCTCGTAGAAGTAGCCTGCGAGGTAGATGAGGTCGGCCTGGCTTTCGACGAAGAAGCCGCGCCCGCTTTCGTTCGGGTTCCACCACCAGCCCGCCTCCGGCAGTGCCCATGCCGGCGCCGCTCCGAGCAGCAGGCCCAGGCCCGTCACGGCCCCAAGGTACCGGAATCGCATGTCCGTCCTCCTCGTGCGCACAGGTGCCGGGCCGGGGATACGGCGCCGTTCCCGCCTGCGACGCGTCGCACCGGGCGGCGGCCGACGGATCGCGCCCCCACGGGCGGCCGTCGCCAGCCCGGTGAATCTACCGGGGGCAAGGCCGCGCCGCGCTTACAGGTCAGTTACAGGCACGACCGCCGGCGTCACGCGAGCAGCTTCAGTCCCACGATGCCCGCGACGATGACGGCGATGCACGCAAGCCGCGCTGCGGTCGCGGGCTCGCCGAAGAGCACCATCCCGAGCATCGCCGTGCCGACGGCGCCGATGCCAGTCCACGCGGCATAGGCGGTGCCGACCGGCAGCACCCGGATGGCGAGTGCCAGCAGCCAGAAGCTGCCCGCCGCCGCCACGAGCGTGACGAGCGACGGCACGAGGCGCGTGAAGCCGTCGGCGTACTTGAGCCCGATGGCCCACACGACCTCGAGCATGCCGGCGGCGACCAGCACGAGCCACGCGCTGGCGGGAGTGGTGAGCGTTCCCATGGGGCTCCTTCACGCGCCGTCCGGCGCGGGGTCGACATCCTCGTAGGCCGCGGGCACGAAGCGCGGCGAGCAGATGGCGAGGAACACGAGGTCGCGGTCGGCCATGTTCGCGATGCGCTGGCGCACGTCGGCGGGAATCAGCACGACGTCCCCGGGGCCGACGTCCGTCGGCGGGAGGTCGCCGACCTCGACGCGGCCGCGCCCGGCGAGGATCACGTAGCGCTCGACCGTGCCGCGCAGCCGGTGCCACCGGGTGACGACGCCGGGACGCACGCGGGCCTGCGCGATCGACACGCCGGGATCCGCGGCGAGGTTCGCGAGCTCGCGGATCGAGCAACGTTCCTCGGTCATGAACTCGCCCTGCGCGTCGCCGCGCAGCACGAGGGGTTGCATGGCTCCAGGCGGCGTCACCGCGCGAGCAGCGCCTTGAGCGACGCCAGGCGCTCGCTGCCCGCCGCCTTTTCCTTCGCCGCCTCGTCGGGCGGCAGCGGCGTGTCGGCGTAGCGGAGATCCTCCTGCGCCAGCTCGCCGATGAAGCGCGACGGCGTGCACGATGCCCGTTCCCCCGCGCGCTTGCGGGCCCGGCAGTACGACAGGTGCAGGCTCATCTGCGCCCGCGTCACGCCGACGTACATGAGGCGCCGCTCCTCCTCGACGTTGCCGAGGTCGATCGCCTCGCGGTGCGGCAGGATGCCCTCCTCCACCCCGACCATGAACACGTGCGGGAACTCGAGCCCCTTGGCCGCGTGCAGGGTGGACAGGCGCACGGCATCCACGCCTTCGCCCTCGCGGCTCTCGAGCATCGTGACCAGCGCAACGAGCTGCGTGAGCTCGAGGAGGTCCTTGCCCTCCTCCTCGCCCTTGCGCGCCAGCCAGTCGACGAAGTCGCGCACGCTCTTGCCCTTGTCGACCGCCTCGCGCTTGTCGAGCGTGTCGGTGAGCCACGACTCGTAGCCGGTCTTCTGCAGCAGCTCGTTCAGCAGCCGTCCCGCGGGCTCGCGCTCCGCCCGGAACCGCAGGTCGTTGATCAGCGCGCAGAACTCGTCGAGCGTCTCGCGCGTGCGCGCCGGCACCTTGGCCGCGAGCTCGGGCGCGAACACCGCCGCGAAGAGGCTCTCGTGCCGCGCGGCGGCGACTTCCGACAGGTGCGCGAGCGTGGTCTGCCCGACCCCGCGCTTGGGTGTGGTGATCGCGCGCAGGAACGCGGGATCGTCGTCGTCGTTGGCGACGAGGCGCAGGTAAGCGACGATGTCCTTGATCTCGCTCCGGTCGAACAGCGACTGCCCGCCCGAGATGTCGTACGGGATGCCGCGCGCGCGCAGCGTGGTCTCGAACACGCGGGCCTGGTGGTTGCCGCGGTAGAGGATCGCGAAGTCCGAGAACCTGCCGCGCCGCTCGAACTTGAGCGCGGAGATGCGGTTGACGACCATCTCGGCTTCCGCCTCCTCGTCGCCGGCGGGCGTCACGCGGATCGGGTCGCCGTGCCCCAGGTCGCTCCACAGCTTCTTGTCGAAGAGCTTGGGGTTGTTGCCGATGAGCGAATTGGCGGAGCGCAGGATGCGCACGGTCGAGCGGTAGTTCTGCTCGAGCTTCACGACCTTGAGGTCGGGATAGTCGCGCGGCAGCGAGGCGAGGTTGTCGAGCGTGGCGCCGCGCCAGCCGTAGATCGCCTGGTCGTCGTCGCCCACCGCCGTGAACGGCGTGGACGGACCGACCAGCGCGCGCAGCAGGCGGTACTGCGCCGGATTGGTGTCCTGGTATTCGTCCACCAGCAGGTGCCCGCACTTCGCCTGCCAGCGTGCGGCGGCCTCCGGGTTGCGCTCGAAGTGCGCGAGCGGACGCACGATGAGGTCGTCGAAGTCCACCGCCTGGTATGCCGCGAGCGCCTCGTCGTAGTTCGCGTAGGCGCGTGCGGCGGCGACCTCGTCGTCGTCCTGCGCCGCGGAGAGCGCGGCGGCAGGCGACACGAGCGCGTTCTTCCACGCGCTGATCTTCCACTGCGCGGCACGGGCGCGCGCCCGGTCGGAGGTCGCGATCAGCTCCGCGACGATGCTCTCGAGGTCGCCCGGGTCGAGGATCGAGAAGCGCGGCGTGAGGCCCATCGCGCGCGCCTCGCTGCGCACGATCTTCAGTCCGAGCGAGTGGAACGTCGCGATGGTGACCTGCCCCGCCGCCTCCGCCTTGCCCTGCGACTTGAGGAGCGCCTGCGCGCGCTCGCGCATCTCGCGCGCCGCCTTGTTGGTGAAGGTGATGGCGACGATCTTCGCCGGGTCGAGCCCCTGCTCGATCAGGTGCGCGATCTTGGCGGTGATGACGCGGGTCTTGCCGCTGCCGGCACCCGCCAGCACGAGGAGCGGGCCGTCGCGATAGCGGACGGCCTCGCGCTGCGGGGGATTTAACGGGAAGCTCACCGGAAGTGCGAGGCCTGGCGTGATTCGCTACAATCCGCCGGATTCTATCAGCGGTGCGTGCGATCGCGCGCGCCAACACTCGATGGCGCTGTACGCGATCGGCGACGTCCAGGGATGTCACGCGGAGTTCTGCGAACTCCTGGACCTCGTCGGCTTCTCGCCCGCGAGCGACCGGCTGTGGCTGGTCGGCGACCTCGTCAACCGCGGCCCTTCCTCGCTCGCCGTGCTGCGCGAGGTGATGCGCCTCGGCACTGCCGCGACCACGGTCCTCGGCAACCACGATTTCCACCTCCTGACGGTCGCTGCGGGGCACCGCCGCCCGCACCGCGGCGACACGATCGACGCGATCCTCGCCGCGCCCGACCGCGACGCCATCCTCGCGTGGCTCGCCGCGCGCCCGCTGGTCGTCGCCGACGGCGACCTCGCGATGGTGCACGCGGGCTTCGTGCCGTCGTGGACGGTGCCGCAGGCGGTCGCGCTGTCGCGCGAGGTGGAGGCGATGCTCGCGAGCGACGCCGCGCACGAGTTCCTGGGCGTGCTCTACGGCGACGAGCCGCACCGGTGGTCCGACGCGCTCACCGGCTTCGACCGCCTGCGCTGCATCGTCAACACGTGCACGCGGCTGCGCTTCTGCACCGCGGACGACCGGCTCGAACTCGCGGAGAAGCGCGGCCCCGCGCACGTGCCGGCGGGCTACCTGCCGTGGTTCGCGCACCCGACGCGGCGCTCCGCCGACAAGACCGTCGTGTGCGGGCACTGGTCCACGCTGGAACTGCTGCTCGCCCCGAACGTGCTGATGCTCGACAGCGGCTGCCTGTGGGGCGGCCCGCTGACCGGCGTCAGGCTGCCGGACCGTCGCGTGTACCAGGTGCCGTCGCGCTCGCCGGTGCAGCCAAAGCCGTTCGGATAGCCGCCTCCGCGGCACGGGCCAGCTCGCGGCGGTCCCGCGCGCGCGCCGGCAGCGCCGGCTGCGCCACCAACTCGACCGTGAGCGCTCGTTCGCCGCACACGCTCCAGAACGACTGCGCGAACGACGTGTCGCCGACGTACGCCGGCGCGAACGTCGTCTCGCCCTCGCGGGTGCGGTAGCGGATCGCCACCGGCTGCAGGTGCCCCTCCGCCTCCACGATCGGCTGCAGCAGCGAGCTCTTGAACGGCAGCATGTCGGTGCCGTCGGTGGTGGTGCCTTCCGGGAAGATCGCGACCACGTCGCCGTTGGCGAGCACGCGCGCCATCGCGTGGTTCACGCGGTGGGTGTCGCGGCGCCGCTCGCGCTCGATGAACACCGTGCCCGCGCCGCGGATCATCTGCGAAACGATGGGCCACTGCGCGAGTTCCGACTTCGCGACGAAGCGCACCGGGTGGTGGGCGTTCAGCACGAAGATGTCGAGCCACGAGATGTGGTTGGCCACGACCAGCACGTTGCCGTCGCGCGCGATCTCGCCCTCCACGCGCGCCTCGACCCGCAGGATGCGCAGGAGGCGCCCGCTCCACCGCTTGACGAGGTGGCGCCGGCGCGCGTCGCTCACCAGCGGGAACACGAACATCGTGGTCGCGACTCCGGCCAGCACGTGCACGCACGTGCGCGTCCACCGGTAGCAGCGCACCGGCAGCGGGGCCGGCCGGACCGGCTGGGGCGGCGTCGGCGCAGCCAACGGCGGGACTACCAGAGGTGCGTGCCGAACGTCGCGCGGTAGAGCGCGTCCACGTGCTCGCGGGTGACGGCGTGGTTCTGCCCGCCGCGCGCGCCGATCTTGAGCGCGCCGAGCACCGACGCCAGGCCACCGGTGCGCTCCCAGTCCCAGCCCTGCGCGATGCCGTAGAGGAGGCCCGCGCGATAGGCGTCTCCGCAGCCCGTGGGATCGAGCACCGCCTTCGCCTTGGCCGCGGGCACGGGATACGTGTCGCCGTCGGCGTGGATCACGGAGCCGTCGGCGCCGAGCGTCACGACGAGGGCGCGCACGCGCTCCGCGATGCCCTCGAGCGAGAGGCCGGTGCGCTCGGCCAGCAATCGTCCCTCGTAGTCGTTGACCGCGACGTACTGCGCGCGGTCGATCATCGCGAGGAGTTCCGGCCCGTCGAAGAGCGGCAGCCCCTGGCCCGGGTCGAATACGTACGGGATGCCGGCGTCCGCGAACTGCGCCGCGTGCGCGCGCATGCCCTCCTTGCCGTCCGGCGCGATGATGCCGAGCCCGATGCCCGGCACGTCCGTCACCCGGCTCTGGTGCGAGAAGTTCATCGCCCCCGGATGGAAGGCCGTGATCTGGTTGTCGTCGAGGTCGGTAATGATGAAGGCCTGCGCCGTGTAGGAACCCGGCACGTGCCGCACGCCGTCGACCCCGATGCCGAACGCCTTCAGCCGCTCCCGGTAGTCGAGGCCGTCGTCGCCGACGGTGGCCATCACGACGGGCTCGCCGCCCAGGTGCTTCAGGTTGTACGCGATGTTGCCCGCGCACCCGCCCCATTCGCGGCGCATCTCGCCGATCTGGAAGGACACCGACAGCACCTGCGCCTGCTCCGGGAGGATGTGCCGCGAGAAGTGGTCCGGGAACACCATGATGGTGTCGTAGGCAAGCGATCCGCAGATGAGGGTGCGCATGGCGGCGGGAGGCAGGGGCAAAGCGCGCAGTTTACCGGTTAGGTGTCAGACACCGCATGCACGAGGCACGCACGGGCGATTAGGTGTCAGACACCGCATGCTCGTAGCGGGAATGGGCAGGAAGCCGATCGGCGGTGTCTGACACCGGGACCTCGCCCAGGCGACGGACAGGCAGGCCGCCGGCCGGCGGTGTCCGACACCCGACCGTCCCCCGGAAGCCTAGACCTGCACCTTCCCCACGCCCCGCACGACGAACTGCTGCCGCCGGGACACCGGCAGCGACTCGTTCACGCCGTGCAGCAGCACTTCCCAGTGCGCGTCGCCGTCGTCGTTCACGCGCCGCTCGAACCCGCGGATGTGATCGCGCGCGACGAGGCAGTTGCGATGCACGCGCACGAACCGCGGGCCGAACTCGCTTTCAAGCTTGGTCAGCGACTCCTCGAGCAGGTACTCGCGCTGCGACGTGCGGATGGTGATGTACTTCAGCTCGGCCTTGAGATAGACGATGTCCTCGAGCGGCACCAGCACGACGCGCGAGCGCTCGGTCACCGACAGGAAGCGCCGCGCGGCGGCCGGAAGCTGCGCGAGCTTGTCGGCCGGCACGGGCTTGAGCTTCGGCACCTTCTGCAGGGCCGCGAGCAGGCGCTGCACGCGCACCGGCTTCATGAGGTAGTCGACGGCGTTGACCTCGAACGCCTGCACCGCGTGCTCGTGGAACGCGGTGGTGAACACGACGACCGGCGGATGCGGGAGCTTGAGGAGGTGCTTCGCGAGTTCGATGCCGTCCATGTCCGGCATGTGGATGTCCGTGAGCACGAGGTCGGCCGGGGCGCCCTGCAGGATTTCGAGCGCCTCGCGCCCGTTCTGCGCCTCGCCCACGACCACGATCGGCAGCGCGCTGCTGCAGTCGTCGAGGAGGTCGCGCAGGCGGCGGCGCGCAGGCGCCTCGTCGTCGACGACCAGCACGCGCAGTGCCGGCTCAGCCATGGGCCGCTCCCTTCACGGTCGTGGTTCCGCCTTGCATGCCGGCGGCAGGCGACTTCCACCGGGGCACCAGGACGGCGCGGGCCGCCCCTCCCTTGCCCGCGGCCGCACCGGCGTCGTCCGGCACCGGCCGTGCCTCGCCGCCCGCGGCGGCGCGCGCCGCCGTGCGGTACGGCAGGCGGATGTGCACCTCGTACCCGTCCTTGGTGACCCGCGACTCGAGGCTCGCCTCGGCGTCGAAGTGCAGCGCGAGCCGCTCGCGCACGTTGCCGAGCGCCATCTTGTTGCCGGCGTGGTGCGTGCCGCCGTCCGCGCGGTACGGGTTGCGCAGGATCGCGTGCACCTCGCCCCGCGACAGGAACACGTTGATGTGGACGGTCCCGGGCGCGCTCGACGGCTCGATGCCGTGGTACACCGCGTTCTCGAGCAGCGGCTGCAGCACGAGCGGCGGCACCAGCGCGTCGCCCGGCATGCTCTTCAGGTTCCAGTCGATGCGCAGCCGGTCGCCCAGCCGCAGCTTCTCGAGTTCGAGGTACTGCCGGCACAGCTCGACCTCGTCGCGCAGCGGCGCCAGCTCGCGGTTGTCGCGCATCAGCACGCGGAACAGGTCGGCCATGTCCTGCAGCGCCTCCTCGGCGCGCGCCGGCTCCTGGCGCACCAGCGACAGCACCGCGTTGATGCTGTTGAACAGGAAGTGCGGCCGGATGCGGGCCTGCAGCGCCTGCAGCCGGGCCTCGGTGATGGCGGGCGACAGCGCGCGCGACCGCAACTGGAAGTAGAGGAGCAGCGCCCCGGTGGCGAACAGCGCCCACACGAGCCAGGCGAGCAGCACCGTGGCCGGGGCCGGCACCAGCGTGCGGTAGGCGGCGAACCACGCGATGCCGGCCAGCACCGTGGTCAGCGCGATCGCCGCCGCCCCGGTCGAAAAGGGCAACTTCGCGAGCCTCGGCGAGCCGGCGTAGAGGAGCGCCAGCATGAGGAAAAGGTAGGGTTCGACGACCGTCGCGGCCAGCGTCCACTCGTCGACCAGCCCGGCCGGCGTCTGCGCCCGGGCGAACGCGTACAGCACGGCCCCCGCGTTGACCGCCAGGAGGATGCGCAGGACCGTGCCCAGGTTGCGGAAATCGGGCAAAACCGGCCGATTCGCGTTTTGTCTTATAATCGACGGCATGTCTCGGGGCGGCATGCAAGCATCATGCCCGTCCGCCCGCTCCAGCGCACAGCGTTGGCACACGGTTCCACCTGCGCACGCGCGCCGCGGGCGATGAAGCCCGCCGCCGCCGCCCGTGGTTCCCCTGCATCCATTGTCGGCAACCCGCGCGGCCGGCGCAACTGGGCCTTCAGAGAACCGCCATGTCCGATCCCAAGACGCCTGCCGCCGCCTCCGATGCCCCGGGCGGCTGGTCCGGCCGCTTCTCCGAGCCGGTCAGCGACCTCGTCAAGCGCTACACCGCATCCGTCGACTTCGACCGGCGCTTAGCCGAGGTCGACATCGACGGCTCGCTCGCGCACGCGCGCATGCTCGCCGCCCGCGGCGTGCTCACCGCGCAGGACCTCGCGGACATCGAACGCGGCATGGCCGCGATCCGCGAGGAAGTGCGCGCCGGCACGTTCGCGTGGTCGCTCGACCACGAGGACGTGCACCTCAACATCGAGCGGCGCCTGACCGCACTGATCGGCGACGCCGGCAAGCGCCTGCACACCGGACGCTCGCGCCACGACCAGGTCGCGACCGACGTGCGGCTGTGGCTGCGCGGCGCGATCGACGCGCTGCAGGGCAAGCTCACCGCGCTGCGGCGCGCGTTCATCGACCTGGCCGAGCAGCACGCCGACACGATCATGCCCGGCTTCACGCACCTGCAGGTCGCGCAGCCGGTGACGTTCGGCCATCACCTCCTCGCCTACGAGGCGATGTTCGCGCGCGACGCCGAGCGCCTCGCCGACTGCCGCAAGCGCGTCAACCGCCTGCCGCTCGGCGCGGCGGCGCTGGCCGGCACGTCGTTCCCGATCGACCGCGCGCACGTCGCGCAGTCGCTGGGCTTCGACGCGGTGGCCGGCAACTCGCTCGACGCCGTCGCGGACCGCGACTTCGCCATCGAGTTCGAGGCCGCGGCGGCGCTCATGATGGTGCACTTCTCGCGCTTCGCCGAGGAACTCGTGCTGTGGTCGAGCCCGCGCTTCGGCTTCGTGAACCTCGCGGATCGCTTCTGCACCGGCAGCTCGATCATGCCGCAGAAGAAGAACCCGGACGTGCCCGAGCTCGTGCGCGGCAAGAGCGGCCGCGTGATCGGCCACCTCGTGTCGCTGCTGGTCCTCATGAAGGCGCAGCCGCTCACGTACAACAAGGACAACCAGGAAGACAAGGAGCCGCTGTTCGACACGGTCGACACGCTCGCCGACACGCTGACGATCATGGGCGACCTCGTCGCCAGCGGCATCCGCGTCGACGCGGCCCGGATGCGCGCGGCGGCGCTTGAAGGGTTCGCGACAGCCACCGACCTCGCCGACTACCTCGTGCGCCGGGGCGCGCCGTTCCGCGACGCCCACGAGGCGGTCGCCCGTGCGGTCCGTCACGCGGAGGGCAAGGGCGTGGACCTGGCCGACCTGCCGGTGGCCGACCTGCGGCAGTTTTCGCCGCTGGTGGGCGACGACGTGCACGCCGTGCTGACGCTCGAAGGCTCGGTCGCGAGCCGCGACCACGCGGGCGGCACCGCGCCGGCGCAGGTGCGCAGCGCGGCCGCCGCGGCCCGCCGCGCGCTGCCGGCGGACTGACCCGCCGATGGAGTTCGGCAACCACGACCCGCTCGGCCTCGTCGCCGGCACCCTCACCACCCTCGCGTTCGTGCCGCAGGTCGTGCGCATCGTGCGCACGCGCTCGGCCTACGACATCTCGTGGTGGCTGTTCGGCATACTCGCGACCGGGTCCGCGCTGTGGCTGTGGTACGGCGTGCGCCTGGGCTCGCTGCCGATCATCGCGACCAACGTCGCGTGCCTGTCGCTGCAACTGTCGATCTTTTTCCTGAAATGGCGCTACGGCCGCCGGCCGCGGGCGAAGCGCGCCGAACACTGGGAGGAGCAACTATGAAACTCGCATTTCTTGGCCTCGGCGTGATGGGCTTTCCGATGGCGGGGCACCTGGCCCGCGCGGGGCACGAGGTGACCGTCTACAACCGCTCCGCGGACAAGGCCGCCAAGTGGGTCGCGACCTACGGCGGCCGGAGCGCGCCCACGCCCGCCGCGGCGGCGCAGGGCGCGCAGATCGTGATGATGTGCGTGGGCAACGACGACGACGTGCGCGCGGTCGCGACCGGCGCCGACGGCGCGCTCGCGGGCATGGCGCGCGGCACGATCCTCGTCGACCACACGACCGCGTCGGCGGAGGTCGCGCGCGAGGTGCACGCGGTCGCGGCACAGCGCGGCGTCGGCTTCCTCGACGCGCCCGTGTCGGGCGGCCAGGCCGGCGCCGAGAACGGCAAGCTGACGATCATGGTGGGCGGCGACGCGCAGGCGTACGCGCAGGCGGAGGCCGTGCTCGCGACCTACGCGCGCGCCGTCACGCTGATGGGCGGCCCGGGCAGCGGGCAGCTCACCAAGATGGTGAACCAGATCTGCATCGCGGGCCTCGTCGAGGCGCTGTCGGAAGGCGTGCACTTCGCGATGCGCGCGGGCCTCGACGCCGAGCGCGTGCTCGACGTCATCAGCAAGGGCGCCGCGCAGTCGTGGCAGATGGAGAACCGCGGCAAGACGATGATCGCCGACAAGTTCGACTTCGGCTTCGCCGTCGACTGGATGCGCAAGGACTTGGCGATCTGCCTCGCCGAGGCGCGCCGCAACGGCGCGATGCTGCCGGTCACGGCGCTGGTCGACCAGCGCTACGCCGAAGTGCAGGCGCGCGGCGGCGGGCGCTGGGACACGTCGAGCCTGGTGCGACTCCTCAACCAGGCGGGGAAGGCCTGACCATGGGCCGCGCGTGGCGCGCCGCCGCGGCGGCGGTGCTCCTCGGTTCGGCGTTCGCGGCCACGGCGGCGGACATCACCGTCTCCGGGGCGTGGATGCGCCCCGCGCCGGCCGGCGCGGAGGCCGCCCGCGTGTACGTCGACATCGCGAGCACGGCGCCGGTCGAGCTGGTCGGGGCGAGTTCCCCGGCGGCCGCCCGCGTGCTGCTCGTGCGCGTGCACCGGATCGACGACCCGACGAGCGAGGAAGTGGTGCCGTCCATGCCGGTGGCCGCCGGCAAGCCCACGCGCCTCGCCTACCGGGGCGACCACCTGCGCTTCGTGGACGTGAAGCAGGACCTCGCCAACGGCACGCCGGTCACGGTCACGCTCGTCTTCCGCGACGCAGCGGGCAAGGAGACCCGGGCCACGGCCGGCGTGAGCGTCCGCGGGATGCTCATGCCCGGGCAGATGGCGCCGGCGCTGCGGGACGCGCCGCCTGCGCCCCCGGCGGGGTCCGGCCCCGGGACGGCCGCCGCGCCCGCCCGGATGTAGCCGGCGTCAGCCCGCCGCCGGGGTCGGCGCCGGCACCCGGTCGCCCTCGACCAGGACGATCTCGTAGGTCACCGTCGCGGTCTTGCCCAGCATGATCGTGGCCGAGCAGTACTTTTCCTTGGAGAGCTTGACCGCCCGCTCGACGTGCCGCAGGTCGAGCCCCCGGCCTGCTACGGTATACACGTAGTGGAGCGCGGTGAAGACCCGGGGGGCGTCGGGGGCCCGCTCGCCGGTGACCGTGACGGCCACGTCCGTGACCGGGTGGCGGCCTTTCTGGAGGATCGTGACGACGTCGTAGGCGGTGCAGGCGGCGGCCCCCGTCAGCAGCATCTCCATCGGCCGCATCCCGATGTTGCGGCCGCCCGCGTCGGGCGCGCCGTCCAGCACGACGGCGTGGCCGCTGCCCGATTCACCCGCGAAACTGACCCCGTTGATCCACTGTACGCGCGTCTTCATGTTTGATGTCGCCTTGCCGGATAAGCCGTTCACCGATAGCGACCGCTTACATTTGCGCGGTCGCCACAGGGGTTGGACAGAATGCTGCAATGCCGCAAAAAGGCTTGCGTTGTGCGGCGCAATATGGAAAGATCATAACCGTCTGCGGCCTCGCCGTACTCCTCCTTCGGCACCGCAGGCACATTCCTCCATTCTCCTCCTATGGTGGAATCCTCGAGGCGCGGTCCCCAAGACCGCGCCTTTTTTTTGCCGGCGCCGGGTCCCGCTGCCCGTAAGGGATCGCCGGGGAAGCCCCCGGACCCGGCGCCCAGGCCCCGTGTCAGACACGTCATAGGCGGTGTCAGACACCGAGACCCGCCCGGGCGGTCCCAACCCGCGCCTTGACCCGCCAGGGGGCCGGAAAGTATAATAGTGGGCTTCGCTGCCATCAGGTATCAACGGGCAGCACGAAGCACCCGGGCCCCGCCGGCCACGAGCCACGCGGCGCGGTCCCCAACCCAAGACACGCGAAGCGCACCATGAAAACCTTTTCCGCCAAGCCGGCCGACATCACGCGCGACTGGTACGTCGTCGACGGCACCGACCAGGTCCTCGGCCGTCTTGCGAGCCAGATCGCGCTGCGCCTGCGCGGCAAGCACAAGGCGATCTACACGCCGCACATGGACACCGGCGACTTCATCGTCGTGACCAACGTCGAGAAGATCCGCGTCACCGGCAACAAGGCCGAGGACAAGCTTTACCACCGCCACTCGGGCTACCCCGGCGGCATCTCCACCACCACGTTCGCCAAGATGCAGGCGCGCCATCCGGGCCGTGCGCTCGAGAAGGCGGTCCGCGGCATGCTGCCCAAGGGCCCGCTCGGCTACGCGATGCTGAAGAAGCTCAAGTACTACACCGGCCCGTCCCATCCGCATTCGGCGCAGCAGCCGAAGGCGCTCGACCCCGTCAAGTAATCGCGAGACCTTCATGATCGGCAACTACTACTACGGCACGGGCCGCCGCAAGACTTCGGTGGCGCGCGTGTTCATCAAGCAGGGCACCGGCAAGTTCATCGTCAACGAGAAGCCGGTCGACGAGTTCTTCACGCGCGAGACGGGCCGCATGGTCGTTCGCCAGCCGCTGGTGCTGACCAACCACGCCACGACGTTCGACATCATGGTGAACGTGATCGGCGGCGGCGAGTCCGGCCAGGCCGGCGCGGTGCGCCACGGCATCACCCGCGCGCTCATCGACTACGACGCGCAGCTGAAGCCCACGCTGTCGAAGGCGGGCCTCGTGACGCGCGATGCGCGCGAAGTGGAACGAAAGAAGGTCGGCCTCCACAAGGCGCGCCGCCGCAAGCAGTTCTCGAAGCGCTAAGCCGCTTCCCGTTCCCAGCGAAGGCCGCCTCTCGGGGCGGCCTTTTGCTTTGGGTCGTTGCGCTAGAATCCCCCTTCCCCGCCCGAAGGTCACACCATGGTCAAGATCGGCATCGTCGGCGGCACCGGCTACACCGGCGTCGAGCTCCTCCGGATCCTCGCCTCCCACCCCGAGGCCGACGTGCGCGCGATCACCTCGCGCGGCGACGCGGGCACCCGCGTGGTCGACATGTTCGCGAGCCTCCGCGGCCACTACGACGCGCTCGCGTTCACCGCGCCGGACGCGACCGACCTCAAGGCCTGCGACGTGGTGTTCTTCGCGACCCCGCACGGCGTGGCGATGGCCCAGGCGCGCGAACTCGTCGGCGCGGGTGTGAAGATCATCGACCTCGCGGCCGACTTCCGGCTGCGCGACCCCGCGGTGTTCGAGAAGTGGTACAAGCTCCCGCACGCGTGCCCCGACCTGCTCGCGGAGTCGGTGTACGGCCTGCCGGAATTCAACCGCGAGGCGATCCGCAAGGCGCGCATCGTCGGCAACCCGGGCTGCTACCCGACGTCGATGCAGCTCGGCCTCATCCCGCTGCTCGAAGCCGGCATCGTCGACAGCGAGCACCTCATCGCCGACTGCAAGTCGGGCGCGTCGGGGGCCGGCCGGAAGGCGGAGGTCTCGGCCTGCTGCCCTCGCGGAGGCCTGGACAACTTCAAGGCGTACGGCGTGACCGCGCACCGCCACCACCTGGAGACCGTGCAGGAGCCGGGTAGCCCACAGCAAGGCACCGGTGAAGCTCGTGTTCACGCCGCACCTGCTGCCGATGATCCGCGGCATCCACAGCACGCTCTACGCGCGCCTCACGCGCACCGACGTCGACCTGCAGAAACTGTTCGAGGAGCGCTACCGCGGCGAGCCGTTCGTCGACGTGATGCCGCCGGGCTCCACCCCCGACACGCGCAGCGTGCGCGCGTCGAACGTCGCGCGCATCGCGGTGCACCGCCCGGGCAACGCCGACATGGTCACGGTGCTGGTGGTCGAGGACAACCTCGTGAAGGGCGCCGCCGGCCAGGCGGTGCAGAACATGAACCTGATGTTCGGCCTGCCGGAGACGACGGGCCTCACCGCGGCGCCGGTCCTGCCCTGAGGGCACAGCAATGCCCGCGTGGTGGCGCAAGGTCCGCCGGCAGTTCGGCATCGCGGCGCCACGCATGGCGGTGCGCACGCACCTGCCGTGGTGGAGCCGGGGCGCACTGCTCACCGCCCTGCTGCTGATCATCGCGGGCATGTGGTGGTGGGGCTTCGACTTCGGCCAGATCTTCGGCGGTTTCAACCGCAAGGAAGTCGAGGAGCGGCTCACCACGCTGGAGGCGTCGTCCACCCGCCTGCGCACCGAGGCCGCCGAGCTGCGCACGCGCAATTCGGCGCTCGAGTCCGAGCTCGCGATGACCAAGGGCGCGCAGGACGGGCTCACGCGGCAGGTGACCGAGCTCTCGGGCGAGAACGCGCAGCTGAAGGAGGAACTCGCGTTCCTGCAGAAGCTCTTCTCGGACGCCAACAAGACGCCGGGCCTCGCGATCCAGCGCGTGGTGGTCGAGCCCGACGGCGACAACACGTTCCGCTACAGCCTGCTCATCGTGCGCGGCGGCAGCCCCAGGGACGACTTCGTCGGCAAGGTCGCGCTGCAGGCCAACCTCCTCGGCGGCGAGGGCGGCACCAAGGTGCTGCACCTGCCCGAGGACCAGCCGGACACCGCCTCGGCGCTGTTGCTCAAATTCAAGTATTATCAGCGGGTTGAAGGCAGATTTCGCGTTCCGCCGGGAGCCCGCGTCACCTCCGTGGCCGTCCGCGCCTACGAGGCCGGACAGGAGGCCCCGCGCGCGACACGCTCCTTGAACCTGGGCTAGGGGGACACCATGTTCGAAAGGAAGAACAAGCAGAACGGCAAGCGCATCGACTCGCTGATCGGTGCCGGCACATCCGTGAACGGCGACGTGACGTTCGTCGGCGGCCTGCGCATCGACGGCACGGTCAGCGGCAACGTGACCACCGTCAACGGCGAGTCCGGCACGCTGGTCGTAAGCGAGCACGCGCGGGTGGACGGCGAGATCCGCGTCTCGCACGTGGTCGTGAACGGGGCCGTGAATGGCCCCATCACCGCCGAGGATTTCCTGGAACTGCAGGCGAAGGCGAAGGTGACCGGCGACCTCCAGTACCGGTCGCTCGAGATGCACACCGGCGCCGTCGTGCAGGGCCGCCTGCGGCACGTCGAACCCGGCACCGCGAGCGTGGTCGAATTGAAGCGCGCGGTTTCCGAGTAGCCGGTAGGGGCTTGCGCCAGGACAAACAGCCGTGCCGCCGGGCTTTACGGGCGGCGTGTGAAGCAGCATGATGCGCGGGTTTACCGCCCCGCCGATGGAGCCCACGATGAATGCGATGAACGAGATGCCCGCCCCCCTGATCTTCACCGACTCGGCGGCGGCCAAGGTCAAGAGCCTGATCGAGGAAGAGGGCAACCCCGACCTCAAGCTGCGCGTGTTCGTTTCCGGCGGCGGCTGCTCCGGCTTCCAGTACGGCTTCACGTTCGACGAGGTCACCAACGAGGACGACACGGCGATGGTGAAGGACGGCGTCACGCTGCTCATCGACCCGATGAGCTACCAGTACCTGGTCGGCGCCGAGATCGACTACACCGAAGGCCTGGAAGGCGCGCAGTTCGTGATCAAGAATCCGAACGCGACCACCACCTGCGGCTGCGGGTCGAGCTTCTCCGCCTGACGGGCGCACCACGGATTCACCGAACGGGGGCTGCGGCCCCCGTTTTTCATTTCGGCAGCCGCTGCGTCTTCCCGCCGCGTCGCGCGAAGTCCGCGGCAGCGGGCGCGGCTCCCCTGCACCGGCCCGCGATCAGCTGCAGACCGTACCCGGCGAGCGGAACACCTGCCGCGTGATCGCCTTCGACTGCGCGATGCCGTTCACGGTGTAGGCGAAGGTCGCGCTGTTGCCGTTCGCGAACGTCAGCGTCAGCGTGCCCACCGGTGTCAGGGTCACGTTGCCCGGGACGAATGGGACCGCGTTGAACGCGGGCCCCCGCGTGCGATAGAGCGTCCCGGTGTAGACGCCGGCTGCCGTCTTCGGCGCCGTCGCCGACAGCCAGAGCGGCGTCCCGTCCGTGTCGTAGGTGAACCAGGTCGCGAAGATCGTGTCGCCCTGCTGCGTGAAGTTCACGCCCCAGCCGGCCTCCGATTCCGCCGGTGCGGCATACCAGAGGTCCTGGTAGTTGGTGGCGAGTGCCAGGTTCGGCTGCGCGCCGAACACGCACGTGGGCAGCGGGCCGAACACCTGGCGCGTGATCGCCTTGCTCTGCGTCACGCCGTTCACCGTGTACGCGAACGTGCCGTTGCCGCCGTCGCCGAACGTGAGCTTGCCGGTGCCCACGGCGTTCGATGTCACCGCTCCCGGGTTGAACGGCACCGCGCTGAACGGCGGGCCGTGCGTCTCGTAGAGCGTGCCCGAGTAGGTGCCGTCGGCGGCCTTGTTGGCGGTCATCGACAGCCACCACGCCTTGCCCGTGAGGTCGTACGTGAACCACGTCGCGAAGATCACGTCGCCCTGGTGGGCGAAGTTGATGCCCCAGCCCGACTCCGACTCCGCGGGCGACGCGTACCACAGCCCTTCGTAGTTCGCCGCCGCGGCCGACTGGCTGATGCCCGGGCTGAACTGCAGCGCGTACTGCCCGGCGTTCGGCGTGCCTGGCGCGATCTCGACATAGGCATTGACGGTCGCCGTCGCGGTCCCGGCATCCGTCGCCGCCGCCAGCGTGGAGAGGCCGATGCGCAGTTCCGTGTTCGCCTTGACGGTGATCGGCACCTGCGCGAGCGAGAAGCTGCCGGACGACGCGGTGTTGCACGCGAGCGACGGGTCGAGCTGGCCCGCGGAGTAGCCGACGCACACCTCGCGCTGGAGCAGCAGCGTGTAGAGGCCGACCGTATTGACCTTGATGGCCGCGTCGGCCGCGCCGTACGTCTTGTTGCCGGTGCTGTTGCCGAGGCCGGTGCCCCCGCGCCCGACCGACGCGGTGGCCGTGACCAGCACCGTGACGTCCGTGTTCGCCGGCCCGGTCACGAGGACCGAGTAGCCCATGCTGGCGGCGGCGTTCGTCTCGTGGTCCGCACCCCAGCCCGCCTGCGGCAGCGTCGAGGCGACGTTGGCCGCCACGTTCGGGGACGGCGCAGTGCCCGCGGAGGCCGTCGCCTGCCCCAGAGAATTCGACTGGCTGGCTGTCCCCAACGCGGACAGCGGCGTGTTGCCGTACGAGTACACGCCGGCGCCGCCCGAGACGGCGACCGGCAGCACGGCGGCATCGGCGACGGCGGCAAGGGCGAGGGCAAGCACGACGGCGGCGCCGTGCAGCGGCGAAAGCCGCCGGCCGTGGGCGGCGTAGCCGCGCCGCGATGCCCGCGCCGCAGTCACGCACCGCGGGACCTGCGTACGTGTCGGGAGGACGACCATGGCGTTCCTTTCGCAAGATCCGGCGGAGAGCGGCGAACGCAGGCGGAACGCCGCACCGGGTGGCCGCCGCAAGCAGGCTGCCGCTGCGGGCGAGTGTCGGTCGGCAACCCCCATGCGTCAATGACCGTATGGGCCGAACGGAGGCGGCACGTGCGCACACGCCACGATCCGGGCGGGAACCGCGCGCCGACACCGGGGCTTTGACTTCGAGCATCGCGCCGGCGCGGACGCGGTATAGGATGGAGCCGGCCGGCATTGCCGCCGGCAACGACAGCGCTTCGTTCACCCGCTCCCGCCGAGGACCGCGATGGACCCGTATCCGCCGCTCAGGCTGCACGTTCCCGAACCTCCCGCGCGCCCCGGGCGCGAGACCGATTTCACGTACCTTGCACTCTCCTCCGCCGGCGCAGTGCGCAAGCCGCCGCTGGAGACGCGGCCGGCGCAGACGCGCGACATCGCCGAGGCGCTCGTGCGCGTGACGGACGAGTCGGGCCACGCGGTCGGCCCGTGGGATCCGCACGCCGACGTCGACCTCCTGAAGCGGGGCCTGCGCACGATGATGCTGGTGCGCGTGTTCGACGCGCGCATGCTCACCGCGCAGCGGCAGAAGAAGATTTCCTTCTACATGCAGAGCCTGGGCGAGGAGGCGGTCGCCGTCGGGCAGGCGGCCGCGCTCGGCGCGAGCGACATGTGCTTCCCGACGTACCGCCAGCAGGGCATCCTGATCGCGCGCGGCTACCCGCTGGTCGACATGATGTGCCAGCTCTACAGCAACGACCGCGACCCGGTGCTCGGGCGGCAGATGCCGGTGATGTACACGTCGCGCAAGCACGGCTTCTTCTCGATCGCCGGCAACCTCGGCACGCAGTACATCCAGGCCGTCGGCTGGGCGATGGCGTCCGCGATCAGGGGCGACACGCGCATCGCGGCCGCGTTCATCGGGGACGGCTCGACCGCGGAGGCGGATTTCCACAACGCGCTCACGTTCGCCGCCGTGTACCAGGCCCCGGTGATCCTCAACGTCGTCAACAACCAGTGGGCGATCAGCTCGTTCCAGGGCATCGCGGGCGGCGAGGCGGCGACGTTCGCGGCGCGCGGCGTGGGCAACGGCATCGCGTCGCTGCGCGTGGACGGCAACGACTTCCTCGCGGTGCTCGCGGCGTCGCAGTGGGCGGCCGAGCGCGCGCGGCGCAACCTCGGCCCGACGCTGATCGAGTGGGTGACGTATCGCGCGGGCGCGCACTCCACGGCGGACGACCCGTCGAAGTACCGGCCCGCGAACGACTGGGCGCGCTTCCCGCTGGGCGATCCGATCGCGCGGCTCGCGCAGCACCTCGCCACGCTCGGCGCGTGGTCGGACGAGGAGCAGGCGCGCGTGCAGCAGGAGGTGGAGGCCGAGGTGCTGGCCGCGCAGAAGGTGGCGGAGAGCTACGGCACGCTGGCGTCGGGGCACGTGCACGACGCGTCGACGATGTTCGACGACGTGTACAAGGACATGCCGCCGCACCTCGTGCGCCAGCGCGCGCAGGCGGGGGGCTAGCGCCATGGCGACGATGACGATGGTGCAGGCGATCCGCTCCGCGCTCGACGTGATGCTGGAGCGCAACCCGGACGTCGTGGTGTTCGGCGAGGACGTGGGCTACTTCGGCGGCGTCTTCCGCTGCACCGACGGCCTGCAGGCGAAGTACGGGCAGTCGCGCGTGTTCGACGCGCCGATCGCCGAGGGCGGCATCGTGGGCGCGGCGATCGGCATGGGCGCATACGGGCTGCGGCCGGTCGCGGAAATCCAGTTCGCCGACTACATGTATCCCGGCTACGACCAGATCGTGTCGGGGGCCGCGCGGCTGCGCTACCGCTCCGCGGGCGACTTCACCGCGCCGATCACCGTGCGCATGCCGTGCGGCGGCGGCATCTATGGCGGGCAGACGCACAGCCAGAGCCCGGAAGCGCTCTTCACGCACGTGTGCGGGCTGCGCACCGTGATGCCGTCGAACCCGTACGACGCGAAGGGCCTGCTGATCGCGTCCATCGAGTGCGACGACCCGGTGATCTTCCTCGAGCCCAAGCGCATCTACAACGGGCCGTTCGACGGCCACCACGAGCGCCCGGTGGTCGCGTGGGCGGGCCATCCGCTGGCCGAGGTGCCGGACGGGCACTACACGGTGCCGCTCGAATCCGCGAGCGTGGTGCGCCCCGGCAACGCGGTGACGGTGCTGACCTACGGCACCATGGTGTGGGTGAGCGAGGCGGCGGCGCGCGAGACCGGCGTGGACGCCGAGATCATCGACCTGCGCAGCCTCTGGCCGCTCGACCTCGACACCATCGTCGCGTCGGTCAACAGGACCGGCCGCTGCGTGATCGTGCACGAGGCCACGCGCACCAGCGGCTTCGGCGCCGAGCTGGCCGCCCTCGTGCAGGAGCACTGCTTCTTCCACCTGGAAGCGCCGATCGAGCGCGTGACGGGCTGGGACACGCCCTACCCGCACGCGCAGGAGTGGGCGTACTTTCCCGGGCCCGACCGCGTGGGTGCCGCGCTGCGCCGCGCGCTGGAGACTTAGCGTGAGTGCGCCGGACCGCCCCAGGCACGAACAGGCACCGCAGCGCGCAACGCGGAGGATCGTTCAATGAATGCGCACGTGGTGAAGGTGCCGGACATCGGCGAAGGCATCGCGGAAGTCGAGCTGGTCGAATGGCACGTGCAGCCGGGCGACACGGTCGCCGCGGACCAGGTGCTGGCGGACGTGATGACCGACAAGGCGACGGTCGAGGTCCCGTCGCCGGTGGCGGGTGTCATCGCGGCGATCACCGGCGGGCCGGGGGACAAGCTGGCGGTGGGGAGTGAGTTGTTGCGGATCGAGGTGGCGGGCCCTGCTCATGCAACGTCGGCAGCGCCGCCGGCTCCCGCTCACGCCGAAAAGCTCCCTCTCCCCGCTGGCGGGGAGAGGGCGGGGGTGAGGGGCACGCCTGTGCCGCAGCCGCCGCAGCCCTCACCCCAACCCGCTCCCGCCCCGCGGGAGAGGGAGGTCGAGGGAAGCGCTGCGACCGCGGGTACGGGCACCAAGCCGCTGGCCTCCCCCTCCGTCCGTCGCCACGCCCGGGAACTCGACGTCGACCTGGCGCGCGTTCCGGGCACCGGACCCGGTGGGCGCGTGATGCACGAGGACGTCGTGCGCTTCGCCGCGCGCGCGGCGGCACCGGCCGCGCGCTACGCGGCACGCGACGGCGAGACCGTCGTCCCGGTGATCGGCATGCGCCGGCAGATTGCGCAGCACATGCAGGCCGCGCTGCGCATCCCGCACTTCACCTACGTCGAGGAGGTCGACGTCACCGAGCTGGAAGCGCTGCGCGCGAAGCTCAACGAGCGCTACGCGGCCGCGCGCGGCAAGCTCACGCTGCTGCCGTTCGTGCTGCGCGCCATCGCGCTCGCGGCCCCCGACTTCCCGCAGATGAACGCGCGCTACGACGACGCGCAGGGCGTGGTCACGCGCTACGCGGCGGTCAACGCCGGCATCGCCACGCAGACGCCGGCCGGCCTCATGGTGCCCGTGGTGCGCCACGCGGAGGCGCGCGACCTGTGGGGCAACGCGGCGGAGATCGCCCGCCTCGCGGAGGCCGCGCGCAACGGCCGCGTCGCACGCGAGGACCTCGCCGGATCGACGATCACCATCACGAGCCTGGGTCCGCTCGGCGGCATCGTCACCACGCCCGTGATCAACGCGCCGGAGGTGGCGATCGTCGGCGTCAACCGCATCGTCGAGCGCCCGATGTTCGCGGGCACCGGCGTGGTCGCGCGCAGGCTCATGAACCTCTCGTCGTCGTTCGATCACCGCGTGATCGACGGCCAGGACGCCGCGCTGTTCGTGCAGGCGATCCGCGCGGCCCTGGAGTGCCCCGCACTGCTGTTCGTCGAGTGACGCTTCGGCAGGCGCGCGCGGTCAGCGCGGCCGGCGCCACTGCGCGACGACGATGCCGCCGACGATCAGCAGGAAGGCGAGTCCGTGGAAGGCGTGCGGCGGCTCGCGCAGCAGCGCCGCCGACATGAGCGCCGCGAAGAACGGCGTCAGGTTCGCGAAGAACATCGGGAGGAGCGGGCCGGCTTCGGCCACGCCGCGGTCCCAGCACCAGTAGGCGACGAACGAGGGGCCGGTCGCGACCCACAGCACGACCGCCAGCGTGGCCGCCGACAGCACCAACACGAAGTCGCCCGCGAGCCACTCCGCGCCCACGAGCGGCACCGCGATCACCACGCCGAAGCCCGTCTGCAGCAGCAGGAACGCGAGCACCGGGAGATCGGGCCGGTGGCGCCGCAGCAGCCACGAGTACAGCGACCACACGACCGTCGCGACGATCATCAGCAGGTCGCCGGGGACGAAGCGCAGGCCGGCGAGGCGCGCGGCCTCGCCCTCGGTCAGCACCACCACCACGCCGGCGAGCGAGAGCGCGGCACCGAGCCAAGCCCGGACATGGGCGTTCTCGCCGAAGAAGAGGCGTCCCAGCACCAGCGAGAAGAGCGGGCCGCTGGCGGCGATGAGCGTGACGTTGATCGCGCTCGACGTCTTCAGCGCCATGTACTGCAGCGAGTTGTAGCTCGCCACGGCGAGGACGCCGAACGCGAGGAAGATGCGCCAGTCGCGGCGGACCACGGCGGCGAGCGACGGCGCGCCCGGCGTGCGGCGCGCGCTCACCCAGACGATCGGCGCCAGCAGCAGGAGCATCACCGCCCAGCGCACGCAGTTGAGCATGAGCGGAGAGACGAGCGGCGCGCCGCCCGACACCGAGAGGCGTCCGACGATGGCGTTGCTGGCCCACAGGAGCGGCGGCAGCGTGAGGTAGGCGATCGTGCGCGGACGCAGCGCGTGGGACATCGAACGACGGCAGGGCGGGCAGCGGACGGCGGATCATAGCCGACCGCGGGGACACGCGAGGCTAAGCGCGATCAACCCGTCCGCAGCTTGCGCGCGGCCGCCGGCAGCGTCGCGGCACCGAGGTAGCGCTCCTCGATCCGGCGCCGCAGCTCGTCCGCGAGGTCGAGTTCGTCCGCGGACGGGAACCGCGGGGGCGGATCGTCGTGGAACGGCTCGTTGGCGGCGGCGGCGTTGCGGTCCATGACCCACCCGATGCATCGCGCGTGCCAGGGACGCCCCGGGCCGGATAAACAAGGAGTTGGCGCACGCGCCGGCGCGTCGTGCTGTCGCGGTGGGGCGCAACCCGTGCAGGATTTGCGGCCCCGGCACGGCGCGGTCGGCGCGGCTCCGAGGCGCCGCCGCCAGCGCCTACGCGCGCAGCGGCGAGGGCGGTGCCGGCCCGTCCTGCACGTAGTTGCGGCGCTTCTGCGCGAGGAGTTTCTCGGCGACCGCGATGCTCTCCTCGATGCCCTCGAGGTTGGGATTGATCTCCAGTGCGCGCCGCCACGCCGCGATGGCCTTGTCGTACTGCTCGAGGTGGAACCAGTTCTGGCCCGATCCCGCGAATGCGCCGAAGTGATAGGGGTTGCGCTTCGTGACCTCCTCGCAGTCCGCGAGCGAGCGCCGGAACTCGCCGGCGAGGAAGTAGGCGGTGGCGCGCCGGTTCCAGCCTTCCGCAAACGCGGGCTTGCGGCGGATCACCTCGCTGAACGTCGCGACCGCGTCGGTGAGCTGGCGCGTCTCCATCTGCGCCGCGCCTTTCTCCATCAGCGCGTCGACCGTCGCGTCGCCCGAGCGTGCCCACAGGATCCACAGGCCCTGCTCCGCGAGTTCGCGCACCATCGGGCTGTCGTCGGTGAGCCGCGGGCGCAGGAATTTCTCGTCGGCGGCGGTGCCGTTGCTCGCGATCCACACCACCGCGTCGACGCGGTGCGCGGCGTCGGGCGCGGTCAGCCCCTTGATCGCGTCGGCGCGGCTGGAATACGCGTTCGGCTGCGCGTGCAGCGCGAGGCTCACGCCGAGGAGGCAAGTGGCGACGAGCCAGCGGATCGGGGACGTGGGCGGCTCCGGGGCGGGCGCTGCCGCGCGACGCGGCGGCACGCCGTTAGCGTACCCCGAAATGCACGGGGTGTCGGGTAGACGGCACGGACGGCGAGGCACTTTCGTCCAGGGGTCTGACCCCGGTTTCATCGGGGTCGGACCCCGGGTTATGCCAGCGGACGTCTCCCAACCCCAACCTCCCTTGCAGCGCGCGCGGTCGCAGGCATGCGACCGCCGCATTTCCGGCGGCAAGCCGCTCTCGCCGAATTGCCGGCAATGCCCTCCGCTGGGGGAGAAGGAGCGCGACCGCGGACGCCTGTTGCACCCCCTACCGCGGGTAGATCGCCCCCAGCACGCGCAGTCCTGATGCGCCGGTGACGGCCGGCAGGTTGCCGGGCCGGCCCGCGAGGGCCTCGCGCGCGAGCCACGCGAAGGCGAGCGCCTCCACGTGGTCGCTCGCCACCCCGAGTTCATCGCTGGTCGTCACCCGCGTCCCTGGCAACTCGGCTGCGATGCGCCGCATGAGGTCGCCGTTGCGCGCACCCCCGCCGCACAACACGACCTCGGTCGCACCCGCGCACTCGCGCCGCACGGCATCGGCCAGCGTGCGCGCGGTGAGTGCCGCGAGCGTGGCCTGCACGTCCTGTTCGCCTCCGCGGGACCCCGCGCGTGCGAGCACGGCGTCGAGCCACGCCGCGTGGAAGAGATCGCGTCCCGTGCTCTTCGGCGGTGGCAACGCGAAATAGGGCTCCGCGAGCAGCACCGCAAGCAGGGCTTCGTCGACGCGACCGCCCGCTGCCCACGCGCCGTCGGGATCGTAGTCGCCGCCGCAGTGCCGCGCGTGCCAGAGATCGAGGAGCACGTTCGCGGGTCCGGTGTCGAAGCCGCGCACCGCGCCGGTGGACGGCAGGTCCGTGATGTTGGCGATGCCACCGAGGTTCGCTACCACGCGGTGCGTCCCCGCCCGCGCGAACATCGCCGCGTGGAACGCGGGGACGAGCGGCGCACCCTGCCCGCCGGCCGCGATGTCGCGCGAGCGGAAATCCGCGACCACCGTCATCGCGGCGCGCTCCGCGACGCGCGCCGGATTGTTGAGCTGCAGCGTCCATCCCTCGTGCGGACGGTGGCGCACCGTCTGGCCGTGGACGCCGGCGGCGACGACGTCTGCCGCGTCCACCTTCGCGGCGCGGCAGGCGGCGAGCAGTGCCTCCGCGTAAAGATCGGCGAGCCCGTTGGCCGCCCTCGCGGCGCGCACGATCTCGTCGGGACCGGACGCCTGCAGCGCAAGCAGGTTGCGTCGCAGTTCAGCCGGGAACCCCACGTGCGTCGACCCCACGATCGCTCCGGCACCTCGCGCGAAATCCGCGATCACCGCGTCCACGCCGTCGAGGCTCGTGCCCGACATGACGCCGGCGAAGAGCTCGCGGCGCGCGGTCATGGTTGGAGCAGACGAAGTGCGTGGGGACGTGCGGGCGTCACTCGACGGCCGCGAGCGCGGCGCCCGGCAGCGAATGCGCGAGCGCCAGCGAGTCCGTCAGCTGCGCGATCGCCGCCCGGAAGCGCGGCAGGTCGCCGCTGGTGATGGCCGGAGCCGTCGGCATGCCGACCGCCAGCGGATTGCGCGCCTGGTCGCCGATGCGGAATTCGTAGTGCAGGTGCGGTCCGGTGGCCCAACCCGACTGGCCGACGAGGCCGATCGTGTCGCCCTGGCGCACCTTGGCGCCGGCGACGAGCTTCGGCGCGAACGCCGAGAGATGGCCGTAGACGGTCGAGTACGCGCCCTGGTGCTTCACCATCACGACCCTGCCGTAGCCGTTCTGCACGCCGGCGAAGGTGACCACGCCGTCGGCGGTGACGCGCACCGGCGTGCCCACGGGCGCGGCGTAGTCCACGCCCTTGTGCTCGCGCCATTCCTGCAGGATCGGATGGAAGCGCGCGAGCGTGAAACCCGACGTGATGCGCGAGAACTCCATCGGCGAGCGCAGGAAGGCCCCGCGCGCGCTGCGCCCGGTGTCGTTGAAGTAGCCTTCGTTGCCCTCGCCATCGCGGTAGAAGAACACGCGCCGCGCGGCGCCCTTGTTCTCGAACTCCGCCGCGAGCAGGCGGCCCGCGCCGGCCGGCTCGCCGTTCACGTAGCGCGCCTCGTACACGACCGTGAAGCGGTCGCCGCGCTGCAGGTCGTGATAGAAATCGATGTCGCCGCCGAACACGTCGGCGAGGGCGGTGGTGATCGCGTCCGGCACCCCGGCGGCGTCGGCGGCCCCGAACAGCGAGGTGCGGATCTCGCCGCTCGCGAGCACCGTGCGCACCTCCTCGGCCACGGGCGCGGTGTGCGAGCGGAAGGCGTCGCCGTCGCGCTCGATCACGAGGAACTCGCCCGCCGCCGACTGGAACTTGAGCGCGACCAGGTCGCCGTCCTCGTCCACCGCCACGTGCACCGGCCGGCCGGGCCGCAGCTGATAGAGCGCCCGCGCGGACGGATCGGTGCGCAGGAACTGCATCGCGTCCGCGTCCTCCACGCCGGCGCGCGCGAGCAGCGCACCGATCGTGTCGCCGCGCTGCACGCGCTCCTCGCGCCAGTACACGGCGGCGGCATCGTCGCGCTCCGCGATCGCGGGCAACGGCAGGTCGCGCAGGATCGTGCGCGTCGGGACGGTCTCGACCACCGTATCCGGTGCGATGCCGAACGCGGCCACCGCGGAAAGGCTCAGGACGGCGAGCGCCACCCACTGCCCCGGAGAGAGCATGCCGCGCGCCGACGGGCGTTCAGCCGGGCCCGGCACATGCGCTAGAATCGGGGGTTTGCTTGCGGCCAACGGAAGGATCTTCTCGCGACAGTCGGGGGATTCTAGCAAGTCCGTCGGCCGCTGTCCCGCTCGCGCATGGGGGTCCGTCCGACGTCCGGGGACCGCCCGGGGGCGACCGGGGCCCGACCTCCGGAAAAACCATGGCCGTGGACATTGCCCAGCAGCTCGCCGTCTTCAAGCGCGGCGCCGATGAACTGCTCGTCGAGAGCGAGGTCGCGACGAAGCTCGCGCGCGGCAAGCCGCTGCGCATCAAGCTGGGCCTCGACCCCACGGCGCCCGACATCCACCTCGGGCACACGGTGGTCCTCAACAAGATGCGCCAGATGCAGGACCTGGGCCACCAGGTGATCTTCCTCATCGGCGACTTCACGTCGATGATCGGCGACCCGTCCGGCCGCAACGACATGCGCCCGCCGCTCACCCGCGAGCAGATCGAGGCCAATGCGAAGACCTACCACGCGCAGGCATCGAAGGTGCTCGACCCCGCGCGCACCGAGATCCGCTACAACTCCGAGTGGAGCGATCCGCTCGGTGCCGCCGGCATGATCAAGCTCGCCGCGAAGTACACGGTGGCGCGGATGCTCGAGCGCGACGACTTCGCGAAGCGCTTCGCCAACCAGCAGCCGATCGCCGTGCACGAGTTCCTGTACCCGCTCATGCAGGGCTACGACTCGGTCGCGCTCAAGTCCGACATCGAGCTGGGCGGCACCGACCAGAAGTTCAACCTGCTGGTGGGCCGCGAGCTGCAGCGCCACTACGGGCAGGAGCCGCAGTGCATCCTCACGATGCCGCTGCTGGAAGGCCTCGACGGTGTCGACAAGATGTCGAAGTCGAAGGGCAACTACATCGGCATCACGGAAGCGCCGGGCGAGATGTTCGGCAAGGTGATGTCGATCTCCGACGTCCTGATGTGGCGGTACTACGAGCTGCTCTCCTTCCGCTCGCTCGACGAGGTCGCGGCGCTGAAACGCGAGTGCGACGCCGGTCGCAACCCGCGCGACGCGAAGGTGCTGCTCGCGAAGGAGATCGTCGGGCGCTTCCACTCGCCGGCGGCGGCCGACGCCGCGCTCGCGGAATTCGAGTCGCGCTTCCGCGACGGCGCGCTGCCCGAGAACATGCCCGAGGTCACGCTGCAGACGGCGGGCGCCGGGCTGCCCATCGCGCAGCTCGCGAAGCAGGCCGGGCTGGTCGAGTCGACGTCGGAGGCGCTGCGGCTCATCGCACAGCGCGGATTGAAGGTGGACGGCGATGTCGTCGCCGACAAGGGGCTGGTGCTGGCCGCCGGCAGCACGTTCGTCGTGCAGGCGGGCAAGCGGAAGTTCGCGCGGGTGACGGTCGCCTGAGGCTTGCGGGTCGCTGCGCCCCCTCACCCCATCCCTCTCCCCGCCCACGGGGAGAGGGAGCCCCGAGGACAAGGCGGTGGAGAATCCCGTCGCCCGCCGCAGAACCTCCCTCTCCCCGCTTGCGGCGAGAGGAATGGGGTGAGGGGCAACCACAGACCTACGCGGCCATCCCCGGATTGCCGTCCATCCCGACCACCACCGGCAGGTTGAGCGTCCGCGGCGCGATGGTCTTCTGCGCGCGCAGGTACCGTCCGACGACGTCCCAGATCGCCTCGCCGCCAGCGTTCTTCGCGTCCTCCGACACCGGCGCCCACCCCGCCACCTTGTACTTCGCGTCGGCCGCGACCGGCTTGCCGGCGAGTTCCATGCGCGTGATGCGCTTGCCCATCGGCGCGACCGGATCGATCGTGTAGCGCAGGCCGCCGACGCGCACCATGTCGCCGCCCTGCTGGTAGTACGGATCGGGGTTGAAGAGGTTGTCGGCGACGTCCTCGAGGATCGTCTTGATCATCTCGCCGGTGAACTCGTTGACGGTCACGTACGGATACGTGATCGACGTCAGGTCCATCAGGTGATCCATCGTGATCGCCTGCCCGGGCAGCAGCGTGGTGCCCCAGCGGAAGCCGGGCGAGAACGCGATCGGCGCGTTCTTCTCGGCCATCAGCGCGTCGAGGATCAGCTGGTCCGACGTGCCGTTGAAGTTGCCGCGGCGGTACAGCAGGCCCTCCGTCACGGCGAGCTTCTCGTCCAGCTTCGCGGCATGCGCCGCGCGCACGCCGTCGACATAAGCGCTCATGCCCGGATCCGGTGGCAGCAGGTTGCTGAACACCGGCAGCAGCCGGTACTGCACGCCCGCGATCGTGCCGCCCTTGACGTCGAAGTCGAGCACGCCCAGGAATTTGCCGTTGCTGCCCGCGTTGGTGACGAGCGTCTTGCCCGACGCGTTGCTCACCACCGTCGGCTGCGGCACGCCGTCGTGCGTGTGGCCGCCGAGGATCGCGTCGATCCCGCGCACGCGCGAGGCCATCTTGAGGTCCACGTCCATCCCGTTGTGCGACAGCACGACGACGACCTTGGCGCCCTTCGCGCGCGCCTCGTCCACCACCTTCTGCATCTCCTCTTCCTGGATGCCGAAGGTCCACTCGGGGACGAAGTAGCGCGGGTTCGCGATGGGCGTGTACGGGAACGCCTGGCCGATGATCGCCACCGGCACGCCGTTGATCGTGCGCAGCACGTACGGCTTGAACACCGGGTCGCCGAAGTCGGTGGTCTTCACATTCTGGGCGACGAAGTCGACCTTGCCGGCGAAGTCCTTCTCGACGATCTCCTTGACGCGATCCGCCCCGAACGTGAACTCCCAGTGGCCGGTCATCACGTCGACGCCGAGGCGCTTCTGCGCGTCGACCATGTCCTGCCCCTTCGTCCACAGCGACGTGGCCGACCCCTGCCACGTGTCGCCCCCGTCGACGAGCAGCGCGCCGGGACGCGTTGCGCGCAGCACGTTGACGAGTGTGGCGAGGTGCGCGAAGCCGCCCATCGCGCCGAACGTCTGCGCCGCCTTGGTGAAGTCGAGGTACGTGAACGCGTGCGCGTCGCGCGTGCCCGGCCGGATGCCGAAGTGCTTGAGCAGCGCCTCGCCGACGAGGTGCGGCGGACGCCCGGCCGCGGCGCCCACGCCTAGGTTGACGTTGGGCTCGCGGAAGTGGATCGGCAGCAGCTGCGCGTGGCAGTCCGTGAAGTGGAGCAGGCTCACGTTGCCGAACGGCTTGATGGCGGCGTCGTAGAAGCCGGCGGCCGCGGCCAGGTCCTGCCCGGCGGCGCGCGCCACGGGCAGGCCCGCGAGCGCCGCCACCGCGAGGCCTTCCAGAAACTCTCGTCGATTCATCACAAATGAGGGGCGGCTGCGCCGCCCCTTTTCCAGGAGAAGTCTTCCGGCTACTTGTTCACCGGGGATTCGGGATCCATCAGCAGCGCGACGAGGTCCTTGACCTGGGCCTCGGTGAGGATCTTCGCGTGCCCGAAGCGGGGCATCAGCGAGCACGCGTTGTACGCTTCGGCGTTGAAGATCTTGCCGTACGCGTACTTGCGCATGTCGTCGTTGTAGCCGCGCAGCTTGCCGAACTGGTAGAGCGACGGGCCGATGGTGCCGAACGCGATTTCCTGCGGTGCCAGCTGGTGGCACGCGTAGCAGTTGCCGCCGACCGGACCCTTCGGGTCGTCGGAGTACTGGAGGCCGCGGCCCTCCTGCGCCAGCGCCTCGCCCTTCTTCCAGTCACCGAGGTACTTGCCGTCGGCCGGCCACGCGATGGTGGCGAGGTTCGCCTTCTCGATCTTCTCCGCGACGTCCTTCGGCAGCGGCTTGCCCGCGTATTCCGTGCAGAGCTTCTGGGTCTCGTCCTGCTCGAGGCGGTCGAGCCCCGCCTGTCCCTTGGCGACGAACGACGCCTTCAGCATCGCCGCGGCCTGGGCCGCGGTCTGCGCGTCGGAAGGCGTCGTGCTCGACGCGCAGGCGCCTAGGAGCACCGCCGCGGCGCCCGCGACGATCCCTGCCGTGATGGCCTTGTGCATGGGCGTGTCCTTTCAGCGCTTGATGGCGGGGCCGTCGTACGGCGCGCCGTTGGCGTTCATGGCGAGGTACATCGTGAGCGCGATGGACGCGTCCGACGTGAAGACGAGCTCGGGGAAGCGCTGCTGGCGGAAGCAGTCGTTGAGCCGCCATTGGAAAGTGCGCAACTCGCCCTGCGAGACGCGGTAGGCGGGCCACGTGGTGTACGCCTTCTGCGCGCCTGCCTTGGTGGCGAGGTTCGGCAGGTCCTGCAGGCGGATGCGCTTGCCCTCCTCGCCGTGGCAGGTCGAGCACGCGAAGTCGTGCGGGCCGCCGCGGAACCAGAACATCTTCTCGCCCAGGCGGTACATCTCCTGCTCCTTCGGATGCGTGCCGGCCACCTTCATCGGCATGCCGCGCGACTCCGACACCACGTAGGCGACGAGCGCGTCGTTGTCCGACTTGTTGTCGGGACCGCCGAACGGGTTCTTCATCGCCTCGGCCTCGGTGAGGCCCTGCAGCTTGACGCGGCACCACACGAGGCGGGTCTCGAGGTCCATCACGCGATCGGCGTCGGCGAAGTAGCGTGGCAACTGCGTGTACGCGCCCTTCACCACGCCGGGCCCGAGGCCCAGGTCGCACTTCTCGAGCGAGACCTTGTTCGGGCCCTTGGGCTCCTTCCACAGGCCTTCGCCGCGGGCCTCCCACAACTCCGCGGGGTTGCCGTCCTGCAGCGCGGCGCGGTACTTGGCGATCTCGTCGACCGCCGACGTCTGCGCGAACGCGACGCCGGCGGCCACGGCCGCGACGGCGACGACGACGGCGGTGCGGGCGCGTGCCCGCAGCGGGAACGTGTGCATCGGACTCCTCCTAACGTGGTGCGGGGCGGACGGCCGGCGGCCGCCCGTGCCGGTCGGGCGCGCGTCGCGGGCGGACGTCCATGGCCGCCGGTCGCGCGCGCCGCGTGGTGGTTCGCGCGCTCAGGCGATGACCGCCTCGTCGGTGCGCTTGTCGCCGCGGTTGTCGACCCAGGTGATCTGCACCTTGTCGCCCTTGGCGCCGCCCTTGAACTTGAACGACAGGAACGGGTTCTTCGACACCGCCGGGCCCCACTGCGCGGTGAGCACGGTCTTGCCGTTCCACGTCGCGGTGACGTTCTGGATGTGCCACGCGGGGATGACCTTGCCCTGCGCGTCCTTGCGCTGGCCAGTCTCCATCTCGTGGTTCATGAGCACCTTGACCTCGGTCGAGTCGCCGACGACGTTGGCGCGAATGCGCATCGGATCTGCCATTTTTCCTCTCTCCTAGCGGTATTCTGGTCGGGCCGCCAAATCGATTGACTCGGCCGCAGCCAGCCGCACGACACTCGTTTCTGGGTGGCCTGCTTCACGGCCGCCGCCGGGCCGCCCCAAGACGGCCGTCTGACCTTGCATTTGACGTTCCGGCCGCAAAAGGCGCGACGCCGATCTCACGTCATCCATCGCCCTCACGGACGCCTTTTGCGGACGTCGCCTATCCGCCGCAACCGCCGAGCGTCACTTTGACTTCCTTGGACGCCATGTAGTATTTCCCATCCGCCTTCACGAGCGCGATGATGTTGGAGCTCTGCCCCATCTTCACGCGCGTCGACAGCGACGGCTCGGTGCCCGGCGGGATGTCGAAGGTCGCCGCGAGCATGTTCGGGTTCTTCTCGATCAGGATCGCGATCGATTCCGTCTTCGGGATGTTGCTGGTGATCCCGACCGGGACCACCGCACCGTTCTCGGCGATGTCCGGCGTCTGGAAGAACACGATGTCCTTGCTCTGCGCGGGCGTGCCGCCCCCCAGCGCCTTCATCGTCTCGTCGAGCGTCTTCGTGTCGAAGGCCGCCTTGTTCCAGGCGTCGGCTGCGAGCGCGTCGCCCGGCTTCAGCCACCCTGCCGCCGCGACGAGCGCGAGCAGCGTGAGGCCGCCCCCCGTCTTCAGCACCTCTCTGCGTTGCGTGTCCATCTTTCCTCCCTCAACGGATAACAGGTAAGTCTAGCGCGATCCGGCGCCCCGCGGGAATTCGCCGGGCCACCGGGTCGGGACTACTTCGCCCCGCCCAGGATCCACTCCACGAGCACCTTCGTGTCGCCGTCCGCGACCTGCGCCTGCGCGGGCATCGGGACGCTGCCCCACACCCCGCTGCCGCCGGCCCTGACCTTGGCGACGAGGCGGGCTTGGGCGTCCTTGTCGCCGGCGTACTTCGCCGCGATGTCCCGGAAGCCCGGGCCGACGACCTTGCCGGTGACCCCGTGACAGGTCGTGCAGCCGGAGGCCTTGGCGAGGTCGAGTCCGCCCTTCGCCACCGCGACCTTCGGCGCAGCGGTGCCGCCGATCACGCGCGCCTGCTCCGCCAGGTTCCCGTGCTGCTCGCGCGCGTAGTCGGGCAGTTCGGAGGAAAGCTTCACCTCGGTCGCGCAGTTGGTCATGCACGCGGTGTTGTGGGTGTCGGGCTTGCCGTCGCGCGTCATGAAGCCGTGGTTCGTGGTGAAGCCGTCGCGGTTGGGCATCTTCACCTTCGGCAGCGAGTCCTGGTCGAGCACCGCGTCCGCCGGGAGGATGTCGTTGAGGTTCAGCACGTACGCGGTCAGCGCATACACCTCGTCGGGCTTGAGCGTCTGCGGCGCGGTGAACGGCATCGCGCGGTTGATGTAGTCCCAGAGCGTGGTCGCGTAGTTGAGCTTGCTGCCCGTGGTGCGGACCGGCTGGTCGGTCTTGAGCGAACCCACGCCGCCCGCCAGCTGCAGGTAGCTGTTGGACTCGCCGAACGTGCCGTGGCAGCTCGCGCATTTCTCGTCGTAGATCGCCTGCCCCTGCTCGACCGAGCCGCGGCCCTTCGGCAGGCCGGTGCCGTCCGGCCGCACGTCGATGTCCCAGCCGGCGATCTCCTGCGGAGTGGCGGGCTTGCCGAAGCCGTAGGTCGGGGGAGCGGCGATCGCCGCAGCGGCGAAGGTCGCGACGGCGAAGCCGAAGACCGCGCGCACGACCAGGCCACGGCCGATCGCACGACGCCCGTCGTTGCGTGGCATTTGCTGGCGGCCGGCGCCGGGCCGCCCCAAGGCAGCCGACTGACCCGCCGTGAACGCCCGCACAACTGCACCCGGCCGCCCCTCACCCCAGCCCTCTCCCCGCCCACGGGGAGAGGGAGTGAACACCCGGTGACGGAGTGACGGCTGCAAAAGGCGCAACGCCGGCCTCTCGGCATCCACCGCAAGCCGGACCGCCTTTTGCGGACGATCACAGCACCTGGACATTGGAAACCTCTCCGGTGGTGTCCACGCGCCACGTCTGGATCGCGTTGTTGTGATAGATGGACCGCGTGCCGCGCACCTCGCGCAGTTGCCGGTACGTAGGCTGCACAAAGCCGGTCTCGTCCATCACGCGCGACTGCAGCAGCGCGGGGCCGCCATCCCAGTTCCAGTCCATGCGGAAGCGCGTCAGCGCCTTCGTCATCACCGGCTCCTGCAGCTTCGCGGTGCGCCAGTTGCGCCCGCCGTCGGTGGAGACGTCCACGCGCTTCACCTTCCCGCGCCCGCTCCACGCAAGGCCGGTGATCTCGTAGTAGCCACGATCGAGCAGCGTCTGGCCGCCCGACGGCGACGTGATCACGCTCTTCGCCTCCTGGATCCACGTGTACTGGCGATGGATGCCG
Source organism: Burkholderiales bacterium (assembly GCA_046347715.1). Classification (GTDB taxonomy): domain Bacteria; phylum Pseudomonadota; class Gammaproteobacteria; order Burkholderiales; family Casimicrobiaceae; genus VBCG01. Next base: position 266,013 of record JAXMFO010000003.1, read on the forward strand.
CCCGGCATCAGGTCGATGTAGTGGAGCGCTTCCTCCCGTGAGTTCCACGGCTGGTCGCCGACCTTGATGCGGCGCAGCCACTTCACGCTCGACACGCCCTGCACGCCCGGCACGAGGAGGCGCAGCGGATAGCCCTGCTCGGGGCGCAGCATCTCGCCGTTCTGGCCGTAGCAGACCATCACGTCGTCCAGCGCCATGGCGATGGGGATGGTGCGCGTCAGCGACGCGCCGTCGGCGCCTTCCGCGAGCACGAACTTCGCCTTCGCGCGGTCGATGCCCGCCTCGTCGAGCAGCGTGGACAGCAGCACGCCGGTCCACTCGCTGCACGCGAGCATCCCGTGCGTGTACTGCACCGTGGGCACGGCGACGTTGCCCCACTCCATGCCCGTGTTGGCGCCGCACTCGATGAAGTGCACGCGCGACACGGACGGGAAGCGCACGATGTCCTCCATCGTGTAGATCCGCGGCGCCTTCACGAGGCCGTGGATCATCAGGCGGTGCTGGTGCGGGTCGACGTCCGGCATGCCCGCGTGGTGGCGCTCGAAGTGCACGCCGGACGGGGTGATGATGCCGAAGAGATTCTGCAGCGGCGTGAACGCCACCGACGACTGCGGCGTGCGCGTGAGGCCGGGGCTCTCGCGCCGGCGGACGTTCGCCTCGTACTTCGACGGCACGCCGTAGGGCGAGGCGAGGATCGGCGCGCCGAGCGTGCGGCTCCACGCGGGAACGTTCGGCGGCAGGTTCGCGCCGGCGTCGTCGGCCATCGCGCGGCCCGCGGCGAGTGCGGCCAGTGCGCCGCCGCCCACGCCCGCGGCGCGCCGCAGGAAGCCGCGACGGCGCGCATCCGGCGCCGTCGCGAGGTGATGCTCGGGCGCGAGGCGTAACCGCCCGCGCGCCGGGGGTGAATCCGACATGCCTTGCTCCTCCTCGATGCGCTGGCGCCGCTTCGAACGGCGGCGGTCAGCGCTTGCCTGCGTAGTGCAGCAACTCGCGGCGCAGCGGCTTCTGGTCCTCGATGCGGCTCGCGATGCGCACGCACACGGTGCGGCAGATCTCGACGAAATCCGCGTCGTCGACGCGGTAGTAGACGGTGTTGCCCTCGCGCCGGCGGGTGACGACCCCGGCCTGCAGCATCATCGCGAGGTGGCGCGACACGTTGGTCTGCGTGGCGCCCGTGGCGGCGACGATCGCCGACACCGAGCGTTCCTCCTGGCAGATCGCGTGCATGATCTTGAGCCGCGTGGGCTCCGCGAGCAGCCCGAAGTACTGCGCGACCGCCGCGAACACGTGGCCGAGCTCGTCCGCCACCGGTTCGACCGGCGCCGGCTTGCCTGCCTGCTTCGTCGTCGCGGTTTTCATGTCAACATGAGCATATACGCATATAAAGGAAACGGTCAAGCGTCCGGGAACTCGAGTGATCGGTGTCAGACACGGCCTATGAGGTGTCTGACACCGCCTATGACGTGTCTGACACCGGCGGCGGCAACCACAATGCCAACGGCCAACGGACTGCGGTGATTGTCGAGGGGTCTGACCCCGGATTGCGGGCACGGACGCAGCCCCTCGCCCCAACCCTCTCCCCCGCGGGGGGCGAGGGACGTCACGCCCGGTGACGGTGCGCCGGCCGCAAAGGGCGCGCCACCCGCACCTCGGCATCCACCGCCGGTCCGGACGCCTATTGGGGACGAAGACTAAGTGGTCATCGCCGCCGCATTGAGCACGCCGACCGCGATCGCCAGTGCGGCGAGGAACGTCGCGCCCGCGACGCGGCCCTCGGCCACCGCCTGCGGGAAGCGCGGCACCAGCTTGCCCACGAGAAAGAACACGACGATCTGCGCGACCAGCGCGATCCCGCCCCACGCGACCATGTCGACGGCCGACACGCTCTGCGTGATCGCGCGCCCGAGCGGCAGCACGAAGCCGATGATCGCGCCGGCGAGCGAGATCGCGGCGGCCGTGTTGCCCTCCCGGATGAGGGCGAGTTCCTTGTAGGGCGTCACGGCCAGATAGAGCGCGACGAACACCGCGAGGAGCGCCAGGCCGAGGGCGAAGTAGAGCAGGAAGGCCGGCAGGCCCGCGAGCGATTCGTGCAGGGTCATCGTGTGCCTCGCAGATGCGTGGTCATAGGAAATAGTGGGGGACGAAGCGGCTGGTGTCACGCGTGATCGGGCTCGTGTCCTCGCGCAGGCCGATGCCCGCGGGCTCGTCGCCGACGATCCACGCGCCGACGGTCACGTAGTCGTCGCCGAAGCGCGGGATGGGCGCGTACGCCTGGTAGACCATGCCCTCCGCGCCGTATTCACCCTCGGTGCGCAGCGTGCGGCCGCCGGCGTGCAGCGTCACGTTCGCGCCTTCGCGCGACAGCAGCGGCTTCTCGACGAAGTCGCCGACGATCTGGCCCGGCTTGAAGAACGCGGGCAACAGGTTCTCGTGCCGCGGGAAGAGTTCCCACAGGATGGGCAGCAGGCCCTTGTTCGAGAGCAGCATCTTCCACGCGGGCTCGATCACGCGCATGGCGGACGTGAGGAGCTGCGGCCCGAAGCCCTCGCCCGCGAGCCACTCCCATGGGTAGAGCTTGCACAGCACGCGGATCTCCTCGTTGCCGTCGTCGACGAAGCAGCCGGCGGTGGCGTCCCAGCCGATGTGCGCGACGTCGATGAAGCGCGTCTCCACCCCGCCCTGCGTGGCGACGTCGCGCAGGTAGTCGAGGTTGCCGCAGTCCTCCTCGCTGTCGCCCGCGCACGTGAAGTGCACGACGGTGCCCGCGGACCAGCTCACGGCGAACGCGCGCCAGCTCTGGATCAGCTTCTCGTGCAGCGAGTTGAACTGGTCGGCGTCGGCGTGCTCGCGCTTGACCGACTGCTCGAGCCAGCGCCACTGCGCCACCGCCGCCTCGAGGAGCGCCGTCGGCGTGTCCGCGTTGTACTCGAGGAGCTTGGGCGGACCCTTGCCGTCGTACGCGAGGTCGAAGCGCCCGAAGAGCGACAGGTCCTTCGCCCGCCACGAGCGCGCGACGCGGTCGCGCCACGCGGGTGGGATCGCGAGCTCGGCCATCCGGTTGTGGGTGACGATGTGCTCGGCCGCATCGAGGCAGCGCGCGTGCAGCTCGGCGGTCGCGGCTTCCAGCACGTCGATCTCGTCGGCCGTGAAGCGGTAGCGGCGCGTCTCGTCCCAGTACGTGCCGCCGATCGAGTGGTAGGTGAAGCCCACCTCCTCGCAGTCCTGGCGCCAGTTCGCGCGCGGGGTGGCAGGTTCGCGGATCACGACGACGACGAGCCGTGGGAGCCGAAGCCGCCGCGCGAGATGCTGTGGCCGGACGACGACGACGACGATGACGAATGCGACGAGGAGGACGACGAGCGGCCGCTGCGGCTCGGGCTCGACGTGCCGGGTCCCCAGTAGATGTGGCTGCGCGACGACGAGGAGCCCCCGGACGACGCCGATTGCTCCTCGCACTCGGCCGGATCTCCCCAGTCCGCGAGGCAGGCCTCGCGCGACGCGTACTGCGCGCGCCGGTTCGTGCCCGTGTCGCCGCAGCCCGTGAGGGCCGCGGCGCCGATCAGCACCAGCGTCACGCAGGTCGATGACTTACGGGGACGGGCCATGGGCCGCCATCATAGGCGGCGGCCCACAAACTGCAATAGCCTTGCGACGATCGGGGATTTGCGGTGGTCTACAGGGTCAGTGCACGACGGCGCTCGTGAGGAAGCGCACGAGCGAGCCGTTCTTCAGGCGGAAGACGCCCTCGCCCAACCCGACGGCGCCTTCGATCTCGGCGCGCGTCATGTCGATCTCGGTGTCGCCGTGGCGGGCTTCGAGCACCACGTCGTCGGCGACCGTCTCGTCGTCGGGAACGCGCAGGTACCCGGTCTCGAAGACGATCCCGTCGATGACCACGTAGTCCGCGCCTTTCATCGTGTCGATCAGTTCCATCATCCGGAATGTCCTTTGGCGGCAGGGAAGTTGCTCCCTTCGCTTCCAACATAGGGCCCGGCCGGCGGCGCTTCAAGCGGCGGCAACGGAAATCCCGCCGCTCGGGAGCCGCGCGGCAGGCAGGCCTGCGGATGACGGTCGTGTGGGAGGCGCGCCGACACGCGCCCAATACATTATGTGGGGGCGGAAGTCCCCGGCGGCAAGGCCCCGAGCGCCGCGTGCACAGCGTCCTCCAGCGTGGACACCACGGCCGCGTCACGGTCGCCGGTCAGGGCCACGACGCGCGCCCGGACCTCCCGCGCGCGCGGCAGCCAAGGCAGCGCCAGCGCATCGCGGGCCTGCGCCGTCGCGGCGAGGATGCCGAGCGCGGTGGCGCCGCCACCGCCGGCGGCCACGATCTCCGCCGCGGTCTCCAGCGCTTCCAGGAGCGCCGCCTTGGCGCCCGCCGCGTGCAGGAGCACGATGGCGGCGCGCGCGTGCGCAGCGGCCGTGTCGCGATCACCGTCGGCGAGCGCGAGCGCGGCGAGGTTCGTGAGCGCCGTCGCCTCGACGTTCGTGAACCGCACGGCGCGGCTCACCGCGAGCGCACGCTCGAAGCGCGCCCTCGCGGCGCGCGCATCGCCACGGTCGCGCGCCAGCTCGCCCAGGTTCGCCTCGGCCAGGCACTCGACCGCGCCGACACCGAGTTCCCGGGCGAGCGCGATCGCGTCCTCGTGCAGGGACTGCGCGACATCCCACTCGCGCAGGTCGTTGGCGATCGAACCCAGGTTGAGGAGCGCGGTCGCCTCGGCGCGCCGGTCACCTGCCGCGCGGAAGAGCGCGAGGGAGCGCACCTGCAGTTCGCGCGCCGCCAGGAAATCGCCCTGGTCCTGGCGCACGTTGCCGAGGCTGCCGAGCGCAGCCGCCGCGTCCACCGCGCGCGCCTGCGCCTCGAACGCGGCCCCCGCCTCCGCGAGCCGGCGCGCCGCATGCGCGAGGTCGCTCTGGTTCTTGGCGAGTGCGCCGGCGGCGTACAGCGCATCGGCACGCGCCAGCGGCGGGTCCATCAGGTCCGCCGTCGCGTCGAGCGCGCGCTCGACGTGGGCGCGCCCCTCCGCCATCCGTCCGGTCATGTGCCAGTAGCGCCATAGCTTCGCGGACAGTGCGAGCGCCACCCCGTGCCGGCGCGCGTCGGCCGCCGTCCACGCGAGCGCCGCGCGCAGGTTGTCGAGCTCGGCGTCGAGGCGCTCGATCCACGCCGCCTGGCGCGGGCCGCGCAGCGCGTCGTGGGCCTCCGTGGCCAGCGCGAGGCACCACTGCGCGTGGCGGTCGCGCAAGTCGTCGCCCCGTCCCGCGTCCGCGAGCCGCGCCTGTGCGTACTCGCGCAGCGTGTCGAGCATCCGGTAGCGCATCGCCGCGCCCCGTTCGTAGGCGACGACGAGGGACTTGCCCACCAGCGCGTCGAGCGTGTCGAGGATCGTGGGGTCCGCGCACACCGCCTCGGCACCGGGGAGATCGAAGCCGCCCGCGAAGACGGACAGCTCCGCGAAACGCTGCTGCTCGACGGGCGCCAGCAGGTCGTACGACCACGCGATCAGCGCCTCCAGCGTGCGCTGGCGCGGCAACGCGCCCTGGGGCCCGCGCGACAGCAGCCGGAAGCGGTCGGCGAGCCGCGCCGCGATCTCGGGGAGCGCCAGCACGTGCATGCGCGCGGCGGCGAGTTCGAGCGCCAGCGGGATGCCGTCGAGGCGCCGCGCGATGTCGCCGACGATGGCGAGGTCGGCCGCCGTCGGCACGAAGCCGGGGCGCGTCTCCCGCGCGCGCTCGACGAAGAGCTGCACCGCGGGCGACGCGTCGGGCGGCTCCGTCGGCGCGGGCACCGGCAGCGGCGCGAGCGCGTGGATGCGCTCGCCCGGCAGTCCGAGCACCTCGCGCGACGTCGCCAGCACGACGAGGCCGGGTGCGGCCGCGAGCAGCATCGCCGCGACCGTCGCCGCCGCGCCACGCAGGTGCTCGCAGTTGTCGAGCACGAGCAGCAGGCTGCGCGGGGCCACGTGGGCCGCCACCGCCGCGGTCAGCGGCAGGTCCGGCGCCTCCGCCACGGCGAGCACCTGCGCGACGGCGGCCGGCACACGCGCCGCGTCGACGAGCGACGCCAGGTCGACGAACCAGGCACCGTCCGGAAAGCGCGGCAGCACGTCGCCCGCGACCTGCACGGCGAGCCTCGTCTTGCCGATGCCGCCGGGTCCGGTCAGCGTGACGAGCCGCGCCTGCGCGAGGCCCGCGTGCAGCGCGCGGGCGTCGTCCTCGCGGCCGAGCAGCGAGGTGAGCTGCAGGGGCAGGTTGTTGGGCGCGGCGTCGAGCGAGCGCAGCGGCGGGAACGGTCCCTGCACGCCGGGATGGTCGACCTGCCACAGGCGCTCGGGGCGCGCGAGGTCGCGCAGCCGGACCACGCCCAGGTCGACGAGCGCCGCGCCGTCCGGCATGCGGCCGCGCACGTCGTTGGCCACCGCGTCGGAGGTCAGCACCTGCCCGCCGTGGCCGGCCGCCATGATGCGCGTGGCGCGCACGACATCGCTGCCGAAGTGATCGCCGTCGCGCACCTCGCGCCGGCCGCGGTGGAGGCCGCAGCGGGCCCGGATGGTGACGCCCGCGCGCGCCGAGAGCGCCGTCAGCCCGCGCTGGAACGCGAGCGCGGCCGCGAGCGCGGCGGCGGTGTCGGCGAACACGGCCTGCATGCCGTCGCCGACCATCTTGACGAGGGTCCCGCCGTGCGCCGCGACCGTCTCCCGGGCGAGGGCGTCGTGCGCGGCGAGCGCATCGCGCATCAGGGCCGGCGACGACTCCCACAACCGGGTGCTGCCCTCGATGTCGGTGAAGAGGAAGGTGCGCCGCTCGCCGCCGGTGCCCTCCGGTTCCTCCATCGCCGGGCTTCCGGCGCGGGTCAGGCGACCAGCGCCCGCACGAAGTTCGGGAGTGCGAACGCCGCCCGGTGCGTATCCCCGTTGTAGTACTGGAGATCGCCGATGCGGCGCTGCGCGAGCGCGCGGTCGACCTGCAGCGGCGAGAGCTTCCGCGGGTCGAGCAGCGCGCTGCAGCAGGCCATCATCCACATGCCGCCGTACAGCGGCACGGAGGTGAGGTAGGGCGCGACCGTGCCGAAGGCGGTGCGCAGGTTCGCGATGGTCCCGCGGACGCGGTCCGGGTGCGCGACCGGGCTCGCTACGTGCAGCGTCAGCGCGCCCATCGGCGTGAGCCGCGCGGCGCACGCCTGGTAGAACTCGGGCGTGTAGAGGTCGAGCGACGGGCCGCCGGCATCGGTGAGGTCGAGCACGATGAGGTCGAACTGCTCGGTGCTGTTGCGCACGTACGCGAACCCGTCGCCGATCGTGAGCGCGAGCCGCGGGTCGTCGAGCGCGCCGCGGTGCACCGCCTGCAGGTACTTGCGCGAGATGTCCACGACCGCGAGGTCGAGTTCCGCCAGCACGACCGACCTGATCGACGGGTGCTTGAGGATCTCTTCCGCGGAGCCGCCGTCGCCGCCGCCCACGATCAGCGCCCGCTCGGGCTGCGGGTGGGTGACCGCCGCCACGTGCACGAGGTTCTCGTGGTAGAAGAACTCGTCGCGCTCGGACGTCATGAAGTGGCCGTCGAGACGGAAGAGCTTGCCGAACTGCGCGCTGTCGTGCACTTCCACCGCCTGGTACGGCGAGCGGAATTTCTCGAACTGCCGCGCGCTCTTCACCACGAACGCCCAGTCGTCCGTGAGGTGCTCCGTCATGAGGCCCGGCGCCAGGTCGGCGGGATCCGGGGCCGGACGGTCAGGCATCCCGGCCTCCGCGCCGGATCGACTGGAAGTGCGTCCGCTGCGGCTTGAGCGACGCCTCGAGGGTGGCGAAGACGTGCTCGGCCTTCGCGGTGTTGTCGGTCGTGTAGTTACACACGTACACGTCGACGGTGACGAAGCCCGCCTCCGGCCACGTGTGGATGGCGATGTGGGACTCGGCCAGCAGCACGGTGCCGGTCACGCCCTGCGGCTCGAATTGGTGGAAGCGCTCGCCGACGACGGTAAGGCCGGCCGCGCGCGCGGCGTCGACGCAGAGGTCGCGCAACGGGGCGGCCCGCGTGAACTGCGGAGTGTCGGCGGGGCAACCGTACCACTCGCCAAGAAGATGAATGCCGTCCACGTCGTGCCTTCTTTCCCTTCGCCCGCGCGGCAGCGGCCGCCCCGCGGGCCGGATTTGCGCGCGAAGCGCCTGATGCGCAACGGTAAACGTATAATTATTGCACAGCATCAAAGCCGCAGCGATAATTTGCCTTCGTTTCGCAACGCGCCTCCCGTTGCGCCCCGTGGGGTGAACCCGATCCCCCATTGTCGCCGTCTCCTGCCCGCCCTGCCATGACTGCTGCCCAAGGCTCACGCGCTACCGACCTCGAACTCGCCAATGCCATCCGCGCGCTCGCGATGGACGCGGTGGAAGCCGCCAAGTCCGGGCACCCGGGCATGCCGATGGGCATGGCCGACATCGCGGTGGCCCTGTGGAACCGGCACCTGCGGCACAACCCGGCGAACCCGCACTGGGCCAACCGCGACCGCTTCCTGCTCTCCAACGGTCACGGCTCGATGCTGCAGTACGCCCTGCTGCACCTCACGGGCTACGACCTGCCGATGCAGGAGTTGAAGCAGTTCCGCCAGCTCCACTCGAAGACGCCCGGTCACCCGGAAGTCGGCGTCACGCCCGGCGTCGAGACGACCACGGGACCGCTCGGCCAGGGCCTCGCCAACGCCGTCGGCATGGCGCTCGCCGAGGCGCTCCTCGCGCAGGAGTACAACCGTCCCGGCCACACGATCGTCGACCACCACACCTACGTGTTCCTCGGCGACGGCTGCCTGATGGAAGGCATCTCGCACGAGGCGTGCTCGCTCGCCGGCACGTGGAAGCTCGGCAAGCTCATCGGCTTCTACGACGACAACGGCATCTCGATCGACGGCCACGTGCAGGGCTGGTTCACCGACGACACGCCCGCGCGCTTCGCCGCGTACGGCTGGCACGTGATCCCGCACGTCGACGGCCACGACGCGAACGCGGTCGACGCCGCGATCAAGGCCGCGCAGGCGGTCACCGACCGGCCGTCGCTCATCTGCTGCAAGACGATCATCGGCAAGGGCGCGCCCAACAAGCAGGGCACCGAGCACGTGCACGGCGCGGCGCTGGGCGAGAAGGAGATCGCGGCCGCGCGCGCGACGCTCGGCTGGAATTACGCGCCGTTCGAGATTCCCGAGGCGATCTACACCGCGTGGAACGCCCGCGAGTGCGGCGCGCTGCTCGAGGCCGACTGGGACCAGCGTTTCGCCGCGTACCGTGCGGCGTTCCCCGATCTCGCGGCCGAGTTCCTGCGGCGCATGGCGGGCGACCTGCCCGCGGGCTTCGCAGGCACCGCGCAGGCGTTCATCGCGGCGCAGGCGGCCAAGGGCGAGACGGTGGCCACGCGCAAGGCGTCGCAGCAGGCGATCGAGGCGTACGCGCAGGTGCTGCCCGAGTTCATCGGGGGCTCGGCGGACCTCACCGGATCGGTGTTCACCAACTGGTCGGGCAGCAAGTCCATCGCGCGCGACGCGACCGGCGCCCTCACCGGCAACTACGTGAGCTACGGCGTGCGCGAGTTCGCGATGAGCGCGATCGCCAACGGCCTGGCGCTCCACGGCGGCTTCATTCCCTACGTCGGCACGTTCCTCACGTTCGCCGACTACGCGCGCAACGCGCTGCGCATGGCGTCGCTCATGAAGGTGCGCTCGATCTTCGTGTACACGCACGACTCGATCGGCCTGGGCGAGGACGGGCCGACGCACCAGTCGGTCGAGCACACCGCGAGCCTGCGGCTCATCCCCGGTCTCGACGTCTGGCGGCCGTGCGACACCGTGGAGTCGGCGGTCGCGTGGGAACAGGCCCTCCTGCGCCGGCACGGCCCGTCGTGCCTTCTCTTCACGCGCCAGAACGTGCCGTTCGTGCCGCGCAGCGCCGAGCAGATCGCGGCCATCGCGCGCGGCGGCTACGTCGTCGCCGACTTCGACCCGGCGGTCGCGGGCGCGCTGGCGGTGGTGATCGCCACCGGCTCGGAAGTGGCCCTCGCGCTCGCGGCCCGCGCCGCGCTCGCGAAGGAGAACGTCAACGTGCGCGTGGTGTCGATGCCCTGCACCAGCGTCTTCGACCGCCAGGATGCCGCCTGGCGCGCGTCGGTGCTCCCGGCCGACGTGCCGCGGGTGGCGGTCGAGGCGGGCGTCACCTCGTTCTGGCACAAGTACGTGGGCGCGCAGGACAGCAGCCGCGAGGCCATCGTCGGCATCGACACCTTCGGCGAATCCGCGCCGGCGGGCGTCCTGTTCAAGCACTTCGGGATCACCGCCGAGCGGGTGGCCGACGCCGTGCGCGGCGTGCTCTAGGGCACGCGGCCGATGCCCGACGTCCTCGTCCGCCCCGCGCTCCCGGCCGATGCGGTGCGGATCGCGCAGGTGCGCGTGGACGCCTGGCGCACGACCTACAAGGGCATGATCCCGGACGCCTACCTCGCGGCGATGACCGTCGAGGACAGCACGGCGCACTGGGACCGGATCCTCACCGCCGCCCCCAACACCACCACAACGTTCGTCGCCACCCGCGACGGCGAGGTGGTCGGCTTCGCGGCCGGCCTCATGCGCGAAGACGCGAAGTTCGGGATCAACGCCGAGCTTTCCGCGGTCTACCTCGTGCGCGAGGCGCAACGCACCGGAATCGGGCGTCGCCTGGTCGCGGCCGTGGCTGCGGCGCAAATGGCACATGGCGCGAACGGACTTGTGGTGTGGGTGATCGCGGGCAATAAACCCGCGCGCGCTTTCTACGAAAATCTGGGTGCGGAGCTCCTCATCGAGCAGCCCTTCACCTGGGACGGCATGGACCTCGTCGAGGCCGGCTACGGCTTCCGGGACCTGCCCGCCCTCATTGCCGCCGGCGGCGGGCCGGCGGCGTGGCACTGAACCCTTCCCGGGCAACTGGAGACCTGAACATGACGATCAAGGTAGGCATCAACGGCTTCGGCCGCATCGGCCGCATGGTGTTTCGCGCGGCGGTCAAGGACTTCCCGGACGTCGAGGTGGTCGGCATCAACGACCTGCTCGAGCCCGACTACCTCGCCTACATGCTCCAGTACGACTCGGTGCACGGCCGCTTCAAGGGCACGATCGCGGTCGACGGCCACACGCTGATCGTGAACGGCAAGAAGATCCGCCTCACCGCGGTGAAGGACCCGGCCGAGCTGAAGTGGGGCGAGCTCGGCGTGGACGTGGTGGTCGAGGCGACCGGCCTCTTCCTCACCAAGGAGACGGCCGAGACGCACCTCGCGGCCGGTGCGAAGAAGGTCTTCATGTCGGCGCCTTCGAAGGACGATACGCCGATGTTCGTGTTTGGCGTGAACCACACGAAGTACGCGGGCGAGAAGGTCATCAGCAACGCGTCGTGCACCACCAACTGCCTCGCCCCGGTGGCGAAGGTGCTGAACGACACGTGGGGCATCAAGCGCGGCCTGATGACGACGGTGCACGCGGCGACCGCGACGCAGAAGACCGTCGACGGCCCGTCGAACAAGGACTGGCGCGGCGGCCGCGGCATCCTCGAGAACATCATCCCGTCGTCGACCGGCGCGGCGAAGGCCGTGGGCAAGGTCATTCCCGAGCTCAACAAGAAGCTCACCGGCATGGCGTTCCGCGTGCCGACCTCCGACGTCTCGGTGGTGGACCTCACCGTCGAGCTCGCGAAGCCGGCGAAGTACGAGGAGATCTGCGCCGCGATGAAGGCCGCCTCGGAAGGCCCGATGAAGGGCGTGCTGGGCTACACCGAGGACAAGGTGGTGGCGACCGATTTCCGCGGCGAGTCGCGCACGTCGGTGTTCGACGCCGACGCCGGCATCGCGCTCGACGACACGTTCGTGAAGGTCGTGTCGTGGTACGACAACGAGTGGGGTTACTCCTGCAAGGTGCTGGAGATGGCACGCGTCATCGCGTCGAAGTAACGTCCACGTCGTACCGCCTTCGCGCGCCCGTCGCGCGAAGGCGGCCCTCCCGGTTCACCACATTCCGACAGCCATGAACTTCAAGCGCCTCACCGACATCGACGTGCGCGGCAAGAAGGTGTTCATCCGCGCCGACCTCAACGTCCCGCAGGACGACGCGGGCAACATCACGGACGACACGCGCATCCGCGCGTCGGTGCCGGGCATCAAGGACGCGCTCGCGCGCGGCGCCGCGGTGATGGTGACGTCGCACCTCGGCCGGCCGACGGAAGGCGAGTGGAAGGCGGAGGACTCGATGGCGCCGATCGCGAAGCGCCTCTCCGAACTCCTCGGCCTCGACGTCCCGCTGGTGCGCGACTGGGTCGACGGCGGCGCGTGGCTCGCGGCCCTGCAACCCGGCCAGGTCGTGCTGCTCGAGAACTGCCGCTTCAACAAGGGCGAGAAGAAGGACAACGAGGACCTCGCCCGGAAGATGGCCGCGCTGTGCGACGTCTACGTCAACGACGCGTTCGGCACCGCGCACCGCGCCGAGGCCACCACCCACGGCATCGCGAAGTTCGCGCCGGTCGCGTGCGCGGGCCCGCTGCTCGCAGCCGAACTCGACGCGCTCGGCAAGGCGCTGGCGCACCCGGCGCGGCCGCTGATCGCCATCGTCGCGGGCTCGAAGGTCTCCACCAAGCTCACGATCCTGCGGGCCCTCGCGGCGAAGGTCGACACGCTGGTGGTCGGCGGCGGCATCGCCAACACGTTCATCCTCGCGGCCGGCGGGCACATCGGCAAGTCGCTGGCGGAACCGGACCTCGTGTCCGAGGCGAAGGCGATCCTCGACGAGTTCCCGGGCAAGGTGCCGATCCCCATCGACGCCGTCGTGGCCAAGGAGTTCGCGGCCACCGCGGCGCCGACGCTGAAGGCGATCGAGGACGTCGCCCCCGACGACCTGATCCTCGACATCGGCCCCACGTCGATCGCGGCGCTGAAGACGGTGCTGGAGACCGCGGGCACGATCGTGTGGAACGGGCCGGTCGGCGTGTTCGAATTCGACGCGTTCGCGAGCGGCACGCGCGAGGTCGCGCACGCCATCGCGGACTCGCACGCGTTCTCGATCGCCGGCGGTGGCGACACGCTGGCCGCGATCGCCAAGTTCGGCATCGAGGACAAGGTGAGCTACATCTCGACCGGCGGCGGCGCGTTCCTCGAGTTCCTCGAAGGGAAGACGCTGCCGGCCGTCGCCATGCTCGAGACCCGATTTGGGAAGTAGATGAGTCAGAAGGGTGCGCAAGGCTAACGCCGCGCACCCTTGAAAAAATCCACGACGCTGACAGCCTGGCGCAGAAGCTGATCAGGTGAGAATCGCCGGCGGAGCCGGACGATTCTCGGTCGCAAAGGCGTGATCCGCGGCTGACGGGCTCTGCGGCGACTATTTCGCCAGGAATGCGCGGATCGCCTCGCCCTGTTTTGCCACATTGAAGACGCCGTCGAGGTGGCCGCCGTCGCCTTCGATCACGGCGACTTCCGCCACCCCGCCCTGCGCCTTGTAGCGCTCCGCGGCGCGCTTCGACAGTTCCGGCGGGAAGATCTCGTCGGACGCCGCAGGGACGAACAGGATCTTCGCCTTCATGCCCTTCACCTCGTCGTCGGTCAGCCGGTAGAGCTGGTTGGCCTTCGACATGTAGATCATCGAGTTGGCGTCCGTCGTCTTCGAGCGGGCGACGCCGGCCTTCGCCAGCGCGTCCTGGATCGAGAACAGGTTGGCCACGGCGTCGGCCGGGTTCTTCGCCGGGTCCGCCCACTTGAAGCCGAACGTCTTCTCCGCCCAGCCGAACGAGCGCGCGGTGATGGTCACGTTCATCAGCGCCACGGCGATGCCGTCGACCGGCTCCTCGGCGCCGTAGTAGTTGCCCTTGTTCCACCGCGGGTCGACCATGATCGGCGCCGTCCACACGTCGAGCATCTGGATCACGTACGGATGGATGTCGAAGCCGGGGCCGATGACGTGCACCACGCGCTCGACGAAGCCGGGATAGAGCGCGCCCCACTCCATCGCCTGGATCGAGCCACCGGACGCGCCGGCCACCGCCTGCAGCTTCTTCACGCCAAGCGCATCGACGAGCGCCTTGTGCACGCGCACGGAGTCGCGCATCGACACCACCGGGAACGTCATCGCGTACGGCTTGCCGGTCGCCGGATCGATGCTCGCCGGGCCGGTGGTGACGACGTTGGGATCCTTGGTGTTGAGGTTCGACAGCGTGTCGGCGCTGATCACGAAGTACTTGTCGGTGTCGATCGGTCGGCCGGCGCCGATGATCGGGTCCCAGTAGCCGGGCGCGGCGTCGGTCGGCTGGTACTTGCCGGCGGCGTGCGATGTTCCGGAGTAGAAGTGAGCGACGAAGATCGCGTTGTCCCCCGCCGCATTGAGCTTGCCGTAGGTCTCGTAGCCGACCTTGACGTCGCGGATCGTCTTGCCGCCGACCGTCGTGTAGGCGGGCAGCGTGAACGTCTTCTTCTCCACCGGCCCGTCGTAGGCCGCGGCCGGCCCGACGCCCAGCGCGACGGTCACTGCGCACGCCGCGAGCAGGAACCGCACCCCCTTGCCGCCTGTCATTGCCATGTCGTCTCCCTCGTGCACGCTGCCGCTCGAACCGGCGGCCGTGACGTCGATTCTAGCGCGCCATGGTGCGCCGCACGTTTGCGCGCCGCACCCATTGCCGTAACATCCCTACCCTTTGCCGTATACGCCAGAGGTACCCGCCTTGCCCCGCAGCACCAAGATCGTCGTCACCCTCGGACCCGCGTGCAGCGAGCCCGCCGTGCTCGAGCGCATGCTCGCGGCCGGCGTGGACGTGGTCCGCCTCAATTTCTCGCACGGCGTCGCGGCCGACCACGTCGCGCGCGCCCGCCTCGTGCGCGAGACGGCGGCCCGGCTCGGCCTCGAGGTCGCGATCATGGCGGACCTGCAGGGGCCGAAGATCCGCGTGGGCAGGTTCGCGCAGGGCAAGGTCACGCTGGAGCCGGGGCAGGAGTTCATCCTCGACGCCGAGTGCGAGCTGGGCGACGAGCAGCGCGCGGGGCTCGACTACAAGGAGCTGCCCCGCGACGTCGAGCCGGGGGCGGTGCTGCTGCTCGACGACGGCCTCATCCGCCTCAACGTCGAGCGCGTCGAGGGCCCGCGCATCGTCACGCGCGTGGTGCTGGGCGGCACCTTGTCCAACAACAAGGGCATCAACCGGATGGGCGGCGGGCTCACCGCGCCGGCGCTCACGGCGAAGGACATGGAGGACATGAAGGCGGCGGCCGCGCTGGAGGCCGACTACCTCGCCGTCTCGTTCCCCAAGAACAAGGAAGACATGTACATGGCGCGCCAGCTGCTGCGCGCCGCCGGCGGGCACGCGTTGCTGATCGCCAAGATCGAGCGCGCGGAGGCCATCACCTACCTCGAGGAGATCGTCGACGCGTCCGACGGCATCATGGTGGCGCGCGGCGACCTCGCGGTGGAGGTCGGCAACGCCGCGGTGCCCGGCCTGCAGAAGCGCATGCTCAAGCTCGCCCGCGAGCGCAACACGCTTACGATCACGGCCACGCAGATGATGGAGTCGATGATCCACGCGCCGGTGCCCACGCGCGCGGAGGTGTCCGACGTCGCCAACGCGGTGCTCGACGGCACCGACGCCGTGATGCTCTCCGCGGAGACCGCGGCCGGCAAGTACCCGGTGGAGACCGTCGAGACGATGGCCCAGATCTGCGAGGAGGCGGAGAAGTCGGCCACCGTCGAGCTCGACCGCGACTTCCTCGACCGCACGTTCACCCGCGTCGACCAGTCGATCGCGATGGCGACGCTGTTCACGGCCTTCCACCTCAAGGTGAAGGCGATCGCCGCCCTCACCGACTCCGGCTCCACCGCGCTGTGGATGTCCCGGCACAACGGCGGCTGCCCCATCTACGCACTCACGCCGAAGGTCGCCACGCAGCGCAAGATGGCCCTCTACCGCAACGTGCGCCCGCTCTACCTCGAGCAGTCGGGCGACCGCGACAACGTCCTGCTCGCGGTGGAGGAACTGCTCGTCGCCCGCGGCCAGGTCCGGCCCGGCGACGTGATCGTCCTCACGATCGGCGAGCCGATGGGCAAGGCGGGCGGCACCAATACGATGAAGATCGTCCGGGTCGGCGAGCACCGGCACTGATCGACCGCGAGAGGCGTCCGTGGCGGCGGCGGATGACGCGGAGCCGGCGTCGCGACTTTTGCAGCCGTCACACCGCCGCCGGACGTGACCTCCCTCTCCCCGTGGGCGGGGAGAGGGTTGGGGTGAGGGGTGGCGCCGGTGGCACGGTCCCGGGGTCAGACCCCGATGAACCTGGGGTCAGACCCCTCGCATTCACGGCAGGCCAGTCGGCCGCCGGAAAAGGTCACGCAAAGGAAAGAGCGTCACGCGAGCGACTGCGCGTTCGCAATTGCCGGGTTGCCCCAAGTAACCGCCCGGTTAATAATTGCAGGATGCCCGCGGCCCGCCCCAGGACACCCGCCACTCGCGCCAAGCCCGCCGCCGCGCGCCCCCAGCGCGACGCGGTGCGCACCCAGGCCGCGATCCTCGACGCCGCGACGCACGAGTTCGCGCGCCACGGCCTGGGCGGCGCCCGGGTCGACCGGATCGCGGAGCGCGCCGGGACCAACAAGCGGATGCTCTACTACTACTTCGGTGCCAAGGCGGGCCTGTTCCTCGCCGTGCTGGAGCGCGCGTACGAGCACATCCGCGGCGAGGAGCAGCGGCTGCACCTCACCGACCTGCCGCCCGCCGCCGCGGTGGCCGCGCTGGTCGCCTTCACCTGGAACTACTTCCTCGCGCACCCGGAGTTCATGCGGCTCCTGAACGACGAGAACCTGCACCACGCGCAGCACCTGAAGCGCTCCCGCCGCATCCGGGCGATGCATTCGCCGCTGGTCGCGACGCTGTCCGAGGTGCTCGACCGCGGCGCGCGCGCGGGCGAGTTCCGGCGCGGCGTCGACCCCGTGCAGCTCTACGTGTCGATCGCCGCCCTCGGCTACTTCTACCTGTCGAACCACCACACGCTGTCCACGATCTTCGGCCGCGACCTCATGAGCGCGCCGGCCAAGGCCGACCGGCTCGCGCACATGCAGGCGCTCGTCCTGCACTCGCTGTCCGCTTCGTCGCGCGTGCCACGGCTTGCGCGCGGGCGGCGGGTGACAGTATCCTGATTAACCAGGCAGTTAACCGGACCGCCCCCCACCGACGTCGAGCGCGCAGCATCCGCCAACGCGCCACCCGGTCCCTGCCCCGCCACCCCCAAGGAGGAGAACGCCATGATCCGTACCGTCCGTCCCTGGCTCGCCGCCGGCGCCGCCGTCCTGTCGCTGACGCTCGCCGCGCCGTGCTTCGCGCAGGCCACCTGGAAGCCCACCAAGCCCATCACGATCATCGTGCCGTGGGCGGCCGGCGGCTCGACCGACCAGGTCACGCGCGTCACCGCGTCCGAGATCGAGAAGGCGCTCGGCCAGAAGGTGATCATCGTCAACCAGCCCGGCGCGTCCGGCTCCATCGGCACCAAGAACGCGATGGAGGCGGCCAAGGACGGCTACACGTGGACCGCAGGCGCGGCGCAGGACCTCGGCACCTACAAGGTGCTGGGGATGCTCGACACGACGATCGGCGACTGGGTGCTGTTCCTCAACGTCGCCAACGTCTCCACGCTCGCGGTCAACCCGAACACGCCGTACAAGACGGCCGCTGAATTCGTCGAGGCGCTGAAGGCGAAACCGGGCCAGGTGAGCGTTGCCACGGCCGGGGTCAACTCCAGTGGCCACAGCGCGATGGAGGCGATCGCCAAGGCCACGGGCACCAAGTACAAGCATGTCACCTACGACGGCGGCAACCCGGCGGTAGTCGCCACCGTGGCGGGAGAGACCGACGCCACCACGCAACTCACGGTGGAAGAGGCCGAGATGATCCGCGGCAAGAAGCTGCGCGCACTGGCGGTCGTCGGCGACAAGCCGATCGAACTCGACGGGTACGGCGTGATCGAGCCGCTCACCAAGACGCTGCCGAACTTCAAGTCGCCCGCCAACTACTTCGGCATCTTCATCCCGAAGAGCGTCCCGCCGGAAGTCATCGCCACGGTCGAGAAGATCTGGGCCGAGCAGATCGCCAACTCCACGGCGCTCAAGAGCTACGCGACGAGCCGTGGTGCCCAGTTCGCGCCGCTGTACGGCGCCGAGGCACAGAAGGCGGTCGCCCCGGCCGTCGCGGCGAACGCCTGGGCCGCGGCGGACGGCGGCAAGGCCAAGGTCGCACCGGACACGCTCGGCATCGCGCGCCCGCAATAGGGACGCCTGCGCCCGCGCCCATGACCACGTATCCCGCGTCGCCGCGCACCGACCTGCGGACCGCGTTCGCGTGGATCGGCATCGGCGCGGTGATCGTCATCGGTTCGTGGCGGATGGACCGCCTCGAATCGCAGGGCGCGGAGATCTACACCGCGCCCGGACTGTGGCCCGGCATCATCGGGCTCCTGCTGGCGTTGCTGGGCGGCGTGCTCGCCTGGCGGTCGCTCGACCGCGCGCGCGAGTCGGGCTGGGACGCGGTCGAACCCGACGACACGGTATTGCACTCGCCCCGCCGCTTCGCCCTCGCGGCGGGGATGTTCTTCGTCTACGCGCTGCTGCTCGTGGGACGGGGCCTGCCGTTCTGGCTCGGGACCGCGCTTTTCGTCGGCGCCTTCGTGTACGTCTTCCGCCGCGCCGACCGCCTGGCCGGAGACGGGGTGAGCGAGACCTCGCACCGCAACGACGTGCTGCTCGCGATCGCCTGCGCGGCTGCCACGGCATTCGTCGTGCCTCTCGTGTTCGAGCAGCTCTTCTTCGTCCGCCTGCCGTAGGCGGCCCGCGATGTTCGACGGACTGATCGCCTTCGGCCACTCGTTGTGGGCCTTCGCGGACCCGATGTCGATCGGCCTCATCCTGCTGTCGTCGCTGGTCGGCGTCATCATCGGCGCGCTGCCGGGTCTCACCGCCACCATGGGCGTGGCGCTCATGACCACGCTCACGATCAAGATGCCGTCGGACCAGGCGCTGCTCGTGCTGATCTGCACGTACGTGGGCGCGATCTACGGCGGCTCGCGGTCGGCGATCCTGCTCAACATCCCGGGCACGCCCGCCTCGGCGGCATCCTGCCTCGACGGCCACGCGCTCGCTCGGCAGGGGCTCGCGGGCCGCGCGATGGGCATCGCGACGTCCGGCTCGGTGCTGGGAACGCTGATCGGCATGGTGTTCCTCGCACTCTTCACGCCGGTGCTGGGCGACCTCGCCCTCAAGTTCGGCGCGTACGAATTCTTCTGGCTTGCGGTGTTCGGCGTGGTGGTGGCCGGCACGCTCACCGGCGACGATCCGCTGAAGGGCTGGATTGCCGGACTCGTCGGCATCTTCCTCGCCGCCGTGGGGCAGGAGGCGATCTACGCCTACGACCGCTTCTCCTTCGGCAGCCGCGACCTGGCGGGCGGCTTCAACCTCGTGCCGGCGCTGGTCGGCGCATTCGGCTTCGCGGAACTGCTCACCGCCGTGCGCGAGAAGCCGGCGCCGGTGAAGATCGATCCGTTCGACTCGGTGGTGCCGAAGCTCGCCGACGTCACCCGCTACTGGAAGACGATCCTCCGCTCCGGCGTGATCGGAACGTTCATCGGCATCCTGCCCGGCGTGGGCGAGGACGTCGCGGCATGGTCGTCGTACGCGGCGGCCAAGCGCGCGAGCAAGGAGCCCGAGAAGTTCGGCAAGGGCTCGATCGACGGCCTCATGGCCGCCGAGACCGGCGACAACGCGTGCGTGCCGGGTGCCATCATCCCGGTGCTGACGCTCGCGATTCCGGGATCCGCGCCCGCGGCGGTGCTGATGGCGGCGATGCTGATCCACGGAGTGCGGCCAGGCCCGATGATCATGACCGAGGCGCCCACGTTCGTGTACGACGTGGTCGCGATGATGATGTACGCCACCCTCGGCATCCTGCTCTACGGCCTCACGCTCACCAAGCTCCTGATCAAGGTGCTTTCGGTCCCGAAGCCCGTCATCATCCCGATCATCTTCGTGCTGTGCGTCGTGGGCTCGTACGCGATCGCGTCGCGGCTCTTCGACGTGTGGGTGATGCTCGGCTTCGGCGTCGTCGGCTACGCCCTGCGACGACTCGCCTACCCGGTGGCCCCGATGGTGCTCGGCCTCGTCCTGGGCGACCTCATGGAGAAGGGGCTGCGCCGTGGCCTCGTGCTGTCGGACGGCAGCCTGACGCCCTTCTTCACGCGTCCGATCTCCGCCGTGCTGTGGGTCACGATCGTCGTCGTCATCCTGCTCAAGTTCCCCGCCGTGCGGTCGCTGCTCGGCCGCCGGCGTACGGCGCGCGCCGGGTAACGCGCGGCGGCCCGGCGGCGCCGCCATCATCCAACCCTCCGCCGACCGACGGCGGTCCCGAACCAAAGGAAGCGCAGTGCAGACCGAGCGCATCGGCATCATCATGAACGGCGTCACCGGACGCATGGGCACCAACCAGCACCTCGTGCGCTCGATCAACGCGATCCGTGCCCAGGGCGGCGTCGCGCTCGACGCCGGCACGCGGCTCATGCCCGACCCGATCCTCGTCGGCCGCAACGCCGCCAAGGTCGAGGCGCTCGCGAAGGCGCACGGCGTCGAGCGCTGGACCACCGACCTCGACGCCGCCCTCGCCGACCCGCAGTACGCGGTGTACTTCGACTCCGCGTCGACCGGGCTGCGGCCGGAACTCATCCGCAAGGCGATCGCCGCGGGCAAGCACATCTACACCGAGAAGCCGGTCGCGCCGACGGTCGAGGACGCGCTCGACCTCTACCGTCGCGCCGAGGCGGCCGGCGTCAGGCACGGCGTGGTGCAGGACAAGCTGTGGCTGCCGGGACTGCTGAAGCTCAGGATGCTCGTCGATTCGGGCTTCTTCGGGCGCATCCTCTCGGTGCGCGGCGAGTTCGGCTACTGGGTGTTCGAGGGCGACTGGCAGCCCGCGCAGCGGCCGTCGTGGAACTACCGCAAGGAGGACGACGGCGGGATCATCGTCGACATGCTGTGCCACTGGCGCTACGTGCTCGACAACCTGTTCGGCGGCGTGAAGGCGGTCAGTTGTCTCGGCACGACCCACATCCCGCAGCGCTGGGACGAGAGCGGCAAGCCGTACGCCGCCACCGCCGACGACGCGGCGTACGCGACGTTCGAGCTCGCGGGCGGCGTCGTCGCGCAGATCAACAGCTCGTGGTGCACGCGCGTGCGGCGCGACGACCTCGTGACGTTCCACGTCGACGGCACGCTGGGCTCCGCCGTGGCCGGGCTCACCGACTGCGTGATCCAGCCGCGCGCCGCCACGCCGAAGCCGGTGTGGAACCCCGACGTGCCGAAGACGATCGACTTCTTCTCCACGTGGCAGCCGGTGCCGGCCAACGTCGCGTACGACAACGCGTTCAAGGTCGAGTGGGAGCTCTTCCTGCGGCACGTCGCGCGCGGCGGTCCGTTCCAGTGGAATCTCCTCGAGGGCGCGAAGGGCGTGCAGCTCGCGGAACTCGGCTTGCGAAGCTGGCGCGAGCGCCGGTGGGTCGACGTGCCGGAACTGCGGGCCTGACCATGCCGACGCTTAAGCTGCCCGACGCGCACGGCGCGCTCGCCTCCTACACGCTGCGCCCGGCCGCGGCGTGGCCGGCCATGGCCGATCCGAAGGCCTGGAACCGCGTCGCGTTCGCGGCCGCGCACGTCGTCGCCGATCCGCTCGCGAACGTGGACCCGTGGCTCGCCTGCGCCGTGGACTGGGACGCCACGCTCGCGTATCGCCGCCACCTGTGGTCGCTCGGCTTCGGGGTCGCCGAGGCGATGGACACCGCGCAGCGCGGCATGGGCCTCGACTGGCCGACGTCGCTGGAGCTCATCCGGCGCAGCGTCGCGGAGTCGCGCACGGTGTCCGGCGCCGTGGTGTTCAGCGGTGCCGGCACCGACCACCTGCCGCCCGCGCCCGGCATGACGCTCGACCGCGTGATCGCCGCGTACGAGGAACAGTGCGCCGCGGTGGAGGCCGCCGGCGGCCGCATCATCCTGATGGCGAGCCGCGCGCTGGCGGCGTGCGCGCGCTCGCCGGACGACTACGCGACGGTGTACGGCCGCGTGCTCTCGCAGGTGCGTGCGCCCGTGATCCTGCACTGGCTGGGCGAGATGTTCGATCCGGCGCTCGCGGGCTACTGGGTCGGCGCGGGCGGGCTCGCGAGCGACCCGGACCACGCGCGTGCCACGGACGTGTGCGCGTCCATCATCCGCGCCCACGCGGCGAAGGTGGACGGGGTCAAGGTGTCGCTGCTCGACGCCGGCAAGGAGATCGCGCTGCGTTCGCGGCTGCCCGCCGGCGTGCGCATGTACACCGGCGACGACTTCAACTTCGCGGCGCTGATCGGTGGCGACGCGTCGGGCCACTCCGATGCGCTGCTCGGCATCTTCGACGCGATCGCGCCCGTGGCCGCGGCGGCGTTCACCGCGCTGGGCGCCGGCGACCGCGCGCGCTTCGACGCCCTGCTCGCCCCCACGGTGCCGCTGTCGCGCCTCGTCTTCGCGGCGCCGACGCGCTTCTACAAGACCGGCGTGGTGTTCCTCGCGTGGCTCAACGGCCACCAGTCGCACTTCACGATGGTGGGCGGGCAGGAGAGCGCGCGCAGCGTCGTGCACCTCGCGCAGGTGTTCCGGCTTGCCGACGCGGCGGGCCTGCTGCGCGATCCCGATCTCGCGACGGCGCGGATGCAGCAGTATCTGGCGGTGCACGGAGTCGACGCGTGAACTTCGGTGCCGCAGGGCGAGGATGGGGATCGGTGGCGGGAGCCGGGGTCGGACCCCGGGGGGGGTCCGACCCCTCGCTTCACCGCCCGGTGTCCGGCACCGAATCCCGGAGCGTGCCGGCATGAGCCGCCGCGAGCCGGACGCAGCGCTGCTGTCGCTCAATACCGCGACGGTTCGCGCGCAGTGGACGCTGCCGGAGATCATCGGCGGCTGCGTGCGCCACGACATCCGCGGCATCTCCCCGTGGCGCGACCAGGTGGCCGCCGCCGGCCTCAAGGAGACGGCCTCGCGCATCCGCGACGCGGGCCTCGTCGTCACCGGCTACTGCCGCGGCGGCATGTTCCCGGCGACCGACCGCAACGGCCGGCGTGCCGCGGCCGACGACAACAAGCGTGCGGTGGACGAGGCGCTCACGGTCGGCGCGCGCTGCCTCGTGCTCGTCGTGGGCGGCCTGCCGAAGGACGGCGACGGCCGCGTCGCGTCGAAGGACCTGCAGGGCGCGCGCGAGATGGTGCGCGACGGCATCGGGGAGCTGCTCGAGTACGCGCGGCCGGCCGGCATGCCGCTCGCCATCGAGCCCTTGCATCCCATGTACGCCGCCGACCGCGCATGCGTGAACACGCTCGGGCACGCCAACGACCTGTGCGACGAGCTGGGGGCCGGCCTCGGCGTCGCGGTGGACGCGTATCACGTGTGGTGGGACCCCCGCCTGCGGCAGGAGATCGAGCGCGCCGGCGCGCGCGAACGCCTGCTTGCGTATCACATCTGCGACTGGCTGGTGCCGACCGCCGACCTCCTCAACGACCGTGGCATGATGGGCGACGGCGTCATCGACCTGCCGCTGCTGCGCTCGTGGATGGAGGCCGCCGGCTACCGCGGCTTCCACGAGGTCGAGATCTTCTCCACGCGCTGGTGGCAGCGCGACCCGGACGAGGTGCTCGGCACCTGCAAGGCGCGCCACCGCGACTGCACATAGGCCCCGTCCTCGGGGAGGGGATGCGATGGAACCCGCGGTACCGCCCGATCGTCCCGCCGACCCGGACCGCTGGTCGCCCGCGCTCGCGGTGGTCCTCGTCGTGGTGCTGCTCGCGGGCACGCTCTTCGGCTACGACCAGGGCGTCATCGCGGGCGCGCTCGCCGGCGTGCAGCACGAGTTCAGGCTCTCGCCGCTGGCCGTCGAGATCGTCACCAGCTGGGTCACGCTGGGCGCGCTGGCCGGTTCGCTCGCCGGCGGCGAGCTCGCCGACCGGCTGGGGCGCCGGCGGGCGCTGCTCGCCGCCGCCGCGCTCTTCGCCGCCGGCGCCGCGATCGAGGCCTTCGCGCCGGCCGTACCGGTGCTGGTGACCGGCCGGCTCGTCGTGGGATTCGGCGTCGGCGTCGCCGCGGTCGCCGCCCCGCTGTACGCGGCGGAACTCGCCCCCGCCGGGATGCGCGGGCGCTTCGTGGCGACCTACCAGCTCGCGATCACCGGCGGCATCTTCCTCGCGTACCTCATCGACCAGGCGCTGGCGGGCGGCGATCGCTGGCGCGCGATGCTGGGCGCGTCCGCCGTGCCCGCCGTGCTGCTGTTCGTGGCGATGCTGGTCGCGGTCGAGTCGCCGCGCTGGCTCGCGCGCGTGGGCCGCCGCGACGAGGCGCGCGCCGCCATCGCGCGGGCACGGCCGCACCTCGACGCCGATGCGCGCCTCGCGTCCATCGAGGCTTCGCTGCGCGCGGAAACCGGCAGCGCGACGTGGCGCGAGGTCTTCGCGCCGGCGTGGCGGCGGCCGCTCGTGGTGGGCATCGGGCTCGCGATCTACCAGCAGGTCACGGGCATCAACGCGATCATCTACTACTCGGACCGCATCTTCGCGGCTGCGGGCTTCGCGTCGTCGGCCGCGCAGGCGCAGGCCTCCACGTGGGCGATCGGGGCCGTGAACGTCCTCGCGACGTTCATCGCGATCGCGTTCATCGACCGCGTGGGACGGCGGCCGCTGCTGCTCGCCGGCCTCGTCGGCATGGGCGCGAGCCTCGCCGTCACCGGACTCGCATTCGCGCGCATCGCGCCGGCCGGGGGCGGCGCCGGCCCGACGACCGCCGGCGTGGTCACGCTCGGCGCGCTGGTGGTGTTCATCGTGTGCTTCGCGTTCTCGCTCGGGCCGGTGGTGTGGACCGTGATCAACGAGATCTTCCCGGGCCGCGTGCGCGGGCGGGCGGTGGCGGTCGCCACCGCGGTCAACTGGGGCGCCGCGTTCGCCGTCAGCGAGACCTTCCTCACGCTCGTCGACGCCATCGGCGAGCCGCTGACCTTCGGCCTCTTCGCGCTCTTCTGCGCGGTCGGCTTCGCGTGGGTATGGCGCGAGGTGCCGGAGACGAAGGGCCGCTCGCTGGAGCAGATCCAGGCGCTCTGGGCACCGGCAGCGCCGGACGGGACCCGTGCGAGCGGCGCGCCCGCGAAGTAACCCCGCGGGCGTCAGCCTTCGACTGGCGGCGCCGGGAAGGTTACCCGGATGACGGTGCCCTTGCCGCGCGCGCCCGCGCCGACCAGGATCTCCGCGTGGTGCGCGTTGGCGATCGCGCGCACGATCGCGAGCCCGAGTCCGGTGCCGCCGGGCGCCGCGTCGCTGCCCCGGTAGAACGGGTCGAACACGCGCTCGCGCTCCTCGGGCGGGATGCCCGGCCCCGAGTCCACGACGTCGATCTCCGGCGCGCCCTCGGGCGAGCGGCGCACCGCCACCGTCACCACGCCGCCCGGCGGCGTGTAGCGCAGCGCGTTGTCGACGAGGTTCGACAGCATCTCGCGGATCAGCAGCGGATCGGCGCGCTCCAGGGTGGGCGGGTTGCCGTCCTCGGCCTCGAGGCCGAGGTCGATCTCGCGCTCCACCGCGCGCGGCACGAAATCGCCGACGATGTCGCGCACCAGCGGCAGCAGCGGGACGGGGACGTGGTCCGGCGCGTGCACCGTGCCGGCCCGGGCCAGCGCGAGCAGCCGGTTCGCGAGGTGGATCGTGCGCCCGGTCGCCTGCTCCAGCCGCTGCAGCGCGGCGCGCATCGCCTCCGGGTCGCGCTGCGCGAGTGCCAGTTCCGTCTGCGACTTGAGCCCCGCGAGCGGCGTGCGCAGCTGGTGCGCGGCGTCCGCGATGAACCGCCGCTGCACCTCGAAGTTGTCCTCCACCCGCGCGAGCAGCGCATTCACGGACTCGATCAGCGGCTGCATCTCCTCGGGTGCCTGCACCGGATCGATCGGCGTCAGGTCGAGCGAGTCGCGCCGGTCGATCGCGGACTTCAAACGCCGCATCGGCGCGATCACGTACGTGAGGCCGTACCAGACGAGCGCGAACGAGCCGCCCAGCAGCAGGAGCTGCGGCAGGAACGATTCCGCGCGCAGGCTCGCCGTGAGGTCGCGGCGGCGCGCCATCGTCTCCGCGACCTGCAGCACGACGCGGCCGTCGCCGGCGCCCGGCAGCGGGATCGGCACCGCGGCGATGCGCACCGTGTCCTCGCCGAGCACGCCACCCTGGACCTGCGGGTTCTCGTCGTCGATCGTGCCGGTGACCTGCGGCATGTCGGGGTCGCCGGCGAACACGTGCCCGTCGGCGAAGCGCAGCGCGTAGTGGCGATCGTCGTAGCGATCGGCGTGCAGCAGCGCCTCGCCGGCCGGCGTGAGCCGCAGCGGCGCCTGCGGATTGCCCGTGATCACGAGGTGGCCGGCGATGGCGCGGGCGAGGTCGGTGAGGCGGGCGTCGAAGCTTTCGTCGACCGCCTGCGCGATCATGAAGATGCCGAACGCGGCGGTGGCGAGCCAGAGGTAGACCAGCGGGCCCAGCAGCCATTCGACGAACTTGGCCGCGAACGACAATCGCGGCCGGTCGATCTCATTTCGCAAGGCAGTAGCCCAGGCCCCGGACCGTGACGATGCGCACTCCGACCGGCTCCAGCTTGCGGCGCAGGCGGTGCACGTACACCTCGATGGCGTTCGGCGACACGTCGTCGTCGAACGTGCACAGGTGCTCGAGGAGCTGCTCCTTCGCCGTCACGCGCCCCGCGTGCCGGAGCAGGAGCTCCAGGACCGCGACTTCGCGCTGCGAGAGGTCGATGCGCTCGCCGCCGGCGGTGGCCGTGCGGGTGACCGAGTCGAACGACAGCGGCCCGTGCACGATCAGGTTGCGGTCCTGGCCCTGGCTGCGCCGGATGAGCGCGCGCATGCGCGCCTCCAGTTCGGCCAGCGCGAACGGCTTGACGAGGTAGTCGTCGGCGCCGGCGTCGAGGCCCGCGATGCGGTCGCCGAGCGCGTCCTGCGCGGTGATGATCAGCACCGGCGTGGCCTCGCGCCGGTCGCGCAGCTTCTCGAGCACGGTGCGGCCGGGCATGCGCGGCAGGCCGAGGTCGAGGATCACGATGTCGAAGTGCTGCGCGCGCAGCGCCGCGTCGGCAGCGACCCCGTCGCGCACCCAGTCGACCGCGTGGCCGGGGCGCTTGAGGTAGGTCGCGATCGCGTCGCCCAGCTCCGCGTCGTCTTCCGCCAGCAGGATCCGCACGGTGGCTCCTCGTCCCGGGAGTGTCGAATGCCCCCGGCGGACGATGGTAGGGGGCGCCGGTCGCCCCCGCAACGGGGCCGCGTCAACCTTCGCGCACACCGCGTCGCCGGCCCCGCCGCCTGCATCGCGACGGGACATCCGGCACCGATGATGCGGCAGGCCCGCGTCGCGGCCGCCGCCCGCCTTGACAGCGGCGGCGTGCGCGCCGGCGCCGCGGCCGCCCTTCCCGCACGGGCATCCGTGCGTGCGCGGGCCCGCGTGCTAGGATTTTCCGGCAATCGCCGCGGCCACCGGGTCGCGCGCCGCACGCGAGGGAGTCACCGGCATGGGCATCTTCGGCATCATCGGCATGATCATCGTTGGCTTCATCGTCGGCGTCATCGCACGCTGGATCTATCCGGGCGCCGTCAGCCTGGGCTTCTGGATGACGGTGGCGCTCGGCATCGGCGGCTCGCTCGTCGGCGGCGTGATCGGCAGCCTCCTGTGGCGCTCGCCGGACGGCAAGTTCCACCCCGCCGGGTGGTTCCTCTCCGTCATCGGCTCGCTGATCCTGATCTGGCTCTACCTCAATTTCGTGAAGTAGCGCGCCGTGCGCAAGTGCGGACAAGTGTTCGCCAAGCGCACAGGTTTTCGTATGCCGCCCTTGACGCGTTCCCGGCGGCCTCGTACCTTGAGCACCGCCGTACGTGCCGGTGCCGGCTGACGCCCACCGCGCGACAGGACAACAATGCGGCGGACGCCGTTGCCCCGAGGGCGAAGATCGCTCCGGGGCCGCGCGTACCGCCGCCCGATCCGGAGGTTGGTCCATGAGCAGCAGCCGCGCCCACGGGGATGGCGCCCGCGGTGGGTGATTTCGTACAACTGATCGTCTCGGGCACCGCCACGGGCGCAATCTACGCGCTGGCGGCGCTCGGGTTCACGCTGCTTTGGCAGGCCGCGGGCGTGATCAACTTCGCGCAGGGCGAGTTCGTGATGCTGCCCGCGTTCGCGATGCTGTTCTTCATCGCCGCCGGCGCGCCGCTGTGGCTCGCGTTCATCCTCACGTGCCTCGTGGCGGGCGTGATCCTCGGCTACGGGTTCAAGCGGGTGATCGTCGACCCGCTGATCCGGCACGGCGTGATCCCGCTCGTGATCGCCACGCTCGGCCTCTCCATCGCCACCAAGTCGATGGTGCGCGCGGGCTACAGCGCGGAGGCGTTCCCGTTCCCGAGCGCGTTCCCCGAGGGCGTGTTCAAGGTCGCGGGCGTCACGCTCTCGTACGCGGACGTCGGCACACTGTTCCTCGCCGGCGCGATCGTCGTCGGGCTGCAGGCGTTCCTCAACCGCACGGTGACCGGCCGCGCGATGCAGGCGGTCGCGCAGAACACCGAGGCTGCGCGCGTGCTCGGGATCAACGTGAAGCGGATGGTGCTGTACGTGTTCGGGATCAACGCGGTGCTGGCGGTGGTCGCCGCGCTGCTGGTCGCGCCCACGTACCTCGCGAAGTTCGACATGGGCGACTCCATCGGCCAGAAGGCGTTCTTCGCGGCGATCATCGGCGGTTTCAACCAGACGCGCGGCGCCCTGCTGGGCGGCGTCCTGATCGGCATCCTCGAGAACGTGGTCGGCTTCTACGTCTCGCCGGCGTACAAGGAAGGCGTGGCGCTCATGCTGTTCCTGCTCGTGATCCTGTTCCGTCCGGAGGGCCTGCTCGGCAAGGCCGAGGAGCGCAAGGTATGAGCCGCGCCCGCACCGCCGTGCTCGCGCTCGTGCTGGTGGCCATCGCCGTGGCCGCGGCGTACCTGAAGCGCAGCGACGTCTACCTGCTGTCGCTGTGCTGCGTGTACCTGATGGCGACGTTCGGCCTGAACCTCACCGTCGGCTATGCGGGCCAGATGTCGCTCGGCCAGGCCGCGTTCTTCGGCATCGGCGCCTACCACGCCGCGATCCTGCTGAAGATGGGCTGGCCGTTCTTCGTCGTGCTCGCCATCGCCGCCGTGGCCTGCTTCGCGATCGGCCTGGCACTCGGCTTCCCCGCGCTGCGCGTGCAGCACCACTACCTCGCGTTCGCCACGCTGGGTTTCAACGTGCTCGTGTTCCTCGTGATGCGCAACGAGGAGAAGCTCACCGGCGGCACGTTCGGCATCGCCTCGATCCCGCGCCCGACGATCCTCGGCGTGTCGATGGAGAAGCACTACGCGTTCTTCCTCTTCACCTACCTGTCGCTCATCGTGCTGGCGGGCCTCCTCTGGTGGCTGCTGCGCTCGCCGTGGGGCCGCGCGTTCGCGGCGCTGCGCGACAACCCGATCCGCGCCGAGAGCCTCGGCGTGAACATCACCGCCTATACGCTGCTCGCGTTCGCCATCGGCGCCGCGTGCGCCGGCGTGGGCGGGGTCTACTACGCGTGCCTCGTCGAGTTCATCGAACCCGGCCCGTTCCACTTCTCGACGTCGCTCCTCATGCTGCTCGCGGTGATCGTCGGCGGCTCCGGGCGCTTCTTCGGCCCGGTGGTCGGCACGATCATCATCATCCTGCTGCCCGAATTCCTGCGCGGCAGCGGGATGGAGGCGCTCAAGTTCATGCAGAAGTGGTACCTCGTGTTCTTCGGGGTCGCCGTGGTGGCGCTGATGGTGTGGCTGCCCGGCGGCATCCTCTCGCTGGGCGACCGCTTCCGCAAGGCGCCGGTGGCGAAGGAGGCGGCCAAGTGACGCCCTTCCTCGCCGTCAAGGAAGTGCGCAAGCAGTACGGCGCCATCAAGGCGGTCGACGGCGTGAGCTTCGCCGTCGGCCCGGGCGAGATCGTCGGCGTGATCGGGCCCAACGGCTCGGGCAAGACGACGCTCTTCAACAGCATCCTCGGGCAGATCAAGCCGACCTCCGGCCACGTCGAGTTCTGCGGCGAGGACATCACCGGCATGTCGCCGCTCGAACTCGCCCGCCGCGGCGTCGGCCGCACGTTCCAGACGCTGCAGGTGTTCGGCAAGCTGTCGGTGCGCGACAACCTGATCGTCGCCGCGCAGGAGTTCAAGGGCACGCTGGGCGCGCGCCTCTTCGCCGCGCCGGACGCGGGGCTGGGCGAGCGCGCGGACGAGATGATCGAGCTCTTCCGTTTGCGGCACGTCGCGCACCTGCCGGCGGGGTCGCTCTCCTACGGCCAGCAGAAGCTCATCGACATCGCGATGGCGTTCATGCCGGCGCCGCGCCTCGTGCTGCTCGACGAGCCGTGCGCGGGCGTGAACCCGAGCCTCGTCGACCAGCTGCGCGAGCTGCTGGTCACGCTCAACAAGGCGCAGGGCGGCAGCTTCGTCGTGATCGAGCACAACATGGACTTCATCATGAGGCTCTGCCCCCACGTGATCTGCATGGTCGAGGGCAAGGTGCTGGCCGAGGGCCCGCCCGCCTCGGTGCAGGCGAACCGGCAGGTGCTCGAGGCGTACCTCGGGAACTAGCGCCATGACCGAGAAGATCATCGAATTCGACCGCGTGGTGGCCGGGTATTCGCCGAGCCTCACGATCCTCAACGAGACCACGCTCGACGCCCGGCGCGGCGAGATCACGCTCCTCATCGGTCCCAACGGGGCGGGCAAGTCGACGGTGCTGAAGACGCTGTTCGGCCTCCTCACGCCGCGCTCCGGCGAGGTCCGGTTCGAGGGCAAGGTGATCAACGGGCGCTCGCAGCGCGACCTGCTCGCGGAAGGCATCGCGTTCGTGCCGCAGGGCCGTAACCTCTTCGGATCGCTGTCCGTTCGCCACAACCTCGAGCTCGGCGGCATCACGCTGCCGCGCGCCGACCTGCCGGCACGCATCGAGGAAGTGCTCGCGCGCTTCCCGCGCATCCGCGAACGCATCGACAACCAGGCGTCCACGATGTCGGGCGGCGAGCAGAAGCAGCTCGAGATCGGGCGCGCGCTGCTGCTGCGCCCGCGGGTGCTGCTGATCGACGAGCCGTCGATCGGCCTGTCGCCCAAGCTCGTGCTGGAGGTCATGACGCTCCTGCGCCAGCTGGCCGACGACGGCGTCACGGTGCTGATGGTGGAGCAGAACGTGCGCACGGCGCTCAAGTACGCGAACCGCGCGCTGGTGCTCGAGATGGGGCGCCTCGCCCTCGACCGGCCGGCGGGCGAGCTGCTCGACGATCCCGACCTCAACCGCCTGTTCCTCGGCGGGCACGCGCCGAAGGCCGCGACGACGGCGTGACCGCGTGACCGCGTGGCCGCTGCGCATCGTCGTCGCCGGCGCCGGCGTCATCGGCCGGCGGCACGTCGAGCTGGTGGGCGGGAGCGGCGAGTGTGCGCTCGCGGCGATCGTCGATCCGGCGCCTGCGGCGGCGGCCGTCGCCGCCGCCCACGGCGTTCCCTGCTTCGCGTCGCTGGCCGGGAGCCTCGCGCACACGCGTCCCGACGGCGTGATCCTGGCCACGCCGAACGCGCTGCACGTCATCCAGGCGCTCGAATGCATCGCCGCGGGCGTGCCGGTGCTGGTCGAGAAGCCGGTGGCGCACTCGGTGGCGGAAGGGGAGCGGCTCGCGGCCGCCGTCGACCGCGTGGGGGCAAGGCTGCTGGTCGGGCACCATCGCGCGCACAGCCCGATCCTCGCCGCGGCCCGCGCGGTCGTCGCGGCCGGGACGATCGGCCGCATCGTCGCGGTGAGCGGCAGCGCGCTCTTCCGCAAGCCGCCCGCGTACTTCGCGGAGGCGCCGTGGCGCACGCAGGCGGGCGGCGGGCCGATCCTCATCAACCTCATCCACGAGATCGGCAACCTGCGCAGCCTGTGCGGCGGGATCGCGGCGGTGCACGCGGTGGCGTCGTCCGCGATCCGCGGCCACGCGGTGGAGGACACGGTGGCCATCACGCTCCGCTTCGCGAGCGGCGCGCTCGGCAACTTCCTGCTGTCGGACGCGGCCGCCTCCGGGCGCAGCTGGGAGCAGACGGCGCGGGAGAACGCGGCGTACGCGACCTATCCCGACGAGGACTGCTACGTGATCGCCGGCACGCGCGGGTCGCTGTCGGTGCCGACGATGCGCCTCAAGGTCCACGCGCCGGACGCGGAGCCCTCGTGGTTCACCCCGATGGCGGCGACCACGATGCCCCTCGCGCGCGCCGACCCGCTCGAGCGCCAGCTCGCGCACTTCTGCGCGGTGATCCGCGGGGAGCAGGCGCCGCTTGTCTCGGTCCACGACGGCCTCGCGAACCTCCGCGTCACGGAGGCCATCGCGGAGTCCGCGCGGACGGGTAAGATCGTGGCGATCGAGGCGCAGGAGTGAACCGGGGCGTCCTCCCCCTCACCCCAGCCCTCTCCCCGCAGGCGGGGAGAGGGAGAGCAACAACGGACGGCATCGACGACGCGTGGAAGCGCAGTTGTCCGCGGCATGAGTGACGCGCGATGGCCATACGAGGACGCCCTCTCCCCGCTTGCGGGGAGAGGGCTGGGGTGAGGGGCAGCCGCCGACCCTCAGGCTGAACGCACATGATCGACAAGACCCTCCCCACCCCCGCCGCCGCGGTCGCCGACATCCAGGACGGCGCGACGGTCATGATCGGCGGCTTCGGCACGGCCGGGATGCCCACGGAACTCATCGACGCGCTGATCGACCGGCGCCCACGCGAACTCACCATCGTCAACAACAACGCGGGCAACGGCGACACCGGCGTGGCGGCGCTCCTCAAGGCGCGCTGCGTGCGCAAGATCATCTGCTCGTTTCCGAGGCAGGTGGATTCGTACGTGTTCGACGCGCTGTACCGCGCCGGCGAGATCGAGCTGGAGCTCGTCCCGCAGGGCAACCTCGCGGAGCGCATCCGCGCCGCCGGGGCGGGCATCGGCGCGTTCTTCACGCCGACCGGCTTCGGCACACAGCTCGCGGAAGGCAAGGAGACGCGCGAGATCGCCGGCCGCCAGTACGTGCTCGAGTACCCGATACACGCCGACTTCGCGCTCATCAAGGCGCTGCGCGGCGACCGCTGGGGCAACCTCGTGTACCGCAAGACCGCGCGCAACTTCGGGCCGATCATGGCCTCCGCCGCACGCTGCACGATCGCGCAGGTGAGCGAGATCGTGCCGCTCGGCGCCCTCGACCCGGAGGCGGTGGTGACGCCCGGCATCTTCGTGCGTCGCGTCATCGAGGTGCGCGCCGGCCACGCGACGGCCTCTGCCGCCTGATCGACCACCGGACCCGACGATGCACCGCTTCTCCCGCGACGAGATGGCCGCGCGCGTCGCCCGCGACATCCCCGACGGCGCCTGCGTCAACCTCGGCATCGGCCTGCCGACACTGGTCGCCAACCATCTCCCGCGCGGCCGCGAGATCATCCTGCACACCGAGAACGGACTGCTCGGGATGGGGCCGGCGCCGGCGCCCGGTCGCGAGGATCCGGACCTCATCAACGCGGGCAAGCAGCCGGTGACGGAGCTGCCCGGCGCGTCGTTCTTCCACCACGCGGACTCGTTCGGGATGATGCGCGGCGGCCACCTCGACTATTGCGTCCTCGGCGCGTTCCAGGTGTCGGTGCGCGGCGACCTCGCCAACTGGCACACCGGCGCGAAGGACGCGATCCCCGCGGTGGGCGGCGCGATGGACCTCGCGATCGGCGCGAAGCGCGTCTTCGTGATGATGGAGCACCTCACGAAGGACGGGGCCTCCAAGATCGTCCCGCAGTGCACGTATCCGGTCACCGGCCTCGCGTGCGTCAGCCGCGTCTACACCGACCTCGCGGTGATCGACGTGACCCCGGCGGGCCTGGTCGCGATCGACGTCGTTCCCGGCCTCCCCTTCGACGAACTCGCGCGCCTCACCGGCGTGCCGCTGCGCAACGGACTGCCCGCATGAACACTCCGGTTCCCCGCATCATCTCGCTGTCCGCCTTGACCGTCCTCGAACTGCCGCCGCCGGCGCTCGTCGACTGCGCCGCGGCGGCCGGCTACAGCCACGTCGGCGTGCGGCTCGTCCCGGCCACCCCGACCGAGGTCCGCTACGACACGATCGGCGACACCCCGATCATCCGCGAGACCCGCGCCCGCCTCGACGCCACCGGCGTGCGCGTGCTCGACGTCGAGATCCTGCGCCTCAAGCCCGAGACGAAGGTCGCGGATTTCCTGCCGGTGCTGGAGACCGCCGCGCGGCTCGGGGCCGCGAACGCGCTGATCGCGGGCAACGACCCGGACGAGTCGCGTCTCGTCGACCGCTTCGCGGAACTCTCCGACCTCGCCGCGGCGTTCCGCATCGCGCCGTGCCTCGAACCGATGCCGTGGACCGACGTGAAGAGCTTCGCGGACGGTGCGCGCGTGCACCGGCGGGCGAACCGCGCGAATGCGGGCGTGCTCATCGACGCGATCCACTTCGACCGCGCGGGCAGCACCGCGGCGGAGATCGGGACGGTGCCCGCGTCCTGGTTCCGCTACGTGCAACTGTGCGACGCGCCGGCCGAGCGTCCGCGCGACCTCGAGGGCCTGCTGCACCAGGCGCGCGCCGAGCGCCTGCTGCCCGGCGACGGAGGCCTCGACCTCGTCGGCATCATGAGCGCGCTGCCGCGCGACCTGCCGGTCAGCATCGAGATTCCCATGGAGACGCTCGCGAGGACGGTCCCCGCCGTCGAGCGCGCGCGGCGGGCGCTGGCGGCCACGCGCGCGCTGCTCGCGAAGCTGCCGGCCTGACCGCCGCGCACCCGCGCGTCAGCGCAGCGTGCAGCTCCACCCCCCGATGGTGGGGTCGTCGTGGCGCACTTCCTCGATCCATCCGGCCGCCACCATCGTGTCGCGCGTCTGCCAATGGATGGTGTAGCGGTGATTGGCGTCGGGTCGGTTGTTGTAGAGCCGGTAGATCGGCTGCTCCGTGAACCCGTCGCAACCGTAGTCGGGCGGCAGGCCGAATGCCGACGCGCTCTCCTGCACCCAGCGGCCCGGCCACTTCGCGAGCGTGCCCTCGCACTCCGCGGCATCGTCGCTGAAGAAGTGGGTGTCGAGTCCCGCCTGCGGCAGCCCGTAGAGCCGGCACACGTGCGCGACGCCCAGGGTGTCCTGCTGGCCCGGAATCGCCTTGAACCACTCCCCGGTGCGCGACCAGCCCGCGATCTCGCCGCTGTCGAGTTTGCGGATCTCCTCCGCGTCGGCGGTGATGAAGAAGTGGCCCGAGGACGCGTTGACGTACTCGATCACCCGGATGAAGCCTTCCGTCGTGACGCCGATGGTGGCCACGGCGTCGGGCGGCAGCGCAAGGTCCGGAGACGGCGTGTCGTAGTACGCGAGCCGGTAGGTGCCGGCCGGGAGCGTCATCGTGTACAGCACCTGGAATCCGGTGGTGCCCACCCGGGCGCCGTCGACGGTGCGGGTGGTGGCGGGCGCGGCCCCGATGTCCGACACGTAGAGGCGAGTGGCGGCCAGCGGCAGCGCATCGGCGTTGCCGGTACGGCCCATCTTCAGCACGAACGGCTGACCCGCCGTGAGGGCAGGCGGATAGAGATAGAAGAAAGGCGCGCCGATTTCGGCGGCACAAGCGCAGGGGCCG
The DNA here is from genome assembly GCA_046347715.1 of Burkholderiales bacterium. GTDB lineage: Bacteria > Pseudomonadota > Gammaproteobacteria > Burkholderiales > Casimicrobiaceae > VBCG01. Next base: position 301,782 of record JAXMFO010000003.1, read on the forward strand.
ACGAGGAGCGCGACGAGACCGAGCAACAGGCACTTCCAACGTCCGGGCATGGTTCCCTCCTTCGGGAGACATTCGGGAAGTTGCAGTTACCGCTCCGGCATCACGGGGTGCGCGGCTAATGTACGGCAAATCCGGCCCGCCGCAAGGCTATTGCGACCCCGTGGCGAATAATCCCGCGGCACGGCACCGCGGCGGTTCGCCGTCCGCGGGCGCCCGCCGGGGTCAGGGCTAGAATGACGCCTCACCGCCGCCGCCATGCCCACGCTCGCCGACATCGAAGCCGCCGCCCGCCACGTCTACGCGGCTATGCCGCCCACGCCGCAGGTCGCCTGGCCGCTCCTCGCCGTCCGCGCCGGCTGCGAGGTGTGGGTCAAGCACGAGAACCACACGCCGACGGGCGCCTTCAAGGTGCGCGGCGGCCTGAACCTGCTCGCGCGGCTCGCAGCGGAGTCGCCGCGGAGCGCGGGGGTGATCAGCGCGACGCGTGGCAACCACGGCCAGAGCCTCGCCTACGCCGCACGGCGCCACGGCATGCGCTGCCACATCGTCGTGCCCGAGGGCAACTCACGCGGCAAGAACGACGCGATGCGCGCGTTCGGCGCGCAGCTGACGGTGCATGGCCGCGACTTCGACGAGGCGCGCCTGCACGCGAGCGCGCTGGCGGCGAAGGAAGGCCTGCGCTTCGTCGGCCCGTTCGAGCCGGATCTGGTCGCCGGGGTGGCCACGTACGCGCTCGAATTCCTGCGCGGCGTGCCGGACCTCGACACGGTGTTCGTGCCGATCGGCTGCGGCTCCGGCATCTGCGGCCTCATCGCCGCCCGCGACGCGCTCGGACTTGCGACGCGCATCGTGGGCGTGGTCTCCACCCAGGCGAACGCCTACGCGCAGTCGTTTCGCAAGCGCGCGCCCGTGGAGACCAAGACCGCGGTCACGCTCGCCGACGGCATGGCGGTGCGGGTGCCGGTCCCCGGCGCGCTCGACGTCATCTGGAAGGGCGCGCACGACGTCGTCGAGGTGAGTGACGCCGAGGTCGAGGACGCGATGGCGGCGTACTTCGACGACACGCACCAGGTGGCGGAAGGCGCCGGCGCCGCGCCGCTCGCCGCCCTCCTGAAGCACGGCGCGCGCGCCGGTCGGCGCATGGGCGTCGTCCTGTCCGGCGGCAACGTCGACCGCGACGTCTACGTGCGCGCCCTCGAAGGCATGACCCGCGAACCAGGACTCGTATGAACGCACGCGACAACCCCGAGAACAACGCGACGACCGCGACGGACAACCCGCTCCTCGCGTCGTGGACCGCACCCTTCGGCCTGCCGCCCTTCGGGCAGGTCACGCCCGACCACTTCGGACCGGCGTTCGACGCCGCGCTCGCCCAGTTCGCGGCCGAGGTGGACGCGCTGCGCGCGCAGGGCGAGCCGCCGACCTTCGACAACACGATCGCGCAGCTCGATCGCACGGGTCGCACGCTCGGCCGGGTGACGAGCCTCTTCTTCAACCTGGCCGCGAACTGCAGTTCGCCCCCGCTGCAGGCGGTGGAGCGCGAGATCGTGCCCCGCCTCGCCGCCGCCAGCACCGCGCTGATGCTGGACGAGAAGATCTTCGCGCGGGTGGACGCGCTGTACCAGGCGCGCGACACGCTGGCGCTCGCGCCCGAGGCGCGGCAGCTCCTCGAGCGCGTCTGGCTCGACTTCACGTTCGCGGGCGCGGCGCTCCCGCCCGCGGCGCGGGCCCGCGTCGGCGAGATCAAGACCCGCCTCGCGACGCTCTACACGTCGTTCCGGCAGAACCTCCTCGCCGAGGAGGACGCGTGGCAGCTCGTGCTACGCACGGAAGCGGAACTTGCCGGCCTGCCGCCCGACGTGCGCGACGCGGCCCGCGCCGCGGCCGTGCACGCGGGCCTGCCCGACGCGTGGGTGATCACGCTGTCGCGCTCGCTCGTCGTCCCGTTCCTCTCGTATTCCGACCGCCGCGACCTGCGCGAGCGTGCGTTCAAGGCGTCGACCACGCGCGGCGGCAATGCCGGTGCGCACGACAACCGGCCGGTGATCCGCGAGATCCTGGCGCTGCGGCACGAACTCGCGCAGCTGCAGGGCCACGCGAACTTCGCCCGATTCGCGCTCGTCGACCGCATGGCGGGCTCGCCGGAGGCCGTCGCCGACCTCCTCGCCCGCGTGTGGGAACCGGCCAAGCGACGCGCAGCCGAGGAACGCGACCAGCTGCAGGCCTTCGCGCACGCCCACGGCGACGCCATCACGCTCGAGCCGTGGGACTGGCGCTACTACGCCGAGAAGGTGCGCGCCGAGCGCTATCACGTCGACCTCGCGGCGTTGAAGCCGTACTTCCCGCTCGACCGCATGGTCGAGGCGATGTTCGACTGCGCCGGCCGTCTCTTCGGCATCCGCTTCCTGCCGCGTCCCGACCTGCCCGTCTACCATCCGGACGTGCGCGTGTACGAGGTGCGCAACCGCGACGACAAGCCGATCGGGATCTTCCTCGCCGACAACTTCGCGCGGCCCGGCAAGCGCAGCGGCGCGTGGATGAGCGCGTACCGCTGGCAGTCGCGCCTCGACGGCGAGGTGCTGCCGATCATCGCCAACCACAACAACTTCGCGCAGGCCCCGGCGGGCGAGCCAACGCTGCTGTCCCCCGACGACGTGCGCACGCTCTTCCACGAGTTCGGCCACGGCCTGCACGGCCTGCTGTCGCAGGTGACCTACGAGCGGCTTTCGGGCACCCGCGTGCTGCGCGATTTCGTCGAGATGCCGTCGCAGATCTTCGAGCACTGGGCGGTCGAGCCGTCGGTGCTGCGCGAGCACGCACGGCACTACCGCACCGGCGAGCCGATCCCCGAGGCACTGCTCGCGCAGTTCCGCGCGGCGGAACTCTTCAACCAGGGCTTCGAGACGGTCGAGTACGCGGCCTGCGTGCTGGTCGACATGGCGCTGCACGCGCATCCCGATCCCGCGGCGCTCGACCTCGACGCATTCGAGACCGAGGAACTCGCGCGCCTCGCGATGCCCTCGGAGATCGTGATGCGCCACCGCCTGCCGCACTTCGGCCATCTGTTCGGCGGCGAGGGCTACGCCGCGGGCTACTACGTGTACATGTGGGCCGAGGTGCTCGACGCCGATGGCTTCTCCGCCTTCGCGGAGGCGGGCGACCCGTTCCACCCGGAACTCGCGGCGCGCCTGCACGAGCACGTGTACGCCGCGGGCGCCACGCGCGATCCGCGCGAGGCCTTCCGCGCGTTCCGCGGCCGGGATCCACGGGTGGAGCCGATGCTGGCGGGTCGCGGATTGTAGGTCGTTCGTCCGCAAAAGGCGTCCGTGCGAGCGGTGGATGGCGTGGTGTCTGCGTTGCGCCTTTTGCGGCCGGCACGGCGTCACCGGGCGACTCCTCCGCGTCCACAATTCTCCCTCTCCCCGCTTGCGGGGAGAGGGCTGGGGTGAGGGGTTGCATCCGCGCGGATAACCCGGAATCTGACCCCGATACGGCCGGGGTCAGACCCCTCGCATTCACGGCAGGTCAGTCGGCCGCCTTGGGGCGGCCCGGCGGCGGCCGGGAAAAGGCCACGCAGCAACGAGCGTCCTGCGGCGGATGGCAATCCGGTCGCTGACTGCAACACTTATTGCATCGTCGAATTGCCCGCCCGAAATCCGGCGGCACGCGCCGCCGGCGCGCAGTACGATGCGTGCCATGTCAGCCCTGCCCACGCCCGCCACGCTCTACCGCGCCGTCGTGCGCCGCGACCCGGCCTACGAGGGCGTGTTCTGGCTCGGCGTGCGCACCACGGGCATCTTCTGCCGGCCGACGTGCCACGCGCGCACGCCCAACCGCGAGAACGTCGAGTTCTTCGCGGCGCCGGCGGACGCGCTGCACGCCGGCTACCGCCCCTGCCGCAAGTGCCGTCCGCTGGACCACGGCCGCAAACCGCCGCCGCTCGTCGAGCAGTTGCTGCGCGCGGTCGAGGACGAGCCCGGCCGGCGCTACCGCGACGCGGAGCTGGCCGAACGGGGCATCGATCCGTCGACCGCCCGGCGCCAGTTCAAGCGCTACTGCGGCATGACCTTCCAGGCGTACCACCGGGCCCGCCGCATGGGGCTCGCCCTCCTCGACATCCGCAAGGGACACACCGTGCTCGACTCGCAACTCAACCAGGGCTTCGAATCCGGCAGCGGCTTCCGCGAAGCGTTCGCCCGCCTCGTGGGCGCCGCACCGTCGCGCGCGCAGGGCATCGGCGTGCTGCACGCGAAGTGGCTGGAGACGCCGCTCGGGTCCATGCTCGCCATCGCAGACGACCGCGGCCTGCACCTCCTCGACTTCGTCGACCGCCGGGGCCTCGAGCGTGCGCTCGTGATGCTGCAGAAGCGGCTGCGGGCGCGCGTGCTGCCCGGCGACCACGCGCACCTGCGCTCCATCGAGCGCGAACTGGCCGAGTACTTCGCCGGCACGCGACGCACGTTCGCCACGCCGGTCGCGCTCACGGGCTCGCCGTTCCAGGCCAAGGTGTGGCAGGCGCTGCTCGCCATCCCCGCGGGCCGCACCTGCTCCTACGCGGAACTGGCCGCGCGCATCGGCGCGCCGAAGGCGGTGCGCGCGGTGGGTCGCGCCAACGGCGAGAACCGCCTGTCGATCATCGTGCCGTGCCACCGCGTGATCGGCAGCGACGGCGCCCTCACGGGCTATGGCGGCGGCCTCGCGCGCAAGCAGAAGCTGCTCGACCTCGAGCGCGCCTAGCGCGACCCTTCGGGACCCTTTTCCGGCGCGAGCACCACCTCGACGATCACGCGGCGCTCGTCGCGCAGCAGCATGAGCCGCACCTTGTCGCCGGGCGAGAAGTCGTCGAGGCGCGCCAGCAGCCGCGCAACCGACGGCACCGGCTTGTCGTTGACCGCGACGATGACGTCGCCGGGCGTGATGCTGCCGTCGTCGGCGATGCGGGCGGCGCGCAGGCCGGCCTTCTCGGCCGGCCCCTGCGGCGCGACGCGCAGCACGAACACGCCCTCGACCTTGTGCCGGCGCGCCAGCGCGGCATTGATGGTCTCGTCCATCGCCACGCCGAGCACCGCGCGCGTGTAGCGGCCGGTGGCGATGAGCTCGGGCACGACGCGGTTGACCGTGTCCACCGGTACCGCGAAGCCGATGCCGGCGCTGGCCCCGGATGGGCTGTAGATCGCGGTGTTGACGCCGACCAGGCGGCCCGCGCTGTCGAGCAGCGGGCCGCCCGAATTGCCGGGGTTGATCGCGGCGTCGGTCTGGATCAGGTGCTCGATCACCCGCCGGTCGTCACCCGCGAGCGAGCGGTCGAGCGCGGACACGATGCCGGTGGACAACGACCAGTCGAGGCCGAACGGGTTGCCGATCGCGTACACGCGCTGGCCCACGCGCAGGTCGCTGCTGGTGCCGAGCGGCAGCGGCATCGGGCGCTCGCCCCCGTTGACCCGGATGCGCAGCACGGCGAGGTCGTGGGCCGGGCTCGCACCCACGAGCAGCGCCACGAACTCGCGGCCGTCGTTGAGGCGCACCTGCGCCTCCGCGCTGCCGGACACCACGTGGTAGTTGGTGATCACGTGGCCCTGCTCGTCCCACAGGAAACCGGAACCCGTGCCCTTGGGGATCGTGTGCACGTTGCGGGTCCAGAAGTCGACGACGCGGCGCGTGGTGGAGATCGACACCACCGCGCGCTTCGCGCGCTCGAACATGTCGATGGTCGCGCGCTCGTCGGCGTCGAGCGGGCCGCGCGGCGTGACGGACCGCGGCTTGCCGGCGGGTTGCGCGAGCGCGTTGCCCGTGGACTGCGCGGACGCGAGGTCCGTGGCCACGGCGAGGAGCAGCGCGGGAAGGACGGCGAGGACGCCCCGCAGGGCCGGCACGGCGCGCACGACGAACCTCAACGGCCGGTCACGCGGTTCCTGCCCGGGCGGGCATCTAGACCAGGTCGGCGGCAGGTCCCAGGACCTGCTCGCGCAGCTCGCGGTAGCGCGGCAGCTGCGGCGGGTACACGCAGATGTATTTCACCTGCGCGGCCTGCAGGCAGCGCTGCTTGATCACCTCGAGCTTCTGGTCGCGCGGGTTGATCACCTGGTCCGGCTCCTTCGAGTCGACGATCGCGATGATCGTCATGTCGCGGTCGCACACCACGAACCCGACGTGCTGGTTCGCGATCTTGCGGAACGCGCGCAGCCGTTCCATGCCCTGCGGCCCGATCTTCACCTGCAGCACGTCGGCGAGGCGCACGCGGGCGAAGATCTCGTTGCGCGGGAACGCGGCCTTGAGCAGCAGGTAGACGACGCTCTCGGCCTTGGTGAGGAAGCGCGGGCGCAGCAGGTAGAGGCCCGGCAGCTCGGCGGACGAGAGCAGGCGCGTGGTCTCGCCTTCCGTCCACTGCGCGACCGTGTTCGGCGAATCGGCGCCGCCGCGCCCGGCGACGCGCGCCGCGCGGTTGCGCCGCACGAAGCCGATGACGACCACGACCACGAGGATCGCGATCATCAGCGCGAACAGAACTCCCGAACTCATCAACGCGGATCCCCTGCCACGTTGCGGACGTTGTCATCCACAACCGCCCTGTCGAGGCGCTGTACTGCGTAAGGTTTAAGGAATAATCCTTTGTAGTCTAAAGCATTTCGCCCCGGGCACGTCAATTTGGACATATCCGTGCCCCGAGGGTGCCGCCCGGGCGGCCGGAATGTTGCGCGGGCGCCTCATCGGCAGAGGCAAGGGAAGCCCCGGGTTTGCCGGCGGCCACGACCGGCTGTGCGCCGGTCACTGCCGGGCGCGGCGGCTTCCGTCCGCTGCCGGGTCGCGCCCGTGGCCTACAGCCGCCCCGAAGGGACGGTGGCCACGATGCGTGCATCGGGAAGCCGCCGCCGGGCGTGGCCCGCCCCCACCCGCCTTCCGGAGCGGGACCATGAAACTCCGTCTTGCCGACGGCCTCCGGCTTTGCCGGCGCCCGCGCCACCGCAACAAAAAGCCCGGCACGGGGCCGGGCTCTTCGTCGCTGCGGTGTTGCTTCTGCCGTGCGGCGGGCGCCGTCTTACATGTCCATGTCGCCCATGCCGCCCATGCCGCCGCCGGGGCCGCCCATCGGCTTCTCGTCCTTCGGCAGCTCGGCGACCATCGCGTCCGTCGTCAGCATCAGCGACGCGACCGAGGCCGCGTTCTGCAGCGCGAAGCGCGTGACCTTGGTCGGGTCCAGCACGCCCATCTCGACCATGTCGCCGTACTCGCCCGAGGCCGCGTTGAAGCCGAAGTTGCCCTTGCCCTCGACGACCTTGTTGACGACCACCGACGGCTCGTCACCGGCGTTCTGCACGATCATGCGCAGCGGCTCCTCGATCGCGCGCAGCACGATCTTGATGCCGGCTTCCTGGTCCGGGTTGGAACCCTTGAGGCCCGACAGGTTGCCGCGCGCGCGCAGGTAAGCCACGCCGCCGCCCGGCACGATGCCTTCCTCGACCGCCGCACGCGTGGCGTGCAGGGCGTCTTCGACACGCGCCTTCTTTTCCTTCATTTCCACTTCGGTCGCGGCGCCGACCTTGATGACCGCAACGCCGCCCGCGAGCTTCGCGACGCGCTCCTGCAGCTTCTCCTTGTCGTAGTCGCTCGTCGCTTCCTCGACCTGCTTGCGGATGTTCTTCACGCGCGCTTCGATGGCGGCCTTCTCGCCCGAGCCGTCGATGATCGTCGTGTCTTCCTTGCCCACTTCGATGCGCTTCGCGCGGCCGAGGTCCTTCAGCGTCGCGTTCTCGAGCTTGAGACCCAGCTCTTCCGCGATGACCGTGCCGCCGGTCAGGATCGCGATGTCTTCGAGCATCGCCTTGCGACGGTCGCCGAAGCCCGGCGCCTTGACGGCGGTGGTCTTCAGGATGCCGCGGATGTTGTTGACGACCAGCGTCGCGAGCGCCTCGCCGTCGACGTCCTCGGCGATGATGAGCAGCGGCTTGCCGGCCTTCGCGACCTGCTCGAGCAGCGGCAGGAGATCGCGGATGTTGCTGATCTTCTTGTCGTGCAGCAGGATGAACGGGTCGTCGAGCACGGCGACCTGCTTGTCCGGGTTGTTGATAAAGTACGGCGAGATGTAGCCGCGGTCGAACTGCATGCCCTCGACCAGGTCGAGCTCGTTCTCGAGGCCCTTGCCGTCCTCGACCGTGATGACGCCTTCCTTGCCGACCTTGTCCATCGCTTCGGCGATGGTCTTGCCGATCGACTCGTCCGCGTTGGCGGAGATCGAGCCCACCTGCGCGATTTCCTTGCTGGTGCTGCACGGCTTGCTGATCTTCTTCAGCTCCTCGACGACGGCGATGACCGCCTTGTCGATGCCGCGCTTCAGGTCCATCGGGTTCATGCCGGCGGCGACGTACTTCATGCCTTCCGTCACGATCGACTGCGCGAGCACGGTGGCCGTGGTGGTGCCGTCACCCGCGACGTCGGAGGTCTTGGACGCGACTTCCTTGACCATCTGCGCGCCCATGTTCTCGAACTTGTCCTTGAGCTCGATTTCCTTCGCGACCGACACACCGTCCTTGGTGATCGTCGGGGCGCCGAAGCTGCGCTCGAGCACGACGTTGCGGCCCTTGGGGCCGAGCGTCACCTTCACCGCGTTGGCGAGGACGTTCACGCCGCTCACCATCCGATTGCGCACACTCTCGCCGAAGCGGACGTCTTTAGCTGCCATGGTTCTGTTCTCCTGAAACGATTCGGTAGGGGGTGAGCGTCAGCCGACGATGCCGATGATGTCGTCTTCGCGCATGTGCAGGTAATCGGTGCCGTCCAGCTTGAACTCCTGGCCCGAGTACTTGCCGAAGAGGATCTTGTCGCCGGCCTTGACGCCGATCGGCACCAGCTTGCCGTTGTCGTCCGTCTTGCCCGGGCCGACCGCGACGACCTCGCCCATCGACGGCTTTTCCGCAGCCGTGTCGGGGATGACGATCCCGCCAGCCGATTTGCGCTCTTCCTCGAGCCGCTTGACGATCACGCGGTCATGCAGGGGACGAAGCTTCATAGTAGGCACTCACTCCAGAAAATTGAGGGGGTTGATGGCGGGGCGGGAGGAATGACATCGGCCCGAGGCGCGTGGGACGCGCCCCCAGGATGGGTCCGGAAAATCCTCCTTGACGCCCGCAGCGAAGCGTTTGTTAGCACTCAATCGCTACGAGTGCTAATAGTAAGTCGCTACCGGGCGGAATTCAAGCCCTGACGCTTTGCAACGTGGGGGTGGATCGGGGCGGCGCAAGGGCGCGGGGCTGCAATTGAAGGGCTTCGGACCCGTGCCCCTAACCCCGGCCCTCGCCCCGCCGGGTGGGAGAACCGAGGCCGGGCGCCCGGCACCGCACGCCGCACGACACTCGTCTTTGAGTCGACCTTGCCGGCGGCCGCCCGACCCGCCGTGAATGCCAGGGGTCAGACCCCGGCCCCATCGGGGTCTGACCCCGGGTTGCCGCGTCGGCGCTGCCCCCTCACCCCAGCCCTCTCCCCGCGAGCGGGGAGAGGGAGCCCCCAGAGGAGAGAGAGTTCACATCAGTGTCGGTGTCACGGCCGCAACAGGCGCGACGCCGGCCTCGCGCCATCCGCCGCCGTCGCGGACGCCTGTTGCGGACGCCTAGTCGATCGTCGCCCCGCTCTCCTTCACCACCTTCGCCCACTTGGCTCGCTCGGCCTCGGTGAAGGCGGTGAATTGCGCCGGCGTCTCGCCGACGTTCTCCGAGCCGGTGTCGGCCAGGATCCTCTGCCACTCGGGGGTCTTCATGACCTTGAGGGCCGCCGCGTTGAGCTTGTCGACGATGTCCTTCGGCGTCTTGGCGGGCGCGAAGAAGCCGTACCACGCGTACGACTCGAAGCCCTTCATGCCCGACTCGTCGAAGGTCGGGATGTCCGGCAGGCTGGCCGACCGCTTGGCGCTGGTGATCGCGATGGGCCGCACCTTGCCCGCCTTGATCTGCGGCACGATGGCGATCGCGCTGTCGAACATGATCGGCACGTGGCCGCCGATGAGGTCGGAGATCGCCGGGGCCGAGCCCTTGTACGGGACGTGCGTGATGTCGAGCTTGGCCTGCGTCTTGAAGAGCTCCCCGGTCAGGTGTTGCGGCGTGCCGTTGCCGGCGGAGGCGAACTGCGCCTTGCCGTTCTGCGCCTTGATCCAGGCGATCAGTTCCTGCAGGTTCTTGGCCGGGACCGACGGGTGCACCGCGACGATCAGCGGGACGCGCAGCAGGTTGGTGATCGGTGCCAGGTCCGTGGCCGCGTTGAACGTCATGTCCTTGTACAGGCTCTGGTTGATGACGATCGGCGCGCTCGACGTCACCAGCAGCGTGTAGCCGTCGGGCGCGGCCTTGGTCACCATCGCCGTGCCGATGTTGCCGCCGGCGCCGCCGCGGTTGTCGATGACGAACGGCTGCTTGAGTTCGTCCTGCAGCCCCTTGGCGAGCGGGCGCGCCGCGATGTCGGACGGCCCCCCCGGCGGCCACGGCACGATGATGTTCACCGGCTTGGTGGGGTACGACGATTGCGCGAGCGCGGCCGAAGCGGCGAGCGCGAACGCGCCCACGACGGGCGCGAGACGGGAAACGAGTTTCATGATGCCTCCAGGATGCAGGGAACGGGCGCACCCCTTGCGGTCCGGATGCGCCTGTTCCGGATGATACCCGCCGCTGCGACGGGGTCGGGCCACCCGTGGTCGCCCGGGCACCCGCCCGCCCCGCGTTGCCGCTCGACCGCCCGCCGCGGCCGTTCGTAAGGCGGAACTCCCGTACGCGAACCCACGGGGTATGGTGCAGGTCGAACGTCACCTCCCCGGATCGAGCGCCCATGCTCCAGCCCGCCCACGTCGGTCACCTCGCCATGCTGCGCACCCTGATCCGCCAGGGCGCACGCGAGGGCAGCTTCGACCGCGACCTCGGCACCTCGACGCCCGAGGCGGAGGCGTTCTTCGCGAAGCTGAAGCGCGCCCTGGTCACCGGGTACTTCGTCGAGGAAGGACGCGGCGGCAAGATCGACACCGTCGCGGTCCCCGGCTACGTCTATTGGCCCGACGACCGGCACAGCGGCTCGCAGCCGGTGGGCTTCGGCCTCTTCCGTGCTCTGGACGCCGGCTACGAGCTGTGGCTCGCCGGCCTCGACCTCTCCGCCCGCGGCGGCGGGCACGGCCGCGCGCTGCTGGCCGCGCTGTTCGCGACCGCGCAGGGCCAGAAGACCTGGGTGGTCCGGGTGCAGCGCAGTTCCCGCTACGCGAAGGTCCTGGAGCGCCTCCTCGCTGGCTTCGACTTCGCGCCGGTGGGCGATACGCTGCGCCTGCGCTGGTTCCTGCGCAAGGACGCACCGGCGGAGCTGGCGTCGCGCGTGCGCGACGCCGTCGACGCCCGCAGCGCGCTAAACTAGGCGCATTCCCACTGCATCGCGCGCGGGGCCGTCGGCGCCCGTGCGTCCGCCATGTCCGCTTCGCGCGACAACGCATTGAACGTGCTGGGCGGCGCCCTCATGCCCTGCGGCACCAGGCCCCTCACCGGTTTCTATCGCAACGGCTGCTGCGACACCGGTCCCGAGGACACCGGCATCCACACCGTCTGCGCGGTGATGACCGATGCCTTCCTCGTGTTCTCGCGGCTCGCCGGCAACGACCTGTCCACGCCGCAGCCGCAATTCGGGTTCCCGGGGCTCGTCGCCGGGGACCGGTGGTGCCTGTGCGCCGGGCGGTGGCGCGAGGCGCGGGACGCCGGCGTGGCCCCGCCCGTGGTGCTCGCGGCCACGCACGAGGAAACGCTCGCGGTGATCGCCCTCGACGACCTCGAACGCCACGCCGCCGACGAATAACATCCAGGGGAGCAGCGCATGAACGACATGATCGGCGAGCCGCGCGTGGTGCCGGCGGGCAACGGGGCGGCGTGGTGGGGCGAAGGCTGGCGCCTCTTCCGCGCGTCCATGGGGACCTGGATCGGCATCATGCTGATCTACCTCGCGATCTCGTTCGGCCTGGGGCTCATTCCCTATGTGGGCAGCGTGGGGCACTGGCTGCTGACGCCGGTGTTCATGGGCGGGCTCATGATCGGCTGCGCCGCACTGCGCCGCGGCGAGCCGCTGCGCGTGGCGCACCTCTTCGAGGGCTTCCAGGGCGCGCACTTCGTGCCGCTGATGATCATCGGCGCCGTGAACATCGCGATCACCCTCGCCATCGTGGCCCTCGCCGGGGTGAGCGTCCTCGCCACGATGCGGCTGGCCGACCTCGCGAACATGAGCGACCCGCTGAACGCGTTCCTGGGCAGCGCCCGCGCGATCACGGGCACGAGCCTGCTCGCGACGCTCGTGATCCTCGTGATCGGCGCGGCGTTCGCCATGCTGAACTGGTTCGCGCCGGCGCTCGTGGCGCTGCGCGGCACTTCGGCGGTCGAGGCGATGAAGCTGTCGTTCGTGTCGTGCCTGCGCAACTGGGTGCCGTTCCTGATCTACGGCCTGATCGGCATCGCGATCGCGGTCGTCGCGGGCATCGCGTTCATCGGCCTCGCCGTCGCGCTGGGCGCCGGTGCGTTCATGAGCGCGACCACCGCCGGCAGCATCGGGGCCATGCTCGGCTTCTTCTTCATCGCGATGGCGACGATGGCCGTCGTCGCGCTGGTGGTCGGGCCGGTGATCTTCGGCACGACCTACGCGGGGTACGAGGACACGCTCGCCGCCGGCGACGAGTCGCTGGTGAATCCGGCGTACCAGTAACCAACGCCATCACGGCCACGGGCGGCGGCACGACGCTCGTTTCTGCGTAGCCTTTTCCCGCGGCCGGCGCCGGGCCGCCCCAAGGCGGCCGCCTGACCTGCCGTGAGTGCCAGGGGTCTGACCCCGGTCCTATCGGGGTCTGACCCCGGGTTGGGGCCACGGACGCGGCCCCTCACCCCAACCCTCTCCCCGCCCACGGGGAGAGGGGATCCACACCCGGTGACGGTATGACGGCCGCAAAAGGCGCGGCGCCGACGTCACGTCCGCCACCGACCTCGCGGACGCCCTTTTGCGGACGACGGGGTCAGTGCGCCTGCTCCCAGTTCGCCCCGGCCCCGACGTCGGCGACCAGCGGAACGCGCAGTTCGGCCACGCCGGTCATGAGCCGCGGCAGGTCCGCCTCGATGCGCGCGCGTTCCGCGTCGGGAACCTCGAGCACCAGTTCGTCGTGGACCTGCAGCACGAGCTTGGTCGCGAGCCGTTCCTCGTCGAGGTGGCGCTGCACCGCGATCATCGCTAGCTTGATGAGGTCCGCGGCCGTGCCCTGCATCGGCGCGTTGATCGCCGCGCGCTCGGCGGCGGCGCGCCGCGGGCCGCCGCCCGCCTTGATGTCGGGCAGCCACAGGCGCCGCCCGAACACGGTCTCGACATAGCCCTGCTCTCGGGCGAGCTCGCGCGTGCGCTGCATGTACTCCGCCACGCCGGGATACCGCGCGAAGTACTTGTCGATGAACTGCTGCGCGGCGCCGCGCTCGATGCCGAGCTGCTGCGCGAGCCCGAACGCGCCCATGCCGTAGATGAGGCCGAAGTTCACCGCCTTGATGTAGCGGCGCTGGTCGGCGGTCACCTCCGACGGCGGCACGCCGAAGATCTCGCCGGCCGTCGCGCGGTGGATGTCCTGCCCGGTCTGGAACGCGTGCAGCAGCGCCGGGTCGCCGGAGAGGTGCGCCATGATGCGCAGCTCGATCTGCGAGTAGTCGGCCGACACCAGCACGTGCCCGGGCGGGGCGATGAACGCCTCGCGGATGCGCCGGCCCTCCGCGGTGCGCACGGGGATGTTCTGCAGGTTGGGATCGGTCGAGGCCAAGCGTCCCGTCACGGCGGTCGCCTGCGCGAACGTCGTGTGCACGCGTCCCGTGCGCGGGTTCACCATCTGCGGCAGCTTGTCCGTGTACGTCGACTTGAGCTTGGACAGCGCGCGGTGCTCGAGCAGCAGCTTCGGCAGCGGGTAGTCGGCCGCGAGTTCCTGCAGCACTTCCTCGTCGGTGGACGGCTGGCCGGTGGCCGTCTTCTTCAGCACCGGCAGGTTCATCCGCGTGAAGAGGATCTCGGAGATCTGCCTGGGGGATCCGAGGTTGAACGGCCCGCCCGCCAGCGCATACGCCTGCTGCTCGAAGGCGATGATGCGCTCGCCCAATTCGCGGCTCTGCGCGGCCAGCCGCGCGCTGTCGATCAGGATGCCGTTGCGCTCCATGCGGAAGAGCACGTCGCGCACGGGCAGCTCGAGCTTCGTGTAGACGTAGTCGAGCTTCGGATCCCGCGCGATGGCCGGGTACAGCGCGTCGTGCAGGCGCAGCGTGACGTCCGCATCCTCGGCCGAGTAGTGCGTCGCGCGGTTCACCTCGACCTGCTCGAACGGGATCCGCGCCGCCCCCTTGCCGGTGACCTCGTCGTAGGTCGTCGTCTTGACGTTGAGGTGCCGCCACGCGAGGCTGTCCATGTCGTGCGGCCGGTGCGACTCGAGCACGTACGACTCGAGCAGCGTGTCGTGGACCACGCCACGCAGCACGATGCCCTCGTTGGCGAGCGCGTGCTCGTCGTACTTCACGTTCTGGCCGAGCTTCGGCTTCCCGGCGTCGCCGAACCACGCCGCGAGGCGCGCGAGCGTGGCCGCGCAGTCGAGCTGCGCGGGGGCGCCCGCGTAGTTGTGGCCGAGCGGGATGTAGCACGCGCGCCCCGGCGTCACGGAGAACGACACGCCGACGATGCGCGCCTGCATCGGGTCGAGGCTCGTGGTCTCCGTATCGAAGGACGTGACCGCCGCGGCGTCGATCGCGGCGAGCCAGCGCTCGAGCGCGGCGTCGTCGAGCACGGCCTCGTAGACGATCTCCGCCGGCGCGGGCGGCGCGTCGGTCGCGTTGGGCTCGACGGGGACGTCGAAGCGCCGGCCCGCCGGATCGCTGGCCGCGCGCTTCGCGATGGCGCCCGCCGCGTCGGCCGCAGCCGCGACGTTGCCGCCGGGCGTGGTCGCGCCGTCGCGCAGCCAGCTCTTGAACTCGAAGCGCTCGTACAGCGGGCGCAGGCTCTCGGGATCGACCGGCGCGATCACGAGGTCCGACACGTGCACGGGCAGCTCGCAGTCCGTCTTCACGGTGAGGAGGCGCTTGCCCTGCGGCAGCCAGTCGAGCGTCTCGCGCAGGTTGTTGCCGACCACCCCGCCGATCTCGGCCGCCTTCTCGATCACCGCGTCGAGCGTGCCGTACTGCGCGAGCCACTTGGCGGCGGTCTTGGGACCCACCTTCGGCACGCCCGGCACGTTGTCGACGGCATCGCCGGTGAGCGTGAGGAGGTCGAGCACCTGGTCGGGCCGCACGCCGAACTTCGCGAGCACGCCCGCCTCGTCGTACCGCTCGTTGCTCATCGTGTTGACCATCGTGATGCGCGGCCGCACGAGTTGCGTCAGGTCCTTGTCCGACGAGCTGATGACGGTGTCGATGCCCGCCGCCGCCGCCTCGTGGGCGAGCGTGCCGATCACGTCATCGGCCTCCACGCCCTCCACCATCAGCAGCGGCCAGCCGTGCGCCCGCACGAGGGCGTGCAGCGGCTCGATCTGGCGCGCGAGGTCTTCCGGCATCGGCGGCCGGTGCGCCTTGTACTCGGGGTACCATGCGTCGCGGAACGTCTTGCCGGGCGCGTCGAAGACGACGGCGAAGTAGTCCGGCTTGCCGTCCTCCACCATCCGGCGCAACATCGACAGCACCCCGCGCAGCGCGCCCGTCGGCTCGCCCTGCCGCGTGCGCAAGTCGGGCAGCGCATGGAAGGCGCGGTACAGATACGAAGACCCGTCCACCAGCACGAGTGTCGGCATGCGCAAGACTCACAAGATTCCGGACCAGATCGATCCGCACGCGTTGAACGGAAGCAACGGCCAGGAGGCGTGGCGACTGCTCGGGATTATGGCAGAGTTCGCCATCGCGACCGAAAGGCTGCGGGGCATCCGGCCCGCGGTCAGCGTGTTCGGCAGTGCGCGCGTGAAGCCCGGCCACGCGTACTACGAAAAGGCCAGGGAGGTCGCGCGCCGCCTGTCCGACGCGGGCTTCGCGGTGATCTCCGGCGGCGGCCCCGGCATCATGCGCGCGGCGAACGTCGGCGCGTACGACGGCGCCGGTCCCGCGGTCGGCCTCAACATCCTGCTGCCGTTCGAGGTCGGGGACAAGGAGCACCAGGACGTCTCCGTCGACTTCCGCTACTTCTTCACGCGCAAGATGATGTTCGTGCGGTTCGCCTCCGCGTACGTCATCCTGCCGGGCGGCTTCGGCACGCTCGACGAACTCTCCGAAGTCCTGACCCTGGTGCAGACCGGCAAGAGCCGGCGCATTCCCGTGATCCTCGTCGGCGGCGCGTTCTGGGGCGGGCTCCTCGCGTGGATGGAGGACAAACTGGTCGGCGAAGGCATGATCGAGGCGGCCGACATGAAGCTCATGCAGGTGATCGAGGAGCCGGCGGAAATCGTCGAGGCGATCTTCCGCTTCTACGAGAACCGCGGCTTCGTGCCCACGCGCGAGGAGCGCGAGAAGATGCTGAACCTCTGACCTCTTCGCGGCGGGCGCCTTGCGCACCGCTCGCGTGCATCGCCGCCGGTCCTGGCGGCCGCGCGCGGCGGCCGCGCGACGCGGATGCAACATCTCGCCGCCGGGTGCCGCCACCCCGGCGTGCATCCGGGCCGGGGCCGCGCCCGGCGCGGTAGAATGGCTGCATGTGGAAGCGCGTCCTGCCGGCCCTCGTCCCTGCCCTGCTGCTGGCGGCGAGCGCGCTCGCGCAACCGGCGCCGCCGCCGTCCACGCCGCCCCCGCTGCCGCCCGAGACGCAGACGCCACCGCCGCCGAAGGCGGAGGCCTACACGCCCGGGGCGCCGCCCGCGACGGACGCGACGCCGGACCCGGACGAGCCGCAGGTCACGATCATCCGCCAGGAAACGCAGACCATCGAGGAAGTGCGCATCGGCGGCCAGCTTCGCTACATCCGCGTCACGCCGCGCTTCGGACGGCCGTATTTCCTGGTGCCCACGGGCAACGGAACGCAGTTCATCCGTCGCGATTCGCTCGATCCGGCGCTGAGCGTGCCGATGTGGCAACTGTTTTCCTGGTGACCTGATACCGCCGACGTCCCAACGGCGTCCGCCGCCCGCGCGGACGAGAGCCCCAGCATGTCCGTCTATACGCCGGTTTCCACCTCCGACCTCGACGCCTGGCTCCTGCGCTATGCGGTGGGCGGGTTCTCGGAACTCGCGCCCATCGCGTCGGGCATCGAGAACACGAACTACTTCGTGACCACCGAGCGCGGCCGCTACGTGCTCACGCTCTACGAGCGCCTGCCGGCGGCCGAGTTGCCGTTCTACCTCAACCTGATGGCGCACCTCGCGCGCTCCGGCGTGGAGGTGCCCTCGCCGGTCGCGGACCGCACCGGGGCGCTCTTCTCGCTGCTGAACGGGAAGCCGGCGAGCCTCGTCACGCGCGTCGACGGCGCGCCCGTGCTCACGCCCGACGCGCTGCACTGCGCCGAAGTGGGTGGCGCGCTGGCGCGCCTGCACGAGGCGTCGCGCAGCTACACCGGGCGCCTCACCAACCGCCGCGGCCCCGCGTGGTGGCGGCAGGCGGCGCGCGCCGTGCGGCCGTTCCTCGACGCGGGCCAGGTCGAACTGCTCGACGCCGAGATCCGCTACCAGACGGGCTTCGGCAACCGCAAGCTGCCGAAGGGCGCGATCCACGGTGACCTCTTCTGCGACAACGTGCTGTTCGCCGGCCCGCGCGTGGCGGGCATCATCGACTTCGGGTTCGCGGCGACCGATTTCTACGCGTACGACCTCGCCATCACCGTCAACGACTGGTGCGTGGACGACGCGACCGGCGCGCTCGACGACGCCCTGCTCGCCGCGATGCTCGGCGCCTACGAGCACGTCCGGCCGCTCACGGCCGACGAGTGCGAGGCGTGGCCGGCGCTCCTGCGCGCGGCCGCGCTGCGCTTCTGGCTCTCGCGCCTGTACGACCTCCACCTGCCGCGGCCGGGCGAGCTCGTCCACGCGCACGACCCCGGGCACTTCGAGCGCATCCTCCGCCACCGCGTCGCGACGATGCCACCGTGGCCGCGCGCCACGCATGCCTGACGCCCCATGAGCGACATCCCGCGCGACTTCGTCTTCACCCGCTACCCCGCCCGGCAGGGGATGGCGTGGCTCGCCGCCGCCTACGCGATGTTCCGCCAGCACCGGCGGCAGTGGATCATGCTGGTGCTGGGCTACTTCTTCGTGCTGTTGCTGGTGCGCGTGGTGCCCTTCATCGGTCCGTACGCGATGACGCTGATGAAGCCGGTGTTCGCGGTGGGCCTCCTGGCCGCCGCGTGGACGCAGGAGCGCGGCGGCGCACCGACGTTCGGCCTGCTGTTCCAGGGCTTCCGCGCCAACCTGGCGGCGCTGCTCGCCGTCGGCCTCTTCTTCGTGGGCGGCATCACGCTCGCGGTCTTCGGCTCGGCGCTGGTCGACGGCGGCAAGCTCCTCGAGATCGTGTCCTCCGGCAAGCCGCTGACCGAGGAGCAGCTCACCGAGGCCCTCTCCGAGCGGCGGGTGCAGCTCGGCATGCTGTTCTCCGCGTTCCTCTCGCTGCCCGTCGTGATCGCCACGTGGTGGGCGCCCGCGCTCATCGTGTTCCAGGACGCGCGCGCCGGCGCGGCGCTCGGCGCCAGCCTGCGCGCGGCGCTCGCCAACTGGAAGCCGCTCGCGATGTACGGCATCGGCGTGTTCTTCTACGGCGTGGTGGTGCCGGGCCTCATCACCGGCATCCTGGCCCTCGTGCTGCCGCCGCCGGCCGGCGCGTGGCTGATGATCGGGCTCCTGCTGCCCTACTCGCTGTTCTTCGCGGCCACGCTCCACGTGTCCGACTACGTGAGCTACCGCGACGTGTTCCACGCGGGCGAGACGCTCGCCCCGCTGACGCGCGAAGCGCGCACCTGAATCCATGCCCGAGCCGGCCACGCGCAGCGGAGTCCTCGCGCGCTGGCTGCCGGGTGTCGCCCAGCTGCAAGGGTATCCGCGCAGCGCGCTGCGCGGCGACGCCGTGGCGGCGCTGTCGGTGTGCATGGTGATGATCCCGTCGGTGCTCGCGTACGCGGAGCTGGTCGGCCTGCGGCCGGCGGCGGGCCTGTACGCGGCGCTCGCCGCGATGGTCGCGTACGCGCTCCTCGCCCCCGGCCGGCGCGTGATCGTCGGCCCCGACACCACGATCGCGCTGCTCGCGGGCTCGATCATCGCGCCGCTCGCGCTCGGCGACCCGGCCCGCACAGCGGCGCTCGCCGCGATGCTGGCGATCGCGTGCGGCGCGCTGCTGCTGCTGGCCGGCCGTCTCCACCTCGGCGACATCGCCGACCTCCTGTCCACGCCGGTGCTGGTCGGGTACGCGAACGGCGCCGCGCTGGTGCTGATCGGCACGCAGCTGCCGATGCTGCTCGGCGTGAAGCTGCCGCGCGATGCGTTCTTCCTGCGTGTCGTCGACGCGCTGTCCGCACTGCCCGGCGCGCACGTGCCCACGCTCGCGCTCGGGCTGGTGCTGGTCGCGGTGATGGTGACGCTGCCGCGTGTATTGCCGCGCCTCCCCGCCGCTCTCGCGGCGTGCGTGCTGGCGGTCGTGGCATCGCTGGCGCTCGACCTGCCGGCGCGCGGCGTGGCGCACCTCGCACCCGTGGGCACCGGGCTGCCGCCGCCGTCGCTGCCCGCCTTCACGCTGCACGACGTGTCGACGCTCGCACCCGGCGCGCTCGCACTCGCGCTGCTCGTCTTCGCCGAAGGCGTGCTTCTCGCGCGCACGCTCGGCGCGCAGCACCGCGAGAGCGTGGACGCCGACCGGGAACTCGTGGCGCTCGGCGCCGGCAACGTGGCCGCGGGGCTGGTCGCCGGCTTCCCGGTGGGCGCCAGCACGTCGCGCTCGGTCACCGCCGACGCCGCCGGCAGCCAGACGCAGCTCACCCAGTTCCTCGCCGCGGCGCTGCTGCTCGCCTTCGTGCTGTTCCTGACACCCGTCCTCGACGTGCTCCCGCGCGTCGCGCTCGCGGCGATCCTGATTGCGGCCGGCGTGCGCCTCTTCGACGGCGCGGGCCTGCGGTCGCTGTGGCGGCTCGACCGCGGCGCGTACGGCCTCGCGTGGGCGGTCACGCTGGGCGTGCTCGCGCTCGGCGTGCTGCCGGGCGTGCTGCTCGGGGTCGCACTGTCGCTCGCACGCGTGTTGATCGAGGTCGCGCGCCCGCGCGACGCGCTTCTGCGCCGCCTGCCGACCGACCGCCGCTTCCACGACCTGGCCGACGACGAAGGCGGCCTCGCGACCCCCGGCGTGCTCGTGTACCGCCTCTACGCGCCGCTCATCTTCGCCAACGCGCGCTACGTGGCCGAGCGCCTGCAGCGCCTCGCCGCGGAGGCGAACCCGCCGCTGCGCTGCGTCGTGCTCGACCTGCAGGCCGTTCCGCAGATCGACGTGACCGCGCTGGCCACGATCCGCGACCTGCACGACACGTTCGAAGGCGGCGGCATCGACGTCCGCTTCGCGCGCGCCAACCGCCCGCTGCGCGAGCAGCTCACGCGGTGGCTGCCCGATCACCGGATGGGACGGGAGCGGTTCTTTCCCTCCGCTTCGGCGGCAGTGGACGACTTCGTAGTGACCGATGCAAGAGGCGTCCGTGGGGACGGTGGCTAACGCAGCGGCAGCGCTGCGCCTTGTGCATCGGGAACGGCAACGGCAAAGGGCAGGCGGCCCGCGGTGCCCAAACGGCGAGGTGTCAGACACCGCCGGTGTCTGACACCGGGTTCGAAGTGCCGCCCCCTACGCGCTCTCCAGCTTCGCGTAATCCAGCGCCAGCCACTTGATGCCGGCATCGCGGAAATTCACCTGCAGCTGCGTGTCGCTGCCGCGCCCGCGGGCGTCGATGATGACGCCGATGCCGAACTTCGCGTGGCGCACCGACTGGCCGATCCGCCACTGCGACGCCGGCGGCGTGGCCTGCGGCGCACCGCTGATGCGGCCCCACTCCGCCTCGTCGACGTCGAAGCGGCGGCGGTGCGGGGACAGCCACTCCACCATCTCCGGCGGCAGCTCGTTCACGAAGCGGGACGGGACGTTGTAGCGCGTCTGGCCGTGCAGCATCCGCTGCTGCGCGTGGGTGAGATAGAGCTTGCGGCGCGCGCGCGTGATCGCGACGTACATGAGCCGGCGTTCCTCCTCCAGCCCATCGGCCTCGTTCAGGCTGTTCTCGTGCGGGAAGAGACCCTCCTCTAGCCCGGTGATGAACACGGTGTGGAACTCGAGGCCCTTCGCGGAGTGGACCGTCATGAGCTGCAGCGCGGGCCGGCCCTCCGCGGCCTGCGTGTCGCCGGCCTCCAGCGCCGCGTGCGCGAGGAACGCGGTCAGCGGATCGGTCGCGCCCTCGTTCTCGCCGGCCGCGGGCGAGTCGGCGGTAACCTCCACGCGGTCGGAGAGCATCGGCGCGTCGGAGGCAAGCTGCGCCTCGCGCACGAAGCTGTCGGCGGCGTTGACGAGTTCCTCCAGGTTCTCCACCCGGTCCTGGCCGTCCTTCTCGGCCCGATAGTGCGCGAGCAGGCCCGACTGCTCGACCACGTGCTGCACGGCCTCGGGCAGCGGCAGCGACTTCGTCCCGTCGCGCAGCGACTCGACGAGGCGCACGAAGCTGCCGAGCGAGTTCCCCGCCTTGCCGCCGATCGCGCCGCTCGCGGCAGCCTGCCACAGCGTCGTGCCCTGCCCGCGCGCGGTGTCCTGCAGCTGCTCGAGCGAGCGGGCGCCGATGCCGCGCGGCGGGAAGTTCACGACGCGCAGGAACGCACCGTCGTCCTCGGGCGCCGCGATGAGGCGCAGGTACGCGAGCGCGTGCTTCACCTCCGCGCGCTCGAAGAAGCGCATGCCGCCGTACACGCGGTAGGGCAGCCCCGCGCCGAAGAGCGCGTGCTCCAGCACCCGCGACTGCGCGTTGGAGCGGTAGAGCAGTGCCACCTCGTCCAGCGCGACCCCGTCGGCGGCGATGCCCTTCACCACGTCGACGATGAACGCCGCCTCGTCGTGGTCGCTGCCGGCGGCGAACGCGCGCACGGGTTCGCCGTGGCCTTCGCTGGTCCACAGATTCTTGCCGAGCCGCGCCTGGTTGTGGCGGATCAGCGCGTTGGCGGCGTCGAGGATGTGCGCGTGCGAGCGGTAGTTCTGCTCGAGCTTGATGAGCTTGACCGGCTGGTCCGGGGTCGCGAAGTCGCGCTCGAACTGCTGCATGTTCGCGACCTTGGCGCCGCGGAACGCGTAGATCGACTGGTCGTCGTCGCCGACCGCGAACACCGCGGTGTGCGGCCCCGCGAGGAGCCGCAGCCACTTGTACTGCAGCGTGTTGGTGTCCTGGAACTCGTCGACCAGCAGGTGCGAGAACCGCCGCTGGTAGTGCAGGCGCAGCGGCTCGTGCTCGACCAGCAGCTCGTAGCTGCGCAGCAGCAGTTCCGCGAAGTCGACCACGCCCTCGCGCTGGCACATCGCGTCGTAGAGGGCGTAGTGCTCGACCTGGCGGCGCGAGAACTCGTCGCCGGCCTCGACCGCGTTCGGCCGCAGGCCCTCCTCCTTGGCACCCGCGATGAACCACTGCAGCTGGCGCACGGGGAACCGCTCGTCGTCGATGTTGTGCGCCTTGTACATGCGCTTCAGCAGCGACAGCTGGTCCTGGGTGTCGAGGATCTGGAAGAGCTGCGGCAGCCGCGCCTCGCGGTGGTGGGCGCGCAGCATGCGGTTGCACAGGCCGTGGAACGTGCCCACCCACATGCCGCGCGTGTTCACCGGGGTCAGCGCCGACAGGCGCGTCAGCATCTCGCGCGCGGCCTTGTTGGTGAAGGTGACGGCGAGGATCGACTGCGGCCCGGCCTGCCCGGTGGCGAGGAGCCAGGCGATCCGCGTCGTCAGCACGCGCGTCTTGCCGCTGCCCGCCCCGGCGAGGATCAGCGCCGACGCGTGCGGCAGGGTCACGGCCGCCAGTTGCTCGGGGTTCAGGTTTTCGAGAAGCTTGGTGCTCATGCGCGGACGCCGCGGCCAAACGGCGATGATACCGGGGCGGTGCCGGCCGCGCCGCCAACCCCGCTATAATCGCGCGCAGGTTTCCGCCCGCCGCCCGCCCCCTTCCCCGCGATGCCCCGCCCGCCCGACGCCACGCCCGCGGCCACCTCGGCCACCATGCGGTCGTTCGTGCACCTCATCCGCTCGGCGGCGCCCTACGTCCACGCGTTCCGCGGCCGGACGTTCGTCATCGCGTTCGGGGGCGAGGTGGTCGCCGACGACCAGTTCCTGGGCGTCATCCACGACCTGAACCTCCTGCACAGCCTCGGCATCCGCCTCGTGGTCGTCCACGGCTGCCGCCCGCAGGTGGAGGCGATCCTCGCCGCGCAGGGCTTCCCGAGCAACTACGCGCACGGCGTGCGGGTCACCGATGCCGACGCGATGGACTGCGTGCTGGAGGCCGCGGGCCAGGTGCGGGCCCGCATCGAGGCGCTGCTCTCGCTCGGCCTCGCCAACTCGCCGATGGCCGGGGCGCGCAACCGGGTGTCGACCGGCAACTACCTCACCGCGAAGCCGATGGGGGTCGTGGGCGGCGTGGACATGCAGTTCACCGGCGAGGTGCGCCGCGTCGACACCGAGGCGATGCAGCAGCGCCTGGACGACGGCGACATCGTGCTCATCTCGCCGATCGGCTACTCGCCGACGGGCGAGATCTTCAACCTCACCGTCGAGGAGGTGGCGACCCAGGTCGCGGTGCGGCTGGAGGCGGCCAAGCTCATCTTCCTCATGGACACCGACGGCGTGCGCAACGCGCGGCGGCAGCTCATCACCGACCTGTCCACGACCGACGCCGAGGCGCTGCTCGCGAAGCACGACAAGATGGCGTCGGACGTGCGGATCTACCTGCCCGCCGCGATCCGCGCGTGCAACAACGGCGTCGCCCGCGCGCACCTCATCTCGCGCCGCCTCGACGGCGCGCTGCTGCTCGAACTCTTCACGCGCGACGGGGTCGGCACGATGATCTCCGCCACGGCACTCGCCCACCTGCGCAACGCCACCATCGACGACGTCGGCGGCATCCTCGGGATCATCGAACCGCTCGAGGAGCAGGGCGTGCTCGTGCGCCGCTCGCGCGAGCGCCTCGAGAGCGAGATCGAGCGCTTCGTGGTCGCCGAGTACGACAACCGCATCATCGGCTGCGCGGCGCTCTACGCGTTCCCCGAGGAGAAGCTGGGCGAATTGGCCGCCCTCGCGGTCGAGCCCGACTTCCGGCGCGAGGGCTACGGCGAGGCGCTGCTGCGCGAGATCGAGACGCGCGCGCGCAAGCTGAAGCTCGCGGAGCTGTTCGTGCTCACGACCAGGACCGCCCACTGGTTCCTCGAGCGCGGATTCCGCACCGCCGCCGTCGCCGATCTGCCCCAGCAGAAGCAGGCGCTCTACAATTACCAGCGCAAGTCGCAGGTCTACCGCAAACCGTTGTAAGGAACGCCGTCATGGCCCGGATGGTCCACTGTGTGAAGCTCGGCCGCGAGGCCGAAGGTCTCGATTTCCCGCCCTACCCGGGCGAACTCGGCAAGCGCATCTTCGAGAACGTCTCCAAGGAGGCTTGGGCCGGCTGGGTCCGGCACCAGACGATGCTCGTCAACGAGAACCGCCTGAGCCTCGCCGACCCGCGCGCGCGCAAGTGGCTCGCCGAGCAGATGGAGCAGCACTTCTTCGGCGGCGGCGCCGAGATGCCGTCGGGCTTCGTCCCGCCGTCCGCCTGACCCCATCACCGCCGTGCGCCGGGCGCCGTCCCGGCCATCGCCCTGGATGTCCACGATGAACGCTCCCGCGATCAGCCGCTATCCCGTCCCCACGCTCGCCGAGCTGCCCGCCGACATCCGCGAGCGCATCGTGGCGGTGCAGGAGAAGGCGGGGTTCATCCCGAACGTGTTCGTCTGCCTCGCGCACCGGCCGGCCGAGTTCCGCGCATTCTTCGCGTTCCACGACGCGCTGATGGAGAAGGAAGGCGGCCTGACCAAGGCCGAGCGCGAGATGATCGTGGTCGCCACGTCGGCCGCCAACGACTGCCTCTACTGCATCGTCGCGCACGGCGCGATCCTGCGCATCTACGCCAAGAACCCGCTGATCGCGGACCAGATCGCGGTGAACTACCGCGACGCCGACATCACGCCGCGGCAGAAGGCGATGCTGGCGTTCGCGATGAAGGTGGCGGTGTCGAGCCGCGACGTCGGCGACGAGGACTTCGCGACGCTGCGCGGCCACGGGTTCTCGGACGAGGACATCTGGGACATCGGCGCCATCGCCGCGTTCTTCGCGCTCTCCAACCGCATGGCGCACGTCGTCGGCATGCGGCCCAACGACGAGTTCTTCCTGCTGGGACGCGTGCCGCGCGGCAAGTAGCCGGACCGCGGCCCCGCGCGGCCGCTTGCCGCACGGGGCAACCCCGGTTATCCTGCGCGGCCATGTTCGCGCGCCGATCCCTGCAACGCCGCTTCGCCTGGCTGGGCCTCCTCGCCCTGCTCGGCAGCCTGCTCGTCGGGCCGATCGCGCACGCGACGAACCTGCGCGCCGGCAGTGTTCCGGCCGCTGACTTCTGCTCCGCCGTCAAGGCCGCGGACGCATCCGCGGCGGCGCGCGACGCCACCACGGCGCCCGCACCGCACGCGCCGGCGCACGCGCAGTGCGAATGCTGCGTCGGCACGGCGACGTTCCTGCCGCCCGCCGCGGACGGCGCCGCGCCCCCGCGTCCGGCGGTAGGCGCATTCCTGCCCGAAGCCACCCCGCCGCTCGCGCGGGTGCTGCCCACCTGCACCGGCGCCGCCGGCCCGCAGGCTCCTCCCTCCGTCTAGCAGCGCGATCCCGCCGGCCTGCCGCACGTCGCGGCCGGCCGCGAATCCGTGCGCGCGGCGGCCGCCGCCGCGCGCCCCGTTGCCGACCGTCCGTGTCCTCCGCGCTTCGCCGCGGACGGGCCCTGATTGCCAGGAATGCCATGCCCATCCGTCCTGCCGCCCAAGCGGCGCTGTGCCTTGCCTGCCTCGCCGCGCTTCCCCCGGCCGCGCGGGCCGACGCCCCCGACCTGCGCGTCGTCGTCGCCGCCACCCGGAGCGACACCAGGCTTGCCGACATGCCGATGTACGCGACCGTGATCACGTCCGAGCAGATCCGCAACTCGCCGGCGCAGACGCTCGACCAGCTGCTGCGGCAGGTGCCGGGCATCAATCTCCCCGGCGCGCCGTATTACGTGACCGATCCGACCGGCAACCAGATCCGCATGCGCGGGACCACCAACTCGAAGGTGCTGGTGATGGTCGACGGCATCCCCGTGCTCGACCCGTTCTACACGACGGTGCAGTGGTTCAAGGTGCCGCTGTCGAGCATCGAGAAGGTCGAGATCGTGCGCGGCGGCAACTCGAGCCTGTGGGGCAACCTCGCCGTCGCCGGCGTGGTCAACATCGTCACGCGCAAGCCGCGCGACGGCCGCGGGGGCGTCACGGCGAGCTACGGCTCGCGCAACACCGGTGCCGCGGCCGCGGCGAAGGACGTCGACATCGCGGAAGGCATCGGCTTCAACCTGTCGGCCGACGCGTTCGCCACCGACGGCTACCAGACGACGCCGGCGCAATACCTCGCGACCTTTCCCGGCAAGGCCGCGTCGTCGGCCACGATCTGGAACGCCCGGTTCGCCGCGTACTACAACCCTGCGCCCGACCTCTCGGCCTTCGTGCGCGGCGGCTATCACGAGCAGGACCAGGACATCGGCGGGTACACGTTCGGCACCAACCTGCAGCGAAGCCCCGACGTCGCCGGCGGGTTGACGAAGGACTTCGGCGACGCCGGGCGCCTCGCGGCGAACCTGTGGACCCAGTACGTCGGCTTCGACAAGAGCAACGGCGCCGGCTGCTTCCTGCAGTCGGCCACGAACTGCAACACGACTGCCGCGTCGGCGCCTCTCGTGCAGTACGCGAATTCGCGCGACTGGAACCCGTACCGCGAACTGGGCGCCTCCGCCGTCTACACGATGGCGCTGCCCGCGTACGCCACGACGATGCAGGTCGGCGCCGACTACCGCCAGCTCTTCGGCCAGGACTACGCGACGACGTACAACCGCCCCACCACCACGGACGTTGCGAGCGCGACCGTCAACCGGACCAACTTCGGGCAGGGACAGCAGCAGTTCACGGGCGCGTTCGCGCAGTTCCGCTGGACTCCGCTCGATCCGGTCCAGGTCACGTTGTCGGCGCGCTACGACTACTGGACGAACACCGAGGGCGTGTCCTCGATGGTGCGCTACGTCGCCGGGAACCCCGGGCCGCAGACCGGCGGTGCCGTGCCGGACTCGCACAAGGGACAGTTCGACCCGACGCTTGCGCTGCGCTACAGCGTCAACGACGAGGTCGACGTGCGCGGTGCCGCCTACAAGTCGTTCCGCGCCCCGGGGCTCAACAACCTCTACCGCACGTTCTCGTCGACCACGTCGATCACCATCGCGAACCCGCTGCTGTTCCCCGAGACCCTCACCGGCGGCGAGGTGGGCATGGACTGGCGGGCGCCGGGAAGGGAAGTCAACGCGACGATGTTCATCTACGACATCGAGAACCTCATCGCCTCCTACCGCGTGACCAGCGCCGCCACCGCCCCACCGCAGGTGATCGCGATCTGCGGGCCCACGCTCGCCAACTGCCCGGCCAACGTCAACTTCAACACGAACGCGCAGAACGGCCGCTCGTGGGGCCTCGAGCTCGCGGGCCGGCTCGACGTGACGCCGGCGATCTCGATCAACGCCGCGTACCTCTTCACGCGCAGCTACTACACCTGGAGCAGCGTCGGCGACCCGCTCGGCAACCAGCTGGGGGCGGTGCCGACCAACCTCTTCACGGCGGGCGTGAACTGGCAGGTGACGCCGGAGTGGCGGACCTTCGCAGGCGTGCGCTGGACGGGCGGCATGTACCTCGACGTCGCGCACACGATCCCGCAGGGCGGCTTCGCGGTCGTCGACGTCAGCACGTCCTATCGCGTGCAGGACGACTTCGAGGTGTACGCGAGCATCGCCAACCTCTTGGACGAGAAGTACAGCGACAACGCGACGACCAGCGCGTCGTCGAGCACGCTCGGCCTGCCGTTCACGCTGACGGCGGGCCTGCGGTGGAGGTTCTGACCATGATCCGCACGCTGTTCGCCGCACTCGCGTTCTGCCTCGCCGCGCACGCCGCCGCCCACGAGGGGCACCCGAAGTCCGGTGCGACGGAAGGCCGGCGCAACGGCCCGATCCTGGGCGCGTCCGCCGCCTTCGATGCCCACGGCACGCTGTGGGCGGTCCACTTCGACGGGCCGCACCTCGTGGTCTCGCGGTCCACCGACTTCGGCGCGCACTGGTCGCCCCCGCGCCGCGTGCTGGCCGCCCCCGAGCCCATGGACGGCGGCGGCGACGCGAAGCCCAACCTCGCGCTCGGCCCGGACGGCGAAATCTTCGTGACGTGGACGAAGCCGCTGTCCAAGCCGTACACGGGCGAGGTGCGCTTCGTGCGTTCGCTGGACGGCGGCGCCACGTTCTCCGCGCCGAAGGTGGTGCACGCGGACCGGCAGGAGATCACGCACCGCTTCGACGCGATGACCGTCACGCCGGGCGGGCGGCTCGTCGTCGCGTGGATCGACAAGCGCGACGGCGTGGCCAAGGGCGGCAAACCCGGGAGCTATGCCGGTGCCGCGGTGTACTACGCGGTGTCGGACGACCGCGGCGCGACGTTCCGCGGCGACTACCGCATCGCCGAGCACAGCTGCGAGTGCTGCCGCATCGCGCTCCTGCCGCAGCCGGACGGGCAGGTCCTCGGCTTCTGGCGCCACGTGTTCGAGCCGAACGTGCGCGACCATGCCGTCGGCACGTTCGGCGAGGACGGCAAGGTGCTGGGGTTCTACCGTGCCACGTTCGACGACTGGCGCGTGGACGTGTGCCCGCACCACGGCCCCTCGCTCGGCATGGACGGCACGGGCCGGCTGCACGCCGTGTGGTTCACCGGCGCGACCGGCCGGGAGGGCGTCTGGTACGGCCGGCCGGGGCGCGAGGGCGTCGCCGGCCAGCGCCGGGTCGGCGGCGACACCGCGGAACACGCCGACCTCGCCGTGGCCGGCGATCGCGTCGTGATCGCGTGGAAGGAATTCGACGGCGCGCGGTCCGTGCTGCGCGTGATGCGCTCGGCCGACCGGGGCGCGACCTTCAGCGAGGGCACGCTCGCCGCGACGGCCGACGCCTCCGACCAGCCGCGCGTGCTGCTGCACGACGGCCGCTTCTTCGTGTTCTGGAATACCCGCAGCGAGCCGCTGCGGGTGTTCGCGCTGTGAACCGCCGCCGCTTCCTGCAGGCCGCCGTCGCGGGTGCGGCGTGGCCGGCGTGCGCGGCGCGGGCGCAGGCGCGCGCGGCGATGCAACCGTTCGATGCCGCCGCGTTCGCGGCGCTCCACACCCGCTTCGCGGGGCGCGCGTTCGTGCTCGCATTCTGGTCCGTCCACTGCGCGCCCTGCCTCGACGACATGGCGACCTGGCGTACGCTGCAGGCGCGCTTTCCCGGGGTGCCGATCGTCCTCGTCGCGACCGATCCGCCGGCCGAGGACGCCGCGGTCCGGCGGGCGCTGCAGCGGTTTTCGCCGGGCAAGGTCGAACTGTGGGCGTTCGCCGACGACTTCGCCGAGCGCACGCGCTACGCGGTGGACCGGAAGTGGCGAGGTGAACTGCCGCGCACGTACTTCTACGACCGCGCGCACGCGGCCGAGGTCATCTCCGGACGCGTCGAACCGGCGACGGCGGCCGCGTGGTGCGAGCGAATGCGCTGACCGGCCCGCGCGGGAACGGGAGCCGGAAGGGTTCTACGAGTTGAACGCGCAGGCGCCCGGGCCGCCGGGATGGCCGCACGATCCGCACGGACCCGCCGCTGGAGCGGCGGCGGACTCCGACCGGCCGGCGGCGAACACCGACAGCTTCTTCGCAAGGTCCGTCGAGTGGCACTGCGGGCAGTCGGGCGTGGTACCCGAGCGCACGAGCGTCTCGAATTCGTGGCCGCACTGGCCGCAGGCGTATTCGTAGATGGGCATGGCCGGATCCGGATCGGGGAACTGACGGCAATCCTACCGCAAGGCCGGCAGCGCGCGCGACGCCGCCGGCTTGACCCGCGTCAGAGGTTGAGCTTGAACCACGCGATCATGCGGTTCCACGCGTCCTGCGCCTCCGCCTGGCGGAAGCTGGGGCGGTAGTCCGCATTGAAGCCGTGCGGCGTGTCCGGGTAGATCTTGTATTCCGAGCGCGCGTTGCCGGCCGCCTTGAGCTTCGCGAACATCTGCTCGACCGCCGCCGTGGGAATCCCGCCGTCGGCGCCGCCGTAGAGCCCGAGCACCGGGGTCCTGATCTGGGCCGCGACGTCGAGCGCCGTCTTGTCGCCGGGGTAGAACGCGTTCGTCAGCGGCCCGTACCACGCCACCGCCGCCTTCACGTCGGGGTTGTGCGCGGCGTACATGAGCACGATGCGCCCGCCCCAGCAGAAGCCGGTGATGCCGACGCGCGCGGTCTCCGCCTTGCCGGTGGTCTTCGCGTACGCGACGCAGGCGTCGAGGTCGCCCAGCACCTGCGCGTCGGGCACCTTCTTCACGATGTCGTTCAGCAGCGTGTTGATGTCCGGCGCCTTGGACGGATCGCCCTGCCGCGCATAGAGTTCCGGCGCGATCGCGAAGTACCCGGCCTTCGCGATGCGGCGGCAGAGGTCCCGGATGTGCTCGTGCACGCCGAAGATCTCCTGCACGACGAGCACCACCGGGAAGTTGCTGCCGGTGGCCGGCATGGCGCGATAGGCCGGCATGTCGCCGCCCGCCGCGGGCACCTTCACCTCGCCGGCCACGAGGCCTTCCGCCGACGTCGTGATCGTCTGCGCCGAGACCGGCGACACGGCGAGCGCGAAGCCCGCGCACAGCGACGAGACCACGAAGCTGCGCCGGTCGACCGTGCGGTCGCCGAGCAGGCTCTTCACTTGCAGCGCGATGCTGTCTTCCAAGTCACCCTCCTCAATTCATCCGCGACCCGAGGCAGGCACATCAGCGCCCGGACCCGACCGCCGGCCGCATCCGCGCGTGCCCTGCGCCGGGTCAACCTTCGTGAACGACCTGGCCGCCGACCAGCGTGTACCGGACGCGACCCGGAACCTCGAGACCCATGAACGGCGTGTGCTTGCCCTGGCTGCGCAGCGCACTGCGCTCGACCTTCCACCACGCCTGCGGATCGAAGACGCACAGGTCCGCCGCGGCCCCGACCGCGATGCGCCCCGCCTCGGGATCGACGAGCTGCGCGGGCGCGCTCGTGATCCGCGCCAGCGCCGTCGTCAGCGGGACGTCGTCCTCCGTCGCCCATTTGAGCGTCAGCGGCAGCAGAAGTTCGAGCCCGGTGGCGCCCGGCTCCGCTTCGCCGAACGGGACCTGCTTCGCGTCGTCGTCGACGGGGGCGTGGTCGGAGCAGACGATGTCGATGGTGCCGTCGGCCACACCCGCCCGCAGCGCCGCGCGGTCGCGCGTGGTGCGCAGCGGCGGCACGAGGTTGGCGTTGGAATCGAACCAGCCGATGTCGACGTCGCACAGGTGCAGGTGGTGCACGGCCACGTCGGCGGTGACCTTGAGTCCGTCGCGCTTCGCCGCGCGGACGAGGTCGACCGCAGTGGCGGTCGACAGGCGCGCGAGGTGCAGCCGCACGCCGGTGTCGCGGGCGAGGGCGAGCAGCGTGTGCACGGCGATGACCTCGGTGAGCGCCGGAATGCCGGCCAGCCCGAGGCGCGACGCGACCTCGCCGTCGTGCGCGACGCCGATGCGCCCGAGGTAGGGATCGCTGGGCCGCAGCCACAGCGCGTAGCCGAATGTCGCCGCGTATTGCATCGCGCGCCAGAGGAGCTCGGTGTCGTGCAGCGGCACGTCGGCGTGCGAGAACGCGACGCAGCCCGCCTCGACCAGCTCGCCCATCTCGGTCAGCGTCGTCCCCTTGAGCTGCACGGTCAGCGCGCCGATCGGGTGCACATGCGCCTGGTTGAGCGAGCGGGCGCGGTGCTTCAGCATCTCGACCAGACCCGGCTCGTCGAGCGGTGGGTCGGTGTCCGGCGGGCACGCGAGCCGCGTCACGCCGCCGGCGATGGCGGCCGCCATCTCGGATTCCAGCGTCGCCTTGTACTCGAGGCCGGGTTCGCGCAGGCGCGCCGAGAGGTCGACGAGCCCCGGCGCGACGACGAGCCCCGTGGCGTCGATGACGCGGTCGGCACGGAACCCCGCCGGCGCCGCCCCGATGCCCGCGATGCGGCCGTCGGCGACGTACAGCGTGGCGGCCCGGTCGGTGCCGGCCGCGGGATCGACGACGCGCCCGTTCTGGATCTCGATCTTCATTGGATGCCCGCGATCATGCTCATCACCGCCATGCGCACCGCGATGCCGAACGTCACCTGCGGCAGGATCACCGCGTGGTCGCCGTCGGCCACCGCCGAGTCGATCTCGACGCCGCGGTTCATCGGACCGGGGTGCATCACGATCACGTCCGGCTTGGCGAGCGCGAGCTTCTCCGGCGTGAGCCCGTAGTTCTTGAAGAATTCGCCGGCGGACGGCAGCAGCGCGCCCTTCATCCGCTCGTTCTGCAGGCGCAGCATCACGACCACGTCGCAGTCCGCGAGGCCCTGGCGCATGTCGTGGAACGCGCGCACGCCCATGGCCTCCACCTCCGTGGGCAGCAGCGTGCGCGGGCCGATCACGCGCACCTCGGGCGTGCCGAGCGTGGTGAGGCCGTGGATCAGCGAGCGCGCGACGCGCGAGTGCAGGATGTCGCCGACGATCGCCACGCGCAGGTTGTGGAATTCCTTCTTGTAGTGGCGGATCGTGTAGAGGTCGAGCAGCCCCTGCGTCGGGTGCGCGTGGCGCCCGTCGCCCGCGTTCACGACGTGGACGTGCCGCCTGCCCGTGGCGTTGAGGTGCTGCGCGATGAGGTAGGGCGCGCCCGACTGCGCGTGGCGGACCACGAAGACGTCGGCGTCCATCGCGACCAGGTTGTCGACGGTGTCGAGCAGGGTCTCGCCCTTGCTCGTCGACGAGGCGCCGATGTTGAGGTTGATCACGTCCGCCGACAGGCGCTTGGCCGCGATCTCGAACGTCGTGCGCGTGCGCGTCGAGTTCTCGAAGAAGAGGTTGAACACCGCCTTGCCGCGCAGCAGCGGGACCTTCTTCACCTCGCGCTCGGCGATGGAGACGAAGGGCTCCGCGGTCGCGAGGATCGTGCGGATCACGTCCGCGGGCAGGCCCTCGAGCGTGAGGAGGTGGGTGAGCTCGCCGTTGGCGTTGAGCTGGGGGTGGCGCGTGGGCATCGCTTCTGGCTAGCTCCCCTGCTTCTCGACGTCCAGCGAAAGGTGCTCGCCGGAACGCGAGAGGACGATCGACAGGTCGCGCGCGACGGTGAGCCGCGCGCCGCAATAGGTGGGCTCGACGGGCAGCTCGCGGCCACCACGGTCGATGAGCACCGCGAGCTCGATGCGCGCGGGACGCCCGTAGTCGAACAGCTCGTTGATCGCCGCGCGCACGCTGCGCCCGGTGAACAGCACGTCGTCGACCAGCACGATGGTCGCGCCGTCCACGTCGAACGGCAGCTCGGAGCGGCGCGCGCCGGACTTGAGCCCGGCGGTCGAGTAGTCGTCGCGGTAGAACGAGACGTCGATGAAGCCGACCGGGTGGTTGCCGGGGACCAGCGCGGGCAACCGCTCGGCCAGCCACGCACCGCCGGAATAGATGCCGACGAACGCGGCGTCGTGCGCGACCGCACCACGCATGCGCTCGGCGAGCGCGACCAGCGTGGCCTCGGCGTCGGGAAGCTCAGGCACGCTCATCGAGCCATCCTTGCAGGATCAGTTGGGCCGCCAGCGCGTCGCGCTCGGCCCGGCCCGCGCGGCCCGCGCGCGATCCGTCGAGCGCCGACTGGGCGGCGGCCGTGGTGTGGCGCTCGTCGGCCTCCGCCACGGGAAGCGCGAAGCGCGCTTCGAGCGCCCGCGCGAACTGCTTCGCGCGTGCCGTCATCGCGTGCGGGGTGCCGTCGGCGTGGACCGGGATGCCGACCACGAGCGCCTGCGGCTGCCACTCGGCGACGAGCTTGCCGATCGCCGCCAGGCGTTCGCCGTCGTCCGTCGCGGTCACGGTGGTCAGCGGCCGCGCGCCGCGCGTCAGCGTGTTGCCGACGGCGACTCCCGTGCGCCGCGTGCCGAAGTCGAACGCGAGCACGGTGATCGGGGAGGTGGGCAGCGCGGTCACGCGTCACGCGTGCCCGACGTCCTCGGACAGGCGGGAGAAGTCGATGCCGAGGAGCCGGATCGCCGCGGCGAGCCGCTCCTGCGCCGGCACCGCGAACAGCAGGTCCGCGTCGGCTTCCACGGTGAGCCACGCGTTCTGCGCGAGTTCCTGCTCGAGCTGGCCCGCGGACCAGCCCGCGTAGCCCAGCGACACCAGCATGTCCTTCGGGCCTTCGCCGCGGCCCACGGCCTCCAGCACGTCCTTCGACGTGGTGAGGCCCAGGTCGTCGCTGATCGCGAGCGTGGACTGCCAGTTGCCGAGCGGACGGTGCAGCACGAACCCGCGGTCCACCTGCACGGGGCCGCCGAAATGCACCGGCGACTCGCCCCGCTCCGCATCCGCGAGCGGCACGTCGATCTGCTCCAGCAGCGCCGACAGCGTCATGTCGATCGGCTTGTTGACGACGATGCCGAGCGCGCCGTCCTCGTTGTGCTCGCACACGTACGTGAGCGTCTGCGCGAAGTTGGGATCGGCCATGGCCGGCATGGCGATCAGGAAGTGGTGGGTGAGATTCACGGAAGGCCGCCAGTCTGTCGAATTGTAATCACTTGGGGGGAGGGCCACAATTCACCGCTTGACGCCCCTGTTTCTCCCCCGCCGTACCATGGTCCTCCTCGGGATGCCCGCTGCCGCCGCGTCGCGGCGCGCGTGCGCGCATGGCTGATCCGCGCTACGCGAGCGCGCTCGTCTGGTTCCGCCGCGACCTGCGGGACTTCGACCACGCGGCGCTGTCGGCGGCCCTGCGCGACGCGGGCGCCGTGCACTGCGCCTTCGTCTTCGACCGCGAGATCCTCGACGCGTTGCCGGCGAAGGCGGACCGGCGCGTCGAGTTCATCCGGGAGTCCGTGGCGGAACTCGCCGCGGCGCTGCGCGAGCGCGGCGGCGGCCTTGTCGTCCGGCACGCGGTCGCACGCGATGCGATCCCGGCGCTGGCCCGCGAGCTGCGCGTGGCCGCGGTCTACGCCAACCACGACTACGAGCCCGCGGCCATCGCCCGCGACGACGCGGTGGCGTCGGCGCTCGCCGCGGACGGCATCGCCTTCCACACGACCAGGGACCAGGTCGTGTTCGAACGCGCGGAGATCCTCACGCAGGCGGGCAAGCCGTTCACCGTCTTCACGCCCTACAAGAACGCGTGGCTGAAGGCGCTGACGCCGGCGCACCTCGCTCCGCGCGACGTCGACGCGCGGGCGGACCGCCTGGCACCGGGACCCGGTGCGGACGCGGTGCCCGCGCTCGCCCAGCTCGGCTTCGCACCGGCGGGACTCGCCGACCTCGGTGTGCGCCCCGGCATGGCGGGCGGCGCGCAGCTCTTCGCGGACTTCCAGGAGCGCATGGACCGCTACAAGGCGGCGCGCGACTTCCCCGCGGTCAAGGGACCGTCGTACCTGTCGGTGCACCTGCGCTTCGGCACCGTGTCGGTGCGCGCGCTGGCGGCCCACGCGCACGCCCGCGCGCTCGGCCCCGACGGCGAAGGGGCCGCGACGTGGTTGTCGGAACTGATCTGGCGCGAGTTCTACGCGCAACTCCTGTGGCACCACCCGCACGTCGTCGGCCACAGCTTCCGGCCGGAGTACGAGGGACTCGCGTTCCGCAACGATCCGGCGCTCTTCCGCGCGTGGTGCGACGGCCGCACCGGTTACCCGATCGTCGACGCGGCGATGCGCCAGTTGAACCGGACCGGCTACATGCACAACCGGCTGCGGATGATCGCCGCGTCGTTCCTCGTGAAGGACCTCCTCGTCGACTGGCGCCGGGGCGAGCGGTACTTCGCCGACACGCTGATCGACTACGACCTCGCGTCCAACAACGGCGGCTGGCAGTGGGCCGCGTCCACCGGCTGCGACGCGCAGCCGTACTTCCGCATCTTCAACCCGACGGCGCAGTCGGAGCGCTTCGACGCCGCCGGCAAGTTCCTCCGCCGCTACGTGCCCGAGATCGCCGCGCTCGACGACCGCGAGATCCACGCGCCGT
The DNA here is from genome assembly GCA_046347715.1 of Burkholderiales bacterium. Lineage (GTDB taxonomy): Bacteria > Pseudomonadota > Gammaproteobacteria > Burkholderiales > Casimicrobiaceae > VBCG01. Next base: position 338,095 of record JAXMFO010000003.1, read on the forward strand.
GGCTCGTCCCGCCGGCGGTGCAGCAGGCGAAGGGCGTGGTGATCGGCCGCGACTACCCGGCACCCGTCGTCGACCACGCCGCGGCCCGTGAGGCCGCGCTCGCGCTGTTCAAAGGCCCCGCACCCGCGCGCCGTTAACCCCGTCGCGGCCGGTCCCGCGTTGACAGCGGGCACCCTTCCCCACCGACGGAGGTTCCCGATGTCCCCATTCGCCGCCCGCCGCACGGCGTGGCTCGTGGTACTGCTCGCCCTCGCGTGCCTGATTGCGCTCTCGTTCCCGCCGGCGCAGGCGTTCTGCGGCTTCTACGTCGGCAAGGCCGACGCGACGCTGTTCAACGAGGCGTCGCAGGTGATCATGGTCCGGCGCGACAACCGCACGGTGATCAGCATGGCCAACGACTATCGCGGCGAACTCACCGACTTCGCGCTGGTGGTGCCGGTCCCGGTGGTCCTCGAGCGCGGGCAGGTGCACATCGGCGAGCGCTCGCTCTTCGAGCGCATCGACGCCTATAGCGCGCCGCGGCTCGCCGAGTACTTCGACCCCGACCCGTGCCGCGTCGCGCGCAAGGACGAGGCGCGGATGGCGCAGGCCCCCGCACCGGCCTCGTTGTCCATGGAGGCGAGCCGCGCGCGCGACAAGGCGCTCGGCGTGACGGTCGAGGCGTCCTACACCGTCGGCGAGTACGACATCGTGATCCTGTCGGGCAGGCAGTCCGACGGGCTCGAGACGTGGCTGCGCGAGAACGGCTACCGCATCCCGAAGGGCGCGGCGGCGGCGCTGCGCCCGTACCTGCGCCAGCAGATGAAGTTCTTCGTGGCCAAGGTGAATCTCGCCGAGCAGGCCCGCACCGGCGTGGCCTACCTGCGCCCGCTGCAGTTCGCGTTCGAGTCCGAGCGCTTCATGCTGCCGGTGCGCCTCGGCATGCTGAACGCACGCGGGCCGCAGGACCTCGTGCTGTACGTCCTCACCGCCAGCGGTCGCGTCGAGGCCACCAACTACCGTACCGTGAAGATGCCCGCGAACGTCGAACTCCCGCTCTTCGTGCGTGACGACTTCGCGCGCACGTATCGCGCGCTCTTCGCCACGCAGGCGGCGCACGAGGACCACCGCGCGCTCTTTACCGAGTACTTCTGGGACATGAGCGCCTGCGATCCCTGTTCGGCCGACCCGCTTTCGCCGGCGGAGTTGCGGCAGGCGGGCGTGTGGTGGGCGGGCGACGGCGCCGGGCGCGGAGGTGCGCAGCCGGTGATGCTGACGCGCCTGCACCTGCGCTATACCCGCGAGTCGCTCCCCGAGGACCTCGTGTTCCAGGAGACGCAGGACCGCGGCAACTACCAGGCGCGCTACGTGCTGCGGCATCCGTGGGCCGGCAGCGCGGACGCGTGCCAGGCGGCGGGACCCTATTTCGACGCGGTGCGGGCGCGCCAGGAGCGCGAGGCGCAGACGCTCGCCGCGCTCACCGGCTGGCCGCTGCCCGAGGTGCGCAGCCGCATGCCCCTGCCCGCGAAGGCGCCCGCGCGCTGGTGGGAGTCGCTGTGGCAATGACCGTCGCCCTGCCGTTGCCCTGGCGCGCGGTGCTCGCGACGGCCCGCGAGCGGCATCCGGTGCTGCGCGATGCGCGCCTGTTCCAGGTCGTGTTCCTCGCCACGCTGCTCACGGTCGGCGTGCTGCTGCGCGACTTCGCGCTGCTGCCGCAGCAGATGGCGCTCGCGTTCGTCGCCGGCATCGCGACGCAGAAGCTGTGGCTGCGCGCGCTGCACGTCGAGCAGCGCGGGATATTGTCGGCCGTCATCACCTGCTTCGGGCTCTCGCTGCTGCTGCGCGCCGACTCGCTGTGGGTGCATCCGCTGGCCGCGGTGGTCGCGATCTCGGGCAAGTTCGTGCTGCGCGTCCGCGGCAAGCATGTGTACAACCCGGCGAACCTCGGGGTGATCGTCGCGCTGTCGTTCCTGCCCGGGACGTGGGTGTCGGCCGGGCAGTGGGGGCAGGCGGTGGCGCTGGCCGGCTGGTTCGTCGTGCTGGGCGGCACGGTCGCCTGGCGCGCCCATCGCTCGGATGTCGCGTGGGCGTTCCTCGGCGCGTGGTTCGCGCTGCTCGCGCTGCGCATCGGCGTGCTGGGGCAGTCGTGGGGGCTGCTCGCGCATCAGTTCAGCAACGGCGCGCTGCTGCTCTTCGCGTTCTTCATGATCTCCGACCCGATGACGATCCCCAATCGCCGCAGCACGCGCATCGCGTATGCGTCCCTGGTGGCCGTCGTCGCGTTCACATGGCAGTTCGGCCTGTTCCGCACGAACGCGCTCCTGTGGGCACTGTTCCTGTGCTCGCCGCTGGTGCCGCTGATCGACCGCGTGTGGCCGGCGGCGAAGTTCGAGTGGCGGGAACAGGTGCCTTCGCTGCGGGTGGTGAAGTGAGTGCGGTGCTTGCCCCTCACCCCAACCCTCTCCCCGCGCACGGGGAGAGGGAGCTTGGGGGCAAGTGGGGAGACAGCGCCGAAAAGACGCCCCGAATGCGAGGCCCGACGACCTCACGCACTGCACGAGCCTATACGTGGGCTGTCAGCGCGCAGGCAGCGCGCTACTGAACGCTCCGCGCAGCGGAGGATGACCTGCGCGCTTCGTTGCCTTTACTACGGGGAGAGCGCGCGGCCGCCCGAAGCTTTCCCCTCTGACTTTGCGGAATCGAAACGCGGGGACGCGAAGCGCTCCCGCGTTTCGAGTACGAGGGTCACTCCTCTTCGTGCTTCTTGTGCTTGGCGTACTCGCCCGCGAGCTGCTGCTGCAGCGGCGGCGGCGCCTGCTCGTAGTGCGACAGCGCCATCGACCACGCCCCCTGCCCGCCCGTCATCGACTTCAGGCGCGCCGCATAGCCGTCGAGTTCGCCGAGGGGGGCGAGGCCCGTCACCGCGAGCGAGCCCGCCTGCAGCGTCTTCGTGCCCGTCACCTGCCCGCGCCGCGCGGAAAGGTCGCCGGTCACGTCGCCCATGTTGCCGGCGGGGCAGTTGACCTCGAGGCTGACGATCGGCTCGAGGATGATCGGCCGCGCCTTGGCGATCGCGTCGATGAACGCCTTCTTGCCGGCGGCGACGAACGCGACTTCCTTGGAGTCCACCGGGTGGAACTTGCCGTCGTACACGTTCACGCGCACGTCCTGCAGCGGGAAGCCCGCGATGGGTCCTTCCGCGAGCACCGCCTCCACGCCCTTCTGCACGGCGGGGATGAGGTTGGTCGGGATCGCGCCGCCCTTCACCGTGTTCACGAACTCGAAGCCGGCACCGCGCGGCAACGGCTCGATCTTGAGGTACACCTCGCCGAACTGGCCGGCGCCGCCGGTCTGCTTCTTGTGCCGGTGGTGGCCTTCCGCCGCCGCGGTGATCGTCTCGCGGTACGGGATGCGCGGCGGCCGCGTCGACACCTCGAGCTTGAACTGCGACGACATGCGCTCCAGCACCGAGCGCAGGTGCAGGTCCCCCAGGCCCCACAGCACCGACTCGTTGAGGTTGGTGTCGTGCTCGAGCTTGAGCGTCGGGTCCTCGGCGATCATGCGGTGGATCACGTCGGAGATGCGGCCCTCGTCGCCGCGCCGCTTGGGCTCGATCGCGAGGCCCAGCATCGGCGTCGGGAACTCGAGCGGCGCCATGTGGATGTGGTCCTCGTCGTGCGAGTCGTGCAGCACGCAGTCGAACTCGATCTCGTCGACCTTCGCCACCGCCGCGATGTCGCCCGGCACGGCCTTGTCGATCTCGACGTTCTTGCCGCCCTGGAGCATGAACAGGTGGCCGACCTTGAACGGCTTGCGCCCGTCGCCGACGAAGAGCTGCGTGTCCTTGGTCACCGTGCCCTGGTGCACGCGGAAGATGCCGAGCTTGCCGACGAACGGGTCCATCACGACCTTGAACACGTGCGCCAGCACGTGCTTGGTGGGGTCGGGCTCGGAGTGGAACTCCACCGCCGCCTCGCCCTCGCCCTTCGTGAAGAGCGGTGGGTTGCCCTCGGTGGGATTGGGCAGCAGCTTGTCGAACACCTCGAGGAGCTCGCCGACGCCCGCGCCCGTGCGCGCGGACACGAAGCAGACCGGCACGAGGTGTCCATCGCGCAGCGCCTTCTCGAACGGCGCGTGCAGCTGCGCGGGCTCGACCTCGCCCTGCTCGAGGTAGATGGACATCAGGTCCTCGTCGACCTCGACCACCTGGTCGACGAGCGCGCGGTGCGCGGCTTCGACCGACGAGAAATCGGAATCCCCGCTCGGGTTGAAGAAGCAGTCGACCACACGCTTGCCGCCGTCGGCCGGCAGGTTGATCGGGAGGCACTCCTTGCCGAACGCCGCCTGCACCGCCGCCAGCACCCCTTCCGGGTCCGCGTTCTCGGCGTCGATCTTGTTGATGATGACGAGGCGGCAGAGCTTCCGGTGCTCGGCCCACTCCATCATCCGGGACGTGATCATCTCGATGCCGGACTGCGCGTTGACCACCACCGCGGCGGTCTCGACCGCGTCCAGCGCGCCGATCGCCTGGCCGATGAAGTCCGGGAAGCCCGGGGTGTCGATGACGTGCACGCGCGTGCTGCCGACCTCGCAATGCAGGAGCGCCGAGCGCAGCGAGTGCTGCATCTGCTTCTCCAGCGGGTCGAAGTCCGACACCGTGGTGCCCTTCTCGACGCTGCCGGCCACGGCCAGCGCGCCCGCCTTCTGCAACAGCGCCTCGGCGAGGGTCGTCTTGCCGGACGCGCCGTGTCCCACCAGCGCTACAGTACGAATGTTCTCCGTGGCGTAGTTCGCCATCGCATGTCCTCCGTGGCTTGAGCGATCAATTTAGCTTATTTGCCCCGGCCGGGCGCCATTGGGTTGCAAAAACCTGACATCCCTCAATGAGCGTGCGCGTCCCCGGCACCGAGGTCCCAGAATATGCCCGTCATGATCGCGAGGCCCTCGCGCGCGACCGGGCGCAGCAGGTGCTCGTCCGGCGCGTGCTGCGAGCAGGCGGGGTACGAGTGCGGCACCCACACCGTCGGCATCCCGAGCACGTCGGCGAAGCAGTCGTTCGGCAGCGAGCCGCCGAGGTTCGGCAGGATGGCCGGCCGCGCGCCGGTCGTCGCCTGGATCGAGGCGGCAATGCGCCGCACCCACGGGTTGTCCGGGTCGAGGCGGGTCGCGTTCATCACGACCGCGCGCGCCGCGTCCACCCGCACGTCCGCGAAGCCGTTCGCGTCGAGGTGGGCGCGCAGCGCGGGGATGAACGTCGCGGGGTCGCAGCCGACGACGAAGCGCAGCTGCATGTGCGCGGACGCGCGCGGCGGGATCGCGTTGACCGGGTGCGCGGGATTGCCGGTGACGAACGCGAGCACCTCGAGCGCATTCCACGCGAACACGCGCTCGGCGGGCGTCAGCGACGGCTCGCCCCAGTCGCGGTCGATCGTCGGCCCGCCCGGCTCGCCCGGCTCGATGTCGGCCAGCGCGGCGCGCACCGAACGGGGAATCGGCGGCGGCCGCAGGGCCGGGACCCGGATGCCCCCGCGCGCGTCGACGAGCGAGGCGATGGCGTGCGCGAGCCGCGTGCCCGGGTTGGCGAGGAGCCCGCCCCAGTTGCCCGAGTGATGGCCGCCGTCGCGCAGGTTCACGGTGAGGTCGAAGTTGAACGCGCCGCGCGAGCCCAGGAACAGCGTCGGCCGCTGCGCGGACAGGCGCGGGCCGTCGGAGGCCACCAGCACGTCGGCGGCGAGCGCGGCGCGCTCGCGCTCGCACAGCGCGTGCAGGCCCGGCGAGCCGGTTTCCTCGCCGGTCTCGAAGAGCAGCCGCACGTTGAACCCGAGCCGGCCGCGCGCCGCGAGCACGCGCTCGAGCGCCGCGAGGTTGATCGAGTGCTGCCCCTTGTTGTCGGCGGTGCCGCGGCCGTACCAGCGGTCGCCCTCGCAGGTGAGCGCCCACGGCGAGAGGCCGGTGCGCCACTGCGCGTCGTAGCCCTGCACGACGTCGCCGTGGCCGTACATGAGCACGGTCGGCAGCGCATCGGACTCGCGCCGCTCCGCGATGAGAAAGGGTCCCGCACCCGCGACGGGGTTGTCGGCGATGCGCCACGCGAAGCCCAGCGCCGCGACGGCAGGGCCGATCTCGTCGGTCAGGTACGCGCGCAGCACGGGACCGGAGTCCGGGCGCTGGCTCTCGGTGCGCAGGGCGACGCGCCGGCGCAACACCTCGGCGAACGCACCGCTGTCGAACCACGCGCGCGCGCCGGCGACGGCGTCGGCGCGGGCGGGGTCGGTGGCGGGACCGGTCATGCCACGAATGCTACACCCGCCGCCCGCGGCCGCCGCGGGGCGCTTCAGTGGACGGCGGCGAGGCCCGTCATGTCACGCAGGTGGCCGAGGAGCTCGTCCTCCTGGTACGGCTTGCCGAGGTAGAGGTCGACGCCCAGCTCGGCCGCACGACTGCGGTGCTTCTCCGCGGTCCGCGACGTGATCATGATGATCGGGATGCTCGAGTAGCGCGGGTCGTTCTTGATCGTCTTCGCGAACTCGAAGCCGTCCATGCGCGGCATCTCGATGTCGAGCAGGATCACGTCGGGCGTCTGCTCGCCCAGCACCTGCAGCGCATCCACGCCGTCCTTCGCGGTGGACACCGCGAACCCGGCGCGCGTGAGGAAGCGGCTCGTGATCTTGCGCACGGTGAGCGAGTCGTCGACCACCATCACCAGCGGCTGCGCGGACACCGGCGCCACCGGCGCGCGCGGGCGGTCGCCGATCGCGCGCTCTGCGCCGTCGGGCTCGTAGCGCGGGATGTCGGTGCGTCCGGCGAGCTGCACCGGGTTGATGATCAGCACGATCTCGCCGGTGCCGAGCACGGTCGCGCCGGAGATACCCGACACGCGCGCGAGCTGCGGCCCGATGTTCTTCACCACGACTTCCTGGTTGCCGACCATCTCGTCGACGTGCACGGCCGCGTAGCTCTGGCCGCTGCGCAGGAGGAGGACCGCGTTGTAGCGGCGCGTCTCCGGGTTGTGGGCGGTATCGCCCAGGAGCCGCGGCAGGTAGTGGAACGGATACGTGCGTCCCTGCCACCCCACCTTGCGCTGGATGTAGATGTCGAGCAGCACCTGCGCCTTTACCTGCTGCACCTGCTCGACCATCGGCGCCGGCAGTGCCCACAGGCGGCCGCCCGCGCGCACCATCACCGCCTGCGCGACCGCCAGCGTGAGCGGCAGCGTCATGGTGAAGCGCGTGCCCGCCCCGCGGGTGGAGGCGATCTCGACGCGGCCGCCGAGCGCGCCGATCTCGCTGCGCACGACGTCCATGCCGATGCCGCGGCCCGAGATCTGCGTCACGCGCGTCGCCGTCGTGAAGCCGGCTGCGAACAGGAGCTCGGTGAGCTGCGCGTCCGTCGGCGTCGCGTCGGCCGCCAGCAGGCCGTGCGCCACCGCGCGCTCGCGCACGCGCTCGAAGTCGATGCCCGCGCCGTCGTCGGCGAGCTCGATCACCACTTCGTTGCCGACCTGGCGCACCTTGAGCGCGATCTCGCCCGTCTCGGACTTGCCGGCGGCGCGCCGCGCCTCGCGCGACTCGATGCCGTGGTCGAGCGCGTTGCGCAGCAGGTGCTCGAGCGGCCCCACGAGCTTCTCCAGCACCGAACGGTCGAGCTCGACCTGCGTGCCGCTGATCTCGAGGTTCGCGCGCTTGTCGAGCTCGCGGGCGGTGTTGCGCAGCACGGCGATACAGCCGCTCGGAAAGGCTGGCGAACGGCACCGTGCGGATCGCGAACAGGCGCTGCTGCAGCACGTCGCGCGACATGCGCGCCTGCGCGAGGAGCGCGGCGTCCGGCGTCGTCGAGGTAGGTTGCGCAGCAGCGATTGCTGCACGGTCGACACGTCGTTGATGCCCTCGGCCAGCGAGCGGGTCAGTTCCTGGAAGCGCGTGTAGCGGTCGAACTCCAGCGGGTCGAACTCCGCGTGCGCGTGCTCCTGCATCTGCATCTGCGACTGGATCTGCGACTCGGCCTGGATCTCGATCTCGCGGACCTGCGTGCGCAGGCGGATGACGCTGTTGGTGAGTTCCAGCAGGTTCGCCTTCAGCGCGCGCAATTCGCCTTCGACGCGGGCGCGCGCGATCGCGACTTCGCCCGCCTCGTTCACCAGCCGGTCGATCACGTCGGCGCGCACGCGCAGTTGCGCGCGGGCACCGGTCTCGAGTTCGTGCACGGGCTCGGCACGGATGGCCGGCGCATTGGCACCCTCGACCGGCGGCTGCGCCAGTTCGACGGGCTTCGCGATCGGCACGACGATGGGACGGTCGGCGACCGGCGGGGCCGCGGGCGCCGCCGGCACTTCCGGCACGGGCGCGGCCGCGACGGGCGGCGCCGGAGCGGCCGGTTCGGGCGCCACCGGCTCGGGCGCGACGGGCGCCGGCTCCGGCACCGCGGCCTCGGCCGCCTGTTGCGCAGCCTGGGCGGCGACCCAGGGCAGCGGGACGTCGAACCGGGACTCGCGCAGCGCGTCGAGCACGAACGCGATGTTGTCGAGGTCTTCGTCCAGCGCGTCGAAGAGCGCCGGCGTGCCGGGCGCAGGCAGGTCGCCGTCGAGCAGGCGCGACTCCATGAGGTGCGCAAGCTGGCCGAGGCGCATCGCACCCGCCATGCGGGCGCTGCCCTTGAACGTGTGCAGCGTGCGCCGCAGCTGGCGGGCGGCGTCGGACTCGTCGCCGCTGCGCCGCCACGCGCGCAACTGCTCGCCGGCCTGCGGGAAGAGTTCGGCCGCTTCGTCGAGGAAGATCGGCAGGACGGTCGCGTCGACGTCGTCGCGGATGCCTTCCAGCGGGTCGGCGGCCGGCTGCGGGACCGCCACCTCGGCGACCGCAGCGACCGCGGGTACCGCGGGCGGCTCGGGTTCCGCGTGCAGCGTCACGGTGTCCGGGCGCGGCAGTTCGATCGTGGGTGCCACGTCGGCATCGACGAGGTGCAACGCGGCGGGCGCGGCGTCCGCGGCCTCCTCGTCGCGCCGGGCGACGTCGAGCGCCGCCGCCTCCGCGTCGCCGACTTCGGTCGCGGCCTCGAGGCGGAGTTCGTCCAGTTCCTTCTGGATCGCCGCCGCTTCCTCCACGTCCTGGTGGGCGAATGCGTGCCGGTCCTTGATGCGGCTGACCAGCAGCCCGAGCCCCGCGATGGCGCGCGCCAGAACCGGCTGCGCGGTGCCCGGCAGCGGCGCGCCGCGCTGCTCGAGCGCGATGAGCGCCTGCTCGAGGCCCTTGGCCGTCGTCGCCACGAGCGGGAAGCCGCCGGTGCGATGGATGCCGCACAGCGTGTGGCTCGCGCGGATCATCGGGCTGCGCGGCACGGCGTGCGGGTCGAACTGCAGGATCGACAGCTCGTGCTCCAGCGTGGCGAGGTGCTGGTCCGCCTCGTCGCAGAGGATCGTCCACAGCGCCCGGGAGAGCGTGACGTCGCCGATGGTGAGGTCGTCGGACTCCGCGAGCACGTGATCGGCCGCGTCGGCGACGACGGCCTCGGGCATCGTGGCCTCCGGCGGCGGCGCGACAGGCGGCGACGACGCGGCGACCGGGGGCACCGGGGACGCCGGCGCCGCGTCGAAGGCTGGCTCGGGCGCGAGAGCCGCGAGGTCGATCTCGGGAATGTCGAGTGCCGGAATCTCGAGAGCGGGCGCATCCGCGACCGGCGCCGCGACCGCGGGCACGTCGAACGGCGGCAGGTCGAGCGCAGGCACGTCAAACGCAGGCACGTCGAGCGGCGGCACGTCGAGCGACGGCAGCTCGGGCCCGGCCTCGGCCGCCGGCAACGTCGCAGGCATGTCGACGGGCACGAAATCGAGCGTCGCGGGCGTCTCGGTGACGAGTTGCCGCGGCGGCGCGACCTCGGCCGCCGGCGCCGGCACGTCGAGCACGTCCAGCACGTCGACCACCTCGATCGCGTCCTGCGGCGGCTCCTCGGAGGCAAGCACGCCGCCGTCCGCCTCGTCGGCGAAGCCCAGCTCGGGCAGCTCGATCAGTTCGAGCGCCGGCGGCTCGGCCCGCGCCGGGGGCTCGGCCGGCGGCGCGGCGGGCGGTGCCGGATGCGGCGCCGCCGGGCGCGGCAGCTCGATCACGTTCGACGGCATCGGCGCCGCCTCGACCGGTGCCGCGGGCGGCGCGATCGACTCGCCGCCGGGCAGCTCGCGCTCGACCGCCGCGATCGCCGCGTGCAGCGCGCGCGGGTCGGCGGTGACGCGGCGCGACGCGGTGAGCGCGTCGACCCACGTGCGGAAGCTCTTGTGCGCGGTGTCGACCAGCGCGAGCACGGCGGTGGTCACCGGCCGCTCTTCCTCGAGGAGCCGGTTGAAGATCTTCTCGACGTCGTACGCGTACTCGCCGAGCTCGTTCAGGCCGACCATGCGGCCGCTGCCCTTCAGCGTGTGGAAGCCGCGGCGGACGGTGCGCAGCGCCTCGCGGTCACCGTGGTTCGCCTGCAGCGTCTGGTAGCTGGCGGCGATGCCGTCGAGCACCTCGACCGCCTCGAAGAGATAGATCTCGAGCAGTTCGCGGTCGAGGTCGGTAGCGTCGGTGGCGAGCAGTCGCTGCGTCTCCTCGGAGATTTCGGGGGCCGGCGCGGACGTGTCGGCGATGGCGTCGACCGCGGCAGCGAGGCTCGCGGCGTCGCCGGCTTCCAGCTCGGCGAGCACCGCGCCCGCCTGCGCGACCAGGTCCTCGTCGCCGATGAGCTTCGCGTCGTCGAGCAGGCTCGTGAGCTTGGCCTTGAGGCCCTCGCGGGCGGCGGCGTCGGCCGGCGCCCGGTGCACTTCCTCGACGAGTTGCGGCAGGGCCGCGCGCAGTTCGGCGACGGCCGCCTCGACGGAATCCTGCTCCGGCGCTTCCGGCTCGAGCGTCTCGCCCAGGCGCTTGGCGATCAGCGGCGCGATGAGGCGGTCGCGGTCGGGACGCTGCTGCTCGACGGCCTCGATGTAGAACCCGAGGCCCGACAGCGACTCGGCCAGGAGTTCCAGGTCCTCGTTGCTGATGGGCCCGTTGGGGTCGGCGTAGGTGGCGATCTGCTGCTCGCACAGTTCGAGCAGCCGGTCGGCCTCTTCGAGGTCGAGGATGCGCAGCGCGCCGCGGATCTGCGCGCTGTCCTTCGCGAGCGTGGCGAGGTCGGCGCGCTTGCTGCTGTCGCGGAAGAACGCGTCGAGCACCTGCTCCATGTGCCGCAGGTTGGCCTGGATCTCGCGGCCGACCTGCGCGAGCAGCACGCGTTCCTGCGCGCGCTTGCTCATCTCGTCCAGCATCGGCGCGCCGGAGCCCGACGACGGACGGCCCTGCCGCGCGGCGTCGAGGCGCGCCAGCATCGCGTCGACGTGTTTCGGGAAATCGGGCGACAGGCTCGAATAGTTCTCGAACGCGCTCTCGGCCAGCAGGAGCGCCGTCGCGTACTCCATCGCCACCGGCTCGGACACGCCCGACGCGGGCATCTTGTCCAGGCGGTCGACGAGCGCGGAGGTGAGCTTCATCAGCGCGCCGTTGTGGATGTCGGCGGCCTTGGCGTGCACGGACGCGAGCGTCTGCTTCAGCTTCGGCAGGTTCTCCGCGCGGCCGGACGCGGCCTTGAGCCACGCGTCCTTGGCGCCCGCGAGCTGCTCGCGCGCCTCGCGCAGTAGCGGCTGCAGCCGCACGACGTCGGACGACAGCACCTCCGCGGAGGGGATGAGACCGGCCAGCCGGAATGCCTTCTGCACCGCCTGCACCTGCGGGCCCACGGGCGCGCAGATGGCAACGAAATACAGCACTTCGCGCCGCAGGCGGTCGGCCGCCTTGGCGCTGCCCTCGGACACGCGGCGGATCTGCAGGTCGATGCGCGCGGCGAGCTGCTTGATGCCGAACCCGCTGTCGAGGCCCTTCTCGCACAGGCCCTCGAACAGCGCACCCACCGTCCACCAGAACGCGCGTAGGCTGCCCTGCGTGGTCACGTCCTCGATGGCGGTGATCGAGTCGCGCATGAGCACCGCGCCGTTCTCGTCGCCGCGCAGCCACGACAGGAGGCCGCGCTGGTAGTTGCGGCGCTGCTTCACGAGATAGGACGGCAGCTTGTTCGCGGGCACCACCTCGCGCGGGCTGATGCGCGGCGCACGGGGCGAAAGGTCGGGATAGAAGAGGTCGGTCGGCGCCGCGGCCTTCACGCCGCGCGCGACCTGCATTGCCTCGTACTCGGGATAGAGCTTGAGCGGGATCGGCGGCGCGCCGTTGACGAGCTCGTCCAAGAAGATCCGCAGCTTGCGGCAGGCGCGGTCGATCGCATCGCACGCGGCGGGCACCTCCTCCGCCGGCAGTTCCTCGAGCCGCATGAGCTGCCGCTCGAGCTCGTCCGTGAACGCCACGACCGCGTCGAGTCCCACCATCTGGATCGCGCCGGCCGCCTGGTGCACGTGCGAGCGCGCGTGCTTGAGCGGCGTCACATCCTGGGGCTTCGCCCGGAACTGGGCGAGCGCCTCGAGCCCGTGCGTCAGCGCCTGGTCGATCTCCCCCTGCACCCAGGAGAGCGGACCGAGGTCGAATTCGGGAGTGGGATCGTTAGCCATCACGAAATCCGTCAGCAACTTTCGGGCCTAAGTGAAATCCGGTAGGTGCAAGTCCGGGAGGGCACAGCCCCGCGCACAACACTCGTTCTTGCGTAGCCTTTTCCGGCAGGCGCCGCGCGGCCGCCCGAAGGGGCCTGCCTGACTAATCCCGATGCAAGAGGCGCAACGCGGCCGCCACGCAGCCCACCGCACGCACGGACGCCTTTGGCATCGGTCGCTACACCTTGAAACCGGCGACGGACGACCGCAGTTCCGCCGCCAGTTTCGTGAGCTGGCCGATGGACACGTTCGTCTGCTTGGTGCCTTCGGTCGTTTCCTCGGTGATCTTCAGGATGCCCTGCATGCCGCGCGTCACGTCCGTGACGGAGGTCGACTGCATCTGCGTCTGCGTGGAGATCCGGGAGATGAGTTCGGCGAGGTCGCGCGACACCTTCTGGATCTCGGTCAGGGCCTGGCCCGCCGCGTCGGAGAGCTTCGTTCCTTCCACCACGCCGACCGTCGACTTCTCCATGGCGGCCACCGCGTCCTGGGTGTCCGCCTGAATGGTCTTCACGATCGCCTCGATCTGCTTGGTCGCCTCGCCGGAGCGTTCCGCGAGCCGCTGCACTTCTTCGGCCACCACCGTGAAGCCGCGGCCCGCTTCGCCGGCGGAGGCCGCCTGGATGGCGGCGTTCAGCGCGAGCACGTTCGTCTGCTCGGTAATGTCCGAGATCAGCTCCACGATCTCGCCGATCTCCATCGACGATTCGCCGAGGCGCTTGATCCGCTTCGACGTGTCCTGGATCTGCGTGCGGATTTCGTTCATGCCCGCGATCTGGTTCTGCACCACCTGCCCGCCCTTCTCGGCGGCGGCCAGCGACTGCTGGGCGACTCGGGCGGACTGGTTCGCGGTCTGCGACACCTCGTTGATGGACTGCGCCATCTGCAGCACGGAGGCCGACGCCTGCTGGATCTCGCGGTTCTGCCGCTGCGAGGCTTCGTAGAGGCGGTTCGAGATGGCCTGCGTTTCCTGCGTCGCCTTCGTCACCTGGTCGGTCGCGGAGTTGATGCCGCGGACCAGCGTGCGCAACTCCTCGATGGTGAAGTTGATGGAGTCCGCGATGGCGCCCGTCACGTCCTCCGTCACGGAGGCCTGCACCGTGAGGTCGCCGTCGGCCAGGTTACCCATCTCGTTCAGCAGCCGCAGAATGGCTTCCTGGTTCCGCTTGTTCTCGCCTTCGCTCTCCATCGCGCGCACCCGGGCGTCGTCCAGGAACACCTTGCCGAGGAGCACGAGGGCGCCCAGGGCGAGGAGCGCGAAGAAGATCGCGGCGCCGAGCGTCCACTTGCGGACCGGGCTCGCGTCGAACTGGTCGGCGAGCTTCGTCGTGTCGTTCAGGAGCGGCTCGGCTTCGCTGTTGATGCTGCGCGCCGCCTGCTTCGCGAGCACGAGGCGGGGCATGTTGGTCAGGATCGCGTTGATGCCGGTCTCGTAGGTGGCGAAGCGCTTGGCGAGGTCGGCCAGGGTCGCGCGCGCGTCGTCGTTGCGCACCGGCGCGAGGCGCAGCGCCTCGCTGCCCTTGGTGAGGCCCTGCAGGATGTCGCGGAACGTGCCGGCGTCCTTGCCGAGCAGGAACGCGACCTCGGGGTCGATTTCGTCGGAGGAGGCGAGCGTGTTCGCGTTCTTCGCGATCCGCTGCGACAGCACCGCGAGCTGGTTGGTGTAGTCGATCTCGCGCAGCGTGCCGCCCGCCTGCCCGATCTGCTGCGTGGCCTGCTGGGCGAGCTCGAGCAGCGCGGCGTTGCCGGTGTTGAGGGCCTCGAGGCCCTTGGCGAGCGAGGTCAGGCTCTGCTCGTTCTCGACCAGCCGTCCGGCGGCCACGTTGACGCGGTCCCACCGCGCCTTCACGTCGTTCAGGAGCTTCGTGGTCTGCTCGTCGCGGCTGATGTCCACACTCTGCCCGCGCACCACGCCGCCGTTCAGCAGCGCATCCAGGTTGGTCCGGAAGCGGTCGCGGCTGTCCTTCACCGCCGCGAAGCCCGCGACCTGGCCCTGCGCCGCGAGCGCGCTGCCGCGGGCGAGGCGCTGCGAGAGCATCTGCATTTCCGTCGCGGTGGCGATGGCGGCGGACTCCTCCGCGGCCTGCCGGCGGTCGAGGTACGCCATCAACGCGGCCAGCACCAGGAAGAACACCATGAGGAGGCCCAGGGTCTGGAACTGCTTGACCACGGGCATCGCCCCGATGATGGGCAGCTTGCGCGGCAGCGACATGTTGGTCGTCGCCGAGCGCAGCTGGTCCATGATCGACACGGACGCGAGCGGGTCGTAGCCGGGCTGCGCCGCCGCCATGCGCACCTGCGTGGTCGGGAGGTCGAGGTCGAGATCGGCCCCCTTCGCCTTGTCCCCGCCGAAGAGCTTCCCCAGTTTGAGCGCCATAGGTCCTTGTCTCCCGCCGCGCGCGGTGATCGCGCGTCTTGTAATGTCAGAGGCCGACCGCGAGGAAGGCCGGATCGCGCGCCAGGAGCGCGAGGTCGATTTCCTGCCACGCGTTGCCGTCGCCGTCCATCCAGCGCTGGCCGTACCACGCGGGCGCGTCCTGCGGCGGCGCCGCCGGCGCGAGTTCCGCGATGTTGCGCAGGCCGAGCACGCGGTGCACGACGAGGCCGGCGTTGAGCTCGCCGGCGCGCGGCCCGAACAGCACGAGCCGCGACTGGTTCGACAGCGGCGGCGCATCGCGCCCGAGGTACTTCGCGAAATCGATGACCGAGAAGAGGTTGCCGCGGATGTTCGCCACGCCGAGGAACCACGGCTTGGTCAGCGGCACGGGCACGACCGGCGGCATCGCGACCACCTCGCCGGCGTCGGCCAGGCGGATCAGCCAGCGGTCGGCGCCGCTCGACAGGCCGAGTCGGGACGACTCGACCTGCGCCGCCGTCTTGGTGGCGAGGCGCGAGGCGAGTTCCTGCTGGAACGTGCGGAGGTCGAGCTTGGCGGCGCGGGCCATGGTCGCGCTAGCCGATGGCCGTGATCTTCTCGAGAAGCTCGTCGCGGTTCACGGGCTTCACGATGTAGTCGCGCGCACCCTGGCGCATGCCCCAGATCTTGTCCGTCTCCTGGCTCTTGGAGGTGCACATGATGATCGGGATGCCGCGGGTCTCGGGATCGCGGCTGATGGCGCGCGTGGCCTGGAAGCCGTTGAGGCCCGGCATCACGACGTCCATCAGGATGAGGTCGGGCTTGAGGGACTTGGCCTTCTGGATCGCGTCCTCGCCGTTGTCGCTCGCGACCACCTCGTAGCCGGACTTCGTGAGCATGTCGTTCAGCACATGCCGCTCGGTGGGCGAGTCGTCGACGATCAGAATCTTGCGGATTGCCATGTGCTGTCCATGCCCTGGTCGAATGCGCGATCGGCGCGGGTGCGGCCGGCCGGTCCGTCGGGTCCCTCGTCCGGCGCGCCCCTCATGCCGCCGCGCGGTTGGTGTGCGCGGCGACCGCCTTCAGGAGACTCTCCTTCGTGAACGGCTTGGTGAGGTACTGGTCGCTCCCCACCATCCGCCCGCGGGCCCGGTCGAACAGGCCGTCCTTGGAGGACAGCATGATCACCGGCGTCCGCTGGAATTTCGTGTTCTTCTTGATGAGCGCACAGGTCTGGTAGCCGTCGAGCCGGGGCATCATGATGTCGACGAACACGAGGTCGGGGTGGTGGTCGGCGATCTTGGCCAGCGCATCGAAGCCGTCCTCGGCCAGGATCACCGTGCAACCGGCCTGGAGGAGGAAGATCTCGGCGCTCCGGCGAATCGTGTTCGAATCGTCGATCACCATCACCTTGACGCCCTGCAACGGGATCTGGTCAGCCAATTGATGCCCCTATGCCCCACCGGCAACAGTTGCGGGGGGAAAACCCCTGCCCCGCACTTGTCGTGTTCAAGTCTGCCACGGACCAAGCCCCTCCGCTAGAGCATAAACCTTGCCGGAATCGGCGTGCGGCGCGCAAAACGGCCAAAATGCAACAACCGGATCAATTTCATGCCCGGCGGGTGCCGTGGGGCGGCAGGGTCTGCCGTCGTGCGCGCCAACGTCCGCAAAAGGCGTCCGCGAGGCCGGGGGACGACGCGAGGTCGGCGCTGCGCCTTTTGCGGCCGGCACTTCTACCAATCCTCACGCCCGAGCGCTCCCTCTCCCCCTGCGGGGGAGAGGGCCGGGGTGAGGGGCCGCCACGTGCAGAACCGATGCGCTCACGGCAGGCCAGTCGGCCGCCTTGGGGCGGCCCGGCGGCGGCCGCCGGAAATTGCTGGAAAAGACGAGCGTCATGCGACCCGTTGCGCTCTGGTCGGGCCCCGCCCAACGCCGGTCGGGCACTGGCTAGCGCCCGAGAAACATCCGGTACGCCGGATTCGCCGACTCGTCGACGCAGGTGTACCCGAGCTGGTCGAGGAACCGCTGGAAGTCCGCCTTGTCCCCCGGCGGCACCTGCATGCCGACCAGCACGCGGCCGTAGTCGGCGCCGTGGTTGCGATAGTGGAAGAGGCTGATGTTCCACCCGGCGCTCATGCTGTCGAGGAACCGCATCAACGCGCCCGGACGCTCGGGGAACTCGAAGCGGTACAGCATCTCGTTCTCGGCCGTCGGCGCGTGGCCGCCCACGAGGTGGCGCACGTGGAGCTTCGCCATCTCGTTGTCCGAGAGGTCGTAGGCCTCGATCCGGTGCTTGCGGAAGGAGGCGAGCAGCTCCGGCGCATCGCGGCGGTCGGCCACTTCCACGCCGACGAAGATGCGCGCCACCTTCGGGTCGGCGTAGCGGTAATTGAACTCGGTCACGTTGCGGTTGCCGATCAGCGCGCAGAACTCGCGGAAGCTGCCCGGCCGCTCGGGGATCGTCACCGCGAAGATCGCCTCACGCTTCTCGCCCAGCTCCGCCCGCTCGGCGACGAACCGCAGCCGGTCGAAGTTCATGTTGGCGCCGCAGGCGATCGCGACGAACACCTTGTCCTTCACGCGGTGCTTCTCGCACCACGCCTTGATGCCGGCGACGGCGAGCGCGCCGGCCGGCTCGAGGATGGAGCGCGTGTCCTCGAAGACGTCCTTGATGGCGGCGCAGGTCGCGTCGGTGTCGACGGTGACCATCTCGTCGACCACTTCCTGCGCGATGCGGAACGTCTCCTTGCCGACCTGCTTCACGGCCACGCCGTCGGCGAAGAGCCCGACGTGCGGCAGCGCGACGCGCTGGCCCTCGCGCAGCGACCGGGTCATCGCGTCGGAGTCGACCGGCTGCACGCCGATCACCTTCACCTGCGGCCGCACGCGCTTGACGTAGGCGCCGATGCCGGAGATGAGGCCGCCGCCGCCGACGGCCACGAACACCGCGTCGAGCGGACCCTGGCACTGGCGCAGGATCTCCATGCCGATCGTGCCCTGCCCGGCGATCACGTCCGGGTCGTCGTACGGGTGCACGAACGTCGCGCCCGACGCCTTCTGCAGCCGCTGCGCCTCCTCGTACGCGTCCGAGTACGAGTCGCCGAAGAGCACCACCTTCGCGCCGCGCCCCTCGACCGCCGCGATCTTGATGTGCGGCGTCGTGACCGGCATCACGATGGTCGCCTGGCAACCCAGGCGCTGCGCGGCCAGCGCCACGCCCTGGGCGTGGTTGCCGGCGGAGGCGGCGATCACGCCGCGCGCGCGCTCGGCCACCGAGAGGTGCGCCATCTTGTTGTACGCGCCGCGCAGCTTGAACGAGAAGACGCTCTGCTGGTCCTCGCGCTTGAGGAGGACGCGGTTGCCGAGCCGCCGGGAGAGCGTGGGCGCCTCGTCGAGCGGCGACTCGACCGCGACGTCGTACACCTTCGCGGTGAGGATCTTTTGCAGGTAGTCGATGGCCATGACGCGCCCGAGGTTAACAGGTCGCGGGCGCGCCGCCTTGTCGCAGGTTAATCGGGCCTGCAAACCGTCCGCCGTGGGCCCGTGCTAGGCTTCGCGCGCCACCGCTCCCCCGCCCGCCGCCATGCTCCGATCCCTGTCGCGCTCGCTGTCGCCGCAACCGAGCCCGCAAACGCTCGCGGTGGTCGACTTGGGATCGAACAGCTTCCGGCTCGAGATCGGCCGCGTCGAGGGCGACCAGATCTTCCGGCTCGACACGTGGCGCGAGACGATCCGCTTCGGCGCGGGGCTGGACGAGAAGGGCAACCTGACCCTCGCCGCGCGCAAGGCCGCGCTCGCCTGCCTCGCGCGCTTCCGCGAGCGGCTGTCGGGCCTGCACCCGTGGGCCGTGCGCGCGGTCGCCACCAACACGTTCCGGGTCGCGAAGAACGCCGCGTCGTTCGTGCCGCAGGCCGAGGCCGCGCTCGGGTTCCCCATCGACATCATCGGCGGGCACGAGGAGGCGCGGCTCATCTACCTCGGCGTGTCGCACGTGCTGCCCGCCTCGACCGAGCCGCGCCTCGTCATCGATATCGGCGGCGGCTCCACCGAGTTCATCATCGGCCGCGGCATGGCGCCGCAGCGGCTCGAGTCGCTGAAGCTCGGCTGCGGGAGCCTGTCGACGCGCGTCTTCGGCAAGGGCGAGCTGACGGCGCAGGCGTTCCGGGCCGCGGAGACGCACGCCCGCGCCGAGATCGAGGCCATCGCCGGCGTCTTCGGGCCCGAGCACTGGCGCGAGGCCTTCGCGTCGTCGGGCACGGCGCTCGCACTCGCCGCGATCCTCGAGGAGAACGGGCTGTCGGCCGGCGGCATCACGCCCGACGGCCTCGCACGCTTGCGCAAGCGGATGATCGGCGCCGGCCGCGTACAGCGGCTCGGGCTGGCGGGCGTGAAGCCCGAGCGCGCGCCGGTGCTCGCCGGCGGCTTCGCGATCATGGCCGCCGCGCTCGCGGAGTTGCGCGTGGCGCGCATCAACCCCGTCGGCGGTGCGCTGCGCCTCGGCGTGCTCTACGACCTCCTCGGCCGCTCGGTGCGGCAGGACAGCCGCGCGGCCACCGTCGAGAGCCTCACGGAGCGCTGGCTCATCGACCGCGCGCACGCGCGGCGCGTGGCCGCGATGGCGAAGGCGCTGTACATGAAGGCAGCGCCCCACCCCGATCCGGAGACGGCGCAGCGCGTCGAGTGGGCGGGCCTGCTGCACGAGATCGGCTACACGGTCTCGCACATCGGCTACCACAAGCACGGCGCGTACATCCTCGAGAACGCGGACATGCCGGGCTTCTCCGCGACCGAGCAGCGCAAGCTCGCGCTGCTCGTCCTGGGCTGCCGCGGCGGGCTCTCGAAGATGGCGGAACTCGCGGGCGACGACGACGTTGCCGCGCAGCTCCTCGCGCTGCGGCTCGCCGTGCTCTTCCACCATGCGCGGCGCGCGATCGACGAGCCGCGCCTCACCGCGAAGGTCGGGCGGAACATCCGTTTTGCGATCGCCAAGCGCTGGCTGAAGGCGCATCCGCTGACCACGCACCTGCTCGGTGTGGAGCGCGGCGAGTGGGAGGCAGCAGGACGGCCCTGGAAGGCGGCGTAGCGGCTGCGTGCTTCAGCCGCTCAAGGCGGCCGCTGTTTCACGCGGACGTCGAGGGGTCTGACCCCGGAATCATCGGGGTGTGACCCCGGGTTGGGGCCACCGACGCGCACCCCGGCCCTCTCCCCCGCTGGGGGAGCGGGAGCTTATGTCGCGGGGATCGAGTGAATCGCCGGCCGCAAAGCGCGCAACGCCGCCGACACGTCCGCCACCGAACTCGCGAACGCGTCTTGCGGGCGCTACAAGAAGTCGGGCGACTGCACGACCTTGAGCACCACCGCCGCGCCGCCGTCCTTCGCGCGGTTGGACAGCCACCACACCGCGCCCTTGCGCACCGACCAGTAGGCTTCCTCGCCCGCGAGCAGGAAGGACGCGACCTCCCCGAGCGTCGGCTGGTGGCCGACCACCAGCACGGGCTCGCGCGAATCGGGCCAGTTGGCCGCTGCGAGCACGGCGGCGGCCGACGTGCCGGTGGCGATCTCGGGCACCGTCTTGAACTTGCGCTGGAGCGCGAGCGCGGTCTGCTGCGCGCGATCGGCGGGCGAGACCAGGATGCGGCACGTGTCGGGGAGCCGCGCGTCGAGCCACGCGGCCATGCGCTCGGCCTGCTTGATGCCCTTCGGCGTCAGGCGCCGGCCGAGGTCCGGCTCGCCGGGTTCCGCTTCGCAGTGCCGCCAGAGGATGAGGTCCATGGCCGGTGTCACCCCTTGTCGTCGTTGCCCCGCAGGCGCGCGAGGAGCTCGCCCTGCGCGGACCGGCGGCGCGCGCTGCGCCTCGTCTTCACGCGCGCCCAGCGGCCCTGCGCGTCGAGTTCCCACGCGTCGCGGTTGTCGGCGAGGTAGGCCTTCAGGCCCTCCTCGACCACGCGCCGCCGCATCGCGGCGTCGCGCACCGGGAACGCCACCTCGATGCGCTTGAACATGTTGCGCCCCATCCAGTCGGCGGACGCGAGCCACACCGACGGATCGCCGTCGTTCTCGAAGTACCACACGCGGTGGTGCTCGAGGAAGCGGCCGAGGATCGAGCGCACGCGGATGTTCTCCGACACGCCGGGCACGCCCGGCCGCAGCGCGCAGGCCCCGCGGACGATCAGCTCGATCTGCACGCCGTCGGCCGACGCCGCGTACAGCGCGCGGATCACGCCCTCCTCCACCAGCGCGTTCATCTTGGCGATGATCCGCGCCGGCTTGCCCGCGCGCGCGTTGCGCGCCTCGCGCCGGATCATCTCCAGCACCCGGCGGTGCATCGTGAACGGGGCGAGCAGCAGGCACTTGAGGCGACCGGCGCGCGCGAGGCTCGTGATGTGCAGGAACACCTCGTTGACGTCGGCGCAGAGGTCGGGGTCGGCGGTGAGGAGCCCGAAGTCGGTGTAGAGCGTGGCCGTGCGCGGGTGGTAGTTGCCGGTGCCGAGGTGCGCGTACGACACGAGCCGCGTGCGGCCGCGCGCGTCGCGCTCGCGGCGCAGCAGCAGCGCCATCTTCGCGTGCGTCTTGAGCCCGAACACGCCGTACACCACCTGCGCCCCGGCGCGCTCGAGGCGCTCGGCCCAGTTGATGTTGGCTTCCTCGTCGAAGCGCGCCATCAGCTCCACCACCACGGTCACTTCCTTGCCGCGGCGGGCGGCGTCGATCAGCGCCTCCATGAGCAGCGACGACACCCCGGTGCGGTACACGGTCTGCTTGATCGCGACGACGTCGGGATCGTCGGCCGCACGCCGGATGAACTCGATCACCGGCTCGAACGACTGGTACGGATGGTGCAGCAGGATGTCCCGCTCGCGGATCGCGGCCAGGAGGTCGGGCGCGTCGTGCAGGCGCTCGGGCACCCCGGGCACGAAGGTCTCGTACTTGAGCGACTCGATGTCGACCTGGTCGACGAGCGACGCGAGGCGCGCGAGGTTCACCGGTCCGTCGCAGCGATAGAGGTCGGCGTCGGCCAGCCCGAACTGCGCGAGCAGGAACGACGCGAGGTGCGGCGGGCATTCCGCCGCCACCTCGAGGCGCACCGCGGAGCCGAATTGCCGCTGCGGCAGTTCCCCCTGCAGCGCCTGGCGGAGGTTCTTGACCTCCTCCTCGTCGATCCACAGGTCGGCGTCGCGCGTGACGCGGAACTGCGAGTAGCCCACGACCTGCCGGCCCGGGAACAGCTCGTGCAGGTGCGCGTGGAGGACCGAGGAGAGGAGCACGAACACGTGCTGGGCGCCGGCGACGTGCGCCGGCACCGGGATCACGCGCGGCAGCACGCGCGGCGCCTTCACGATCGCGATGCCGGTGTCGCGGCCGAAGGCGTCGTTGCCCTTCAGCTCGACCACGAAGTTGAGGCTCTTGTTGACCACCTGCGGGAACGGATGCGCGGGGTCGAGCCCGATCGGCGTGAGCAGCGGCCGGATCTCCTGCGCGAAGAAGCGGGCGGCCCACTCGCGCTCCTTGCGCGTGAACTCGGTGCGGCGCACGAGCCGGACGCCCGCCTTCGCGAGCGCGGGCAGCACCTGCTCGTTCAGCACGCGGTACTGGCGCGCGATGAGCGCCCGCGCGTCGTCGCCGAGCTGCAGCGACAGCTCGCGCATCTCCGCGAGCGTCATGCCCGGCGGCGCGATCTTCGCGCGCAGCTGCTCCTTGAGCCCCGCGACGCGGATCTCGAAGAACTCGTCTAAGTTGCTGCCGACGATGCAGAGGAAGCGCAGCCGCTCGAGGAGCGGCACCTCCGGGTCCTCGGCCAGCGCGAGCACCCGGGCGTTGAACTCGAGCAGCGACAGCTCGCGATTGATGGACGCCGTGGGCGGGACGCCGCCCACGGGGGCGCCGGCCGGCGGCACGTCGGTGGCGCCGGCGCGCTCGTGCACGCCGGGACCCGGGGCGGGCGTCACGGGCGGGACATCCGTATTCGTGGAGGACTCCATCAGTCTGCCGGCCGCACGTTACGCCTTCGTGACAGCGCGCGGCCGCGTCAGGCGGCCGCCGCGTGCAGCCAGACGCAGCGGCCCTTCGATTCCTTCTCCAGCGCCGCGAGGTAGGCCTCGTGGGCCGCGAGTTCCTCCGCCGTCGGAGCCAGCACCGGCAGCGGCGGCCGCTCGGCCGCGAGCTGCGTGGTGACGCCGGCGAGCCCGCGCGGGGTCGTGCCCATGTCGATGGTGAGCGTCTCCTGGCCGCGCGTCATCGCAAGGTACACCTCGGCCAGGAGCTGCGCGTCCAGCAGCGCGCCGTGCAGGGTGCGGTGCGCGTTGGACACGCCGAAGCGCTCGCACAGCGCGTCGAGGTTGTTGCGCTTGCCCGGGAACGCCTCGCGCGCCAGCGCCAGCGTGTCGACCAGCCGGTCGTACACGTCGCGGCACGCGGGCAATCCGCAGCGCTCGAACTCCTGGTCGAGGAACCCGACGTCGAACGGTGCGTTGTGGATCACCCACTCGGCCCCGCGCGTGAACTCGTGGATCTCGGGCGCCAGCTCGTGGAACTTGGGATGCGACTTCAAATCGTCCCACGTCTTGCCGTGGACCTCGGTGGCCCCCGCGTCGACCTCGCGCTCCGGGTCGAAGTGCAGGTGCAGGCTGCGACCCGTCGGCCGGCGGTCGACCAGTTCGAGCGCCGCGAACTCGATGATGCGATGGCCGAGCTTGGGGTCGAGGCCGGTGGTCTCGGTGTCGATGATCAGCTGGCGCATGCGGATTTCAGTGTCGGGATTCGGGGATGGGACGGTGCCGCGGTGGGCTGGCGCGCATTTTCGCCGATTCGTGGTCGTTGGGGAAATGGCCCGGAAGGCCAATGTCCCGCCCCACCCGACCAGGCGCATGACGCTCGTTGTTGCGTAGCCCTTTGCGGCGGCCGCCGCCGGGCCGCCCCAAGGCGGCCGACTGACCTGCCGTCAAAGCGAGGGGGCTGACCCCGGTCTCATCGGGGTCTGACCCCGGATTGGGGGCATGGACGCGGCCCCTCACCCCAACCCTCCCTTGCAGGGCGCGCGGTCGCAAGCATGCGACCGCCGCATTTCCGGCGCCGAGCTGCGCTCGCCGAATGCCCGGAAATGCCCCCCGCCGGGGGAGAGGGAGTCCTAAGCGAGGCGGCGCGCAGAACGCACGCAAGACGCACACGCCCGCAGAGGCATTCAGCCCGCAAGCAGCGCGCTACCGAACTCCGGCGCGCAGCGCCGGGATGATCGGCGCGCTTCGTAGGTTCTGCCTTTACTACGGGAAAACCGCCCGGCCGCCCGAAGGTTTTCCCGGGCCTGACTTGAAGTGAAGTGCCGGCCGCCGCGCAACGCCGCCCCAACGTCATCCACCGCCAGCACGACGCGCCTTTTGCGGACGCTACCGTCGATATTTCTGGATCGTCGACTGGATTTCCTCGATCGCGTGCTCGATCTCGTCGTCGGTGATGTCGCGCTGCGTGCCGGCGCGGTCGGTGAGCGTGAGCGTGCGGTCGATCTGGGTCTCGAACTCGCCGAGTCCGAGCGTCTCCGTGACCGTGGTGGTCTGCTCGTCGGTGAGCGTCTCCGGGCCCCAGCGCACGACGATGGCCGACAGGTTGTCACCTTCGAGGCCGCCCCGCTGTTCGCATTCGCGCATCATCCGCGGGGCCGTGGTCAGGATCGGCGTGCTGGTGAGCCAGTCGGCCATCTCGCGCTGGTCCATCACGCTCCACAGGCCGTCGGTGCACATGATGAGGATGTCGCCGTTGCGCAGCGGCGTGCGGCGCGAGAGGTCGATCACCGGATCGACGAGGCCGCCAAGGCAGCTGAAGATCTTGTTGCGGTCGGGGTGCTGCGCCACTTCGTCGGCGCCGATGATGCCCTGGTCGACGAGGTACTGCACCTTCGAGTGGTCCTTGGTGGCGCCGATGAGCCCGCCCTGCCGGAACAGGTAGAGCCGCGAATCGCCGACGTGGCACCAGTACGCGTGCCCGGCCTGCACGACGCACGCCACGCAGGTGGTGCGCGGCGTCTCCAGCATCGAGAACTGGTTGGCGTACGAGCCCAGCGCCGAGTGCGCGCGCAGCATCGTGTCCTGCAGGAACTTGAGCGGGTTCTTGAGGATCGGCTTCGCTTCCTGCTGGAAGCGCTCGATGAAGAGCCGCACCGCGATCTGCGCCGCGATCTCGCCACCCGCGTGCCCGCCCATGCCGTCGGCGACGACGAGCAGCAGCGTGTCGCGCGAGAAGGTGTACGCGATCCGGTCCTGGTTGACCTTGCGCGAGCCCTTCCGCGACTCCTGGAAAATCGTGAAGCGCATGGACGCGAAGTGTACTGCGAACCGCGCCGGTTACGCGCCGATTTCCGAGAAGAGCATCTTCTTGAGGCTGCCGAAGAACGAGAGCTTGCGCTTGGTCTGCGGAATGTCGCGGATGGCCTTCTGCAGCGCGAACACCGACTGCGGGCGCTCGAGCGGATCGAGGCGCAGGCACCAGTCGATCACCTCGAGGATGTTGTCCGAGTACTGGCCGGCCCAGATCTTCTTGGCGGACACGAGGTGGTCCTCGGACAGGCGCGCGTCGGCGGCCTGCGGCGCGAAGGCGGCGAGGCACGCGAACATCGACGCGCCCACGCCGTAGACGTCGGTCCAAGGCCCGAGGCGGTCGGGCTCGCGATACTGCTCGGGCGCGGCGAAGCCCGGCGTGTACATGGGCGCGAGCTTGGGCCGTGCGCTCGTGAGCGTCTGCCGGGCGGCGCCGAAGTCGAGCAGGACCGGGCTGCCGTCGGTGCGCAGGTAGATGTTGGCGGGCTTGATGTCGAGGTGCAGGAGCTTGTGGGTGTGCACCTCGCGCAGGCCGTTCAGGAGGTGCATGAACACGTGGCGCACCAGGCGCTCGGACATCTGGTCCTGGCGCATCTGGATCTGCTGCTGCAGCGTGCGGCCGCGCTCGTAGCGCATCACCATGTACACCGTCTCGTTGGCGCGGAAGAAGTTCAGCACGCGCACGACGTTCGGGTGGTTGATCTTGGCGAGCGCGCGACCCTCCTCGAAGAAGCACTTCATCCCGTAGCGGAACGAGGTCAGGTTCTCCGCCGAGCTGGCCCGGACGATGTCGCCCTCGGTGCGCAGCACCAGCGACGAGGGCAGGTACTCCTTGATCGCGACCGGCAGCCCCTCCTCGTCGAACGCCCGGTAGACGATCGAGAAGCCGCCGCGGCTGATCTGCCGGTCGATCCGGTAGTTCAGCAGCTGGTAGCCGCTTACGAGTGCCTGGTTGGTGACGGCCATGAGGGGCGGTTGGGCGGCAGCGGGAGGCCGGAAACGGCCTCGATCGACGGGACAGTGGCAATTCGCATGCCAGCGGCACGCGACGCGAGTTGCGCAGGCGTCCGTTTACACATACATTCTCGGCACACCCGCGGCCAAAGTAAAGGCAACGCGTGGCGCCAGGACCCCGTTGGAGGCGCGACACGCGCGCAGGGGCCAAAAAAGTGACAATTCGTCCGCCTTCCCGCCTGCGGGACCGGGCGGCAGCGAGCAGGGACTTCCATGATTCTCAGCATGACCGGCTTTGCCGCGGTCGCGGCCGAATTGCCGGGCGCGTCGCTCGCCGTCGAGCTGCGGTCGGTCAACCACCGCTACCTCGACCTCACCCTCAAGCTGCCGGACGAACTGCGCACCGCCGAGCCGGCCCTGCGCGAAATGCTGGCCGGCGCGCTCAAACGCGGCAAGGTCGAGTGCCGGATCGCCCTCAACCGGACCGCGCAGGGGGCCAATTCGCTGGCCGTGGACGCGGCCCGGGTGGCGCAATTGGCCGCTGCGGCGTCAGAAGTGACGCTCGTCGTCCCCGACGCCGCGCCGCTGACCGTCAACGAGATCCTGCGCTGGCCGGGGGTGCTGGCCGAGCCGTCGGTCGCCCCCGCCGAGCTCGCGGAAAAGGCGACGGCGCTGGTCGGCCAGGCGCTCAAGGAGCTGGCCGCCGCCCGCGCCCGGGAGGGCGCCAAGACCGCCGCCGTGCTGGAGGCCGCCTGCGCGGGCATCGAGGCGCAGGTCCGGCGGGTCGAGCCGCGGGTGCCCGCGGTCCACGCCGCGTTCAACGAGAAGCTCGCCACGCGCCTGCGCGATGCCGGCCTCGACCCCAACGAGGACCGGCTGAAGCAGGAACTCGCGCTCTTCGCCACCAAGGTGGACGTCGCCGAGGAACTGGCCCGGCTCACGAGTCACGTGGCCGAGGTGCGCCGCATCCTCAAGGCCGGCGGGAGCGCCGGCAAGCGCCTCGACTTCCTCGCGCAGGAGCTGCACCGGGAGGCCAACACGCTGGGCTCCAAGTCGGTGGACACCGAGGTGTCGCAGGCGGCGCTCGAGCTCAAGGTGCTGATCGAGCAGATGCGCGAGCAGGTGCAGAACGTCGAGTAGCGTCGCCCGCGGTCCCGGACCGGGTCGCTGCTACTCCACCACGCGTGCCCGCACCTTCAGGCTCGGCGGCACCGTCAGGCCGAGCGTGCGCGCGGTCCGCGCGTTGACGACGATCTCGAATTCCGTGGCCTGCCGCACCGGCAGGTCCGCGGGCTTCGCCCCGCGCAGGATGCGGTCGACGAGGTCGGCGATGACCGCGTTCTCGTCGTCGCCGTCGGTCCCGAGCGAGAGCAGGACCCCGGCCTCGACCAGCGCCGCATCGCCCGCGACCGCCGGAAGACGGTTGCGCAGCAGCGCGGCGGCAATGGCGGCGGCATTGTCGAAGTTGCGCCCCGAGAGCCACAGCGCATCGGCCTTCTGGCGCGCGGCGTCGTCGATCGCGGCATCGGTGTCGGCCGCGGTCGGCGCATAGGCGAAGATCGGCCGGATGCCCAGGGACGCGAACGACTGCTCGATGCTGGCCTCGACCCGCATCGTCTGGGCCGTCCTCGGCGTGTTGTAGAGGAAGATGCCCAGCGTGCGGGCCTGCGGGACGAGTTCGCGCAGCGCCTCCACGCGCTTCGCACGCAACTGGTCGCCCAGCACCGCGTAGCCGGTGAGGTTGCCTCCCGGGCGGTTGAAGCTCGCGACGAGGCCGGTGCGCACCGGATCGTCGGTCTGGGTGAAGACGATCGGGATCGTCGCTGTCGCGTCTTTCGCTGCCTGCGTGGCGGTCTGCCCGATGGTCACGATGACGTCGACGCGCGCCCCCGCCAGCTCCTTCGCGTATCGCGCCAGGAGGTCGGGCTGCTGGCTCAGCGCCTGGCGGAATTCGTAGGTGACGGTCTGGCCGGGAATCCACCCCCGGGGCGCGCAGCGCCGCATCGCGTTCAGGCAGGTAGACCTCCGGCCGCAGCTCGGTGCCGTTGACCAGCCAGCCGATGCGCCGCAGCTTCGACCTGGGCTGGCCGCTGGCGACCGCGGTCGCCGCCGCCAGCGGCAGGGCCGCGAGGGTGGTCAACGCGTCGCGCCGTCTCATGCCTGCCTCGTGCGTGCTCTTGGGGAACCGGACCGCGGTTCGCGTCGGCGGACCCCGCTGCAATGGTCCGTATGCGCCAATGCGCCGAGGTCGAACGGTACCAAATCGCGGCGCCCCGGTGCATCCGGGCATGCCGGATACCGGCGTCCGCACCGCGCAGCCGCAGGCCGGTTCCCGCCGCCTCGTCGATTGCCGCCCGCGGGGGCGCCGAAACGCCTAGAATTTCGTCTTTGCCCGTCCGCACCCGCCGTCGTCCGCTCGTCACCCCGCGGTGCAGGGTCGCCGCGATCGGGCCCGTCCCCGAACCGCCACCCCGAACCGCCCCGGCCCGCCCTTTTCGATGCAACCCACCGTCATCGCCACCAAGGCCCCCCCGGCCTCCGGGTGCCTCTTCGTGGTCGCCGCGCCCTCCGGGGGCGGCAAGACCAGCCTCGTCAACGCCCTGCTGGAGCGCGAACCGGGGATGCGGCTGTCCGTTTCGTACACGACGCGCAAGCCGCGGCCGGGGGAACAGGACGGCGTCCACTATCACTTCGTGGACGAACCGGCCTTCATGGCGCTGAAGGACAAGGGGGAATTCCTGGAGCACGCCCACGTCCACGGCAACTGGTACGCGACGTCCGCCACCTGGCTGCGCGACGAGGTGCACGCCGGGCACGACGTGCTGCTGGAGATCGACTGGCAGGGCGCCCGCCAGGTGCGCACCCTGATCCCGGGCGCGGTGCTGATCTTCATCCTGCCGCCGTCGGTGGCGCTGCTGAAGGAGCGCCTCGAGAAACGGGGACAGGACAGCCCCGAGATCATCGCCCGGCGCCTCGAGAACGCGAAGGAGGAGATGCGGCACTGCGGCGACTTCGATTATGTTATTATGAATCAGGACTTTGCGAGGGCCGTCGACGATCTGTCCGTGATCGTCCGGGCCGCGCGCCTCGCCGCGTCGCGGCAGATGGCGCGCCACCACACCGTGATCGACCAGCTTCTCGCAGCCAACTGACCCCGAAACGGAGCACCGCCCCATGGCCCGCATCACCATCGAAGACTGCCTCGCCAGGATCCCGAACCGGTTCGAGCTGACGCTCGCCGCCACCAACCGCGCGCGACAGATCACCGCAGGCTCGGCGCCGATGGTGGACGCCGACCGGGACAAGCCGACCGTGATCGCGCTGCGCGAGATGGCGGCCGGCAAGATCGGCATCGAGATGCTGACCAAGACGGGCCCGACGCTCCCCACCACGCCGACCGTTTGACGACTCCCGGTTTCGGACCCACGTAAGAGGCAATGTCCGAGATCGCGGAGTTCACGAACAGCACCCGGGGCACTACCTGCCCCGCCGGACGTCGCGCTGGTCTCGCGCGCGTTCGAGTTTTCCGAGTCGGCGCACCGCGGCCAGTTCCGCAAGTCCGGCGAGCCGTACATCACGCACCCGCTCGCGGGTCGCGTCGATCCTCTCGCAGTGGCGCCCTCGACGCACAGGGGTCGCCGCCGCGCTCCTGCACGAGACGTGATGGAGGACACCTCCGTCACCAAGAACGAACTGGAGAAGAGCTTGGCAAGCCCGTCGCCGACATGGTCGACGGCGTCTCCAAGCTCGACCAGATCGAGTCTACGAGCAAGGAGGAGGTGCAGGCGGAGAGCTTCCGCAAGATGCTGCTCGCGATGGCGCGCGACGTGCGCGTCATCCTGATCGTTTCGCCGACCGCCTGCAACATGCGCACGCTGGACGCGATGGCGCCCACGCACCGCAAGCGCATCGCGAAGGAAACGCTCGACATCTACGCGCCGATCGCCAACCGCCTCGGCCTCAATTCGCTGTACCTCGAGCTGCAGGACCTTCCTGTTCAAGCACCTCTACTCCGCTGCGCTACCGCGTGCTCGCGAACGCCATCAAGGCGGCCCGCGGCAACCGGCGCGAGGTGATGAACCGCCTGCTCGACGTCATCCGCGAGGTTTCCCGCGCGCGAGCACGCTCGCCGTCGTGAGCGGGCGCGAGAAGACGATCTACTCGGTCTACAAGAAGATGCGCGAGAAGCACTACACGTTCGCGCAGGCCTCGACAGCCCTGCTGGCGGCATCCTGTTCTTCAAGGCGACCACGATGGCTGCAGGCCTGCGCCTGCACGAGCTTCGGCGCAAGCCGATCCTCGGCGGCCTGGCGAGTTCATGCCGCATCCAGCGCCAACGGCTGGCTGCTGTTCATCGGCTACGCCAACGGCTTCACCAACGCTGGCCGAAGGCAGCAGATCCGCACGCCTGGACATGCCACCGCTGGAGCGGGCGCACGTGCACGGTCGGCGGCGGCATGGCGAGCTGGATTCCGTCGACGCGGCGATCCTGCGCTGGTCAACATTCGTTTAGATCAAACGGATATGACTTGCTGAGTTCGGAGCGGCACGATGGCGAATCTTCCGAGGAGAACGACAGTTCTTCACGCCTGGACAGACGATGAGGGCTGCTGTAATGGTCGGTGGCCGATCGTGCGGGCGAGGCGGCGACCGACATTGCCACCACGGTGGTTTGCGCGGCCGACGGACGATGGTTGACGTTAAGTAGGCTTGTTGAAGAATTGAGATTACGTTGATCCCGACCGTCGAACGCGGCCGTCCTTAACCTCTTGTTGTTGTTTCCAGCCGACGATGGCGGTGCCGTACACCAGACGGTCTTGGGCGGTCAGGTAGACGATTGGCGTTGGGCGAGCTGGCCGTCGAACGGCGGCCGTTGCGCCTTGAAGGTTGAGCCCTTGACGGCGACCTTGGTGACCGCTGGGGTAGGCGTTGGCGAGGTTGAGCAGGTCAGGTGAGCCAGGCCTCGACCGCCGGCGACCGGTCGGCGGCGGTTGTTCTTCGGTCACGGTGAAGTCGGCGCCGGGGAAGGCGTATCGAGGGCGTCCGGCGCAGGTCGGCCAGGGTGCGCCTTGTCGGCGCAGGCGCCGAGGGCGGGCGATCGAGGGCGAAGGCGCCGTTCGCCTCGCCGTCGGCGATGATCTCGTCGGCCGTCGCCGCGCCGAAGATCAGCCGCGCGCCGCCGGCGACTGCGCGACGCTCATAGTCGCGCCGCCTCGATCCGTCGGAACTCGTCGACGTCGAGTGGGCCACCGACGTAGAGCACGGCATCGAGGCCAGCGGATCGCCGAAGTCGCCGGCGACCAGGCCGCGGCCTTGTTCGCCGATCAGCTCATCGCCGACGCGGAAGCCAACATCGACCAGGTGTCGATGGAGCGTCCCGACGGCGGCGACGTGCTCGCGATGTTCTTCGGCGTGCAGGTCCGCGACCGCCGGCACCTGGCGCAGGTACTGCGCTCGCTGCGGCGCGTGCCGGACGTCAAGCGCGCGGCGCGGGCGCGGACCTGACTGCTTCGTCCGCAAAAGGCGCGTCGTGGGGCCGGTGGATGACGTGGGTTCTGAGTTGCGCCTTGCGGCCGGCAAGGCAAGTCAGGCCCGGGAAAACCTTCGGGCGGCCGGGCGGTTTTCCCGTAGCAACTGCAAAACCTACGAAGCGCGCCGATCATCCTCCGCTGCGCGGAGAGTTCAGTAGCGCGCTGCCTGCGGGCTGACTGCCCTATTGCGCGCCTGCGTTCTGCACACCGCCTCGTATAGGGCTCCCTCTCCCCGCCCGCGGGGGGTCGTGTCCGTCAAGTTGTGCAAATAGGCGGTCAGGTTCGAGGTTGGGGATGATCAGGCGGCGAGCTTCATCGCCGCCTTCTTCTGCTCCAGCAGCAGGTCCATGTTGATGTAGCGGTTGTCCTCGAGCCACGTCTCGTGGGTCTCGGCGCACAGCGCGCGCACCAGTCGCAGGCAGGACGCCTCGTTCGGAAAGATCCGCACCACGCGCGTCCGGCGCTTGATTTCCTCGTTCAGCCGCTCCAGCAGGTTGGTGCTCTTCATGTGCTTGTGGTGCTGCCGCGGCAGTCGATAGAAGGTCAGGGTGGTCTCGATGTCTTCTTCCGCCCAGTCGGTCAGCCGCGCAGCGCCGCTCCAGCGCCGAGCCACCCGGCCAGGTCCGCCTGCGCTTCTTCAGGTCGCGCCGCTCGTAGAGCCAACGCAGTTCCTGCAGGCAGTCGTCGGCGCCCTTGCGGGGCAGATGGTCCAGCGCATTGCGCAGGAAGTGCACGTAGCAGCGTTGCCAGGCTGCGTCGGTGAGCAGTTCCGCCACCGCCTGCTTGAGTCCGTCGTGATCGTCGGAGACCACGAATTCGACCCCATGCAGCCCGCGCTCCTTCAGCCGCCGCAGGAAGTCCTTCCAGCTGGTCGTCGATTCGCGGTTGGCCAGTTCGACCGCCAGCACCTGCCGCCGGCCTTCCTGGTTGATCCCGATCGCGATCAGCACCGCCTGCGAACGGATCACCCCATCGATGCGCACCTTCTCATAGCGCGCGTCCAGCACCAGGTACGGGTACGGGCCTCCTCCAGCACCTCGGGTCGCGAACCGCTCCAGCGCCGCGTCCAGCCCCTTGTTCACCTGGCTGATCGTGCTCGCCGAGAACGCGTGGCCGCATAACTCCCTCGGTGATCGCCTTCACCTTCCGGGTCGACACCCCCTGGACGTGCGCACCGGCCAAGGCCGACACCAGCGCCTTCTCCGACCGCTGGTAGCGCCTCGAACAACTCCGTCGAGAACTTGCCCTCGCGGTCGCGCGGCACCCGCAGCTCCAGCCCCGATCCGGTCACCAGGCTGCGGCTGTAATACCCTGACCGGTAAAATCTTTAATTCGATCCGCGCTGCGCTCCCCCGGCTCGGCGCCGATCGCCTCCGTCATCTCCGCCGCCAGCGCCTCCTGCAGCGATTCGCGCAGCAACGCCTTGAACAGGTCCCGGTTCTCGACCAGGAGCCCTTCGACAGCGACCACAGACGGTTTACTCTTCAGGTTGGCGGTCATGGCAGTGCCCTCCAAGGCAGGGTTAGTCTCGACAACCAACCTCTTGCCATGACCGCCGCCCGCACTCAAGCGGCTCTGCACACTATTCGGGACACTACCCCGCGGGGAGAGGGCTGGGGTGAGGGGCGCGTCCGTGGCCACAACCCCGGCGTCAGACCCCGCCTGTACGCGGCCGTACTTTGACTCGTCGATGTTGCCCGCGGGGTCCGGCCCCTGGCATCCAAGCGAGACCGGCACTCGCCATCGCCGCCCACCGCAGGCTGTCAGCCGGCAAGCAGCGCGCGACCGAACCCCGCGCGCAGCGCGGTATGAGCGGCGCGCTTCGTTGCCTTTACCACGGGGAAAGCGCGCGGCCGTCCGAAGCTTTGTTCGCTGACCAATCCGGCCGCAAGAGGCGCAACGCCGCCCCCACGTCATCCTCCGCCAGCACGAACCGCCTCTTGCGGACGTCGCCCTAATCCCGCATCACCCGCCAAGTCATCCGGTGCTTGGAAACGAGCGGCGGCAGCGAGATGTCGACGGTCCGGATCGTGCCGTCCTTCAGCTGCGTGACCGACAGTCGGATCGTGGGCATCGCCGAGCCCGACGCGCCCGGCACCAGCAGCGCGATGAGTTCGATGCCCGCGGCTCCCGCGTCGATGTCGATGCTCTCCACGAAACCGCCACCCGATTGCAGGCGCGAGCCGCCCTTGCTGTATTCGCGGGCGTACAAGGTCGCCGGCGGATTGGTTGCGCAGACGTCGGTCTGCGGGCGCGTCGCGGAGTAGGCCACGATCGACGCCTCGGCCTGGGGTGGCGTGACGATCCGCTGGCCGCTCGGCAGGTCGTCGTACCACCCAGTGGCCGGCACCGACGCGAGCGGATCCTTGCTCGTCACCGCGACCATGCCGGTGCTCGACCGCGTGACGGCGCCGGCGATGGTTTTCGGCGTCGTCGCGTTGCCGTCGCGGAGCGCGTAGAACGTCTGCGCGTCCGTGACGTCGAGATCGGACGCCTCCAGCAGCCGGCCGGTGCCGACGAACACCCAGCGGTCGACGCCATTGGCGATGTCGACCTCGATCTGCGGCGGCGTGGTGATCGGCTGCGCCTTGCCGGACAACGTGAACTGCGCGAGCGGGACCGTCATGTCGAGCGGCCACTTGGAGGCGTCGGGATCGGAGAGATCGAAGCGCCACAGGTTGCCCTGGAGGTCGCCGCCGTACACCTGCTCCACGTACTGGTTGCGGTGGTCCTTCGTGTAGCCCGCGATGAAGGCCAGGCCGGACGGCGACGTCGCGGAGCCGACGTTGGTGGTGAACGTCTGCAGCTTGGTGCCGGTCTTGAGGTCGACGACGAAGACCTTGCCCTTGCCCGTCGCGTTGTCGTAGCCGGACGGCACGATCATGACCCAGCCGTAGGCGTAGGTCTTCGCGATGATCGGGCTGCCATAGGTGTAGCCCAGGTCCGCGTCGGTGAACTCCCACATGACCTTGCCCGCGATGTCGGTCTCGGTCTCGGTCGTGGGGTCGCCGGGCTTGGTGATGTCGATCGCGTAGTACGCGTTGCCGCCCTTGCCGAGGCCGCCGACGAGGATCGTCTTCCACGCGCCGTCGAGGTAGACGTCGGCCACGCGCGGCGTCGAGTCGACGTAGTAGCGGTGGTGGAACATCGGCACGCCGCCTTCCTGGTAGGCGAGCGCGGCGATGCCGGTGGCGCCGCTGCGCAGCAGATTGCGCGGCAGGTAGGCCCACACCTCGCGGCCGGTGGCGTCGTCGAACGCGTGCAGCATGCCGTCGTTCGCACCGACGTACACCCGCGCGGCGCGCGTGGTCGCCTTGAAGGTCGAATAGCCCGGGTCGTTCGTGTCCAGGAACGGCTTGCTCGGGCTCGCGCCGACGTACACCGCCTGCGAGTTCACAACGTCGCCCAGCCGGCTCGCGCGCACCCGGAAGCGGCCGAGGATCTCTTCGCTCTCGTTGGCACTCGACCCGCGCAGGTACTCGAGCACGAGCTGCTGGCGGGTCGCGTCGCCGCCGAGCGTGAGCTGCTGCGTGGCCGAGATCTTGTCGAGGCGGAAGGGGACGCCCTTGCCAGTCGCGTCGCTGGTGGTCACGATCTTGCGCGCGGTGGCCGGCTTGGACGACAGCCACGGCGTGGTGTCGGCCACGGTCGGCGTCAGCAGTGTCGCGAGCTGGTCCGCGGCGGTCCATGCGACCGTGCCGGTCTCGTTGCCCGTCGCCGGGTCGACCTGGACCTTCTTCACCACGCCGGCCCAGCCCTGGTCGAACGAGGCCTTGTAGACGTAGCTCGTGGCCGTCAGCGTCGTCGACACGAAGCCCACGCCGACGCGCGCGCCCTGTGCCTTGGCGACGTCGTTCAGGATGCGCGCAAGCCCGCCCGCGAGCTGGTCGGGATTGGCGGCGTTCACGAAGCGGCCGCGGCCGTTGATCGCGGCGTGCCACAGATCGTCGACGGCTTGGGGCCCATTGCTTACCCATGCGGGCCACTTAACCGCAGTGTTATTCTTGTCCGACAACTTCATCAGCGTGGCCTTCTGGTCGGAAACGTCGAGGGTTCCGCGGGCGCCGAACGAGATGGCTGCAAAGTTGACATGCTGCCATGATGCCGGGTCGGCAACGCTGATTGCGTACTCGGCAAGGTTGGAGTCAGGCGGCACGGTCGAGATCGGCACGTTATTCGCCGCGGTCGTGCCCGACGTCTTGAGATCGGTCTTCCAGTAATAGAGCGCAATGTCGGCGAGCGTCGGCTTACGCGAATCAGTTAACCCCTCACGGTACTTCTTCGGCCACGCGCCGCCGGGTGTCAGCGACGGGTCCCGGACGTTGGCAAGGTCGGCGGTGAGTCCGGAGGAAGGCGCCGGCCAGGTTGCCGGCATCGGGTCATAGTCGACGTTGATCGAGGTCGACGCCGTGGGACCAGTAATCCCCGTCGTGTCGTTCGCGTACCCGTCGGTGAACAGGATGTGCCAGTTCTTCTGGCACGAGTACTGGATCGGGCTAGACGCGCCGGCAAAGTACTCGCCGACGCGCGCCATCGCGGCGAAGGTGGGGGTACCGTTGGCAGGGATGATCTCAGTCACATTGAAGTACCAGTTCGTGCGGTCGGGACCGCCCGGCGTGAAGTCCTTAATGTCCTGAGTGTTGGTAGTCATCGCCGTGCCTGACGAATTGGTGAAGACGCCAAAGCCGACGCGGTACTTGCCGTCGAGATTACCGAAGGCACGGGTGGCGACCGTCTTGGCAGCGAACACGCGATGCCGGTAATAGGCGAACCAATTCGCGAAATTAGTCATTTCCGACCGCTTGACTAGTTCACCTGCGGCGTTATAGGTGTCAATCGCAAACGGACGCTTCAGTGTCACAGTCTGCGTGAGAGTGGCACCCGTCGAGTCGACGATCGTCGTGACGTAGGACGCGTCGTGGTCGACCTGGTTGTTGAAGTCGAGGTCAACGCGCTCGAGCGCCTGGTTGGCGTCGTTGTCGTAGCCGGACACCTGCATGTATTTGTAGAAGCGCGGGTACTTGTACATCGTATCCGGGAAGCCCTGGCAGTTGCCGGCGGCATACGCGCCGAAACCCTGCCACTTGGTGGTACTGCCCGAGGCCGCGGCCGCGACCGCCGTCTTGCACCACTCCACGTTGCCGCGCCAATAGTGCCACGCCGCGTCCACCTTGGGCGGGATGGTGCCGTAGGTCGCCGGCGCGATCGCCTTGGTGAAGCCGCCGGTCGAGGTCGACGCAGTCTTGCACTGCGTCTGCGCGCCGCTCGCGTCGGCCCACCAGTCGGCCACGGTCGGGTAGTACGACGTGCAGTAGATGGTCGCGGTCTGCAAGACCTGGTTCTTGTACGTGGCGTCAGGATAGTTGTTGGGCAACGCCGAGACCGCCGGCGTCGCCGTGTACGCCTTGTTGTTGTGCCGGCAGTTCGTCCCCGTCCCGTTGGCGTCGGTGAGGTTGGCCGCGGTCCACGTGGTCGCGGTTTTGCACCACAGCGCGTAGTCCTGGTAGTGGAAAAAGCGCACGTCCGGCTTCGAGGTCGTGGCGCTAAAACCGGTCGGTCGCACGGGATAGTTCCAGTCGGCGGCGGCGGCCGGCACGCTTCCCGAGAGGAGATAGGCCTGGCCGTTCACGCGGCACTCGTTGCCCGACGTCACGTCGAGCGGCCAGTCCGTGTTGCACCAGCGTCCGACCGCGACGCGCCCCGCGGCGCTCGTGTTGTTGAGGTTGACCTTTACCGTCGATGTCCACAGCTTGCCGAAACCATCCTGAGGCACCGACGTCCACGTGGACGTGTTCGTCGCATTCATTTCCGGGTAGGCGTACGACGTGTTCGGCACCTCGGCGTTGTGCACGGTCGGATCGAAGGTCGCCTTGAGCGGCGCCTTGTACTCGACCGCCGGGTTGTACGCCATGCCGTTGAAGGCGGGGACCCGCGCGGCGGGCGCCCACAGCATATAGCGGGCGATCGCGACCGTGTCGCCGACGGGAATCGCCGTCTGCATCGCCATGCGATAGTTCGAGCCGCTCGCGACGTACCCGCAGGCCGACGCCATCGCACCCGAGGCATCGCGGCAGTAGCTGCCGCCGTTGAGGATCGCCGAGAAAGTCCCGCTCGGTCCGACGATCTGGTCGGGCAGGAAGTCCCACGCCATCGAGCCCGAGTTGTCGAGCGTGAACATGACGTTCGGCGCGGCCGCGATCTTGGCGCCGATCGGCTCGTCGGCGAGGCCGTCGTCGGTGGCACTCTTGCGCTGGGCGAACGCGGGATGCGTCGCCGGCAGTGCGAGCAGCAGGGCGAGCAGCGCAGCAAGCGCGCGCCGGGCGGGGCCGGCCGGGTGCCACGGGGACGCGGAGAGGTGCCGGGAGCGATTCATGGAAGCCCCAGAGTTGGTTGGGCCGGTGCCGCCTTCAGCGCAGCATCGCCTGCATGAAGGAGACGGTATTCCGCGGGCCATCGACGCGCACGGTGACCCGGAACAGCGGGACGCGCGGCAACTCGATCTTGTCCGTCTCCATGGTGGTGGTGCCGGCCGGCTTCGGCGGCATCATGTCGCAGTACTGCACGAGGTCGGCGCGCGATGGCGTGGCCGGCACGCCCTTCGCGCACAGGCGCTCGATCACGTAGTGGATGTCGTTGCCGTTGCCGCCGTCGAGGTGCTTGGCCAATGTGGCCGCGGCCGACTTGCTCTGCAGCTTGGCCGGGATGCCGCGCGCGTCGTCGCCGTCCTGCCGCGTCGCGAAGTAGTTCTCGGCGGCCATGTCCGCGTTGACGTTGGAGATGGTCTCCTTCTCGAACAGCGCGGCGACCGCCTCCTCGACCGCCTGGTTCGCCGGCAGCAGCGACGCCTGGCTGAAGGCGACGTTGCCGGTGACCGCGGTCGCGGCGTCGATGGAGCGCAGGAGCGCGACGCCCGCGAGCGCCATGATGGCGAGCGCGATCAGCACGACGATCATGACGAGCCCGGACTGCGCCGCAGGCCCTGCCGTGCCGCGCGGCGCGGCATTCACGGGTCCCCGGCGTTCGCAAGCGCTGACGGGCATCATGGTCCGTTCCACAATTGGTTGCGCAGCGGCACGACCGTCTCGTAGACGCGGTAGCGCCAGTTCGCGGGTAGCTTGCCCGTGATGCGGCCGACGCACGTGTCGTCGTGCGCCGCGCAGTCGAACAGCGTGTAGGGCGTCGTGCCCGTGATCGCGCGGTCGTATTCCGAACTGCGCATCACGATCCCGATCCGCAGGGCCTTGATCCGCATGAGGTCCTGCAGCGACGCGGCGAGCACCTTGTCCTGCGCCCAATTCCCGGTCGCCGGCACCCACGTGTCCGCGATGTTGTCCGGCGTGGCGTCGGTGTCGATACCGTACTGGAACTTGACGTTGACGACGTTCGTCGCGAGCGTGACCGGGACCGCGGCGGCGTCGAGGAGGTCGGTCGACACCAGGCTGCTGTCGACCACGGCGTAGCGCAGCCGCTGGCGTTCCCCGGCCGGCCCGAGGTCGATCAGCACCGACACGCTGACGTCGCTGTCGAGCTTGAACTTCACGGCGGCGTTGGTGCCCGTGGTCACGAGAATGCGTCCGCCGGCCGCCGGCGTCGCCGCCGGCGGCAGCGCCGGCGAGCGCGCCGTGACGAGCGCGCTGGTGCACACCCCGGCCGTCTGCTGCACGGCGACCACGCGGTCGCCGACCGCGAAGCCGTTCGGGCTCTGCACGACGAACTGGTTGTCCGCGGGGGACTTCTCGAGCAGGTTGGCCGGCGCCGCCATCACGCGTGCGGTGCCGTAGGTCAGGACGAGTTGGTCCGGGACGTCGTTGCTGGCGCCGGCGACGATCAGCGCCGGGACGGGCCGCAGCGTCGTGGCCGCGTCCTTGGTATCGGGGCAGTTCGCGAGTTCTGTGCTCGCGAGCGACACGCCGCTGCCGGCGTTCGCTGCCTCGAGTCCCAGCGAGTACAGCGCGAAAGTCGCCGCCTGCTGCACGTCGCTCACGCCCGTCGTCTTGCGCTTGTAGCCCTCGGTGTTCTGCACCACCTGCCAGATGATCGCGACCGCCAGCAGTTCGATCAGGACCGCCACCATGAGTTCGACCATGCCGGCCCCGCGCTCCCGGCGCAGGCAACGTGCGTTCGCGGGCATCGTCCGGCTCACGGGTTGCGTCCAATCACCGCAGTGGTCGAGTAGCTATGGCGGAACGCGTCACCGGGCCGTTGCCAATAGAGCGTGACCGACACGCGGGTGCTCGTCGCGGACGGCCCCGCCGCCACGGTCACGACCGGCTCGTTCCCCTTGTCCGCGCCCCCCGGCAGGCGCGCGACCATCTCGAGCAACTCGACATAGCCGTCGCCATCCGTCGCGGCGTACGTCTTCTCGAAGTACGTGGCATCGGTGGCAGTGTGGTCGTCGGTCCACATCTTCCCGACGTACGCGTTGGCGAGCGCGACCGCCTCGCTGCGGTATTGCGCGTCGTCGACGGCACGCACGGATGTCGCCTGCAGGCCGACGATGCCGAGGACCCCGAGCGAGAAGATGAGCACCGACACCAGGACTTCGAGCAGCAGCGAGCCGCGCTGGGCATTGCGGCGCACGAGGCGGAGCGGCGGGAAGGGGCGGGCAGTCACCATGGGAAGGGGCACGCGGCGGGATCGGTCGATCCCTTGTACGTGAAGCGGGGATTGGGATCGCACATGCGCACGTCCTGGCCCAGCGCCGACACGACGACACCCAGCGTGCGGCTGCCGGCCGAGGCGGCCGTGACGTGAATGCGCGTGATGGCGTCGCTCGCAGAGGTCTCCGGTGCGACGGGCGGATTGTTGGCCAGAATGCGGCCGAAGCCGGTGAACGTGACCGCGGACGCACCCTCCGGCTCGGTGCGGAGCACCGGCGCGCCGGAGCCCGCTTCGACGAAGTCGCCGCTGCGCAGCACCGTGCCGCTGGCGGTGTCGACGATGCGGTAGCCCTGTTCGGTCAGCGAATAGCGGACGGTGGTGTTGCGGTCGACCGCCGTGCTCTGGGCGAGGCGCATCCCCTCGACGATCGCTTCCGCCACGTTGCGCGTCTTGGCGTTGGCAATGAACGCGACGAAGGCCGGTGTGGCGAACAGCAGCAGGATCGCCACCACTGCCAAGGTGACCATCAGCTCGATGAGGGTGAAGCCGCGTGCCCGCACGGTCGCGTTCCCTATTGGCACTCGCCGCTCTTGCGCAGCACCCAGCAGGAGTTGTTCGCGGTCCAGCCTTTCGGCACGCCCGTCGTCCGACGGTTGTCGGACGGGTCGACCGTGTAGACGAACCCGGCCATGCTGTCGACGCCCGTGGCCGTCAGCAGGTAGCCGGTGGTCGAGGCGCCGCTGCAGGTGATCCGGAAGGCGTCGCGCTTGGAGTCGAACACCGGGCTCGCGACCCCGCAGGCCTCGCCGACGCCGGCATAGGTGCGGTTGTCGAGGAAGTACTGCTCCATCTGCACGCGCTGATCGCCTAGGCGGCCGGTCGCCTCGATGATCTTGCTGCGCCGGACGTAGTCGGAGTAGCTCGGGAGGGCGATGGCGGCGAGGATGCCGACGATCGCGACGGTGATCATCACTTCGATCAGGGTGAAGCCGCGGGACATGGTGGGCGCCGGGACGATTGGGGTGAGAGGGACGAGGTAAGCCGCCGCGGCCGGGTGACCGGCGGAGGATTCGCGCCCTTCACATGCATTTCGGCGCGAAGAGGCGCCGCATGACCCCCAGACGGACAAACGGTCGGCGGGCGAGGACGAACGGCCGACCGGCACGGTCATCAACTCGACCGGCGTGCGGCATCGGAGGGACGGCAGCTGTCTCATGGGCGCTGCGCGAACGGCAACGTTGGTTCCGGCGCTGACGATTATCGTGGCTCACACACAGGGCGCGGTGAGACGACTAGCGGGGGATTTCCCCTGCTATTCCGGGGTCGGCGGGCGTCGGTGTCGACGAGCGGTCGGCGGTCACGCCTTCATGTTGAGCTTGCGCCGTGTTTTCAGTTGGAAATTGGCGAACGCAAAGGATGGCCCCGAACGGCCACATCCCAACTGACGGGCTCCCAGGGAAGAGGGCAGCGGCGCTGTAGTACCGGGTCGTGTCCGTCAAGTTGTGCAAATAGGCGGTCAGGTTCGAGGTTGGGGATGATCAGGCGGCGAGCTTCATCGCCGCCTTCTTCTGCTCCAGCAGCAGGTCCATGTTGATGTAGCGGTTGTCCTCGAGCCACGTCTCGTGGGTCTCGGCGCACAGCGCGCGCACCAGTCGCAGGCAGGACGCCTCGTTCGGAAAGATCCGCACCACGCGCGTCCGGCGCTTGATTTCCTCGTTCAGCCGCTCCAGCAGGTTGGTGCTCTTCATGTGCTTGTGGTGCTGCCGCGGCAGTCGATAGAAGGTCAGGGTGGCCCCGATGTTCTCTTCCGCCCAGTCGGTCAGCCGCGGGTAGCGCTGCTCCCAGCGCTTGAGCCACCCGGCCAGGTCCGCCTGCGCTTCCTTCAGGTCGCGCCGCTCGTAGAGCCAACGCAGTTCCTGCAGGCAGTCGTCGGCGCCCTTGCGGGGCAGATGGTCCAGCGCATTGCGCAGGAAGTGCACGTAGCAGCGCTGCCAGGCTGCGTCGGTGAGCAGTTCCGCCACCGCCCGCTTGAGTCCGTCGTGATCGTCGGAGACCACGAATTCGACCCCATGCAGCCCGCGCTCCTTCAGCCGCCGCAGGAAGTCCTTCCAGCTGGTCGTCGATTCGCGGTTGGCCAGTTCGACCGCCAGCACCTGCCGCCGGCCTTCCCAGTTGATCCCGATCGCGATCAGCACCGCCTGCGAACGGATCACCCCATCGATGCGCACCTTCTCATAGCGCGCGTCCAGCACCAGGTACGGGTACGGCTCCTCCAGCACTCGGGTCGCGAACCGCTCCAGCGCCGCGTCCAGC
Source organism: Burkholderiales bacterium (assembly GCA_046347715.1). Classification (GTDB taxonomy): domain Bacteria; phylum Pseudomonadota; class Gammaproteobacteria; order Burkholderiales; family Casimicrobiaceae; genus VBCG01. The sequence continues at coordinate 380,731 of JAXMFO010000003.1, forward strand.
CCCTTGTTCACCTGGCTGATCGTGCTCGCCGAGAACGCGTGGCCGCATAACTCCTCGGTGATCGCCTTCACCTTCCGGGTCGACACCCCCTGGACGTACATCTCGGCCAAGGCCGACACCAGCGCCTTCTCCGACCGCTGGTAGCGCTCGAACAACTCCGTCGAGAACTTGCCCTCGCGGTCGCGCGGCACCCGCAGCTCCAGCTTCCCGATCCGGGTCACCAGGCTGCGGCTGTAATACCCCGACCGGTAACCCACCCGATCCGCGCTGCGCTCCCCCGGCTCGGCGCCGATCGCCTCCGTCATCTCCGCCGCCAGCGCCTCCTGCAGCGATTCGCGCAGCAACGCCTTGAACAGGTCCCGGTTCTCGACCAGGAGCCCTTCGACAGCGACCACAGACGGTTTACTCTTCAGGTTGGCGGTCATGGCAGTGCCCTCCAAGGCAGGGTTAGTCTCGACAACCAACCTCTTGCCATGACCGCCGCCCGCACTCAAGCGGCTCTGCACACTATTCGGGACACTACCTAGTACCGTACAAGCAGCCGGATGAAGGCCAACCCCGGCCTCCTCCGGGCCGCCACCCGGGATGTGGCAGGGACCGAGGCGGTGGCCTGCCCCGCTGCGACGTCCTTGTGCGCTCGCGCGTCCGCCGTGCAAACGGTGCCGTACGGGATCGACGTAGGGTGATATGGGTCGCAGCCGTTGTCCGCTTGCGCCCTTTCTGGAACGTCACGTGCGACCGCAGGCAGCCCCGCCGCCCGGCTTCCGCCGGGGAGTCCGTCAGGACCGCCGGCAGGCCAGCTTCCCGACGTCCACGGCACCGTCGCCGTCGGCCCTGACCACCACCGGCGCGCTGCACCGCGGATCGGCCGCGATCTCGAGCACGTAGTCGCCCGGCACCAGCGCGTCCACGTAGAACTCGCCGCGACGTGCGGTGAAGCCGGTCACCGGGTTACCCGGACCGCGCAGTGTGAACTCGCGGAACTCGAGCGGCTGCTCGCGGCCGTCGAGCACGCCGACCAGCGTCCCGAAGACCGCGTGGTTCCGGCGCACGTCGAATGCCACCAGCGTCCCGCTGCGCAGCGCGGGCGAGATCACGCGGTCGGAGCGCGGGTAGACGTAATCGAGCGGGATCTCGCCCGCGCGGAACGAGATGAAGTTGTCGTAGTACGACGCGATGTTGGTGGCGACCACCTCGCCGTCCGCATTGGTCTTGCCCACGTACCACCCGTTCGCGTAGACGGGGACGTCCTTGAGGTCCCCGACGCGCACCAGCGCGAAGGAGTCGGCGAGCGGGCGCGCGGCGAAGAAGTGGCCGTCGACGGAGGTGAGGCTGCCGGCGACGAACACCTGCGAGAGGTTGGCGCCGCCGAGCGGATTGTTCGCGCGCGCGTATTGCCCGCCGACCAGGAAGTGCTCGGCGTTCGCCTGCACGAACGCACGTCCGAACGCGGCGTCGGAACCGCTGCCCGAGGCGTGACCGGCGGTCACCTCGTATCCCAGGCCGACGCCCTCGGGGATCGTCTTCTGCACGGACAGGGCCTGCGTGCCGTTGCCGTCGACGCCGCCGACCGCCGCCGCGACCGACGTCGTGGGATCGAAGTAATAGCGAAACGAGAGCAGCCACGTGGAGGAAGTGCCGGGCAGCACCGTGCGCAGGTAGTTGAGCGACAGCAGGCCCTTACCGTCCAAGAAGGCGCGCGTGTAGTTGGCGTTGACGATCCGCGACGCAGGGCCGTCGTCGTAGGACGTGAAGTCGTTCACCGTCGCCCCGACGGTTCCGAAGACCGGAAAGTAGAGCGATCCCGACGCGTACACGTTGGTACGCATCTTCGATCCGGACGTAAGGTCCGAAAGCTGGCCGTAGTTCACCGAGCGGTACAGTGCGCCGACAGAGAACGAGAGCGCCCGGTTGGTGTACGAATAGGCGAGCGATCCGGCGCCCCCGGTGCCGCCGTTCGTCCCGCCGACAGCAACGCCGGCGCCGACGATTCCGAAAGCCGGCGACTGCCAGGTGCCGAACGGCCCGATGTTGTAGACGCCCTTCGTGGCCTGCCCGCGCAGGCCGAGCGTCAGCTCGTCGGTGAATCCGTAGCGGTGGAACGCCGAAACAGCCGCGTCCGTGTAGTTGTTGCTGACCATGCCGAAGTCCTGGCGCAGCGCGCCTGCGTTGTAGCTGTACTCGTGCAACCCCTCGGCGAGCCCGTAGTTGGTCGCGAAGAAGAACGGCTGCTGCAGCACCTGTTCGCGGCCGAACGCGTCGCGGACCACCACCGACACGTTCTGGCCGCCGGTGATCCCGCTCGTAATGTTGGTGATGTCGACCGGGCCGGGCGGGACCTGCCGCTGCGCGACGACGCTGCCGTCGATGCGCACCTGCACCGTCGACGGCAGCGCGACCTCCGTGCGGAACGCGGCCGTCGGGTACTGCACGAAATACGGGTCCATCGAGTACAGTTTGGTGAGGCTCACGCCCGCCATCGGCACGGCGGCCACGAGGTCGAAGCTCGGCGTGAAGAAGTCGCCGAACGTCCAGCGCCGCAGGTTCGGGCGGTCGTCATACTCGACGTTGGTCATCAGGCGGACGAAGCCGTCCCGCGGACCGCCGCCCCACTGCTGCGTGGTGGTGTTGTAGAGGAGCCAGTCGCCGCGGCGCACCGCGAGCTCGGTCGCGAACTGATACTGCCGGTCGTTGAAGTTCTCGTCACCCGAAGCATTCGCGGCGTAGTTGAGGAAGAAGCTGTTGTCCTGCGGGAACACGACGTCGGGCCGGCGCTTCGGCGCCAGGTCGATCGCCGTGGCCGGCAGCTCGCCGGCGCCCACCTGCAGCGACAGGCGGACGGTCGCGGCGTCGAAGCGCACCTGCAGCCCGGGCACATCGGAGACCACGACGTAGGCCTCGCCGTCGACGGTCTCGGTCGGTGCCCGGAGATTGCCGAGGTTCCACTTCGCATACTCTGCGACGGGCACCAGCGTGCGGCCGTCGGCGGCGCGCAGGACAAGCACGTCGCCCTGGGCGACCGTGTTGACGTCGACGCGCGCGATCAGGGTCGCGTACGACGACGGTCGCGCGGCGGCCGCAGGTTCCGGGGCCGCGGGCTTCGGCGGCGCGTCCGCGGCCAGCGCCCGGACGCTGCCCACCGGCGACGTCACGAGAGTCAGCACGAGGAGCGCGGCGTGCGCAGGGCCGCTAGCTGCAGTTCCCCGGGGCCACATCGAGCTTGCGCTTGAGGTCGAGTCGCTCGCCGACGACGACCGCCTCCAGGGTGACCAATTGCCTGCATACGTCGGGCGGGATCGGGACCGCCATCGTCTTGGTGACACCGGCAAGCACGTAGCGCTCCTGGACCGGCTGGACGAGCACGCGCTCGCCCCTTGCGTCCGTGCCGACGAGCTCGAACTGCTCGGCCCGGATGTGCACGTTGCCGGTGTTGGCGACCGTAATGTCGGCCTTCCCCCCGCTCAGCGCGAACTTCGTGATCGCCGCCGCACGCTCCGGTTGCGCGGGCGCTACGAACACGCCCACACCCACCCGCAGGTACACGCGCAGGGTCGCGCCGTCCGCCGGCCTGGCGCTCGCGTCGGGCGGACCCGGCAACTCCTCCATGAAGAGCCGGTAGGTCTCCTCCCTGGTCACCGGCGCGGCGCGCACGCCGACGCGCACGACGCGCGATTCGCCCGGCGCGAGTTCCATTGCCCGGGGAAAAAAGACGAGGCCCTCGGCCGGCGCGTACTGGTCTCTGCCGTCCGCGTCCTGCGTCCAGCTCATGCCCTCGACCTGCATCCGCAGGGGCGCTGTATCGTCGTTGCGCACCACGATCTCGCTGGACTTCGCGTTTCGATCGAGCGTTACACGCAGCGGATTGATGACGAACTCGCCGCACGCCGCGGTCGCGGTCAGGCCGCACGCAAGCGCAGCGACGAACAGATGGCGCAACATCGGAGGGCGGGCCTTCATGGGGCGATCGTCGCGGTCAGGACGTCGGAGAAGCTGCCCGCGAACGCGTTCTCGTAATTGGGTCCGAGCACCGTGGCCGTGAGCCGCCAAGACTGCACGACGCCGGTGCCGGTCCGCGTCACGCCGACCGAGTACGGGATGAACGAGTTCTGCGTGACGTGCTTCATCCGCAGCGGCGAGTTGCCGTTCACGCCCGTGAACTGCCACGCGGGCGTGGTGGCGAGCGGAACGCAGATCACGCTGATGTCGGCGAAGGCCGTGACGGTCACGGGGAGCGACGGATCGAGCAGCGGGAACGACAGCGCGGAGCCGCCGCCGATGAATCTGCACGTCTGGCCGCCGACGCTGCCGCAGGCGAGCGCCAGCGCGGTCGCGACAAGGCCGCGGCGCACGGCGGTGAGGCAGGTTGAACGCATCGTCGAGGACATGATCGGGCTGCGCGATTACATCATCCCGGCGCGCGCATGGCTAGCGCAAGCTGCGTGGCGCCGTCACGGAGTGACGCTGACGGTCACGGATCCCGAGTACGCGCCGGCGGGCGCATTCTGGAACACGGCCGCGGTGATGCTCCCGGTCACGGTGAGCGTCCGGTTGCGCCCGGTGCCCAGTCCCGTGCCGGCGCCGCTGTTGGTGGAGGTGAGCGTGGCGGCCATCGTCGGCGTCCCCGCGCACGCGGCGCACGTGAGCGTCGCCGACGTCGGCAGCGCGAACGCCGGCGTAGTGCCGTTCGTGCAGCGATATGCGATCGCCACGTTGCCGGTCGCCGTGGTCGCGAGGCTGGGATCGATGTTGGCGCCCGTCGTGCCGGTGTTGCGCACGTTGATCGCCGGGGCGGCCGTGAAGAACTTGCACACGGGCACGACGGTCGCGTTCACGGCGATGGTGCGGCTGCCGGTCGCGTGCGCCGGTTGCCACGCCGACGCCATGCCGGCGGCGAGCACCGCGGCGAGGAGCCATCGTGCGGACATGGATCAGGAGGTCGCGTGGGTACCCGGGGGTGGCCTGCGGCCGCCCCCGTGCACGAAGACGCGGAGTGCCCGACGATCAGGGCGAGACCGAGACGACGATCGAGCCGGTGTAGTTGCCGACCACCGCGTTTTCGTACGTCGTCTGCGGGATCGAAGCCGTGACGGTGAGCGTCTGGTCCTTGCCCGATCCGAGGCCGGTGCCGTTGCCGGTGTTGCTCGACGTCACGGTCGCGGACATCGTCGGCGGCGTCGCGCCGGAGCCCGACAGCGTCGTGCTCGTGGGCACGGTGAAGTTCGGGGTCGTGCCGTTGGTGCAGCGATAGGTCACGCCGACGTTGCCCGTGGCCGGGCCCGCGGCACTGGGATCGATGTTGGCGCCCGTACCGGTGTTGGTGACGTTGATCACGGGCGACGCCGTGAAGAACTTGCACACCGCGGTGATGTTCGCATTCACCGTGATCGTGCGGTTGTCGCTGGCCGCCGCCGGCGCCGACGCGATGACCGTGGCCGCCACTCCCATGGCGACGGCGGACTTGAGGAGCTTGAGCTTCATAAGTAGTTCCCTCGACTGTTCTGTATGGAATTCTTGTCGTTACACGGCCGGATTCGGCCGTTCGCTAGGTAGTACTGATGCGTATCGAGCAAGCGGTGTGCCAAGCTCGCAGCCAACTGCACATATGCCTCGTAACCCAATGAAATAGCGCCAATTTCATGGCAATACGCGATCGCCGCGAGGGTTCCCGCTAGGCGACCGCGACGGACGGCCGGCGTCCATCTGAATACGTCGGGGGCCGCATCGTCCGCGCAGGACTGCGGGGTACGGAAGGGCTCGGGGCTGCCGAAATAGGTGTAGAACTGCCTCGTCGACTGCGGAGCCTTCGTGCGCCCCATCGTCCTCTTCCTGCTCGCCGTTCTCGCGATCGGCGGACTGCCGGCCCGCGCCGCGAGCGCGGCCTCCACCAGCATCACCATCAACGCGACCATCGTCGAAGTGCAGTGCACCGCGGCGCAGAAGGCCCGCATCCGGGCCTGCGCCAAGGGCCAGGAATTGTTCTCGACCGAGGCCGCGAAGCTTCTGACGAAATCCGCCCCGGCCACGGGGGCCGCGCCCCTCGTCGAGCAGCGCTACGAAGTCCGGCGGGACACCGACCGCCAGGTCGTGATCCGGACGATCCTTTACTAGCGATCGTCCCGGGCAAGGGCCCTCACCACGACGTCTCCCGCTCGGGCGTCGAGCTGATCTTGTGGATGGCGAGGTCGGCGCCGTTGAACTCGTCCTCGGGATCGAGCCGCAGGCCCACGGTGGCCTTGAGCGTGCCGTAGACGATCCCCGCGGCGCTGACCGCGATCAGGATGCCAAGCACGGTGCCGGCGAGCTGCGAGCCGAAGGCCACGCCGCCGAGCCCGCCCAGCGCCTTCGCGCCGAAGATCCCCGCCGCGAGCCCGCCCCACGCGCCGCACACGCCGTGCAGCGGCCACACGCCGAGCACGTCGTCGATCTTCCAGCGGTTCTGGGTCTGCGTGAACAGGAAGACGAACAGCCCGCCCGCGACCGCGCCGGTCGCCAGCGCGCCGATCGGATGCATGACGTCCGAGCCCGCGCACACCGCGACGAGGCCGGCGAGCGGCCCGTTGTGCACGAAGCCCGGGTCGTTGCGGCCGGCGAGGAACGCCGCCAGCGTGCCGCCGACCATGGCCATCAGCGAGTTGATCGCGACGAGCCCGGAGATCTTGTCGAGGGTCTGCGCGGACATCACGTTGAAGCCGAACCAGCCCACCGACAGCACCCACGCGCCGAGCGCCAGGAACGGGATGGAGGACGGCGGGTGCGCGGCGATCCCGCCTTCCTTCGAGTAGCGGCCGCGGCGCGCGCCGAGGAACAGCACGGCGACGAGGCCGATCCAGCCGCCGAACGCGTGCACGACCACGCTGCCGGCGAAGTCGTGGAACTCCTCGCCGAACGCGCCCTTCAGCCACCCCTGCACGCCGAAGTGCTGGTTCCAGGCGATGCCCTCGAAGAACGGGTACGCGAAGCCGACCAGCAGGAAGGTGGCCGCGAGCTGCGGGTTGAAGCGCGCGCGCTCCGCGATGCCGCCCGACACGATCGCGGGGATCGCCGCCGCGAAGGTCAGCAGGAAGAAGAACTTCACGAGCTCGTAGCCGCTCTTCGGCACCAGCGTCTCGGCGCTGCCGAAGAACGTGATGCCGTACGCGATCGCATAGCCGATGAAGAAGTAGGCGATGGTCGACACGGCGAAGTCGACCAGGATCTTGACCAGCGCGTTGACCTGGTTCTTGCGCCGGACGGTGCCGAGCTCCAGGAACGCGAACCCGGCGTGCATGGCGAGCACCATGATGGCGCCCAGCAGGATGAACAGCGTGTCGCTCGCGGACTTGAGCGCTTCCATGGTTTCTCCTCCCTCGCGCACCTGGCTCGCGGTGCGTCTCTTCTCGTGGTCAGCGAAAAGGGCCGCTCGGTGGCGGCCCTTGGGCAATGCGGTACGGCGGAACCTGCGGCGGTTCAGGCAGCGTGGGACGCTGACAGCGCCTTCTGCAGCTCGCCCGATGCGTACATCTCGCGGACGATGTCACAGCCGCCGACGAACTCGCCGTTGATGTAGAGCTGCGGGATCGTCGGCCAGTTGGCGTAGTCCTTGATGCCCTGGCGGATGGACTCGTCGGCCAGCACGTTCACCGAGAAGTAGTCGGTGACCCCGCAGCGCTTCAGGATCTCGGCGACGGTGGCCGAGAAGCCGCACTGCGGGAACTGCGGCGTGCCCTTCATGTAGAGCACCACGGGGTGGCTCTTGACCTGCTGATCGATGGTGTCGTGGATCGTGCTCATGGTTTCCGTGTCGGGGGTGACGCGCCGAAGACGCATTCTACCTGCTTTGGGGCGCCGGCCGCCGATTGCAAGCCCCGCTCACTCCTTGACCGCGCCGGTGAGCCCCGAGACGTAGTACTCGACGAAGAACGAGTAGAGGACGGCCACCGGGAGCGACCCCAGCAGCGCGCCGGCCATCAGCGAGCCCCAGTGGTACACGTCGCCCTCCACCAGCTCGGTGACCACCCCGACCGGGACCGTCTTCACCTCCGACGACGAGACGAAGGTGAGCGCGTAGATGAACTCGTTCCAGGACAGCGTGAACGCGAAGATGCCCGCCGAGATGAGGCCCGGCACCGCGAGCGGCAGCACGATCTTGTAGAGGATCTGCCAGCGCGACGCGCCGTCGATCAGCGCGCACTCCTCGAGCTCGAACGGGATCGACTTGAAGTAGCCCATCAGCAGCCACGTGCAGAACGGCACGAGGAACGTCGGATAGGTGAGGATCAGCGCGAGCCGCGTGTCGAAGAGCTGCAGCTTGTAGACGATGGTGGCGAGCGGGATGAACAGGATCGACGGCGGCACGAGGTACGCGAGGAAGATGCTCATGCCGACGTAGCGCGAGCCGCGGAAGCGCAGGCGCTCGATCGCGTAGGCCGCGAGCACGCTCGCGAGCAGCGACAGGAACGTGGCCGTCACCGACACCAGCATCGTGTTCACGAGCCAGTCCGGATACGCGGTGTCGAACAGCAGCTTCTTGATGTGCGCGAGCGTCGGATTGCGCACCCAGAACGGGTTGCCGTCGCGCGACAGCAGTTCGTCGTTCGGCTTGAAGGCCGTGATCGCCATCCAGTAGAACGGGAACAGCAGCACGATCAGGAACACCGTGATGGGCAGGTACACGGTCGCCACCCGGCGCGGGAGCGACGTCAGGTAGTCCATGCCCTGCGAGTCCGCCGACGGGGGCGGGACTTCGTCTTCGGGCTTCGCGGTCGCGCTCATTTGTCGGACCCGCCCTGCTGCCACGCGCGGCGCTGCAGGCCGTAGTAGGAGACGAGGATCGCGGCGAGCAGGAACGGCACCATCGCGGTGGCGATGGCCGCACCCTCGCCCAGGCTGCCCCCTGAGATCGCGCGCTGGAACGAGAGGGTGGCCATCAGGTGGGTCGCGTTGAGCGGGCCGCCGCGCGTCAGCACGTAGATGAGCTGGAAGTCGGTGAACGTGAAGAGGACCGAGAAGGTCATCACCACCGCGATGATGGGCGTCAGGAGCGGCAGCGTGACGTAGCGGAACTGCTGCCAGTCGGACGCGCCGTCGAGGCTCGCGGCCTCGTAGTACGACGGCGAGATCGTCTGCAGGCCGGCGAGCAGGCAGATGGCCACGAACGGCACGCCGCGCCAGATGTTGGCCGCGATGGTCGCGAAGCGCGCGTTCCACGGCTGGCCGAGGAAGTCGATGTACTCGGTGATGAAGCCCATCTTCACCAGCGCCCAGCTGATGATCGAGAACTGCGAGTCGTAGATCCACCAGAAGGCGATCGCGGAGAGCGCGGTCGGCACGATGAACGGCAAGAGCACGATCGCGCGGATGAACGACTTGAACGGCAGGTGCTTGTTGAGCAGCAGCGCGAGCCAGAGGCCGAGGCCGAACTTGATGACACTCGCGATGATCGTATAGAAGAGCGTGTTGAAGAGCGCGAGGCGCGTGACGGAGTCGCCCCACAGGTACTGGAAGTTCTCGAGGCCCACCCAGACGCCGCCGCGCCCCACCTTGGCGTCGGTGAAGCCGAGCCACGTCCCCAGCCCGAGCGGGTAGGTGAGGAAGACGAGCAGGAGCGCCGCCGCGGGCAGCAGGAACAGGAGCCCGAGAACGTGGCGGTTGTCGAGGAAGCTCGCGAGGGCGGAAGGTTGGTTGGCCATGGCGGTGGGGCGATCGGATCAATGCGTCCCGCGCCAGCCCCAATGCTCCCTCTCCCCGCCCGCGGGGAGAGGGTTGGGGTGAGGGGTAAGTGCGTGGCCGCGACGCCGCCCCTCACCCCGGCCCTCTGCCCGCCCACGGGGAGAGGGAGTCCGGAGTGCCGGGGCGCGCAGTTTCGGCACGGCGTGCATCAGACCTTGTAGTACCGCTCCGCCCGCTGCTGCGCGCGCGCCGCGGCTTCCTTCGGCGTCTTCGAGCCCGACGCCGCCTCGGCCACCATGTTCGGGATGATGAAGTCCGCGATCGACGCCGCCGACGCGTAGCCCATCGTGCCGGCGTAGCCGCCCGGCGTCCCGTTCTTGATGCAGTCGCGGTACGGCGTCTTCTTGGGATCCGCCGTCCAGAACGCGCTCTTCTCGTACGCGGCGAGCGGGTGGCACACGTAGCCGATCGAGGCTTCCTGCCACGGCACGTACTGCTCCTTCTCCATCATGAACCGCAAGTACTCCTTCGCCGCGTTCGGGTACTTCGAGTACTTGAAGATCATCATCGGGAAGATGAGGTTCAGCTCGCGCGCCTTGCCGTCGAGGCCGACCGGGAAGTACGCGTGGTTGATGTCGTTCGCCAGCTCCTTCAGCTTCGGATCCTGCGAGGTGAGCGCCGCGTAGTAGATCGAGATGCCGTTGGCGGTCAGCGAGATCTGGCCGTCGAGGAACGCCTTGTTGTTGTTCGGGTCGAGCCACGACAGCGTGCCCGGGATGAACGTCTCGTAGAGCTGCTTCGAGTACTCGAGCGCGGCGATCGTCTCGGGGCTGTTGATCACGACGTTGTTCTTGGCGTCGACCAGCTTGCCGCCATGCGCCCACACGAGCCAGTGGCACCACGAGGAGTCGCCGGTCGCGTTGCCGAGCGCGAAGCCCGCGGGCGTGCCCTTCGCCTTCAGCGCCTGGCACAGCTTGAGGAAGCCCGCCATGTCCTTCGGCACCGCGTCGAAGCCCGCCGCCTTGATGTGGCTCTCGCGGTAGACGAGCGCGTTGCCCGCGGCGCCCATGATGATCGCGACCCACTTGTTGCCGTTCATGCCGTACGTCTTGGCGACGTCGTACCAGCCGCCGTACTTGTTGCCGAGATAGTTGGCGAGGTCGGTGACGTCGACCAGCTTGTCGGGGTACTGGTGCGCGTCCTCCATCGTGCTGATGATGATGTCGGGACCGCTGCCGACGTTGGCCGCGACCGCCGCCTTCGGCCGCACGTCTTCCCAGCCCTCGGCATCCACGCGCACCGGGATGCCGGTCAGCTCGGTGAACTTCTTGGTGTTTGCCGCCCACACGTCCTCGTCGCCCTGCACGAAGCGCTTCCAGCGCAGCACGCGCAGGGTCGCACCCTTCTCCGGCGTCACCTTGAACTGCTGCGCGGCCGCGTCGGGGGTCCACAGGGCGGAGCCGCCGCCCAGCGCGCCGCCGACGGCGAGGCCGGCGGTGGCTTTCAGGAAATCACGACGATTGCTATCGCTCATTTGCTCCTCCAGGGTTGCGGGTGCTGTCGACCCGTTGTCATGCCGTGAGCCGGGCCCCGCTCGCGGCGTCGAACACGTGCGCGCGCGGAAGGTCCGGGACCAGGACGATGCTGTCGCCGGCGCGGGTCGCGACGCGGTCGCGCACCATCGCCGTCACTTCCTGCGCGCGGAAGCGGCAGTAGAGCTGGGTGTCCGCGCCGGTGGGCTCCACCACCACGACGTCCACCGGCAATCCGGCGCCGCTGCCGATCGAGCAGTGCTCGGGACGGATGCCGTAGAGCACCGGCTGCCCGTCCTGCGCACGCACGCCGGACATCGGCAGCGTCACGCCGTCGCCAAAGTCGGCCTCGAGCGCGCCGCCGCGGGAGCGCACGGTCGCCGGGATCATGTTCATCGCCGGCGAGCCGATGAAGCCCGCGACGAACGTGTTGGCCGGCTTGTCGTAGAGCCCGAGCGGATCGCCGATCTGCTCGACCACGCCGTCGCGCATCACCACGATGCGGTCGGCCATCGTCATCGCCTCGATCTGGTCGTGCGTGACGTAGATGGACGTCGTCTTGAGCCGCTGGTGCAGTTCCTTGATCTCGGTGCGCATCTGCACGCGCAGCTTGGCGTCGAGGTTGGACAGCGGCTCGTCGAACAGGAACACCTGCGGGTTGCGCACGATCGCGCGGCCCATGGCCACGCGCTGGCGCTGGCCGCCCGAGAGCTGGCGCGGATAACGGTCGAGGTACGGCACGAGCGACAGGATCTCCGCCGCCTTGCCGACGGCCGCCTCGATCTCGGCCTTCGACTTCTTGGCGAGCGAGAGCGCGAACGACATGTTGTCCCGCACCGTCATGTGCGGGTAGAGCGCGTAGTTCTGGAACACCATCGCGATGTCGCGCTCCTTCGGCGGCACGCGGTTGACCACGCGGCCGCCGATCGCGATCTCGCCCTGCGTGATCTCCTCCAGCCCCGCGATCATGCGCAGGAGCGTGGACTTGCCGCAGCCCGAGGGGCCGACCAGCACGCAGAACTCGCCGTCGGCGATGGTGATCTCGACCCCGCGGATGACGTGGGTCGAGCCGAACCACTTCTCCACACCGGTGACCGTGACTCCGGCCATCGTGCCTCCACCGCCCGTGTCGTTGTCGCGGCGGCGCGCGGGGGCGATCCGCGTGCCGCGCCTTGTTGCAGGAGGATACCCGGGGGCGGCCGCCCCCGGTAGCTATTTCGGCGTGCGCGTCCCCCGCGCGACCACGTAGTCGGGACGGCCGGTCGCGAACCAGGTGACGATGTTCCGGGCCGCCTTGCGCCGCAGTTCCTGCTCGGCCTCCACCGAGTAGAAGGCGGCGTGCGGCGTCAGCATGGCGCGCGGGTGCGCGAGGAGCGGCGAGTCGCGCGGCACCGGCTCCTCGGGGAGCACGTCGATGCCGGCGGCGGTCACGCGGCCGCTGTCGAGGGCCGCGACGAGGTCGGGAATGTTCACGATCGCGCCGCGGGCGGTGTTGACGAAGTACGCGCCCCGCTTCAGCGCCGCGAAGAAGCGCGCGTCGATCATGCCGCGCGTCTCCTGCGTCAGCGGCGTGTGCAGGGTCACGACGTCGGACTGCCCGGCCAGGTCGGCGAGCGAATGCGCGCGCTCGACGTACGCCGGGAAGTCGCCGTCGATGAGGTACGGGTCGTACGCGACCACGCGGCGGAACACGTTGCGCGAGATGTGCGCCATCCGCTTGCCGATGCGGCCGAGGCCGACGATGCCGAGCGTGAGCAGCGACGGACGCACCAGCCGGCCCGAGGACATGAAGTACCAGGTGCCCTGCTTGATGTCCCGGTCGTAGGCGACGATGTTGCGCAGGCCGGCGAGCGCCAGCGCGAGCGCGTGCGTCGCCACCTCGCCGACGCCGTAGTCCGGCGAGTTCGCGACCCAGACCCCCGCCTTCTCGCAGGCCTCGGTGTCGACGGTGTCGTACCCGGCGCCGATCCGGCTCACGATGCCCAGGTCGGGCAGCGCCGCCACGACGCGCGCGGTGATCGGCGCGTACTGGAGCAGGATCGCCTGGCAGCCCTGCGCGTGCCGGATCACGTCGTCCTCCGTCCGGCACTGGGCGACGACCACGTCGAGGTTGGCGGGCTCGAACACCGAGCGCTCGAGCCCGATGTCGGTGTAGTCGTAGTCGGCGAAGAGGATGCGGGGCATGACTGCTGCGGGGGAAAGAGGGTCGGGGAATGGCGGCCGGGCCGCCGGGCGGTCGCCAGCGTACGGGTGCTGCGGCGCGATGGTCAAGTGGCCTGACCGGTTCGCGGACCCGGCTCCCTATAATGCCCGGACCGCGCCCCTCCCGAAGGCCCCCGACATGCCCGCCCTCCTCCAGACCACCATCGCCGGCAGCCTGCCGAAGCCCGCCTGGCTCGCCGAGCCCAACCAGCTATGGGCGCCGTGGAAGCTCGAGGGCGACGCGCTGGCACAGGGCAAGCAGGACGCGGTGCGCCTCGCCCTTTTCGACCAGGAGCACGCCGGCATCGACATCGTGACGGACGGCGAGCAGACCCGCCGCCACTTCGTCACCACCTTCATCGAGGGCCTGGAAGGGGTCGACTTCGCCAACAAGAAGACGGTGCGCATCCGCAACCGCTACGACGCCGACGTGCCCATGGTGGTGGGGCCGGTCGCCCGCCGCCGCCCCATCTACGTCGACGACGCGCGCTTCGTGCGCAGCGAGACCACGCGCCGCGTGAAGTACACGCTGCCCGGTCCGATGACGATGGTCGACACGCTCTACGACGGCCACTACCGGAGCCGGGAGAAGCTCGCGTGGGCGTTCGCCGAGATCCTGAACGAGGAGGCGCTCGCCATCGCGGCCACCGGCGTGGACGTGGTCCAGTTCGACGAGCCCGCCTTCAACGTGTACTTCGACGAGGTGCGCGACTGGGGCATCGCCACGCTGGAGCGGGCGGCCCGCGGGCTCACCTGCAAGACCGCCGTGCACATCTGCTACGGCTACGGCATCAAGGCCAACAACGACTGGAAGAAGACGCTCGGTTCGGAGTGGCGGCAGTACGAGCAGACCTTCCCCCTCCTCGACCGGTCGGCGATCGACCAGGTGTCGCTCGAGTGCGCGAACTCGCACGTGCCGATCGACCTCATCGCCCTGCTGGCCGGCAAGGACGTGATGGTCGGCGCCATCGACGTGGCCTCCGACACCGTGGAAACCCCGGCGGCGGTCGCGGCCGTCATCCGGCAGGCGCTGAAGTTCGTCCCGGCCGCCCGCCTCTTCCCGTGCACCAACTGCGGCATGGTCCCGTTGGCCCGGGACGTGGCCCGTGGTAAGCTCAAGGCCTTGGCAGAAGGCGCCAAAATAGTCCGCCGGGAACTCGGCGAGGACTAGGCAGTCTGAGCCAGCGGGGTAGCGGACCCGGGTATTTGCATATCCGGGGGTTCCGTGTATCCTCCCAAAGGTGTTTTGTTTCAAGTACTAGAGCACGTTCAAGCCCGGCTGCTTACACGGCCGCGGTCCCGTACTTTTCTGTCCTTGAGAATGAAACATGGGGCGGGCGTCCGCCCGCCGACTATTTATCTTGAGGAAATGCAGAAATGGCAACTGGTACCGTGAAGTGGTTCAACGACGCGAAGGGCTTCGGCTTCATCACCCCGGACGGCGGTGGCGAAGATCTGTTCGCGCACTTCTCCGCGATCAACATGCCCGGGTTCAAGACTCTCAAGGAAGGCCAGAAGGTCTCCTTCGAAGTCACGCAAGGCCCGAAGGGCAAGCAGGCGAGCAACATTCAAGGCGTCTAGAGCGGAACTCGCAGCTTCATTTGAAAAAGCCGGGCATGCCCGGCTTTTTCTTTGGGTGGTTCCACCGCGCGCCGCGCGTCACCGCCGGCGACGCGCATCGCGTGCGCCGGCGATCGCGAGCAGCGCCGCGAGCAGCAGCAGCGCGAGCGGCGCGTCGACGGGGATCGGCTCCGGCGGATGCGGCGGCTGCGTCCCGCCGCCCGGGAAGTTGACCGTGTCCGTCGCCGTGTTGTTGCCGCCGGTGTCGCCGCCGCCGGTGAAGGTGACGACGTTCACCACCGTCGTCGGCGGATTCGGGCTCACGTTGACCGTGAGCGTGAGCGGCGGGTAGCTCGCGCCCGGCGCCAGCGGGTCGCTGCGCGTGCACGGTCCCGCCGGCTGCGTGCAGGTCCACCCGGGACCCGCGATGCCGGTCGCGACGATGCCGGTCGGCACCGTGTCGACGACCGAGACCGTGCCCACGGTCGGGTGCGAGCCCACGTTCGTCAGCGTGATCGTGTAGGTCGCGCCGACCTGTCCCGGCGTGAAAGGTCCGTTGTGCGTCTTCGCGATGGCGAGGTGCACATCGACCGCGGGCGGCACGACCGGCAGCGTGACCGTCGAGGAGTTGTCGCCGGAATTGGGATCGGTGACCCCCGCCGGCGGCGTCACCGTCGCGGTGTTCACGACCGTGCCGGTCGCACCGGCTGCCAGCGTGCCCTTCACCGTGAACGTCACGGTCCCGCCCGGCGGGAGGTTCACCTGTACGTTGAGGTTGCCGCTGCCGCTGGCCGGGCAGCTGCTGCCCGCGGAGGCGACGCACGTCCACGTGACGCCGGAGAGCGTCGCCGGCAGCGTGTCGGTCACCGTGGCGCCGAGGGCGGCGTCCGGCCCGTGGTTGGTCACGACGATGGTGTAGGTCACCACGCTGCCCGGCGCCACGTTCGCGACGTTCGCGGTCTTCACGATCTCGAGCTCGGCGATGGCCGGCGGCGGGGGCACCAGCGTCACGGTGAGCGGCGCGGAGGCGGACGGCGCGGTGCCCTGGTCGGTGACGAGCGGACTCGTCGTGTTCACGACGGTGCCCGGGGTGGTGGACGTCACCGTCACGACGATGGTGCAGCCGCCGGGCGGGATCGTGGCGCCGGACGCCATCGTGATCTGCGTCGGGGTGACCGTGACGCCCGTGCACGTGCCCGTGTTGCCCGACGTGGTGGTGACCCCTGCCGGCATGGTGTCGGTGAACGCCGCCGTCAGCGTCATCGGTCCCGGGTTGCCGTTGCCGAGCGCCAGCGTGAGGGTGGCGGTGCCGCCCGCGACGATGGTGGACGGGCTGATCGTCTTGCCGAGCGTCGGCGCCGAGCCGGCGGGCTTGCGGGTGTTGCTGTCGCTCGCGCTGCCGCTCGCGCCGGAGTTGTGATCGTTGACGTAGACGGTGTTGACGAGCGGGTCGGTGGTCATCCCCGCCGCGAACGCGACCGGGACGCTGATCGTCAGGCCCTGCGACCCGGCGCTGAGGCTGGCACCGGTGACGCCCGCGCTCGTGCCGCCGGGTGCGCCCGTCACGCTGCCGCACGACGAGCCCGCCGCGGCCGTGCAGGTCACCGCTCCGTTGATCGTCACGCCCGCCGGCAGCGTGTCGCTGACCGTGACGTCGCCCGCGTTGCTCGCGCCGGTGTTCGCCACGCGGATGACGTACGTCGCGGTGCCGCCCGGCGTGTACGTCGGGCTGCCGTCGGACTTCGAGATCGCGAGCGAGACGGCGGCCGCGCGGCCGTTGCTGTCGGAGCCGCTGCCGGTGGCGCCCGACGCCGTGTCGGTGGCGGTGGCCGTGTTGACGAGCGGATCGTCGACGAGCGCGGGCGAGAACGCGACCGGCGCCGTGAGCACCAATGCATTGCCGGGGCCGGCGCCGATGCCGGCGCCCGTGACGCCGAACGTGGACTGGCCGGCACTCCCCGTCACCGCACCGCAGGTCGCGATGCCGCTGGCTGCGCATTTCGCAGTGCCGGCGAGCGTGACGCCCGGCGGCAGCGGGTCGTTGACGGTCACGGCCAGCGCGTCGGAGGTGCCCGTGTTGGTGACGGTCACCACGTAAGTGCCGGTGCCGCCCGGGGTGTAGGTGGTCGCGTTGTCCGTCTTGACCACGACGAGCGTGACCTTCGCGGCGCGGGCGTTGCTGTCCTGCCCTTCGCCGGTGGCGCCGGTCGGGACGTCGACCGCAGTCGCGGTGTTGACGAGCGGGTTCGCGGACATTCCGGCGGCGAAGGCGACCGGCGCCGTGAACGTGAGCGCGTTGGTCGCGCCGGGGACGATGATCGCCCCGGTCGCACCGAAGGCGCCCTGCCCCGCGTTGCCGGTGACGGTCCCGCAGGACGACGCCCCCGCCGGCGAGCAGGTCGCGTTGGCCGTGAGCGTGACGCCCGCGGGCAGCGGATCGGTAACCGTGACGTTGTTGGCGGTCGACAGGCCGCCGTTGACGATGGTCACCGTGTACGTGGCGATCCCGCCCGGCGTGTAGGTCGCGCTGCCGTCGGTCTTGGTGACGGCGAGCGAGACCTGCGCGGCCAGCGCATTGCTGTCGCTGCCGCTCGCGGTGGCGTTGGTCGCCGTGTCAGTGGCCACGGCCGTGTTCACCAGCGGATTCGTCGTCATGCCTGGCGCGAACGCCACCGGGACCGTGAAGACGAGCGAGTCCGCGGGACCGGCACCGAGCGTGGCGCCCGTGGTGCCGAACGCGGTCTCGCCGCTGCTGCCGGTGACCGTGCCGCACGTCGCCACGCCGTTCGCCGCGCAGGTGACGGCCGCCGTGAGCGTGACGCCCGCGGGCAGCGTGTCGGTGACGACGACGGTGCCGGCATCGGTCGGACCGGTGTTGGTGACGGTGACGACGTACGTCGCCGTGCCGCCCGGCGTGTAGGTCGCGCTGCCGTCGGTCTTCTTGACGACCAGTGCGACGCTCGCGGCGCGACTGCTGCTGTCGCTCGCCTGCACGGTCGCGCTTGCCGGGTCGCTGGCGGTCGCGGTGTTCTGCAGCGGATCGGTGAGGAGCGACGACGCGTACTTCACGGGCACGGTGAACGTCAGCTTGTTGCCCGCGCCGGCGGCAATGGTGGCGCCGGTGGTGCCGAAGCTCGTCTGCCCGGAGACGCCGGTCACGTTGCCGCAGGTCGCGGTGCCGGCCACGGCGCAGGTCACCGTGCCGTTCAGCGTGACCCCGGTCGGCAGCGGATCGGTGACCGTGACCGACGAGGCGGGCGACGGGCCGCCGTTGGTCACGACCACGACGTAGGTGCCCGTGCCCCCGGGCGTGTAGGTGGGGCTGTTGTCGGTCTTGGTGATCGCGAGGCTCGCCACGGCCACCGGGGCGGTCGTCGCGGTCGACGCGTTGTTGGCGGAATTCGGGTCGACCGTGGTCGTCGATACCGTCGCGGTGTTGACCCACGGACCGGTGCCCTGGACCTGCACGGTGATCGTCATCTGCACCGTGGCGCCGTTCGCCATCGTGCCGATGCCGCTCCAGAGGCCGGTCTGCGGGTCGTACGAGCCCACCTGCGGCGCCGCCGAGACGAAGCTGTAGCCTGCGGGCAGCGGATCGGAGACCTGCACGTTCTGGGCGGCGCTCGGCCCGTTGTTGTGCACGCTGAGCGTGAAGACCACGTTGCTGCCCGCGTTCGGCGCGCCGTTGTTGACCGTCTTGGTGATGGCGAGGTCCGCCTGCGCCACCGGCGTCGTGTCGACGCTGGCGCTGTCGTTGTTCGGGTTGGGGTCGGGCGTGGTCGTCTGCACGGTCGCCACGTTGAGCGTGGTGCCGGACGCGAGTACCGTCGCCGTCAGCTGCAGCGTCACCGACGCGCCGTTCGCCAGCGTGCCGACGGTCCACGCGCCCGAGGTCGGGTTGTAGCTGCCCTGCGACGGCGAGGCGCCCACGAAGCTGTAGCCGGAGGGCAGCTTGTCCTGCACCACCACGCCGGTGGCGACGTTCGGCCCGTTGTTGGTGACGGTGACCGTGAAGACGACGTTGGCGCCGATCGCCGGCGAGGCCGTGTTCACGGTCTTGGTCACGCCGACGTCCGCCTGGACGACGACCGTGGTCGTGGCCGTCGAGCTGTTGTTGGCGGGGTTCGTGTCCACCTCGTTGACGGCTGCGACGGTCGCCGTGTTGGCGAGCGGCTTCGCGCCGGTATACGGATCGTTGACGGTCACGTTGATCGTCAGCGGGACCGAATTGCCGGCAGCGAGCAGGCCGAGCGTGCACGTGACCTTGCCGCTCGCGAAGCCGCAGCCGGGGCTCGCGCTGACGAAAGTCACGCCGGTCGGCAGCGTGTCGCTGACCACCGCGCCGTGGCTGTCGGCGGGCCCGTTGTTGGTGACGGTGATCGTCCACGCGAGCGCTGCGCCGGCGTTCACGCTGGCGGGGGCGGTCTTGATGATCGCGAGGTCGACCGCCGGGCGCGTGGTGGTCGAGTGCGTGGTCGTGTTGTTGGCGACCTGCGACTCGGGCTCGGTGGCCGTCACGGTCGCCTTGTTGAAGGTGGTGCCCGACGTGCCGGAGGCGATGGTTTCGGCGCGCATGTCGTACATCAACTTGTACGCGGCGCCCGAGGGCATGCCCGCCCACGTGCAGCTCAGGTTGCCGCTGGTGGTGCCGATGGCGGGCTCGACGCACACGCCGCCGCCTTCCACCGTCAGGTTGCCCTGGTAGCTGAACGTCGCGGTCGGCGACCCAGAGGGGAAGTCGTCGCTCATCACCACGTTGGTGGCGTACGACGGGCCACCGTTGCTGACGGTGATCGTGTACCGCGTGAGCGAGCCCAGCGCGACCGGATCGACGCTGTCGATCTTGTTGACGATGAGGTCGATGGACGCCGTCGTCACCGGCGTCGTGACCGTGGCGGCGTTGTTCGCGAGGTTCGAGTCCTCGGTGGTGGTCGTAATGGTGACGTCGTTCTGCAGCGAGGTGGCGCCGGTGAGCGGGCGGACCTTCACGATGATCTGGAACTGCTGGTTCAGGGTGATCTGCGTCCACGAGCAGGTCACCGTGCCGCCGGTCGCGCCTACCGCGGGACTCGTGCACGTGGCGCCGCCGGTCGCGGTCGCGGAGACGAACACCGCGTTCGCCGGCAGCGTGTCCGTGACCGTCACCGCGCTCGCCGTCGAGGGGCCGTTGTTGCGCGCGTTGATCGTGTAGGTGAGGTCGGTGCCGGCCTGCACGGGGCTGGGGGCGGCGGTCTTGGTCACCGCGACGTCGGCGACCGCGGTCACCTGCGTCGTCGCCGTGCCGGTGTTGTTGCCGGGCGTGGGATCGGCGATGTCGGGCGACGAGACGGTCGCCGTGTTGATGCGCGACCCGCTGACGGTGACGGACGGCCGGACGACCACGGTGATGAACGGGGAGTCGCCGACGTTGAGGGTCCCGAGGTTGCAGGTCAGGGTTCCCGCCGCGAACGAGCACGTGCCCTGCGTCGGGGCGGCGGACACGAAGCCGCCGGAGGCCACAAGCGACGGCAGCGGATCGGTGACCGTCACGTTGGTCGCGGGATTGGGACCGGCGTTCGTGACCGTGATCACGTAGGTCAGGATGTCGCCGGCACGCACCGGGTCGGGGGCCGCGGTCTTCGACACGACCCGCAGGTCGGCACCCTGCCCCACCGCGGTCGAGATCGTGTTGACGGCGGGATTGTTGCAGTCGTTGGCCGGGTTGTTGTCGACGGGGCCCGGCCCCGACAGGGCGACACACGCGGTGTTCGGGAACGAGCCCACCGAATTGGTGGTGACGGGAATGGTGATCGCCGTCATGTTGCTGTTGGCCCCCAGCGCGGCGGTCAGCGTGCGCGTGCAGGTGACGGTGACCGGTCCGGCGATCGGGTACGGCGGCGCGCCCGGGACCGAGCACGACCAGAAGTTGCCGCTGGAGGTCGGTGCGGAACGCACGCTGATGCCGGCAGGGATGGTGTCGGTGACTGTGACGACCTTGCCGACCGGCAGGGCCACCGGCCCATTGTTGCGCGGCGTGAGCGTGAAGTTGAACGGGTCGCCCGGGAAGACCGGCCCGCTGGCACCCGTCTTGGCGATCGACATGTCGGCGTCGTTGCTGCCGGTGATCGTCACGCTGTTGGTGTTGTTGGCCGGCACCGGGTCGGTCTCGGGCGACGACACGGAGGCCGTGTTCACGAACGTGCCGGTGCCGGTCACGGTCCCGGTCATGATGATCGCCGGCATCGCGGTGAAGTTGCTCGCGAAGGGACCCGGCCGCGTGCAGGTGATGGTCGCCGGTCCGGGCGTGGGCGCCGCCGGCACCGACGAGCAGGTCCACCCTGGCCCGGTCGGATTGGCGGTCAGCGTGACCCCGGCCGGGAAGTTGTCGACGACCGTGATGAGGCCGCCGCCCTGGCCGGCGGGCTCCCCGCCGCGCAGGCTGGGCGTCACGGTGAACGTGACGTTGCTGCCTACGGCGACCGACGACGCCGATGCGGTCTTGGCGATCGACAGGTCCGTCGAGCCACCGTTGACGGTGGTGGTGGCGGTGACGGTGTTGTTGTTCGGGTTGCCGTCGGGCAGCGGACTGGACACGGTGAACGTGCCGGTGATCGAACCTCCCGCATTGGCGACCGCGTTGACGGTGATGGCCGGGGCGCTCGCGCCCGAAGCGAGCGAAGTCGCGCGCGTGCAGGTGATGGTCTGTCCCGAGCATGCAGGATAGATGCCGGACGGCGAGCAGGACCAGGTCACCCCCCCGGTGGGCAGCGCGGTGACGCAGGCGCCGGCCGGCACCGCGAAGGTCACGGTCTGCGACGGCGCGGCGATCGGCCCGTTGTTGATGGCGGTGACCGTGTAGGCATAGGCCGCGCCGGCACTGACCGGGTCGGGCGCGTCGGTGACGGAAAGCGTCATGTCCGACGCGTTCTGGGCGGTCGTGCTTTCCGTGTCGTCGACGTTGTTCGACGGGTTGGGGTCGGTGACGTCCGAGGTCGCGGTGACCTTGTTGGTCCACACGCCGGGCGTGGGCAGTATCACCTTGATGTCGACGGTGACGTTGGCGCCGAAGGCGATGTCGCCCAGCGCGCAGTTGACGACCCCGCCGACGGGCGCCGCGCACGTGCCCTGGGTGGTGGTGACGTTGACGAACGTCGAACCGGGCGGGATCGTGTCGGCCAGCGCGACGTTGGTGGCGCCGTCCGGCCCGTTGTTGTCGACGCGGACCGTGTAAGTGAAGACCCCGCCGGCCGGGCCCGGGTCCGGAACGTCGTTCTGGTTGACGACGAGGTCGGCCAGCGGATTCGACTGGGCGACCGCCCCTCCCGGCGCCAGCGCCAGGCCGGCGGCCAGCAGCACCGCGGACATGATCCCCTGCGCCTGCACGCGCGCTCCCCACCAGCGCGCCGCTGCGCGCACGATCGCCGATCCCACTTGCGGTGTCCCCTGCAGTTGTCGCGACGTAATGCGGGGAACCGGGGCCCCGGAACCGGCGTCCGCGACGGGAAACCCGTCACGGGCCAGGACACGCCGACGCGATGCGGGAACAAGGCGTCATGCACTGTCAGTCGGTCCGGGGAAGTTGGCCCCTCCCATGCCACGGCCCAAGGCCGAGCAATAAGTATACCTACGCAGGTGTTGACCCGGCCGGGACCAACCCGTGGTCGGGGACGCTCCCGCCCGGACGGCGCCGGGCGGGAGGGGATGCGCTAGGTCAGCGCCCGCAGTTCGCGCAACGCCACCGAGAGCATCGCGGCGTCCGGCGTCGTCGCCGCCCGCAGTTCGGTGAGGATCTGCGCGGCGCGCTCGAGTGCGCGCCGGTTGTGGTCCTTCCACGCGCCGATGATCGTCGCGGTGGCGGTGACGTCGCCGCCGCCGCCGATCACGTTGGCGGTGATGGTGCGGGTGAGCGCAGACAGGTCGTCCTGCATCGCCCCCTTTGACAGATTGCGCCAATGGGCGCCGCCGGGCAAGGCCGCCACCCGCTCGCGCAGCCACGCGAGGCCCAGCCGGTTGGCGATGTCGAAGTACACGGCGGCGACCGGCTCGACTGGCTTGCCGGCGTCGGCGGCCACCTCGGCGATGTCGAGCGCGGCGTGCAGCGTGTCGAAGGTGACGACGCGCTCGGCGAGCGCGCGCGGCACGCCCACCCCCGTCAGCTCCGCGATGCGCCCGTCGATGCGCGCCTGCTCCGCGGCGTCGAGGAGCTTCGGCAGCCGCGCGGAGAGCGCCTCCACGCCCGGCCGGAAGCGGGCGATGGTCTCCGCCATGGCGTCGCCGAGGCGCCGCGACCGCAGGAACCACAGCGTGGCGCGCTCGAGCTGGCCGCTGGTGTCGACCAGCATCGCCGACTGCACCTCGTCGGCCACCTGGTTGTCGAGCGCCTCGATCGCCTGCCACAGCGGCACGAGGCCGAAGATCTCGCGGGCGAGCAGGTAGGCGCGCACCACCTCGTGCGGGCGCGCGCCGGTGGTCTCGCACAGGCGGTGCACGAACGTGCTGCCGACGCGGTTGACCATGCTGTTCAGCACGTGCGTCGCGATGATCTCGCGCTTCAGCGGATGGCGCGGCATGTAGGTGGCGAACTTCTCGCGCAGCGCCTTGGGGAAGTAGCGCTCGAGCGCGGTCGCGACCCACGGGTCGTCGGGCAGCGGCGAGGACTTGAGCTCCTCGTCGAGCCAGATCTTGCTGCACGCGAGCAGCACGGCCGCCTCCGGCCGGGTCAGGCCGCGGCCGGCGCTCCGGCGCTCCGCGATCTCGTCGTCGGACGGCAGGTGTTCGAGCGCGCGGTTGATGCGCCCCGTCTTCTCGAGGTACTGCATGAAGCGGGCCTGCGCGTCGAGCAGTTGCGGCGCGATGCGGTTGGTGACCGAGAGCACCTGGGTCTGGAAGTAGTTGTCGCGCAGCACCTGCGCCGCGACGTCGTCGGTCATCTGCGCGAGCTGCGCGTTGCGCTGCTTCTCGGTGAGCTCGCCGTCGGCGATGGGGAGCCCGAGCAGGATCTTGATGTTCACCTCGTGGTCGGAGGTGTCCACACCCGCCGAGTTGTCGATCGCGTCGTTGCAGATGCGCCCGCCCGCCATCGCGTACTCGATGCGGCCCAGCTGCGTGCACCCCAGGTTGCCGCCCTCGCCGAACACCTTGCAGCGCAGGTCGCGGCCGTTGACGCGCACCGCGTCGTTGGCGCGGTCGCCGACCTGCGCGTGCGTCTCGCTCGCGGCCTTGACGTAGGTGCCGATGCCGCCGTTGTAGATGAGGTCGACCGGGGCCTTGAGGATCGCGTTGACGAGCTCCGCCGGGGTGAGCGTGTCGGCCTTGAGGTCGAGCCGCGCCTTGACCTCCGGCGTGAGCGCGATGGACTTCGCGCTGCGCGGATGGATGCCGCCACCCGGCGAGAGGAGCCTGGCGTCGTAGTCGGCCCACGACGAGCGCGGCATGCGGAACAGGCGCTCGCGTTCCGCGAAGCTCGCCGCCGGATCGGGATCGGGGTCGAGGAAGATGTGCCGGTGGTCGAACGCGGCGACGAGGCGGATGTGGCGCGACAGCAGCATGCCGTTGCCGAACACGTCGCCCGACATGTCGCCGATGCCGGCCACGGTGAAGTCGGTGGACTGGATGTCCGTGCCCATCTCGCGGAAGTGCCGCTTGACCGACTCCCACGCGCCGCGCGCGGTGATGCCCATCTCCTTGTGGTCGTAGCCGGCGGAGCCGCCGGAGGCGAACGCGTCGCCCAGCCAGAAGCCGTACTCGGCGCTGATCGCGTTCGCGAAGTCGGAGAACAGGCGGTGCCGCCTTGTCCGCGGCGACCACGAGGTACGGGTCGTCGGTATCGTGCCGCTTCACCTGCGGCGGCGGCACCGCCGCGCCGCCGGCCAGGTTGTCGGTGACGTCGAGGAGGCCGCGCAGGTAGTCCTGGTAGCAGGCGATGCCTTCCTTCAGGTACGCGTCGCGGTCGGACTGCGGCGGCGGGCGCTTCAGCACGAAGCCGCCCTTGCTGCCGACCGGCACGATCACCGTGTTCTTGAACATCTGCGCCTTCATGAGGCCCAGCACCTCGGTGCGGAAATCCTCGAGGCGGTCGGACCAGCGCAGGCCGCCGCGGGCGACGCGGCCGCCGCGCAGGTGGATGCCCTCGAAGCGCACCGCGTACACGAAGATCTCGAACATCGGCTTCGGATCGGGCAGGCCCGGGACCTTGGCCGGGTCGATCTTGAACGACACGAACGGGCGCGGCCGGCCCTGCGCGTCGCGCCGCCAGAAGTTGGTCCGCGTGGTCGCGCGCACGAGGGCCAGGTACTGGCGCAGCACGCGGTCCTCGGAGAGGTTCTCGACCTCCTCCAGCGCCGCCTCGATCGCGCGCTCGTGCTCGGCCGCCCGCGTGCCGGCGTCGAGGCCGCCCGCCGGATCGAACCGCGCGCGGAACAGTTCGACCAGGCCCCGCGCGATGCGCGGGTGCGCGGCCAGCGTGCCCTCGATGAACGCCTGCGACAGCGGGAAGCCGATCTGGCGCATGTACTTCGCGTACGCACGCAGCACCACGATCTCGCCCGCCGGCAGGCGCGCGGCGATCACGAGCTTGTTGAAGTCGTCGTTCTCGACCTCGCCGCGGAAGATGCGGCCGAACGCGTCCTCGAACACCTCGTGCAGGGTCTCGACCTCGAGGTCCGCCTCCGGCAGCGCGGACGCGAGCCCGAAGTCGTGCATCGCGACCGGCGGCATGCCGTCCGGTGCGATGCGGTGCGGATGCTCGTCGAGCACGCGCAGGCCCATGTGCTCCAGCATCGGGAGGCTGTCGGACAGCGTGATCGCGCGTCCGCGATGCAGCAGCTGGAAGCGCAGCGTGCCGGCGGGCGCCTCCAGCGGCCGGTAGAGGCTCATCGCCAGCGGATGCGCGTCGGTGAGCGCGGCCATCTGCTCGATGTGCGGCACGGCCGCGCGCGCGGAGAACTCCTCGCGGTAGCCCGCGGGGAAGGCGGCCGCGAACTGGTGGTAGAGCGCGAGCCCGCGCGCCTCGCCCAGCGCCTCGACGAGCGCGCTCTTGAGGTCGTCGATCCAGCGGCGCGACGCGAGCGCCAGGCGCTGCTCCAGTTCGCGCACGTCGTACTCGGGGATGGCGCCCGGCGTCGTGCGCACCGTGATGTGGATGCGCGCGAGCACGGCCTCGGACAGGTTGACGTTGAACTCCGAGCTCGACCCGCCGAATGCCGCGACCAGGATCGCGACCCACTTCTGCCGCATCTCGGTCGAGTAGATCTCGCGCGGCGCGTAGACCAGGCACGACACGAAGCGGCCGAACGGGTCGCGACGCACGAAGAGGCGCAGGCGCTGGCGGTCGTACAGGTGCAGGATGCCCATCGCCGTGCGGAGGAGGTCCTCCTCGCCGGTCTGGAAGAGCTCGTCGCGCGGGTAGGTGGCGAGGATGTTCTGCAGCGCCTTCGCGGCGTGGCTGCCGGCCGGCAGTCCCGCGCGGCCGACGACGTTCTCCACCTTGCGCCGCAGGAGCGGGATGTCGGCGGGGTTCGCGCTGTACGCGGTGGACGTGAAGAGGCCGAGGAAGCGGTCCTCCCCGACCACCGCGCCGGCGGCGTCGAAGCGCTTGACCGCGATGTAGTCGAGGTAGCCGGGGCGGTGCACGGTCGAGCGCAGCGTCGACTTGGTGATCACGATGAGCTCGGGCCGCCGCGCGTACTCGCGGATTTCCGGCGGCAGCGGCGCGGCGC
Source organism: Burkholderiales bacterium (assembly GCA_046347715.1). Lineage (GTDB taxonomy): Bacteria > Pseudomonadota > Gammaproteobacteria > Burkholderiales > Casimicrobiaceae > VBCG01. The sequence goes on from JAXMFO010000003.1 coordinate 407,369, forward strand.
TCGCCGCGACGTCGGCCGCCTCCCGTTCGCGCAGGATGCCGAGGCTCGACCCCGCGACGACGCGCAGCGCGTCGTGGCCGTCGACCGCGACCAGGTCGTGCCGCCGGTAGCCCAGCAGCGTGAAGTGGTTGGCGGCGAGCCACGCGAGGAAGGCGCGCCCTTCCGCGACCTCGGCGCCGGGCAGCGGCGGCGGCGCCGCCTCGATCTCCGCGGCGATCGCGAGCGCGCGGTCCTGCATGGGCTTCCAGTCGTGCACCGCGACGCGCACGTCGGCGAGCACGCGCGCCACGTCCTGCGCGAGGGCGTCGAGCACACCCTGCCCCGCCACGCGGTCGACCTCGACGTGGATCAGCGACTCGCGCCGCGTGCCCGGATCGCGCCCCGGCGTGACCGCCTCCAGCACGCCGCGCGCGTCGCGCCGCGCGTTGACGATCGGGTGGATGATGAGGTGCAGCGTGAGGCCGTGGCGGTTGACCTCCATCGTCACCGAATCGACGAGGAAGGACATGTCGTCGTTCACGATCTCGACGATCGTGTGCGTCGACTGCCAGCCGTGCTCCTCGATCGTCGGGTTGAACGCCCGCACGCGCACATGGCCGGGCTCGCGCCGGCGCGCGAAGTTCCAGTGCGACAGCGCGGCGCCGTAGAGGTCGGCCAGCTGCCGGTCCGCGAGGTCGTCGGGGTCGACCTGGCCGTAATACTCCTGCACGAAGGTGGCCAGTGCCGCGCGCTCCTCCGGCGCGACCTTGCTCTCGACCAGGGCGACCAGTTCCGACAGGCGCTCCGAACGGCGCTCCTGCTCGACGGTGATGCGGTTCATGCGCTCTCCTCGCTGGCGCGCAGGCCGCATCGCTCGTGGCGGGCGGAGGCGCCGGTGACGTTGTTGTGCCGCCATTATGCCGCGCGCGCCGGCGACGGCGTGCGGCGCGGCGCGGGAGCTTGCGTCAGGTCAGGCGCGGTGCCAGCGTGCGCACCCACGCCCGGCTCGCGGCCTCGATCAGGTCGAGCATGCGCTCGAAGGCCTCGGGACCGCCGTCGTAGGGATCGGGCACGTCGCGCATGGCGAGTTCCGGCGCGCCGTCGAGGAAGAGGCCCAGGTGGCCGGTGCAGTCCGCCGGACGCAGCGCGGTCAGGACCGCGAGGTTGGACCGGTCCATCGCGAACACGTAGTCGAAATCGGCGAAGTCGCGCCGGCCGACCTGCCGCGCCCGCAGGTGAGCGAGCTCGTAGCCGCGGCGGCGCGCGTGCTCGATCGCCCGCCAGTCGGGCGGATTGCCCACGTGCCACTCGCCGGTGCCGGCGGAATCGACCGCGAGTCCCTTCAGGCCGGCGCGCGTCGCCGTGTCGCGGAAGACGACCTCCGCCGTGGGCGAGCGGCAGATGTTGCCGAGGCAGACGAAGAGGACGCGAAGGCGCGGCGGCACGGCGGGCGGGCGAGGCGGGCGGAGTCCTGATCGTACGCCGCCGCGGGCATGCGCGCGCGGGGCGCGTTAACCGGCGTCGCGGGAGCGCCTTCGCCACGCGAGCGGCAGCACGAGCCACGGGCCCGTGCCGTGGCTGCCACGACAGCGGTGCGCACGGGATGGCGATGCAGCGGTCGCATGCCCGCGAACGTGCGCGGTCAGACCGCCGGGTGCCGCGCGTCCCACGGGCACGCCGCCTCGTACGCCGCGGCCGCGGCGAACAGCGTGTCCTCGCGCCACGGTCGCGCGACGATCTGCAATCCGACCGGGAGCCCGTCGGCGGTGAAGCCCGCGGGCACCGACGCCGCGGGTTGGCCGGTGAGGTTGAACGGATACGTGTAGCAGACCCACGTCACGATGTTGCGGTCCGCGAACCCTTGCGGAATCGCCACGCCCGCCGGCACGCCCGCCACCGGCAGCGTGGGCGACAGCAGCAGGTCGTACGTCTCGAAGAAGCGGCGCACGCGCTCGCGGAACTCGTAACGCGCGGCCACCGACCGGTAGTACGCCTCGGCCCCGACGCTGTTGGCGTGCGCGATCACGGCCGCGAGTTCGGGGTCGAGCACCTCCGGACGCTCCCGGTAGACGGTCGCGAGGCGCGCGGCGATGCCGGCGTAGAACTCCGCGCTCCACAGGTCCGCGGAATCCGCACCGAACGGCGCCTCGACCTCCTCGACCGTGCAGCCCAGGCGAGCGAACGCGTTCGCCGCCGCTTCCGCCAGTGCGCGCACCTCCGGGTCGACCGGCGCGTAGCCGAACGTCGGCGACCACGCGACGCGCAGGCCCCGCACGCCCGCGTCGCACGCGGCGAGCGCGTCCGGCACCGCAACCGGCGCCGACGCGGGATCGCGCGCGTCGTGGCCGGCGAGCGCCATGAAGAGCAACGCCGCGTCGCGCACGTTCCGGCTGAGCGGGCAGACGTGCGCGAGCGTGGGCGTGGCGGGCGTCGGGTACACGGGGATGCGGCCGAACTGGGCCTTCACGCCGACGAGTCCGGTGAGCGCGGCCGGTATGCGGATGGAGCCGCCGCCGTCGGTGCCCACGGCGATCGCAGTGACCCCGGCCGCCACGCTCGCCGCGGCGCCGGCGCTCGATCCGCCGGCCGTATGGTCGAGCCGCCACGGGTTGCGCGTGAGGCCGGTGAGCGGCGACTCGCCGACCGCCTTGCAGCCGTATTCGCTGGTGGTCGTCTTGCCGACGATGATCGCGCCGGCGCGGCGCAACCGCTCCACCGCCACGGCGTCGGCCGCCGCAACGTTGTCGCGCATGCTGCGCGAGCCGAAGGTGAACGGCACGCCGCCGACCGCGACGAGATCCTTCACCGACACCGGCACACCGTGCAGCGGCGGCAGCGGCTCGCCGCGCGCGCGGCGCGCATCGGCGTCGCGTGCGGCCTGCCGCGCGGCGTCGGCGGTGACCGTCACGAAAGCGTTGACCGCCGGCTCCGTCGCGGCGAGGCGCGCGAGGCTCGCCTCGACGGCGGCGACGGCCGTGAGTTCACCGCGGACGATACGTTGCGCGACGTCGGTCGCGGCGCACCACGTGAGGTCGGACGTCATGCGGCGCCCGCTAGCGCGGCTTGACGAAGCGCAGCGCGAACTTGTCGGTCGGCACCGGCGGATTGTTGGTCGAGCCGGTGCGCGGGTCGGCCGGGTTGCGCAGGAAGCTGCCCTCGCCGTCGAGCACGAACCCGGCCGCCAGCACTTCCCGGCGCACGACGTCCTCGTCGATGCGGTGCAGCGTCTGGCCCTCGGTGACGCCCGTGCCCGCGCGTCCGGCGTGGTCCACGATCACGTACCGGCCGCCGGGCTTCAGCGCCGCGAAGATGCGCTGGTTCATGCGCGCGCGGTCCACCGGCAGGTACGTGATGTCGTGGTAGTTGAGCACCAGCGTCACGAGGTCGAGGTTGGTGGCCTCGGGCGGCACCGGGTCGTCGAACGGGCGCGTGACCACGATGAAGTTGGCCTGGGGATGCTCCTCGAGCCGCTTGGCGAGGTTGGCGTTCGGCCGCGCGGCCTGCGCCCACAGCGTGCCGTTCGGCCCCACCGCGAGCGCGATGAGCTGCGCGGTGTAGCCGCCGCCGGCGGCGACGTCGAGCGCGCGCCACCCGGACTGCACCTGCGCGAACGCGAGCAGTTCCGCCGGGTGCCGCGACGCGTCCATCTTGCGGTCCTGCTCGGTGCGCAACGGGCTCTCGAGCACCCGCTCGTAGCGTGCGTTCGCCGCGGTCGGGTCGGTCGCGGGGGTGGCGCAGCCGGCGACGAGCGCGGCGGCGAGGAGCGGCAGGGCGAGGCGGCGGATCATGGACGGCTCCGGGGAATCGAGGACGCGAGTCTCTCACGACTCGCAGGCGCCCGGCGACGCGCCGGCCGCGGCGTCACGCACCATACGTCGCCGTCACGAGCGCGTCGACCTCCGCCCGCGTCGGGCACCCGAGGCGGCCGCCGAAGCGGGTGCATTTCAGCGAGGCCGCCGCGCACGCGAACTGCGCGGCGGCGCGCACGGGACGACCCTCGATCCGCGCGAGGCCGAACGCGCCGTGGAACACGTCGCCGGCGCCAAGCGTGTCGACCGCCGCGACCGCGGGCGCGGGCACGTGGTGGACGCGGCCCCCTTCGTACCACCGGTAGCCGTCCGCGCCGCAGGTCGCGCCCACGTGGCCCGCGTGGCGTTCGCCCACGCGGCGCAGCGCCTCGTCGACCGCGTCGCACCCGGCGTACAGCGCGAGGCCGGCATCGGAGAAGACCGCCCAGTCGGCGAGCGGCACGAGGCGCTGCAGCGTCGCGAGCGGCGCGACGTCGCCGTCGAGCAGCGTGGGGATGCCGCGCTCGCGCGCGGCGCGCAGCGCAGCCTCCGCGCCCTCCGGCCAGCGGGTCTCGCCGTGCACGAGGTCGGCGTCCGCGAGGGTGGAGAGCGGCAGCCAGTCGGGGGCGGCGTCCGCCGCGGGATCGTGGTAGGGCACGACGAGGCGCTCGCCGCGGCGGTCGACGACGATCGCGACGTGCGATGTCACCGCCCCGGGCACGACGTGCAACCCCGAGACGTCGAGACCTTCTTCCGCCATCAGCGCGCGTGCCTCCGTACCGATGCGGTCGTCGCCGATCCGCGACCAGACGGTGGCCCGGCCGCCCAGGCGCTCGAACGCGCACGCGGCCGACAGCGCCATGCCGTCGACGAGGTGCAGCGTCGCGCTCGCCAGCGCCTTGGCGGGCGCCGGCGGAATCGCGTCGACGCGGAACAGGGTCGCCGAGCAGACGGCCCCGACGGCCACCATCCGCGGGCGCCGCGACCCGGTCACGGGTGCGGACACACGAGCGGCGCCGGCGCGGTGTACGACGGCATGACGACCGCCGGCCGCTGGTTCTTGAAGTCGAGCGCGTCGGCGAGGTTCTTCGCCGTGCGGTCGCGCGTCGTCATCGGCGGCAGGTTCCACCGCCACTCGATCATGCGCAGGATCGACGCGTGCTCGTACGGTCCTCCGCTCTCGATCTTCTTCGGCGCGTACGGGCCCATCGCGATGCACGGCACGCGGAAGCCCAGGCGCTTCAGGTCCGGGAACGGGCCGGTGCCGGCGAGCACCGTGTCGTCCTGGCACGCGGGCGGCGGCACGTGGTCGTAGAAGCCGCCGTTCTCGTCGAAGTTCAGCACGAACACCATGCGCCCCCACTGCGGGCTGTCCTTGAGCGCGTTGTACACCTTCGCGACGAACGCCTCCGCGACCAGCACGCTGCCCGCATGGTGGTAGTCGTTGGACGTGCCGTTGCTCTCCGCGTCGTCGGTGTAGTCCGGGTCGACGAACACGACGTTCGGCAGCGTGCCGCGCGCCGCGTCGGTGAAGAAGCGGTCGACGGTGTGCGAGATCGCGTCGTAGCGGCGGTTCGCGAAGAGGCCGGTCATGGGCTCGCCGTGGTAGTAGTAGCCCGTGGACAGGCCCGCGGCGAGCACGCGGTCGAAGATCGCGAGGTCGATGGTGCAGGGACGCGGCCCGCCCTTGTCCCCGCCCTTCTGGTAGAAGCTGTCGTCCATGCCGACCTGCGTGGTGCCGGTCAGCTGGTAGAGCCGGTTCTCCCACGTCGCGCCCATCATCGCGCTGAAGTAGTTGTCGAACGTCGTGTAGTTCTGCGCGAGCACGGAGAGGACCGGCAGGTCGGCGCCCGTGTAGTAGCCGACGGGAAAGCGGTCGCCCGCCTTCGCCGTCTTGAGGAAGCCGTCGCAGCGGCCGCCGTTGTAATGGACCGCCATCTCCTGCCACGTGTGGCCGGGGTCGTCGTACGCGCAGCCCTGGACGTCGGGCGCGAGCGGCCACGTGTCCTGCAGCACGCCGTTGACGTCCGCGTAGCGCAGTCCCTGCTGGCGGCCGTTCGCGCCCGGCAGCCAGCCCAGCAGGTGGTCGAACGACCGGTTCTCCATCATGAGCACGACGACGGTGTCGAACGGCGTCTCGGTCGGCTGCGGCAGCGCGCAGGTGAGCTTGCCGTCGGGACCCGTCGCGCACGATTCCCCGCCCCCGCAGCCCGCGAGCCCGCCGGTCGCCGCTGCCGCCGCCGCGAGACCCAGGAATTCCCGCCGGGTGATCCGTCCCTTCATGCCGTGCCGCCTTTCGCAATCGGTGCGCGCCGCGCGCGATGCCGCGGGGCCGATACTACAAGAACGCCCCGCGGCGCCGGGCGCCGCACGGACGTTCCCGATTTCACAATCTCCTGACGAGCGCCGCGCCCGGGTTGCGTAAGGTGGCGGCCACGCCATCCGCAAAGGAACCCGCATGATCCTCCCCGTGATTCTCTCCGGCGGCGCCGGCACGCGCCTGTGGCCCCTCTCCCGGGCCGCGACGCCGAAGCCCTTCCTGCCGATGCCCGACGGCGAGACGCTGCTCGCCAAGACCGCCAAGCGGGCGTGGGCGCTGCCCGGCGTGCGCCGCACGCTCACCGTCACCAACCGCGAGCACCACCTCGCGACGCGCGAACTCTACGACGGCGTCGACGCGGACGTCGGCGCCCGCGCCGCGTTCCTGCTGGAGCCGATGGGCCGCAACACCGCGCCCGCGATCGCGCTGGCCGCGCTGTGGGCGCAGCGCTACGGCAGCGCGGATGACGTGCTGGTCGTGCTGCCGGCGGATCACCTGATCGCGAACCGCGCCGCGTTCGCCGCCGCGGTCACCCGCGCGGTGGCGCTCGCGCAGACCGGCCGGCTCGTGACCTTCGGCATCACGCCGGCGTACCCGGACACCGGGTTCGGCTACATCGAGTGCGGCGAGGCGGGCGAGGCGCTGCGCTTCGTCGAGAAGCCGCAGGCCGCGCAGGCGCGCGAGTACGTGGCGTCGGGCCGCTACCTGTGGAACTCGGGCATGTTCGTCTTCACGGCCGGCGCGATCCTCAACGCCTTCGCCCGCCACGCGCCCGAAATCCTCGCGGCCGCGTGCCGCTGCTGCGCGTCCTGGCCGGGCGCACATGAGCCGATGCCCGAGTCCTTGAACATCGAGGCAGGGCCCTTCGCCACGGTTCCCGACATCTCGATCGACTACGCGGTGATGGAGAAGGCGGCCGCCGCCGGCGACGTGGAGGTGGTGCGCGGTACGTTCGACTGGAGCGACGTCGGCTCGTGGCAGGCGATCACGGACCTCGCCGGCCCCGACGCCGACGGCAACGGCGGCAAGGGTGAGCGCATCAGCGTCGCCACGCGCGGCACGTACGTCGACGCGGGCGAGCGCGTGGTCGCCACCGTCGGCGTCGAGAACCTCGTCGTCGTCGACACGCCCGACGCCGTGCTGGTCGCGCACCGCGACCACCTGCAGAAGGTGAAGGACGTCGTGGGCGAACTGAAGGCGCGCGGCCACGACGCCTACCGCAACCACCGCACCGTCAGCCGGCCGTGGGGCAGCTACACGGTGCTGCACGAGGGCCCGGGGTTCAAGATCAAGCGCATCGAGGTCCGGTCCGGCGCGTCGCTGTCGCTGCAGCTGCACCATCACCGCAGCGAGCACTGGGTCGTGGTCCACGGCACCGCCCAAGTCACCCGCGGCGACGAGCAGGCCACGCTCGCGGCCAACGAGTCGACGTTCATCCCGGTCGGCGTGCGGCACCGCCTCGCGAACACGCGCAGCCTCCCGCTCGTGATCGTCGAGATCCAGTGCGGCGACTACCTGGGCGAGGACGACATCGTGCGCTTCGAGGACCGTTACGGACGCGCGGCGGAACCCGCGACCGCGGAGGCCTGCTGATGCCCACCGCGCTCCTGACCGGCGGGGCCGGCTACATCGGCTCGCACACCTGCGTGGAGCTGCTCGCCGCCGGGTGGGACGTCGTCGTCCTCGACAACCTGTGCAACAGCTCGCCGGAAGCGCTCACCCGCATCGCGCGCATCGCCGGCCGGGCGCCGACGTTCGTCGGCGCTGACGTGCGCGACGGCCGCGCCCTCGACCGCCTGTTCGCGGGTCGGCGCATCGACGCGGTCGTGCACTTCGCGGGGCTGAAGGCGGTCGGCGAATCGGTGGCCCGGCCCGTCGACTACTACTCGAACAACGTCGCCGGCAGCGTCGCGCTGGCCGACGCGATGCATCGCCACGGCGTGCGCCGGATCGTCTTCAGCTCGACCGCCACCGTGTACGGCGCGCCGCGCTCGGTGCCGGTCGCGGAGGACGCGCCGCTCGCGCCGGCGAGTCCCTACGCGCGCAGCAAGCTGATGGTCGAGGGGATGCTGACCGACGTCGCCGCATCCGATCCGCGCTGGCGCGTGATGCTGCTGCGCTACTTCAATCCGGTCGGCGCGCATCCGAGCGGGCTGATCGGCGAGGACCCGGTGGGCGTGCCGAACAACCTGATGCCGTTCGTCGCGCAAGTGGCGATCGGCCGGCGCGCGGCACTGTCCGTATTCGGCAACGACTACCCGACGCCGGACGGCACCGGGGTGCGCGACTACATCCATGTCGTCGACCTCGCGCGCGGCCACGTCGCGGCACTGGCGCGACTGATGGACGACGCCACGGCACCGGTCACCACGCTGAACCTCGGCACCGGTCGCGGGCACTCGGTGCTCGAGCTCGTGCGCGCGTTCGAGCAGGCCTCCGGGCGCGCGATTCCGTGGGTCGTCAGCGCACGCCGCCCGGGCGACGTCGCGGAGTACTACGCGGAAGTGGACAAGGCGCGCGCGATTCTGGGATGGCAGGCGGAACACTCGCTCCCGACGATGTGCGCCGACGCGTGGCGCTGGCAGTCGGCCAATCCCGACGGCTACCGGACGCCGGGGGCCGCCGTGGCCCGCCTCGCGGTCGCCTGATCCTGCGCCCCCCCGCGTGGCGTCAGGGCGCCGGCGCGGCGCCCGTGGCGCGCCACTCGAGCGCGTGCAGGCCGTACCCGGTCGTCGCCGCGCGCGTGGTGACGCGCAGCGTGTTGTAGCCCACCGCCAGTTCCAGCACCACGCCCGGTTGCGCGACCGGCACGTTCCACCCGGCCGGGGCCAGTTCCACCGCGACTTCGGCGCCGTGGTTCACCGCGACGCCGAGCACGTTGCCGGACGCCGCCGCCTCGGTGACGAGCACGAGTTCGCGCGGGCCGGCGGTGTCGGCGTGCACGAGGTAGGAGACCGACTGGCCCGGCGCGAGGTAGCGCACCGGCGCCGTGCGGTCGAGGGTACCGACGTGCTCGCCCGCGGCGAAGCGGCCGGGCACCGGGTGGCCCTGCGCGGTGCGCGCGAGGCGGCGCCCGGCTGCCGTGTCGAGGCAGCGCTGCTTCGGCGTGTCGGTCACCGCGAGGTCGCGGGTCAGCTCCCACGTGCCGAAGGGCCCGTCCCAGCGGCCCGCGCCCGCGGTGTACCAGACGAGAAGGTCGCCGTCCCATTCGTCCCACGCCCGCAGATAGTCGAGGCACAGCGGCACGAAGCGGGGGTCGAGGCTCGCCGCGGCCTTCGCCGCGATGCTCCCCGGCCCAAACGTGTCCGACCCCGCCTCGTACGCGAGCCAGCGCAACCCGTACCACGACGCGAGCGCGCGGTTCTTCTCGAACGCATTCGCCTCCGGCAACCCCGCGACCGAGTCGGCCATCGCAGCGAGCACCGCATCGGCGTCGAGACCGTCGGCGGTCTGCGCGCGGCCCAGGTTGAAGTACGGCGCGCCCGCCAGCGCGTAGACGTAGCGCGCGGGCGGGCCGTACACGGCGTCGAGGAACGCGAGCCCCAGCTCGGCGATGTGCGGCTGCACCACCTGCCCCGCGAGCACCGGCCGGATGATGCGCTGCATCGCGGCGTCCCCGTACTCGTCGCGGAAGACGTCGCCGATCTCCTTCAGCCGCAGCGCCACGCGCCGGAACGCGAGCACGTTGACGTCGGTGGTGCCGTCGTACGCAAGGGGTGAGCCGGGATCGGCCGCGACGTCGGCGCGGGTCAGGTCGAGGTTCGCCGCGAACTGCCCGTACCCGGGATTCCACAGCTCGTTCGCGTATTCGACGTAGACCGCGAGGCCGGGCCGCAGCGTGGCGTGCAGCAGGCCCGCGAGATTGCGCACGTACGCGTCGTCGGCACGCACCGGCACGTTGATCCAGAGGTCCTTGCCGGTTGCGTTGGCGAGCGCGATCACGTGCTCCCACGGCACGCCGCCGGGGCCCGCGTAACGAACGCGCTCCGGCGTCGGTCGCGTGTCCCACGCCACCGCGCCGTGGTTCGTGTTGGTGGCGAGCCAGTCCATGGCGCGCAGCACGCGGAAGCGCCCGAGGTGCGCGAGGAACGGCGCCGTGAAGAGCGGCGCGTCCGCCTCCGCGTAGCCGGGCCGCAGCACGGTGAGGTTGCGGATGCCGCCGCGCGTCTGCGTGAACCTGAGCGCGAGCTGGTCGGCGCCTTCGCGCACCACGACGTCGAGCGTCGTGCGGTCTCGCGCCGCGTCGTAGCGCGGGTTCGCGGTGTACGCGTTGGACGCGACGACATCGACGACCGCCTCGCCGTCGAACGCCACCGCATAGGTGCCCGCCGTGCCCGCGAGGCCGGCCTGCCCGGTCATCAGGAAGACACCGAAGTCGCCGACCGGCCACCCGTCGGGACCGAGCACGGCCGCCTCGTCCCACGGCGCGTCGGGGCTGCCGAAGCGCCGGGCCTGGCGCACGACGTCGACGTACACCGGGGTCGCGGACCAGTCGGCGATGGGCGGGAGGTTGGCGCCGAGCGCCATGCCCACCGCGACCGGCGCGCGGTCCTCGGGGGCGACGTCCGGAACGCCCGCGGCGCCCGCGGCCGATGCGGCGGCGAGCAGCATGGCTGCGAGCAGCGCGCGCGGCGGGCGCACGCCCCGCGGCGCGACGAGGCGCCGGCGACCGCCCGGCGGAGCCTTCACGCGGGCAGGCCCGCTTCGGCCTGCAGCACGTGCATGAAGTGCTGGAGTTTCTGCGCGTCGGCGCGCGCGAGCGTGACGAAGCGATAGCCGGCGAGCGGCGGCCGCTGGCCGCCGGGCGTGCGCGCGAGGTGCACACCTTCGAGTTCCACGTCGAGCCACGGGACCGCACCCAGCAGGAGTCTCGCGCCGGGGTAACGCCAGCCCGCCATGAAGTCCGGGGCGAGCGCCCGATGGCGGATGCCCACGCCGCCGCAGCTCAAGTCCTCGACCGGCATGCGCACGGGCGCCGCGGCGGAAGGCAACGGGAACACGCACTCGAGCCGGTGCCGCCGCGGCACCGGCGCGCGGAAGAACTCGCGCCGCTGGTGGCGGCGGATCGTCGTCGGACACGCCACGCGCAGTGCCGGCGCGCCGTCGACCGTGACGGCCTCGCCGCCCGGCGTGGCGAACGTGAGCTTCACGCCGCGCAGGCTCGCCGCGAAGTGAAGCCGCCGCGCCTCCTCCAGCCGCGCCCGGGCCTGCGCATCCGGCGGCGCGTCGAGCCACAGGCACGCTTCGGACGCCGCGAGCAGCAGCGTCGTGGACGGCGTGGCGTGGCCATCCGGATGCACGGCGACGAACGCCCGCGTGCGGACGAGTTCGTGCAGGACGGCGGCGACCTCCGCCGCGGCCGGCGCCGGACGCACGTCAGCCGCCGGCGCGCTGCGCCGGCCGAGCATGTGCCTGAGGAAGTGGAAAGCCATCGTGGGTCGGGACCGCCGTGCCCGGCATTGTGCCGGAATGCGCGTCAGGCGGTCCGCGGACCGCGCAGCGCGGCCATCACGATGCGCAGGTTCTCGCGCCAGTTGCGGCGCACCGCGAAGAACACGTCGGCCGCGGCGTCGGCTTCCAGCCGCACGCCGTCGTCCGCCGCCCACGCGGGCGCGTTGAAGAGGCCGATGGGCGCGCTCGCGAGCAGCGCCTGCCACTCGGGATTGAGCGCGTGCCACTCGCCGCTGCGCCGCGGCCGCACGCCGAACCAGTGGCGCCGTCCCTGCGCGACGTCGAGCAGCGCGCCGTACGCGGCAGCGAGCCGGCGCGCGGGTCCCGCCGACTTGCGCGGGCAGCGCAGCGGCACGGTGACGAGCTGGCGGGTCGCGTCGTCGAGGCCCACCACGACGTGCTGGCGCACCCACGGCGACCACGGCTCGCGCCACGGCTTCGCCGCGGCCGCGACGAGCGCGGGCGGGGCCAGCACGACCGCCGCCGCGAACGCGACCGCGCGCCCCATGGCCGACGCGCGCGGCGGTCCTTCCGGGTGCAGGCTCATGAGCAGCCCCTCCGAGCGCGGCAGCACGGCGTCGGCGCCGAGGGCGAGGTTGCGCAGGCGCCCGCCGTTGACGATGGCGTCGCTAACGTCGAGCCCGGGTCCCATGTACGTGCCCGCGAGCACGGTCGCGTCCTGCACCGTGGTGCGCGCCTCGACGATGACGTCGCGCGCGAGCACCACGTTGGGCCCGACCCGCGCGTCCGCCGCGACGATGCTCCCGGGCCCCACCAGCACCGGCCCGCGCATCCGCGCGTTGCGGTGCACGCGGGCCTGCGGGCTCATCGCGCCCCACGGCGTCGCGATCCACTCGATGGGCCATGGCGCCTCGGGCGTGCCGGCGATCAGCGCGCGCTGCGCCTGCATGAGGCCGCGCGCGTCGAGCTGCGTGCCCGTCTCGTCGTCGTGCGCGATGAGCGGCCGCAGGCCGGTTGCCGCGAGCCGTGCGCCGAGCGCGCGGCGGTCGCAGTGCGGCGACACCGCGTACAGCAGCGCCGCGGGCAGCGCGGCCCAGCCGCTCCACGCGAGGTTGTCGCCGGCGTCGAGGCGCATGAGCAGGGTATCGGCCGCACAGAGGCGACGCAGCGCCGCGCTTCCGATCCAGTGGTCGGCGTGACCGACGAGCACGCGCGCGCCGGGCTCGCATCCGGTTGCCGCCAGCGCCGCGTACGGATGGAGGGGGTCCTTCGCCAGGCGCCAGCGCAGGCGCAGCCCCCATCGCTCGCCGTCGCCCAGCAGCTCGCGCAGGCGCTCGGGCCGGTCGGACACGACGAGATCGACGTCGCGGCAGCCGCAGGCGACGAACTGCTCGACCATCCGCTCGGCCACGCTCGCGTGTCCCAGTGGCAGCAGCGCCGCCGGGTAGTCGGCGGGCACCGGCAGGTCCGGCGCCGCGCGTGGCGTGGCGAACAGCACGACCCGCGCGGGAGGGTTCACGGTCGCCATCAGTAGGCCCCGCGGCCCAGCACGACGGCAGGCACGGTCAGCAGCAGCAGCTTGACGTCGGTCGCGAGCGACTGCTCGTGGATGTAGCGCACGTCCATGCGCACCTGCTCGGGGAACGGGATCTCGGAGCGCCCGCTCACCTGCCAGATGCAGGTGAGGCCCGGCGTCACCGACAGGCGCGCGCGGTCGGCGAGCGAGTAGCGGTCGACCTCCTTCGGCAGCGGCGGCCGCGGCCCGACGAGGCTCATGTCGCCGCGCAGGACGCACCACAGTTGCGGCAGTTCGTCGATGCTCGTGCGCCGGATGAGGCGACCCACCGGCGTGATGCGCGGATCGCGCTTCATCTTGAAGGTCACGCCGTCCGCGCCGTGCTGGTTGCGCGCCTCGATCTGCGCGCGCACCGCTTCCGCGTTCACGCACATCGAGCGGAACTTCGGAAACGGGAAGTGCCGCCCGTTGCGGCCGACGCGCACCTGCCAGAACAGCACCGGGCCGCCGTCGTGCAGCCGGATCGCGATCGCGACGGCGGCCAGCACCGGGGCGAGCAGGACGAGGGCGGCCAGCACCACCACGACGTCGACGGTGCGCTTCGCGAGGTGCGGCAGGCGCGTGTGGAAACGCCAGGACCAGCGCGCAAGCTGGGCGTGCAGCCGGTTGACGACGGGCGGGCGGAGTTGGGGAATGCGGGACATGGCAGCTCGTGGGTGAATCGACACGGCCGCCATTAAAGCGGCGCACGCCCGGTCAGTTGTGACGGCTTTGTTAACCCTCGGCAACGATGGCGCTTCGTGACCGGGTTGCCGTGCGTTACCATGGTGAAGGCCACAGGGAACACCATGCCGGGTTCCGGATCCCCACTCACCATCCTCGTCGTCGACGACATCCAGGCGTCGCGCCACGCGCTGTGCGCACTCGTCGTCGAGCTGGGTCACGTCCCCGTCGGCGCCGCCAGCGGCGCGGACGCGCTCGAGATCATCGCGGTCCGGCGCATCGACGTCGTGCTCCTCGACCTGCTGATGCCGGGCATGGACGGGTTCGAGGTCACGCGGCGCATCCGCGCGACGCATGCGGACCGCTGGCTGCCGATCGTCGCGACGTCGTCGTTCCGCACCGACGAGCACTTCATCTTCGCGCTCGAGAACGGCGCCGACGACTTCCTCACCCGGCCCGTCAACGCCGCGCTGCTCACGGCCAAGCTGCGCCAGTACCGGCGCGTGCTCGACCTGCAGGGACGCCTGCGCGGCCTCGCGCAGCTGCAGCGCCGCATCCACGACAACATCCTCGACGCGGTGATCACGTGCGACGCCGACGGGCGCATCCTCGAGGCCAATCTCGCGGCCGAGCAGGCGTTCGCGGACGGCACGCGGCGGGGCCTGCGGGGCCGCGACTGCCGCGACGTGCTGGGCGCGGACCTGGCAGCCCTGCGCTCCGGGGGCGACGTCACGCTCCACCGCTCCGACGGCACGCGGTTCCCCGCGCGCATCGGCGCCAGCGAGTGGGACGACGACGACGCGCTGCGCTACACGCTCGTGGTGCGCGACCTCACCGAGCAGCGCCGCGTCGAACGCATGAAGGACGAGTTCGTGGCGACGGTGAGCCACGAGCTGCGCACGCCGCTCACCTCGGTGCTGGGCGCGCTGACGCTGCTCGCCTCCGGCGCGACCGGACCGCTGCCGGAGACCGCGCGCCCGCTCGCGGAGGCGGCCGAGCGCAACGGCCGGCGGCTGTCGCGCCTCATCGACGACATCCTCGACCTCGCCAAGCTGGAAGGCAACCGGCTCGAGCTGCGCGCGCGCCGCGTGCGCATCGGCGACCTGCTGCGCGAGGCGCAGGCGGCGAACGAAGGGTACGCCGAGCGTGCCGGCGTCGAGATCCGCCTGCAGGCGGACCCCGAGGCGGCGATGGCGGAGGTGGACCTCGACGGCGACCGCTTCCTGCAGGTGATGGCGAATCTCGTGTCCAACGCCATCAAGCACTCGCCCATCGGCAGCGCCGTGACCGTGAGCCTCGAGGTGGCGGAGCACGAGCTGACGGTCCGGGTGCGCGATCACGGACCCGGCGTCGACGCCGCGTTCCGCTCGCGCCTCTTCTCCAAGTTCTCGCAGGCCGACGGCTCCGACCAGCGCGCGCGCGGCGGCGCGGGCCTGGGCCTCTACATCAGCCGCATGCTCGTCGAGCGGATGGGCGGCAGCATCGGCGCCGAGGACGCGCCGGGTGGCGGCAGCGTGTTCTCGGTCACGTTCCCGCGCGCGGGCCGGCAGGCCGTCGCCGCGCGACCGTGGGCGCTGGTGGTCGACCAGGACGCCGATGCCCGCCGGCGCGTGGCCACGTGGCTCGACGCGGTCTGCGACGTGGAGGCGGTGCCCGGGCTCGCGCAGGCCGCGCAGGTCACGCGCCGCACACGGCCCGGCATGGTGCTGGCGGACACCCACGCGCAGGGGGATGCCGACGTGTTCTGCGGCGAACTGCAACGCCTCGCCGCCCCCGACCGCGTCATCCTCTACAGCGACTCGGTGACCGACGCCTTCGCGCAGCGGGTCGGCGCGGCATGGCTGCGCAAGTCCGGCAGCGGCCGCGACGACGTGGTGCGCGCGGCGCGCGACGCACTGCGCGTGGACGGCGCTGCCGACGCGGGGCCGCGCGCACCGGCGCAGGCGGCGGAGGGTCGGGCATGAGCGAGCTGCGCCGCGTGATGTGCGTCGAGGACGACGACGACATCCGGATGATCCTCGAGTTCAGCCTCGCCAAGGTCGGCGGCTACGAGGTGCTGGCCTGTTCCGGCGGGCGGGCCGCGGTCGCGCAGGCGGTCGCGTTCCGGCCGGACCTCATCCTGCTCGACGTGATGATGCCGGACCTGTCCGGCCCGGAGACGCTGGAGGCGCTGCGGGCGCTCCCGGAGCTCGCCGGCGTCCCGGTCGTCTTCCTCACCGCCAAGGCGATGGCGCACGAGATCGAGGGGTTGCTGCGACACGGTGCCACGGGGGTGATCGTGAAGCCGTTCGACCCCGTCGCGCTGCCGCAACAGATCCGCATCTACTGGGAGCACGGCCGTGGCCCCGGCCCCGGGTGACGCCCTTTCCCCGGCCGACGCGGCCGCCCTGGACGCCCTGCGCCGGCGGTTCGTCGACCGCCTGCCCCAGCGCTGGCGGGACATCGAGCAGGCCGCCGACGCCGACGCCCGCGTCACGGCGCTCCACCGGCTGGCCGGCGCGGCGGGCGCGTTCGGCCTGGCGGAACTGGGCCACGCCGCCCGCGTGGCCCACGACCTGGCCGAGCGCGGCGGCGGGCCCCCGCTCGACGCGGCGCTGGCCGAGCTGCGGCGGCTGCTGGAGACCGCCGGGCGGGCCTGACGCCGCCGCGCCCGTCGTCGTCACAGTGCGATCACAATTCGGACGGGGGGTTGGGGTGTAATCCCGGGTCGCGGCGGGGAGCGGGGCGCATCTGACAGCCACGCCCGGCGCGAGGACGGAGTGAACGAGAGCGAATGGAAACGGCGATGGTGACGGAGATGAAGAGCAGGATCGAGGGCGACGACGTCCTCGTATTCGAGTATTGCGGGAAGAGCATCGACGCGAGCAACGTGCGCGAATTCCGCGCGGCGGCCGAGTCCGCGATGGCGGACCGTTCGCGCATCGTGCTCGACATGTCGGGCATCGAGTTCGTCGACAGTTCGGGGCTGGGCGTCCTGATCGGGTGCCTGCGCGAGGCGAGCGGACGCAAGGGCGACTTCAAGCTGTGCGCGATGTCGCGGACCGTGCGGGCGCTGTTCGAACTCATGCGCATGCACAACGTCTTCAACATCTACGAGTCGCGCGAGGAGGCGGTGCGGGCCTTCGCCTGAAGGCCGCGCCCATTCCCCGCCACGCAGGACCGCGACGACGGCCCGCGCCGCGTCGCATGCCGCCCCCACGGACGAACCCGATGACCGCCGACCGCCCGCCCTCCCTTGTCGCGCGCCTCGCCGCGCCCCTGGCCCTCGCCGCGCTGGCGCTGGCCGCCGTGCCGGCGTACGGCGGCACCGTCGCCGACCGCGTGCGCACGTCGGGCACGGTCCGCGTGTGCATCTGGCCCGACTACTACGGCATCACGTTCCGCGACCCGCGCGACCAGCAGTTGCGCGGCATCGACATCGACCTGTCGGCGGAGTTCGCGAAGCGCACGGGCGCGAAGATCCGCTACGTCGACACGTCGTTCACCGGCTTCATGGACGAGCTCGCCAACGACCGCTGCGACGTCGCGATGTTCGCGATCGGCATCACGGCCGCGCGGCAGGAGCACGTCCGCTTCTCGCAGCCCTACCTCGCGAGCGGCATCTACGGCGTCACCACGCGCGGCAACCGCGTCGTGCGCGCCTGGGACGACATCGACCGGCCGGGCGTGCGCGTCGCGGTGCAGGCCGGCACCTTCATGGAGCCCGCGATGGCCAAGGCGCTGCGCGCGGCCACGCTGGTGGTAATCCGCCCGCCGCAGACGCGCGAGCAGGAGCTCGAGGCCGGCCGGGTCGACGTGTTCATGACCGACTTTCCCTACAGCCGCCGGCTGCTGCAGAACGCCGACTGGGCCCGCCTCGTGGCGCCGCCGGAACCCTTCAATCCGGTCTCCTATGCCTACGCGGTGAAGCCGGGAGACGACGAGTGGCTCGCCACCGTCGACGCGTTCGTCGCGGAGATCAAGCGCGACGGCACGCTCGCCGCGCTCGCGGCCAAGCACGGCCTGGGCGAGATCGTCGTCCGCCGCTAGAGTCGTCCGCCTTGCAACCGGTCGCGCGCCGCGTCGCCCGCCTGTGGCTGGTGGTGGGAGTGCTCTGCGCCCTGCTGTGCGCGTTCGTCGCGTTCTACCTGTACAAGACGCGCGAGGTGCTGCAGCGCGAGGCGCTGCAGGACGCGGTCCTGTACGCCCGCCTCGTCGACGCGCAGTTCACCCGCTCGGTGTCGAGCGTGGGCAACACGCTGCGCGTCGTCGACCACACGCTGGAGACGCTCGACCGGCGGCCGGACCAGGCCCGAGACGGCGCGTGGCTCGCCGACCAGATCGCCGGGCAGCCGGTCGTGCGCAGCCTCTCGCTGCTCGATGCCGAGGGCCGCGTGCTCGCGAGCTCGGTCCCCGACAACGCGAATCGCGTGGTGCCGCCGGCCGCCGTCGGCTGCAACCGGACGCCGGGCGACCCGCGCCTCGGCGACTACCTGCCGGCCCGTGACCTCTTCGAGCTCGCGCGGTCCGGGGCGGAACCCGCACTCGCCAACGCGCTGCCGATGACCCAGCACGCGCGGCTGCGCGACGGCAGCGTGGTGTGCACGGTGGCCCTCCTCAACCTCGACCGCTTCGCCACGGAAGGCGACGCGATCCTCGAGGGCGACCAGTCGACGATGACGCTCTACGGCCTCGACGGGCGGCTCTTGAGCGCCAGCAGCGGCGTCCGCCGTGCGCCGGGCACGTGGCTGCTCGATCCTCCGCTCTTCGCGCGACTGCTCGGGGACAAGGAATACGGATCGTGGCGGGGGCCGGGCGTGGACGGCGTCGCGGTGGTCGCCGGGTACCGCGCGTCGCGCAACTGGCCGCTCATCACCGTCGTCGAGAAGCCGGAGGACTTGATCCGCGCGCGCCTGCTCAAGGAGGCGGCGTGGCCGGTGGGCATCGGCGTGGCGCTCATGCTGTTCCTGGTGGCCGTGGGCGTGCGGGAGCAGGCGACGATGCGCCGCGAGGCGGATGCCAACGCCCGGTCCGCCGCGCTCGCCCGCAAGATCGCCGAGAGCGACGCCCGGTCGCGCGCGATCTTCGAGCACGCCGGCGTGGGCATCCTGCAGCTGGCGCGCGACGGCCGCGTGCTGCGGGCGAACTCCGCGCTGTGCGACCTCCTGGGCTACACGGAGCAGGAGGTCGCGGGCCTGCGCGCGGCGGACTTCATGGAATCCGCGCCGGAGCCGGACACGGACCCCGACACGGCGACGCCCGGCGGCCGGCCGCAGGGCGCGCGCGCGGTGCGCGAGCTGCGCCTGCGGCGCAAGGACGGCAGCCACCTGTGGGTCCGCATGACGACCTCGGCCGGCCGCGACGCCAAGGGCCGGCGCTACACGATCGGCGTGGTCGAGGACATCTCGGAGCGCAGGCTCGCGCAGCTCGAGCTCTACGAGTCGCGGCAGCGCGAGCTCGACATCGGGGCGCGCATCCAGCGCGCGCTGCTGGTCCCGCCCGCCGACCAGCAGCTGCCGGGCGTATGGCTGTCGTCGCTGTCCATCGCGTCCCAAGGCATCGACGGCGACTTCGTCGAGGTGATGCCGCTCGGCGATGCGTGCATCGACATCGTCGCCGGCGACGTCATGGGCAAGGGCCTGGGCGCCGCGCTGATGGGTGCCGGGGTGAAGATGCTGGTGAGCCGCAGCATCGCGCGGCTCGTCACCGAGCCCGCGGCGCAGGGGAAGGTCCCGGCGCCGGCGCAGATCGTCGGCGCGCTGCACCGCGCCGTGACCGCGGACCTGCAGACGCTCGAGTCGTTCGTCACGCTCTCGTACCTGCGCATCGACACGGCCGCCAACACCGTGACGTGGGTGGGCTGCGGCCACGAGGAGCCCATGCTGGTGCACAAGGCGGGCGGCGGCGTGCGCCTCTCCAACCAGCACCCCCCGGTCGGCGTACTCGACGACATCGAGTACACGCAGGAGACGGTGCCGTTCGTCGACGGCGACGGCCTGCTCATCTTCTCCGACGGCATCGTGGACGCGGTGGCCCATGGCGGCCAGCGGGTGGGCCGCGAGCGGCTGGCCGCGGAGGTCGAGTCGCGGGTGCGCGAGCACGACACGCCGGCCGCCATCCTGCACGCGCTGCGCCGCGATCTCCTCTCGGGTGGCGTGCGGCCGAACGACGACGTGACCATGCTCGTGGCGCTGCGCAAGGACGCGGCGCGCGCGACCATCCGCCACGAGTACGCGACCACCCTCGAGTCGGTGGGCGCCGTCTGGGCGCAGGTCAGCGTCGCGGCCCAGTGCGCGGGGCTCGACGAGGCGGCCGCGGGCCTGTTCGCGACCGGGTGCGTGGAGGCCTTCACCAACATCGTCCGCCACAACCAGGACGTGCTCGAGGGCGCGCCGACCGAGCTCGTCATGCGCAACGGGGCCGACGGCTTCACGGCGGAATTCATCTACCAGGGTCGCCCGTTCGTCCCGCCGGCGACCATCACGATGCCGCCGCTCGACGACTTCCCGCGCGGCGGCCTCGGGCTCACCATCATGCGCGACGTCGCGAGCCGCGTGGAATACTCGCACACCCACGGCGTCAGCCAGGTCCGCCTGACCCGTCCCACGCAACCGGACACCTGACGATGCAAGCGCCTCCCGTCCCCGACAACGAGCAGGAGCGCCTGGCCGCCCTGCGCAAGCTCGTCATCCTCGACACGCCGCCGACGGAGACGCTCGACCAGCTCACGCGGACCTGCGCCCGGATGCTGCGGATGCCGATCACGCTGGTGTCGCTGGTCGACGCGGACCGCCAGTGGTTCAAGTCCCGGGTCGGGCTCGACACGCCGCAGACGCCGCGCGCCATCTCGTTCTGCGGCCACGTGGTCGCCTCCAACGCGCCGCTCATCGTGCAGGACGCGCTGTCCGACCCGCGGTTCGACGACAACCCGCTGGTGACGGGCGAGCTGCACCTGCGCGCGTATCTCGGCGTCCCGGTGCATTCGCCCGAGGGGCTGCCGATCGGCACCCTGTGCGCAGCGGACCATCGCCCGCGGCAATTCACCGCAGAGGAGGTCGAGGCGATGATCCGGATGGGCCGCCTCGTGTCCCGGCTCCTGCTCGCGGAAGGGGCGAGCCGCCCGGAACCGACCGGCTGACCGCGCCGGCGCGGCAGTCTTCACAGTGCGGTGACACTCGACGGCGGCAAACGCCGTCTAATCACCGCATGCGCGATTCGCTGCGACTCGACACGCTGCGCGGGCTCACCTGCCTGCTGCTCGTCCTCTTCCACGTGGTGGGCTCGGAGCCGACGAGCGGCCTGCGCGTGGCCGACGGGGCGCTGCGCACGTTCAATGACGCGCTGTGCTACGTGCGCATGCCGCTCTTCACGTTCCTGTCGGGCCTCGTGTACGGCCTGCGTCCTTGCACGGGCGACGGGCGCGCGTTCCTCGGCGGCAAGGCGCGGCGCCTGCTGGTGCCGATGCTCTTCGTCGGGACGCTGTTCGCGATCCTGCAGTCGGCGCTGCCGGCGACCAACTTCGGCGCGGACGGCGCCGGTCACCGCGATTGGTGGCTGCTGCACGTCGAGCCGGTCGGCCACTTCTGGTTCGTCGAGGCGCTGTTCTGGATCTTCCTGCTGGTGTGGGCGCTCGAGCGCCGGCAGCTCCTCGCCACGCCCGGCCGCTTCGCGCTGGTCTGGCTGGCCGCGGCGTTGGCCGACGTGGTGCTGCGCGGGCCCCGCTGGCTGGCACTCGACGGCGCCCTCTTCCTGCTGCCCCACTTCCTGGCCGGGCTCGCGGTGTCGCGCTTCGGCCTCGCGGTCCGCCTCGAGACGGCGTGGATGCGGGCGCTCTGCCTCGCCGCCGCCGCCGCGGCGATCGTGCAGCTCGGCATGCCGGCGCCCAACCCGGACCGGCACGGTGCGTGGATCCTGCTCGCCGGGACCGCGCTGTGCGCGCTCGCCGCCGGCACGCGCATCGAGTCGCCGTGGCTCGCGCGCATCGGCGCGTCGTCGTACGCGATCTACCTCTTCCACGTCTTCTTCACCGCCGGCTCGCGGGTCGCGCTGACCGGCGCCGGCGTCACCGCGCTGTCCGTCCAGATCGCGGCGGGGGTGGCAGCCGGCATCGCCGGGCCGATCCAGCTGGAGGCGTGGGCGTCGCGCATCGCGGGCCTGCGCACCCTCCTGCTCGGGCAGCCGCTGCAGGCGCGCGCCGCACCCGCGGAGGCCGCCTGATGAACGGCTGGGAGGATGCCCTCGCCGACGCGAGCCTGCAGTGGCAGATGACGCTCGGCGCCATCGGCTGGCACCACCTCGTCTTCGCGGTGGGCTACGCGGCCGCCGGCACGCTGTGCTGCGTGAGCGCCGCGGTCGCGCAACGCGACGGCGGGCACGGCCAGGCGTGGTACGCAGCGGCGGTGCTGCTCGTCCTCCTCGGCGTCAACTCGATGGTGCGGTTCGATCTCCTCGCGCTCTTTCTCGTGCGCACCGTCGCGCGCGCCCAGGACTGGTACGGGCAGCGGCGCGGCATCCAGGCCGGGGTGCTGGCGCTCGTCGCCGTCGCCGCCGGGGCCGTGCTGGTCGCCGGCCGCACGCACGTGCGCGCCTTCTGGCAGCGCTGCGAGCTCGTCGCCGCGGGCCTTGCGCTGCTCGTGACGCTGGCGGTGGTGCGGGCGATCTCGCTGCACTACACCGACCGCGCGCTCGACACCCACGTGGCCGGCGCGTCGGTCGGCCGGCTGCTGGAATTCGCGGGCCTCGGCCTCACGGCCGCCGGCGCGCTGCGCTGGTCGCGCGGGGCCTAGGAGCACGGCCGCCATGCCCTTCGCCAACATCCGCGACGACCTCGCCGCCCACCGCGGCGACTGGGGCGCCCAGGGCTTCTGGGCGCTGGTGGTCTACCGCTTCGGGCGCTGGCGCTACACGGTGCGACCGGCGCTGCTGCGCAAGGCACTGTCGCTCGTGTACCACGTCGCGTACAAGATCGTGCAGGTCGTGACCGGCATCGAGCTGCCCTGCGAAGTGCCGGTCGGCCGCGGCTTCGTGATCGAGCACTCGGGCGGCATCGTCGTGAGCGGCTTCGCGCGCTTCGGCGACCGCTGCCGCATCCGCAACGGCGTCGTCGTCGGCCTCGCCCGCGTCGAGGACCCGTGCGCCCCGCAGATCGGCGACGACGTCGACATCGGCGCGGGGGCGAAGCTCCTCGGCAACATCCGCATCGGCAACCACGTGCGCATCGGCGCCAACGCGGTCGTCCTGTGCGACGTGCCCGACCACTCGATCGCGGTCGGCGTGCCGGCGGTGATCAAGCCCGCGCGGCGGGAGGCGGCATGACCCGACTGTCCCTAGTGCGGCCCGCGCTTGGTGCGCGTCCAGCCGGAGCGCCGGCCCACGAAGAAGGCCACGTAGACCGGCAGCTTCCACACCGCGTACAGCGGGAGGCCGAGGAGTTCGCGCGCCGACAGGAGATCGCGGCCGTAGCGCAGCCACGCGAGGCCGATCGCCAGCGCGAAGGCGAGGATGCCCGCGCCCACGACCGCCGCCGCGAGGTGGAAGAACGGCGCCAGCCATGCCGCGACGACGGCAGCCACGCCGAGTCCCGCGAGCAGCAGGAAGTAGAACGCCACGGGCGGGATCATGAGGTCCATCGCGAGCACGACGAGCGCCGGATCGCGCGTGCGCAGCGCCGCGCCGACGAGGCCGGGCAATTCCTCGCGCAGCGTGGCCAGGTGACCGTGCTCCCAGCGCGACTTCTGCACGCGCGCCACGCCGGTGTCCTGCACGAAGGGGCTCGTCACGCGGGCCTGCGTCATGAACTGCGGCGCGTGACCCGCCTTGGTCAGTTCGACGCCGAGCTTCATGTCCTCGGTGATGTGACCGGTGGCGAGCTGGGCGGTGCTGATGAGGGCCCACGGCAGCGCCATGCCGGTGCCCATGAGATGGCACGCACGCCCGAGGCGGAAGGAACCGAGCGGACGCACGAGGTTCTTCATCACCATCGCGAACTCCAGCACGCGCAGCTTGAGCCCCGCACCCGCGCCGGCGGTCATGAGGTCGAGCATCTGCACCGGCTTGCCGGCATGCGCGCAGGCGCGCCCGATGGCCGCGACACCGCCGTCGGACACCACGCAGTCCGCGTCGACGACCAGCACCACGTCCGGCGGATCGGCGCGCAGGTGATCGACGCCGAACGCGAGCGCGTAACCCTTGCCGCGCAGTTGCGCGTTGCTGCGCTCGATCACCAGGGCGCCGGCCCCGCGCGCGAGCGCCGCGGTGTCGTCCGTGCAGTTGTCGGCGACGACCAGCACGCGGTCGCCGGGGCGCAGCTGGGCGCGGATGCACGCGATGGTGGGCAGGACGTGCGTCGACTCGTTGTGGGCCGGGATGAGGACCGCGACGCGCGCGTCCGGCAGGCCGTCGGCGACGGGTGCCGTGACGGGATGTCGCAGCGCGGCGAGCGTCAGCACGAGCAGCGAGAAGGCCGGCAGCAGCAGCGGCAGCACGGCGAGGGCAGGCAGGAATTCGACCAACGTTGGCTTTCGTTCGACGCCGGGGACTTGTGCCCCCGCGGTCCGCGCGGTGCGGACGCACGTGCGCCCGGACGGGCCATCCCCACGCACCCGCTAGTTTAACGAACCCGCTCCGGCCGCCGCCACGCCACGCGCACGGCGGCCACGGGCACCCCGCACCCCATCATGGACAACACACCGCTCCCCGGCAACGGCATCAAGCCCCTCCTGAGCCTGCGCCGGCATTACCGCGCCGCGGTGGCCGCGATGCTCGTCGTCGTGCTGCTCGGCCTGCCCTTCGTGTGGATCAAGGGCCGCAGCTACTTCGTGGCCGAGTCGGTGTTCCAGGTGGCGCCGTCGTACATGCGCAACCTCGACACCGACAAGGAACTCGAGCTGCAGTCGAACTCGCAGTACCGCGAGTACGTGAATCACCTGTCGAGCACCGTGACGCGCTACGACATCATCGAGCGCGCGCTAGCGGACCTCGCGGAGCGCGGCATCGACCTGCGGCCGCCGGCGCTGACCCCGCGCAAGTACATCGAGCAGCTGCAGCGCACGGTGTACGTGCGCGCGGTGCCGGACACCTACATGGTGCGCATCGGCAAGGAGGACGCGGACCCGGCGCACCTCGACGACCTCGTCAACGCGATCACCGACGCCTTCCTGCGCACCACGCGCGCGGAGCAGATCTACGGTTCCGGCGACCGCCTCAAGGTGCTGCAGGACAACGCCGCGCGGCTGCGCGACGAGATCGCGAAGATGGAGGCCGAGCGCGTCGTGCTGGCCGACAAGCTGGGGCTCACGACCTTCGGCGACAGCACGCAGAACCCGTTCGACGGCATGCTCGCGCAGGCGCGCGAGAAGCTCACGCATGCGACGATCGACCGCGTCGAGGCCGAGGCGGCGCTGCTCGCGTTCGACCAGCAGAAGGAGATCCCGACGAGCTTCGTCGGCCGCTCGCTGCTGGAAATGCGCCTTCAGGACAACGGGCTGCAGGCGCTGCGCAACGAGGTCGTGAAGCGGACCGAGGAACTGCGGCGCAGCACCGCCGGGCTCGAAGCGAAGCACCCGGCGATGCAGGCCGCGACCGCGGAGCTGGCGTCGATGGCCGAGCGCCTGAAGGCGGCCGAGGCCGCGTTCGACCGCGATACGTTCGCCAACTTCCGCGCGCGGCTGGTGGCCTCGCTCGGCCAGCGCGCGCAGGTCGAGAAGGAGGTGAAGGCCACGCTGACGAAGAGCGAGTCGCAGGCGTCCGACTTCGCCCGCAACTTCCAGCAGGCGATGCGCCTCACCAACGACATCCGCAAGCGCGAAGCCGAGCTCTCCAAGCTGCGCGATCGCCTGAGCTACCTAGAGACCGAGGCCCACGCACTGGGGTTCGCGCGCCCGATCAGCCGCGCGCTGCCGCCCGAGACGCCGATGGGGCTCGGCAAGACGAAGCTGCTGCTCGCCCTCCTCGTCGTCGCGCTCGGCGTGGGCCTCGTGCTGCCGATCGGCCTCGACCTCCTCGACCGCCGCGTGCGCACGGTCAACGACGCCGAGCGCCTGCTCGGCATGCCGGCCGCCGGCTGGCAGGTGCGCGTGGACGGCGCCGCGACGGAGATCTTCGCCGAGGAGCAGACGCGGCGCTTCGCCTCGAGCCTCATCCGCAACCGCGCGCGCGGCGAACGCGGCACCTTCGCGTTCACGTCGCTCAAGCCGGGCGTGGGCGTCACCCGCGAGATCTTCGAGACCGCGCGCGTGCTCGCGCGCATGGGCGCGAAGGTGCTGGTCGTCGACGCCAACACGCTGGCGCCGTGGACGGACGTCGCCGCCGAAGCGCCGGGCCTGTCCGACTATCTCGCGGGACACGCGCCGCTCACCGGCCTCGCCCGGCCACACGACCACGGCGATGCCACGTTCGACACCGTCGGCATCGGCGGCGAGCGCGAAGCGCGGCTGCGTCGCCTGGACCTCCTGCAGGCCGCCATTGCCGAGTGGTCGACGCACTACGAGTACGTGCTCTTCGACCTGCCGCCGCTCCTGCTGTGCGCGGATACCGAGATGCTGATCCACGCGATCGGGCAGGTGTTCCTGGTGCTGGAGGCCGAAGCCGACACGACCGGAGAGATCCACCGCGCCCGCCGCCTGCTGCAGAAGATCGACCCCGAGGCCGTCGGCGTGTTCGTGACCAAGCTCCCCGTCTTCCGCGGGGCGGGCTACATGGAGGGCCTCATCACCGAGACCCTCACCGGCCGCCGCTACGAGCGGTTCATGACCCTGCCGTCGTGGAGGCTCGCGTGGGAGGTGGTCCGGATGCGCGTCGCGGCCGCGGCCCGGCGCGGGGCGTGATGCCCGGGGCTGCGGCGGGTGATGCCGATGCCGGCCCGGCATCCGGGCCCTGTGGAACGCGTTCGGACGTAGCGGGGTTCCCTCGTCGCACGAACGACGCGGCGCCGCGTCCCGGGTTTGCGGGCGCGGCATTGCGATGGGTGGTGCCGGTTCTCGCCTGCGCCGCGCATCCTCCCACCCGGGATCGCAGCCGGTGACCTCGCGCGCGCCGGTACCCGGGCGAGACTGAACGACGCTTCTGCGCGACGCCGCGAATCAGCGCGGCCGCATGTCCGCGCTCACGGGGACGGCAACCCGGAGGCGGTGCTAAGGCGTCGCGAGGGCCGCCGTCCGACCCGCGGCCGCGAGGCCGCTCCACTCGAACAGCGACCGCGCGCGCCCGGCGGGTGCGTGCAGCGTGAGCGTCCGCCCCTGCCTCGCCAGCGACTCGCCGAGCCGCAGCAACCGGCCCGCGAAGCGCGGACCGAAGTAGTCGACCTCGGTGAGGTCGAGCTCGACCGGACCCGTGAGCCCCGTGCACGTCGCGAGCGCGTCGTCGACATTCGCGGGCACGGCGTCGGGGATCGAGCCGCCGATGCGCAATCCGCAGCCGTCCGGCCGCATCCGCAGCCACACGACCGGGCCCGCGGCGTTGCGCCCCGGCCGGTGGCGCAGCCGCCACAGGAGGTGCGGGACGAGGCGCTGCGTGCACAGCCGTGCGAGCGCCGCCGCGTCGCGGCCGTAGCGGCGCCAGAGCGCCGGCTCTTCCTTGATGCGCCACAGCCACTCGAGGCCGGTCCGCTGCACCCACGCGGGCGCGCGGCTGACGGTGCCCGCCTCGAAGTTGACGACGGCGCCCAGGTGGCTGATCACCGGCACGGCGAGCCGCGCGCGGTTGCGCAGGATCCAGGCCTGGCCCTTCGCGGCGCCGAGCGCGACGACGAGGAAGTCGGCGCCGCTGTCGTTGATCGCGGCAATCGTCGCGTCGTCGCTCAGCTCCTCGACGGAGCCGAAGCCCGGCGAGGCATGGCCCACGCACGTCATCGCGGTGGAGCGCGCCGCGAGCCGCGTCGCCGCGGCGGCCGCGGCCCCGGGCGGGCCGCCGTAGAAGTACACGCGGATCGGCCGGTGCCCGGACGGCAGCGGATCGTCGCGCAGGCGCTCGAAGAGGCCGGAACCCGTCACGCGCTCCGGCAGCGGCGTGCCGAGGAGCCGGGACATCCACACCACCGGCATGCCGTCGGCGACACTGAGATCGCTCGCGAGCACCGAGCCGCGGAAGGCGGCGTCGTCCTGGCAGCCGATCACGAAGTTGAGATTCGGCGTGGAGACGAAGAGCGGGCGGCGCATCACGATCGCGGCGCGCACGCGCGCCACGGCGTCGTCCATCGTGACGGCGTCGAACGGCAGCCCGAGGATGCCGACCACGTCGCGCCTGTTGCGGCGGGGTGCGCTCATGCGGCCTCCGCGATCGGGGTCGCGACAGGCGCGGCATCCCCGCCGAGCACTTCGAGCAGCCGGTCCGTGGCGTCCTCCCACGACCAGCGGTGCGCCCGCGCGTGCGCGCGTGCCGACGCGCGGCGCCAGTCCGCTTCGGGGCCACCGCACAGCGCGACGATCGCGGCCGCCATCGCGGCCGGCGACTCGGGCGTCACCAGCGTGCCGCCGCCGTCGGGCAGGAGGTCGGGGGCGGCGCCGACCGGCACGCCGATCACCGGCGTCCCGCAGGCCATCGCCTCGAGGATCGGCAGGCCGAAGCTGTCGCGCCGCGACGCGAAGAGCCACGCGTCGCACGCGGCGTAGAGCGATGCGAGTGCGTCCTGCGCGGGCCGGTGCAGGAATCGCGCGCCCTCGGGCAGCGCGGTGGCGCCGCCGGGCACGTCGCCGCCGAACGCGAGGACGCGCAGGTCGGGCAGCGTCCGCCGCGCGATGCGCACGGCCTCGGCCGCGACGTCCGCGCCCTTGATCGGCGCCTGCGAGTGGATGTAGCCCACCACCGGCGGCGTGTTGCGGCTGCGCGGCGGCGCGTCGAACTGGCGCCGGTCGACCGCGTTCGCGATCACCGTCACGCCGGCGATGCCGGCTTCCGCCTCGACCTGCCGCGCGAGCGCGGCGGAGATCGCGATCTTCCGGTTGGGCAGGCGCAGCGCCGCGCGTACGCGCGCGGTCACCGCCTCGCCGAACCAGTCCTCGAAGCCCTGGATGAGGTGCACGCGCCGGCCCTTCGCGGCGGGCAGCCGGTGCATCCACTCGGCGGTCTCCCACCACGTCGCGATCACCACGTCGCCGTCGGGGACGTCGCGCGCCTCGATCGGCCGCTTGCGCTCCAGCACGCGATGCGGGACGCCGGAGAGCGCGATGTGGCCGGGCAACGGTGCCGGGTCTTCGACCCGCGGGCGGCGCCACGCGCGCCAGCGCTCGCGCACCGGCAGCGGGTCGTGGGCGTTGCTCACCACGAGCACGTCGTGCCCGCGCGCCGCGAGGATGCGGGCGTAGGTGGCCACGACGCGGTTGCCGCCGGTCAGGTCGTCGGCGGGCATCAGGAAGGTGATCTTCATGCGGATTCGTCGTTGCGTCAGTGGGGGCGCGGCTCACGCCGCGTACAGGCCCGCCGCGAGGTGGCCGATGCGGCGGCGGAACGTGTCCTCGAACGTGTGCCCGCGGGCGAACGCCACGGCGTTGCGCGCCTGGCGCGCGAGCGTGGCGCGGTCGGCGTGCAGCGCCGCGATCGCCGCGACCACGCCGTCGATGTCGTCCATCCTCACCGGCGTGCCCACGTCCGCCAGGTCGAGGATGCCGGCGAACGCGCGGTTGTCGTAGCCGACGATGGGCACGCCGCAGGAGAGCGTCTCGAGGTAGGTGCACGACGGGTCGCTCTGCCGGTGCAGCATCACGAAGAGGTCGGTGCCGGTGCGCAACTCGGGCACCAGCCGCGCGTGGAAGTCGACGGCACCCGGCATGCGGACGACGTCCGCGAGGCCGTGGGCGCGGATCGTCTCGCGCATCGGGGCTTCCAGCTCGCCCGTCCCGTAGATCGTGAAGCGGAACGGGACGCCGGCGGCGCGCAGCCGCCGCGCCAGCGGCAGCAGGTGATCCGCGCCCTTCATCGCGATGAGGCGCCCGGAGAACGCGAGCTGCAGCGGCGCGCCGGTCGCGAGGCGGTGCAGGCGGCGCGACAGCTCCTCGTCGGTCACGAGGTCGGCCGCCGCGATGCGCGTGTCGAAATACAGCAAGGGATCGCCGTGCGCCGCGTAGGCCTCGTGCGCGGCGGTCCCGTTCGCCTGCAGCCCGCTCGCCAGCGCGAACGCTTCGCGGCGGCGGCGCTCGCTCCGGCGCACGAAGAGGTGGCGCCGCACGCGCACGAGCGGATTGCGCGTCTCCAGCGCGACGATCTGGTGCCGCGTCTCGGGGATGTATTCGATCACGTACACGCAGCGCGCGCCGACCTCGCGGCAGAGCGCGGCGACCTCCAGCTGCCGGTGGTCGTCGGCCGCGGCGAGGACGACGTCCGACTCCGCGAGGTGCGCGTGGCCGATCGTCGTCCCGGGCTCGAGCAGGGTCAGCACGAGCGGCAGGTCGTCGCGTGTCTTGCGCACGGTGCCGAACTGCGGCCAGCCGCCCTCGGCGCGCCACGCGAGGCACGCGACGTCGCCCCGCCACTCGGCGACGTAACGCATGAGGCCGTCGTAGAACTTGCGGTCGAAGACGAACGCATCGCCATGCGTCCAGACGGGAACGGAAGGCACGATCAGGAGTTGCGACACGGCAGGGTTCCGGGAGGAGGTTGAAGGAAGTCGATCCAGCGCCGCGGTCAGCGGCCGGCCCACAGGGCGAGGAGGTGATCGGCGCCGTAGCCGGCGAGCGCGCCGGCGGCGAGTGCGGGCAGCCACCAGCGTTCGGTGGCCCAGCAGAGGAGTCCCTCGCGACGCTTGAACGCCAGCGCGAGCGGCCAGCCCGCGAACTGCGCGAGCACGACGCCGGCCACGGCCCCGCGCTCGCCGGCGAGGGCGAAGCCCGCGGGAATGCACACCACGAGGGCGGCGGCGCGCAGTGCGTTGGCGGCGCTCACCCAGCCCACCGCGCCGCGGGCGAACATCACCTGCTCCACGACCTGGTGGCGCATGGCGACCAGGCCGAACGCGAGCCACTGCAGCATCCAGCCGGCACCGTGGTACCGCGGGTCGTACAGCAGCCACACCACCCACTGGCCCGCGACGAACAGGACGCCGGTCGTGAAGCCGAGGAACAGGTCGGCGATCTGCTGCACGCGCACGTAGACGCGCACCATGGCGGCATGCTCGCCCCGCAGCGCGTGCGCGAGGCTCGCGAAGATCACGTGGCCGTTGAGGGTCGCATAGACGCCGGCGGCCGCGGCGACGAGCGTGGCGGCGATCGCGTAGAGACCGAAGGTCGCCGTCGCGAGCTTGCCGCCGAGCAGCAGCTTCTCGCCGTTGGCGGCGAGGAAGCCGATCATCGACGACACGAAGATCCACTTGCCGAAGCCGACGATCTCGCGCGCGGCCGGCACGTCCCAGCAGGGTCGCGCCGAGGGACCCGAAAGCAGCCAGTGGCCGCCCAGCGTCCGCGCGGCGGTGGCCACGAGCGTGCCCGCGAGCAGCGCCCACGGCGAGCGCGTGGCCGCGGCGAGCGCGATGGTCACCGCCATCGCGAGGAGCTGCGAGCCGATCTCCAGCCGGCCCAGTTGGGCGCCGGCGAGTTCGCGCTGCGCCAGCGCGAGCTTCATCGACTCCGCGCCCTGCAGCAGCGCGGCGAGTGCCAGCACCGCGAGCATCGGCGGCAGGCGCGGATCGGCGTAGACGGTCCCGGCCTCGAACACGCCGGCGGACGCCGCCGCGTGCAGGCCGAGGGCCAAGAGCAGCACGACGATCGCGAGCAGCACGCCGCGGCCGAGCTGGACGCTCCACGCCGTCCCGAGGAAGCGCGCGTCGCCGCTGCGGTCGCTGCGCACCACGCTCTGCCACACGCCGAGGTCGGAGAACATGACGAGCGCGAAGTACACGGCGTTGACCGCCGCCATGAGGCCGAACGCCTCCGGCAGCAGGAGGCGCGTGAGGACGAGGTTGGACGCAAGGCGCAGCAGCTGCGACGTCACGCTGCTGCCGACGAGCCAGCCGGCGGCGTGCAGCATCCGCCGGTGCAGCGGCGCGGCGACGGCGACGGTGGCGTGGGTCACGGCGAGGCTTCCTGCGCGCGCCCGGTCACCACGGCCGCGCCGGGCTCTGCGCGCCGCCGGCGGTGTCCCGCCACGCCTGCGCGAGCTGCGCGCAGTGCACGGCGAGGTCCTGCGCGTCCTGCGTGCGGCCGCGCACCCGCGCCTTCACGCGGCGCAGCGCGTGCCAGCCGCGCTCGATCGCGTGCAGCCCCGCGGCGCCGAGCGCACCGTGGTGCCGCCGGTAGTACAGGAGGCCGCTGCGCATGCGCCAGCTCTCGACCTGCGACCCGGCGCGCGACACGCGCGAGTGGCGCACGGTCTTCGCCGACTCGCCGCCGACGTGCGTCGCGGTGAGTTCCGGCCAGTACTGGACGCGCCAGCCCTCCTCCTTCATGCGCCGGCACAGGTCGACTTCCTCGTAGTACATGAAGAAGCGCTCGTCGAAGCCGCCGAGGCGCGCGAACACGTTGCGCCGGATGAACACGAACGCGCCCGGGATCCAGTCGACCTCCGCCGCCTCCTGCGGATCCGCCCAGCGCCGGTCGAGGCGCGCGAAGAGGCGGCTCGTCGGGTGGCGGGCGGCGAGTCCCGACAGCGTGAAGAACTCGTCGCGCAGCGTCGGGAACATGCGCGCCGACGGCTGCGGCGTGCCGTCGGGTGCGTGCAGCCGGCCGCCACCCAGCGCCACCCGCGGGTGCCGGTCCATCAGCACCGTGCCCCGCGCGAGTACGCCGGGTGCGGGGACCGCGTCCGGGTTCAGGAGCACGAGGTAGCGGCCGCGGGCCTCCTTCGCGGCGAGGTTGTTGCCCGCCGCGAAGCCCAGGTTCACGGGGCTCGCCACCAGGCGCACCCACGCGTGTTCGCGCCGCACGAGGTCCGCGGTGCCGTCCGCCGACGCGTTGTCCACCAACACCACCTCGGCCGCGAGGCCGGCCGTCTCCTCGCGCAGCCGCGCGAGCAGCGGCCCGACGAGGCGCGCGGAGTTGTACGTGACGATGAGGATGGAAAGGTCGCAGGCCGCCATGGCGCGCTCCCTACACCGCCCGCACCGGCCCCGGGGCCGCGTGCGGGAACGTGTCGAAGATGCGGCCGAGTGCCGCGACGTTGCGCGCGAGGTCGAACTCGGCCAGCACCTTGGCGCGCGCGGCGATCGCGAGCGGGCGGCGCAGCGTCGGATCCTCGACCAGCAGGCGGATCTGCTGCGCGAGGCTCTCGACGTCGCCGGGGCGCGCGAGGAGGCCGGTCTGGCCATGCTCCACCAGTTCCGGGATGCCGTTCACCGGCGTCGTCACCACGGGGACGCCGCTCGCCATCGCCTCCATCAGCACCACCGGGATGCCCTCGGCGAGGCTCGGCAGCACGAAGACGTCGGCACGCTCGAATTGCTCGCGCACGTCGTGCTCGTTCAGCGCGCCCGTCATCGTGACGCGTCCCTCGAGGCGCAGGTCGAGGACCGCCTGCTCGACACGGGCGTGATCGGGACCGGCGCCCACGAGCGTCAGGTGGAAGGCGACGCCCTCGTCGCGCAGCCGCGCGCACGCCTGCACCAGCAGCACCTGGCACTTGGCCGGGGTGAGGCGGCCGACGCACAGCAGGCGCGTCACCGGACCGTTGCCGCGCAGCGAGAAGCGGAACTGCGTCGGGGCGACGCCGAGCCGGCAGAGGAGGAACTTCGACCAGACCGCGGGATGGCTGATGCGCATGAGCTGCCCGCGCGCGAACTGGCTGATGCAGACGACCGCGTCCGCCTCCTGCATCTTGAGGGCCAGCTGCTGGCCCGCGATGTCGTCGAACTCGTCGGGACCGTGGATCGTGTACGAGAGGTGGCAGCCGTTGAGGCGCTTCACCAGCATGCCCACGCTCGCCCCCACGTTGCCGAAGTGCACGTGCAGGTGCGCCGTGTCCTCGCGCTGCATCCAGCGCGCGACCATCGCCGCCTCGATGCCGTACGCGAGGCCGACCCACGGGCGCCGGCGGTCGGCGAGGCGCACGCCGAAGGCCAGCATCCGCAGCAGGCGCCCCGGCGCGTGGCCGAGCCAGAAGAGGAGCGCGGCGAGCGCGCCGCGCACGCCGTCGGCCTTGAGCACGTAGGTCGCGAGCGCCTCGCGCCGCTCGTACGGGCCCATCGCGTCGAGCGGCCGGTCGGGCCGGTTGATCGACGCGGTCACGATGTCGTAGCCCAGCGCGCGCAACCGGCGCACCTCGCGCAGGATGAACGTGTGCGAGATCGCGGGATAGGCGCTGACGAGGTACGCGAGCTTCGGCGCGCGGGGAGGCGGCGGGGTCATGGCTTCACACTTTCGATGACGGGCGCGACGGCGTCGCGCGCGGGAGATTCGTGGCGCGGCACGGGTGCGCGCCGGATGAGCGTGGCCGGCACGCCGCCGACCACGGTGCCGGCGGCCACCCGGCGGGTGACCACGGCGTTGGCGGCCACGACGCAGTCGGGCTCGAGCGTGGCGCCCTTCAGCACCGCCGCCCCGCGGCCGATCCACGCGTTGCGGCCGATGGCGACCGGCGCGTGGTCGTGGCCACTGTCGCGGACGCTGCGGGTGCCGAGGCGGTGGTTGGCGTCGCGCACGCTCGCGTACTCGCCGATCATCGCGCCGTCGCCGAGCGTCACACGCTCGAACGCGACGATGTGCACGCCGCGCGAGAGCACGACGCCGTCGCCGATCTCGATGCGGCCGGCGCCCTGCGTCTCGAGGTGCACGTCGGCGTAGATCAGCGCGTCGCGCCCGAGCCGGATGTTCGCGGTGCCGTGGACGTCGACGCGTCCCAGCACGACGTTCGTGGGATCGACCGGCGCACCAATCGCGGCCTGCAGCCGCGCGAGGTTCCACACGCGCCGCCAGCGCCGCTCGACGACGCGCTGCCAGGCCGCGGCAAGGGGAACCAGCGCCGCGACCAGCGCACCCTTCAGCCGCCGGCCCCCTGCCGGCGCGCGCGGCGCGGCCCCGGCCGCCTTGTACTCGACGAGGCCGATCTCGGTGCGCCGGCGCTGCGCCCGCCGGAACGCGAGCTGGCCGAAGAGCGCGGGAATCTTCTGCGCGTGCGAGTGGATCGCGTAGGCGAGGCGCAGCCACGGGCGATCGGGCGCCTTCCAGCGGCAGCGCATCGCCGTGCGCACCACGAACGCGACGCCGGCGAGGACGAGCGCGAACGCGCCGACGGGCCACCCCAGCGCCAGCGCCGCCAGCACGAACGGCACCGCGAGGAACACGACGCCGTGCCACAGGTCGCGCTTCGCCTCGCGCTGCCAGAGCACGTCGCCGCGGCGGCGCATGCGCTCGGCCACCTCGGCGTATGCGATGCCCGAACGGTACGCGCGCCGCCACCAGCCGCGCAGGGTGGTGATGGCGAGGTCGTGGCGTGTCATCGGCACGTCGAGGTGCTCGATGTGCCAGCCGGCGGCGCGCAGCCGCGCGCACAGTTCCGGCTCCTCGCCGGCCTTGAGCGTGCCGTCGAAGCCGCCGACCTCCGCGAGCGCCGCACGGCGGACCAGCACGTCGCCGCCGAAGTACAGCGTGCGGCCGGTCGGGTAGACCCAGTCGAGGTCGAGCACGCGCGTGTAGATCGACTGCGCCGGGTCGGACTCGCGGCGGTGGCCCCAGGCCGCGCAGCAGCGGGGGTCGGCGCGCAGCGCGCCCAGAGCCTGCGGCACGAAGGCGGGATCGAGCTCCGTGTCGCCGTCGAGGAAGAGCACGAGGTCGCCGCGCGCGAGGCGCCAGCCGACGTTCCGCGCGAGCGCCGCGCACGGCGACGCCGCGTCGAGGACGCGCACCTGCGCGCCCTGCGCTTCCGCCCGCGCCACGCTGTCGTCGCCCGACTGCGAGTCGACGTAGATGACCTCGTGCGCGAGTCCTTCCCAGCGCGCCGCGGCGACGGAGGCGAGGCAGCGCGTGAGCCGCGGCCCCTCGTTGCGGCCGATCACCACCACCGACACGTCGACGGCGGCGTCCGCGTGTTGCGTGCGGGGCGTCACCACAGCCCGAGCGCTCCGAGACCCACGCCGAAGGTCAGCACCGAGATCGCCGGGGCAATCTGGCGCATCACGTAGCCAAAGTCGGCGATGTTGCTGTTCGGAACGAAGATGACGTCGCCGTCCTCCAGCGCGTAGTTCACCGTGCGCTCCGGGGCGATCAGCGCCGCCATCTCGATGATCTCGACCCGCTTCGCGCCGGCGCGGTAGACGCCGATCTTCGCGGTCTCCGCGTTCTCGGTGGCCCCGCCGGCCTGCGCCAGCGCGTCGAGCACCGTCATGCGCGGCGTGAGCCGGTAGGAGCCGGGCTTGGTCACGGCGCCAAGCACGTACACCGAGGTGTCGGACGAATCGGGAATGAACACGATGTCGCCCTTCTTCATGCGGATGTTGTAGGCCGGGTCGCCGTTGAGCAGCGCCTTGACGTCGACCCAGATGAGCTTCTGGCGGCCGCGCATGATCGCGGCGCGCGTGAGCGTGGCCTGCTTGTCGAGGATCGGCAGCGCGCCGGCATTGGCGAGTACCTCGGCGAGCGTGGGCGGATGGGCGAACTTCTGCATGCCGGCGCGCTCGACGCGTCCCAGCACGGTCACCTGGTTCGACGTGTACTCCTCGACCGCGAGGGTGGCGCGCGGCTGGCTGAAATACTGGCGCAGGCGCGCGTCGACGGCGGCGACCGCCGCCTCGCGCGTGAGGTCGCTCACCGCGACGTCGCCGACCAGCGGCACGGTGATCACGCCGTCCGGCCCCACCACGTGCTTGCCGCTCACTTCGGGCCGGCCGTACACGTCGAGGCGCAGCACGTCGCCGCTGCCGATGCGGTACACGGGGTTGACCGACTCCTCGAGCAGCGCCAGGTCTTCCTTGGAGACGAGCGGCGCGGCCTCGGGCTTCTGCACCGGCCGGAAGGCGGACTGCCCGGCAGCGGCCGCCGGCACGTCGGCCGGGACCTGCGGCGCCGTGGCGCACGCCGCCAGCACCAGCGTGCCCAGCAGCGCGACACAGTTCCGCCACGAAGGAAGGTGCAGCGACGTATCCATGGCGGCGAAGATAGAAGAGAATTCGGCCGGACTTGTTACAGCCGTGAAAACTCCTCCCGCCGCCCCTCGCCTTCCGGCGCGCCGCCCCCGCGCATGACCGCCTACGTCGTCCTGCTCGCGGCGGTGGCGTCCGTCGTCGTGCTCGCGCGGCGGGGGCTCGAGGACGCGTTCCTCAAGGTCTGGATTCCCTGCTTCCTCGCGTTCCCGTTCGCGTTCTGGGTGCACCCCGGCATCCCGAACACGAACTTCGCGCAGGCGGCGATCATCCCGCTCGTGCCGGCGCTGCTGCTCCTGCGCCTGCGCGAGCTGCGCATCGGGCTCATGGAGGTGCTGCTCGCGCTCTACCTCGTCGTGCGCATCGTCGCCGACTTCCTCGGGCGCGGCTACGGCGACGCGCAGAACTACACGTACTACCTGCTCACGCTGGTCGTCGCGCCCTACCTGATGGGCCGCTACCTGATCGCGAGCCGGAGGATGGACGTGGCGACCGCGCGCATGTTCGTGCTGGTCTTCGTCCTCTTCTTCCCGCTCTTCCTGTTCGAACTCAAGTTCTGGGTGAGCCCGGTCTACAAACTGCTGTCGCCGTTCTTTCCCGACGCCGGCAGCGGGCTGTCGCTGCGCTGGGGGCTCGCCCGCACCGCCGGCACGTTCGAGCATCCGATCCTCGCGTGCATCATGATCGTGGCGGTCTACCGCCTGCACAAATGGCTCGCGTGGAGCGGCGAGTGGGACCGGCCGCAGGCCGGCGTCCTAGCCTTCCTGCAGCGCATGGGCCGCTTCATCCCCATCGCGTTCAAGCACCAGGTCTCGATCGTGCTGATCCTGATGGCGCTGATGACGATCTCGCGCGGGCCCTGGATCGGCGCCTTCGCCGGCGCGGCGCTCGCGGCCGTCGGCAACCTGCGCAACCGCCGCCGCGGCCTCGCGATCTTCTTCGCGGTGCTCGCGGCAGCCGCCATCGTCGGCCAGCTGGCCCTCGACGCGTACATCACGCCGCGGGAAGGCGAGATCCTGAGCGGCGAAGCCAAGACCATGCTCTACCGCAAGGTGATGATCGACCAGTACAAGGCGTTCCTGCTGGAGCGCGTGTGGACCGGCTGGGGCCTCACCAAGGTACCGAAGATCCCGGGCATGGAGTCCGTCGACAACGCGTTCTTCCTGCTGGCGCTGCAGCACGGCGTGATCGCCCTGGCGCTCTTCGTGCTGATCTTCGTCTACGCGATCGCCTCGCAGATCCGGCTCGGCCTGCGCGCGCCGGCGGGCACGCCGCCGCTCGGCTTCACGTTCTCCGGCATCTACCTCATGTGCTTCATCGCGTTCTCGACCGTCTACATGGGCTCGCAGACGGAGCCCATGCTCTTCCTGCTGCTCGGTTGGGGCGAGAACCTGAAGCACCGCGCGCCGGAGGCGGCCGCGGCCGGCGAGACGCCGGAGACGGCACCGGCTGCGCCCTTCCGCCGCATCCTCGCCTGACGCGCCGCGCGGGCCCTACGCGAAGCGGCGCGCGAGCCCGTTGAGGCGCTCGCGGTCCTCCATCAGCGCCGGCGGCACCGGCAACGCGAACCACTCGCAGAGCCGCACGATCCGGTCGCGCCAGTCGTTGTGCAGCAGCATGTGCCGCACGTTGCTGCGGCGCTGCTCGGTGAGCGCCTCCTCGTCCTGCAGCAGGATGCGCAGCTGGGAATCCGCGTCGGCGGGATCGTCGGCGAGCTGCACCGTCGCCCCCGGCCACGACAGCATGTCGTCGGCCATGCGCGACCGCGGCCGCTTGCCGGCGACGATGCAGCCCGCCAGCAGCGACTCGAGCCAGCGGCTCGTCACCATCATCGAGCGCGGGCGCGTGCCCTGCGGCTCGACGAACAGGTGGAACGCGAGCGAGATGCGGGTGCGGTGCAGGAGCTTGAACAGCATGCCGCGCTCGAGGTGCACCGTGGGTCCGGTGACGTTGCCGAGCGGCGAGTGCAGGTACAGGTACGGCGAGTCGGGCGCGTGGAACGTGCGCGCGAACTGCCCGTGGTACGACGGCGGCGTGCGGCCGAACGCGATCACGTCGACGTCGCGCGCGTGATCGCGGCGCGGCGCCCACGTGAGGCAGTCCGCGCCCTGGTAGAGCTGGTGAACGCGGATGCCGAACCGCTCCTGCGGGTACGCGACATCCTCGTGCGCCGTCACCGTGATGGAGTCGTACTGCGCGGTGGCGCGGCCGAAGCCCGCGGTGAAGTAGGAGTCGGTCACCCAGGCGTGGATGCGGGCGAACTTCCGGCGACAGTCCGGGATCGCCTCGATGAGGTCGAGGTCGGTCGGGCTGTGCGCAACGACGACCAGGACGTCCCCGCCCGGGGTTTGCACCGGCTCGTAGCGTGGCTTCGCGGACCGGCGCAGCCGGCTCGTCCAGTGCGGCGGCAGCCGGCGCGGCGACAGCAGCTCCGCGTCGAAGTAGCCGACCAGCAGGTCGGCCAGCTCGTCGATCGCGACCCAGCCGGCGTGCGGCTGCGCGTGCCCCGCGCAGAGGACCGAGACCTTCACGGCGTGCACGGCGCACGGCAGCGTGCGGCAGCGGAGGGCGGGAGAACGGGCTTCATGGGAGGCGCGCGACGATGCGGGGGAGTGGCGTGGCGGCGGATTATGCAGGCAGCCGGGGCGCCGTTTTCGCCGCGGCGGCCGCCACCCCCCAAGAGTTTGCAATCCCGTAACCGTCCGGGCGGCGCGCTGCCGTCCAATGCACCCTGTGCCCCGCGGCCACCCGGCTCGCGCGGGCCTTCCGCCACGAACCGGACCCGAACCCCCATGATCCGCAAAGCCGTCATCCTCGCCGCCGGCCGCGGCACCCGCGTGCAGCCGCTGACCGCCGACCTCCCGAAGCCGATGATCCCCGTGCTCGGCAAGCCGGTGATGGAGTACCTGGTCGAGCACCTGGCGCGCCAGGGTGTGGAGGAGATCATGGTCAACGTCAGCCACATGGCGCCGCGCATCCAGCAGTACTTCGGCGACGGCCGGAGGTTCGGGCTGCGGATCGGGTACTCGTTCGAGGGGCACCTCGAGCGCGGCGAGATCGTCGCCACGCCGCTGGGCTCGTCGGGCGCGCTGCGCAAGATCCACGACTTCGGCGGCTTCATCGACGAGACCACCGCGGTGCTCTGCGGCGACGCGATCGTCGACCTCGACCTCGCCGACGCCGCGCGCGTGCACCGCGAGCAGGGCGCGCTCGCGACCGTCATCACGCGCGAGGTGGAGCGCCACGCGGTGTCCGAGTACGGGGTCGTGGTCAGCGCCGGCGACGGGCGCGTCGTGTCGTTCCAGGAGAAACCCACGCCCGAGGCCGCGCTGTCGCGCGAGGTCAGCACCGGGATCTACCTCATCGAGCCCGGGGTGATCGACCTCATCCCGCGCGACCGCCCGCATGACATCGGCAGCGAACTCTTTCCGGAACTGGTCCGCCGCGAGCTGCCGTTCTTCCGGCAGTGCCGCGACTTCCAGTGGATCGACATCGGCCGCGTCGGCGACTACTGGCGCATCATCCAGCAGCTCATGCGCGAGCCGGTGCCCGGGATCGACCTGCCGGGCGTGGAGGTCGCGCCCGGCGTGCGCGTCGGCCTCAACACGCAGGTCGACTGGTCGCAGGTGTACGTCGAGGGCCCGGTGTACGTGGGCTCGGGTTCGTCGATCGAGCCGGGCTGCACGCTGCTCGGACCGGTGTGGATCGGCGACGGCTGCCACGTCGAGGCCGGGGCGTGGCTCGAACGCAGCATCGTCTTCGACTACGCGCGTGTCGGGCCCAACGGCGTGGTGAAGGAAGTGATCGTCTCGGGCAACTACTGCGTCACGCGCGACGGCAAGCCGCTCGGGACGGCGGGCAGCGCGACCAATGACGAGTGGTGGAGCGACGCCCGCGCGCTGCGCGCGCCGGGACGCTGACGGGTCTTTCAGGCGTCGGCGATCCGGTCGAACCGGTAGCCGTAGCCGTAGACGGGGACGAGCTTCCAGCCGCGCGAGCCGTCGAGCGCCAGCTTCTTGCGCAGGCGGCTCACGTGCGTGTCGACCGTGCGCGTGTCGACTTCCGCGTTGATGCCCCAGATCTTCGAGAGCAGGTGATCGCGCGACAGGAGCTTGCCCGGCGACTGGAAAAAATACGTCGCGAGGTCGAACTCCTTCTGCGTCATCGTGACCGGTGTGCCGTCCATCGACAGCCGGTGCGTCTGCATGTCGACCTCGTAGCTGCCGAGGCGCAGCACCTTCGGCCCGCCCGGGCGCGCGCGGCGCGCCACGGCCTCGATGCGCGCGATCAGCTCGCGCTGCTTCGGCGGCTTCACCACGTAGTCGTCCGCCCCGGCCTCGAGCGCGGTGCAGACCGTGGCTTCGTCCTCGCGCGCGGTCACCACGATCACCGGCATCTCCCAGCCGAGGTTGGAGCGGACCCACGACAGGATGTCGCCGCCCGTGCCGTCGGGGAGCATCCAGTCGAGCAGGAGGAGGTCGAAGCGCTCGGCCTGCACGCCGGCGATGAACGCCGCCGCCGTCGCGAAGCCCTTGCACGTGCGGTCCGGGCCCGACAGCCAGAGTGCGAACAGGTCCAGCTGGTCCGCATCGTCTTCCGCGATTGCGATACGCATGATCTCGTTGCCTGCCGCGGCGTAACGTGCGCCGCGGCTCCCCTTGGCGGCTAGGATACCCCACCGCGCACAGGGCCGCGGGTGACCTTCCTCAACCCGTGACGTCGGCGCGCGACGGCCACGGGTCTTGCCCCGCTGACGCCGGGCGGCCCCGGCCGCGCTGTGCGCAACGGTCGCAGCCCGTACGGGACTGCACGGCTGCTCCACTTCGATCGGACGTCCGATATGCGTGAGGTCGACCTTCCTTTCGCGGACCTTGCACGCCATGTCCCCGGTGCCCTCCCGCTGCTCCCGGCGCGATGTGCTGCGCCTCGCCCTGCTCGGCGCCGTCGCGCCCTCGCTTTTCGCATGCGGCGGCGGCCACGGCGCCCCGCTCACCTACGACGCGACGATCGCCGACGCCCGCGATGCCATCCGCGCCACGCTCGCCGCCACCGGCACCTCCGCCATCTCGGTCGCGCTGTGCGACGGCGAGCGCGTTCTGTGGGCGGAGGCCTTCGGCTACGTCGACCGTCCGGGCGGCACGCCGCCCGGCCCGCAGACCATGTTCGCCATCGGCTCCGTGAGCAAGATGCTCGCCGCGTGCGCGACGATGCTCCTCGTGGACCGCGGGCAGGTCGCCCTCGACGCGCCGCTCGTGCGCCACGTGCCCGACTTCCGCATGGCGAGCCCCGGCTACGAGGCGATCACCGTGCGCATGCTGCTGTCGCACACGTCCGGCCTCCCCGGCTGCGACTACCGCAACATCTTCACGTTGGAGCCGTTCGACGGCTACGCGCGGCAGGTCCAGCAGACCATTGCGGGCCAGCGCCTCAAGCATCGCCCCGGCGCCTACGCGGTGTACTGCAACGACGGCTTCACGATGCTCGAGCGGCTGGTCGAGTCGGTCACCGGCCGGCCGTACGCCGAGTTCGTGGCCAACGACGTGCTGGCGCCGCTGCGCATGACGCACAGCCGCTACCCGACTGCGGTGTTCCCCGCCGGTTCCTATGCCCCCGTGTTCGCCGACGGCGAGGCGCAGCCGCAGGAGTGCACGAACGGGTTCGCGACCGGCGGCCTGTACTCGACACCCAGCGACATGGCGCGGCTCGCGATGATGTTCATCAACGGCGGCACCGTCGACGGCGTGCGCCTGCTCTCGCCGGCCGCCGTCGCCGAGATGGGCCGCGACCAGACGGCCGCGCTCGACTTCAACCTCGTCACGTGGAAATGGGGACTCGGCTGGGACGGCGTGGCGCACCCGAGCTTCGCCGACCTCGGCATCACCGCGTGGAAGAAGAACGGCGGCACCGCGTTCTACGGCAGCGACCTTTATGTCCTGCCGGGCGAACGGCTCGCGGTGATGATCTCGGGCACGCGCACGGACTACGGCTCGGGCCGGCTCGCCGAGCGCATCCTGCTCAACGCGCTCGCGGAGCGGCACTCGATCGACGCGGTGCCGGTACCGATCCCCGAACGCGCGAAGCCCGCGGTGCCGGTGACCGACGACGCCATCGCCGCGGTCGCGGGCTTCTATGCGGGCTACGACAAGGTCGTGCGGGTCAGCGTGGCGCCGCAGCACACGCTGGTACTGGAGCAGTATTCCGACGAGGGCTGGGTCGTGCTCGGCCAGGGGCTCGCGCCCCGCGCCGACGGCACGTGGAGCAGCGACGCGCAGCCCACCGTGGCCTACCGCACCGTCACCGCCGGCGGCCGCCGCTACCTCGTCTCGCAGAAACCGGCGGGCTTCGGCCACTACCTGTCCGAGTTGCCGTACGGCCAGCGTGTCGAACCGCGCGCCGACCTCTCGCCGGCGTGGCGCCGCCGCGTGGGCACGGTCGCGCTCGCGGTGGCCGAGCACCCGCAGTCGGTGTACCTGATGGCGGGGGGCCCGCTCTTCGCCGTCGACGCGGTGCCTGGCCTCACCGGCTACGTGGTCGCGTACGGCTCGTCGCCGCAGATCGTCGATCCCGCGGGCGACGACGCGCGCGCCACGATGATGCTCACGATCCCGCTGGAAGCCGGACGCGACCTCGACGACCTCGTGGTGGACGCGCGTGCCGACGGCGAGTGGCTGCGCTTCGGCAGCCGCGTGTACCGCCCGCGCGACACCGTGCCCGCGCTTGCGCGCGGCACCAGCGTTGTGCCCATCGGCCCCGAGGG
This sequence comes from Burkholderiales bacterium, assembly GCA_046347715.1. GTDB lineage: Bacteria > Pseudomonadota > Gammaproteobacteria > Burkholderiales > Casimicrobiaceae > VBCG01. The sequence continues at coordinate 450,836 of JAXMFO010000003.1, forward strand.
CTGGGCCGAGTGGCGGCGCCTGTCATCCGGTGCGGTGGTCGCGCTCGCGACGGCGGGCGCGTGGAAGCTCTATCGCGCCGACTTCATGCCGCTCGCGGCGGGCGCCGGCAACGCGAGCGTCGCACTCCCCGCGGACGGCGGCTGGCTTGCGCTGTTCGGCGCCGCGGGCGACCGGCCGGTGGTGACGCTCGCCTGAGGGTCTCCCCCGTCCCCCCCATGCCGCGCTCCGCCTCCGCGCGGCGGACGCGATCGATCAGCGCGCGGCGTCGAGGCAGTCGAGCAGCGCCGCGTACAGCGCGTCCGGATCGAAGGGCTTGCCGAGGAAGCCGTTCATGCCGGCCGCCTGGCAGCGCTCGCGGTCCTCGGTGAACACGTTCGCGGTGATCGCGAGGATCGGCGGCGTCGCTTGCGGTGCCCGGCGCCGGATCTCGGCGGCTGCCGCGAATCCATCCATCACCGGCATCTGCAGGTCCATCAGGATCGCGGCGTAGGCACGCTCGCCGGCGAGGCGCACCGCCTCCTGGCCGTTGCCCGCGCAGTCCACGCGCAGGCCGATCTCCTCCAGCAGCGTCTGCGCGACCATGCGATTGATCGGATCGTCCTCGACCACCAGCACCGTCCTGCCCGCGTGGCGCTGCCGCAGCGCCGCCTCGACCGCGGTGCTGCCCGGCGGCGCCGGCGCGGCGGGCGGCGGCGCCGCGCGCCCGAGGCGCACGGTCATCCAGAACGTGCTGCCGCGACCCGGCTCGCTCGCCACCCCGACGTCGCCGCCCATCGCCTGCGCGATGCGCCGGGTGATCGTGAGCCCGAGGCCCGTGCCGCCGAACTCGCGGTTCGCCGCGCTGTCGACCTGCTCGAACGCGTTGAAGAGCCGCGCCTGGTCGGCGGCGGCGATGCCGATGCCCGTGTCGGTGACCTCGAAGCGCAGCACGTGTCCGTCGCGGTCGGACGCGACCTCGCGGCACGCGAGCGCGATGCGCCCTTCGCGCGTGAACTTCACCGCATTGCTGAGGTAGTTGACGAGCGCCTGCGCGAGGCGCGAGCGGTCGCCGCGCACGCCCGCCGGCGCACCGGCGATGTCGACGTCCAGCACGAGCCCCTTGGCGCGGATCGCGTTCTCCACCATGCCGGTGACGTCGCGGACCACGTCCGCCAGCTGGAAGTCCGTCTCGGCGAGCTTCAGCATCCCCGCCTCGATCTTCGACAGGTCGAGGACGTCGTTGATGATCGCGAGCAGGTGGCGCCCCGACGCCTCGATCTTGTCGAGGTAGCCGACCTGGCGCGGCGTCACGCCGGTCCGGCGCAGGAGCGCCGCCATGCCGAGCACGCCGTTCATTGGCGTGCGGATCTCGTGGCTCATGTTCGCGAGGAATGCGCTCTTCGCGCGGTTGGCGGCCTCCGCGTCCGCCTTCGCCTTGACCAGCAGCGCCTCGGCCTCCTTGCGCTGCGTGATGTCGACGATGAACTCGGCGATCCGGTCCGGCGCCCCATCCTGCCCGGGCACGAAGTGCGCGGTGATCTCGACCGGGAAGCGGCGGCCGTCCTTCGACCGTGCCAGCAACTCGAGCTGCAGTCGCTCGTGCTGGCGGAAGTACTCGACCGTCTCGCGCAGGTGCTCGTCCGTGAACTCCGGGGCGATGTCCTGCACGCGCAGGCCGAGCATCTCCTCCTGCGTGTAGCCGGCCATGGCGGCGGCCGGGCCGTTGACCTGCAGGAACCGACCCGATTGCGCGTCGAACCACGTGCTCCCGATGCCGACGCGGTCCATCGCGAACTGCGTGTCCGCCAGCGTCCGGTTGGCCTGCTGCAGCGCCACGGTGCGTTCGGCGACCAGTTCCTCGAGGTGGTCGCGGTGCGCGCGCAGTTCCTCCTCGCTCCGGCGCAGCTGCGTGATGTCGCGGCCGACGCCCAGCACGCCGATGAGCGTCCCGGTCTCGTCGTAGACCGGCGTCTTGATCGTCTGCAGGATCTCGCTGTGCCCGTCGCTCGCGAAGCGGATCTCCTCCTCGTTGACCGTCGGTCCGCCGGCGGCGATCGCGTCGAGGTCGCGCTGGCGGAAGCCCTCGGCGACGTCGTGGGGGACGAACTCGTGATCGGTGCGGCCGACGATGTCCGCCTCGCGCGCACCGAAGAACTGCTCGAAGCGCGGGTTGCAGGCGAGGTACGCGCCGCCGGGGTCCTTCAGCCAGACGAGATCGGGCAGGGTGTCGACGAGGGTGCGCAGGCGCGCGTCGCTCTCGCGCAGCGCGGCCAGCGCGCGCTTGCGCGCGGTGACGTCGCGCGCGATCTTCGCGGCCCCGACGATCTTCCCGTCCGCGTCGACGATCGGCGACACCGACACGGAGATGTCGATGCGCCGGCGGTCCTTGTGCAGGCGCGCCGTCTCGAAGTGCTGGACCGTCTCCCCGCGCGCGATCCGCGCGACGATGCCGCGCTCCTCGTCCGCGAGGTCCGGCGGGATGATCATGTCGATCGAGCGCCCGATGGCCTCGTGCGCCGCGAAGCCGAACACGCGCTCGGCCGCGTGGTTCCAGCTCGTGACGATGCCGTCCAGCGTCTTGCCGATGATCGCGTCGTCGGAGGAGTCCACGATCGCCTTGAACCGCAGCTGGTCCTCCTCGGCGCGGCGCCGGTCCGTCGCGTTGAGCGCGACGCCGTCCCAGACCACGGCGTCGCCGTCGCGGCGCTGCGGCCGCGCGCGCACCTCGAGCCACAGGCGCCGGCCATCGGGCAGCGCGAACGGCAGCGTGGTCGCGAGGACGGCCAGTTCGCGCGCGCTCCGGGCCTCCTCCTCCGCGTAACGGCCGGCTGCGGCCGGGTCCATCAGCGCGAACAGCGGCGACGCGTCCGCCAGCAGGTCGGCCGGCTCGAGTCCGAGGACCCGCCGCACGCCGCTGCTGACGTACTGGAACCGCCGCCTGCCCTGCGCCGTGCCGTACTGGAACACGAAGCCGTCGGGCAGGTTGTCGCCCAGCGAGCGCAGCGCCTGCTCGCTCTGCCGCAGCCGCTCCTCGCCGGTCTTGTATTCCCACTCGATCCGCTGCGAGTTCATGCTGATGAACGTGAGCGTCACGAGCTGCACCGTGAGGATCTGCGCCATCGCGTAGTAGACGCCGAAGCCGCCCGCGGCCTCGAACGCGGTGCCGCCGCCCAGGTTCGCGACCTGCTGCACCGCGCGCAGCAGCGTCAGCAGCGCGTACGCGCACAGCCAGAAGGCGAGCAGGATGTCGGTGGACCCGAAGTGCGCGGGGCGGTGGCGCAGCACGACGTACGCCGATGCGGCGCTCAGGCCCGCGGCGAAGACGCTGAACACCACGATGCGCGCGCCGAGATCGGCCGCGTTCACGTTGAACCAGCCGAAGAGCGCGAGGAACGCCACCGCGAGCGACGCCTCGAGCCAGACGCCGACGTGCACGCCGCGGAACAGCAGGAGGCCACGCAGGATGAACGCGTAGCCGGACAGGAGCACCGCGTTGCGCAGCAGGCGGATCGCCCACGTCGGCGGCAACGCGCCGGGAACCAGCATCGCCGCCCCGAGGGCGAGGCAAGCCACCCCCGCGGTCCAGAATTCGAACCCCGGATACGTCTTGCGCGTGCGCAGCGCGACGAACATGAGCAGCGCCGCCGCGGAGGACAGCAGCGCGTTCGTCGTCAGCAGGACGGAGGTATCCACAGGGGAATCCCGGCTCGCGCGTTACTTCCGTCTCAGAATAACAGTCATCCACCGCGACGTCGTTGGTGTCAGGTCAAGGCATGGGGGCGACCCCAGGCCCGGTCTATCCCTTTCGGTGGTCGGCCACGCGTCCGCTCCGGGATTGCGGAACGCACGGACGAACGGGGGCCAGGCCGACGCGGACGGTGCCCGGGACCTGCAGCGCGCGACGCATGCCCGCGGCACCCCCACCTTCCGGCAGGGCGATGCGGGCGAGGTGTTGTTCATCGGCCCGCGGCCGCGCGTACGCCCGCCTCGGCCGTGCGGCCGGGGGCGACGTCCGGCGCGCCACGTTCGCGCCCCGGACGTTCTTCGGTGAACTCGTTCTGCTCGACGCCGGACCGCGCTCCGCGACGCTGGTCGCCGGCGACGACGCCGAGCGCTAGGTGCTGGCGATGGCGCAGAGTGCGGTGCCGATGCGCACCGCGCCGCCGCCCGCGACCAAGCGGCTCGCGAACCCGGGGCGCAAGCTCAGCGGAGGGCTGCGTCGGGCCAACCGGACCTTCCACCCGCCGGAGAGCCGACCGCCCCGGTCAGGGCGCCGATCCTGCCGGCCCGGCATCGGGGGCATCCCGGCACCGGGCGACGGATCGCGGTGGCAACAATGAAAAAGGCTTGCCGTCCGGGTAGACGTGCAAGCCTTGAATTTGGTGGCCAAGGGCGGAATTGAACCACCGACACAAGGATTTTCAGTCCACCGTGGTCAAATCGTCACAACACTCTGCAACACAACACCGCAATCAATTCAACGACTTGAACTGTAGCAGTAGTCGTCCCGCCTCGCCAGTTGTCGCCATCTTTCGTGTCGGTGTGTCCCAGGATTGTCCCACGCAAGAGCGCATAAGTACCCAATAGAAAAGGCGAATCGGCATTGCTGCCGATTCGCCTCGTCGTCATTTCAGTACGGTAATGCGGGTCTCATCCCGGCCTAAAGCGCGATAACGATCGAGATCCACGTCGGTCAGCTCCGGAATCTTCTTGTAGTCGATCACGCCAGACTTCCAGTACCGCGTGACCGCAACCCCGCCGCCCTGCTCGCTGGTGTGCTTGGCCAAGCTCATCAGCCGGAGCTTGCTCACGTCGAGCGCGGCAGCGGCCTCGTCAGCGTGGCGCTTGGACGCTAGGTACTCCTGAGCGGCGGACACCCACGCCTCATCGCTGCGCAGGAGCGTGTCGCGCTCGGTCAGGGGCGGTGCCTGGTCGTCGCGGACGTGGCGCATGAACTGGTCCCAGTCCTGACAGATCGTGTCCCACGCCGCCGCTTCCGGTCGTTGCTCGAGCAAGATGCCACCGGTGCCGTCGTAGACGAACAGGTGCGCCAGCTCGGCGTGGCTCACGAAGAGCTGGGTCTGGATCTGCCAGTACACGTACACCGGCACCCGCCCTGCCTTGGCCTCGGCCATGAGCTTCGAGTCCCGCGACTTCGGGCACTTGATCTCCAAGATCAGCCGCCCGTCGAGGGTCATGCCGTCCAGGCTGGCCGAGTAGTCGCCGTCGACTAGCACCAGCGGCTCCATCAGGTGCCCGGTCTGCAGCTCGTAGGCTTCCCGAGCGATCGGTTCCAGCTTGGTGCCGTGCGCCATCGCCGCCGTGACCTCCGGCTGCGGCGCCCGTCCCGTCTTGATCGTCCACAGCTGGTAGGCCGTCTGCCAGGGCGAGACACCCAGTACGGCCGGTGTCTCGCTGGCGTTGCGGTGCTTCCGGCGATGCTCATGCCACTCCGGGGTACCTTGGACCAATTTCACGATCGTGCTCATGCTGCCCTCCGGTTGCGTTCGAGCGACTTGATGCAGCGGCTGGCTGCACGCGAGCTCAGCTCGGCTAAGTCGTTCACGTTGAAGTAGTCCAGGATCTTCTGCAGATCGCTGCCGGTCTCCCGTAGCAGGCGCTCGATGTACCGGATCTGCGCAGCCGACGCCCTGGCTTCGCCTTGGTTGATCGACGTCACGCGCGGGGGATCTGGCAGTTCTGGCGGTACCGGCTCGGCGCCCGTACTCGCCTCCGGCAGGTCCTCCCCGGCGTAGATGTAGAGGCCGAGGCCGTGGAGGGCGATGGCCTTGACCAGGCAGCGCTGGATGCTGGTGTTGATGTCGAACGCGGTGGGCTCGGCGATCGGGCGGTTCTTGGCGTCTAGCACCGGGTGCACCTGAGTCAGCGTGATGCCTTGGACCGTGACGGCCACCTCGACGAAGTAGCCGGTCTCGGTGCGCAGGTACGGCAGGCCGTCGAAGCGACGGACCTCCCAGGTCGCGGTCGAATCCGCGAGCCGCAGCTGAGCCACGGCGTAGGGCCAGGACAGGTAGCTGAACTGTCCCTTGCGCTCGATGTGGTCGTTGACGTTGATGGCGTTGAGACGGGCGAAGTAGTTGTCCATGTCGATACCTTTCGGGAATAGAAATGCAGCGGCCGCGGGGATGAGCCCGCGGCCGTGCGGTGGTGCAACAGGGGTGGCTTAAGCGACTGCCAAAACTGACGCGTCGGTTCTGTCAGTGGCTTGGCCGAGCAGGAAATCGGCCGCGTGCTGGGCTTTGGTGCTGGCGACGAAGATGGCCCGCTTGTCCTGTTTCAGGACCCGCAGCCAGCTACCGACGTAGCTTGCGTGCTGCAGCTCGCCATCAAGCCGGCAGTGGGCGCACAAGAACGCAGCGCCCAGTTCCGCCACCAGCTCCTCCGCCGCGTAGGCGTCGTCGCCGAAGCGGCCGGTGAGCTGCCGCTTGAGTCGCGCCGGGTGGCCGGTCCAGTGGACCAGCTCGTGCAACGCCGTCGCATAGTAGCTCGATGCGTCGGTGAACGCCGCCCGGGGTGGCAGCTGGATGAAATCAGCCGCCGGCTGGTAGTACGCCCGGCCGCCGCCGTGCCGCACCTCGGCACCGGAGTGGCCGATGATGGCTTCCGCCTGCTCACGGCACTGCCACGCCGGAGTGGGTGGCAGTGCTGGCGTGAGGGCTGGCGGCAGTCCGTGGACCTGGGCGACGTTGAACACGGTGAAGCAACGTAGGAGTGGGACGACTCGCCGGGAGGCGGTGTCGGCCATTGATTCCATTGGTTCCGTTGTCTCGCCGATCTCACGCAGCTTCCAGAACACCACGGTCGTGCCGTGCTCGCCTTTGCGCACGCAGCCACCGACGGTGGTCGCTTGTCGGAAGGTCAGCCACCGGGTGTCGGTGTAGCCATGGGCTACCGCCTCCATGGCCAGCAGCAGGACGTTGATACCGCGGTAGGGACGGTGGGTCGTGGCGTTGACCGGCAGAGTGCTGCCGCCCGCTGACCACGGCCGTACCCATGGCGGGGTGCCCGCTTCCAGGGCCGCCACGATACGGGCGGTGATGTCCGCATAGATGTCGCTGCTCACAGGACACCTCGGGCGAACCAGCCGGGGACAATGGTCCCGCGGTCGTTGTAGCCGATGGCCCAGCGGGCCACGGCGGTGAAGCCGCTGCACATGAGGCCGGCCACGGCAGCCGCCATCACACCGGTGAACGTGCCCCAGTGGATGACGTAGGCGATGAGACTGATGGCCACATCAAGAGCGAGTGGCCAGGCCAGCAGGTGCAGCAGGATCCAGCGCGGCAGCTTGATGCAGAGCAGCAGCAAGCCGGCGAAGATGATGACGCCTGATTCGATGATCATGGAGACCCTCCAACAGTTGGATGTGCCTGCAGCTCACCGTGAGCCACAGATCACACCCAAACAGCCCCCACGGGGGTTTAGGGTCCCCTTTCACCCCACGCGGATGCGAAATCCGAAGTGGGGTGCGTCTCCCCTAGAAGGGGGGAGGGGATGCTTCAACTGGAGATAGACAAAAAATTGCCAAGAAAATCTGTCAGAACATCTTTGCGAAACGCACCCGCCTTGCACCTAGTTCCCGCCAACGTACTTACCATTGGGCGTCAGTTTGCACGACGTTCCAGCGACATAACTCCCATCCGGACACAACCTAGAATCCTGCCCGCCGGTTACGTAACTACCATTCGGCATGAGGCGTGGCGGCTCCGAGCCACGTGAAACATAAGAACCGTTGGGAGTCAGCTGGCATCCAGTGCCCCCGCCGACATATTGTCCATTTGGACAGAGTTGGCATGGGCCGCTGGCGACGTAGCTGCCATCGGGACAGCGAACCGGTGACGACAACCGATTCGACGACACACCCGACGCCGAACTGGTACTCCCGCCCGAGTTGATCATGGATGCACCTCCGGTCCCTTGGCGCCAAGACTGTGATCCAAACTCTTCCATGGGCGCAGAGCTACGCGCACGCGCTCCCGATGTCGTCGAATTAGCCACCGGAGGCACGTTAATCACTCTTGGTGGCGGCGGTTCCGCTACGACGCTGCTGTCGCATTGGCCTCCGCTGTTGAGGGCCTGTTTGCATTGCTCCAGTGACGCCCGAGTACTTGCGCTGTACCTGCTCTTCCCGCCGTCAGTACGGCGTAGCGCGTCCTCAACGGCATCGACGCGCTGGGATTCCATCGCCGCCTTGGCAAGGTCATGTGTCTGGCGCGTCGTCTTTGCATAGGGTCCTACGCTACCTTGGGCGGACTGATAATTTGAATATCCGTTTGCCGACTTGATCTGGCGATCGTAGAACTCTCGTTGCGCCATCCCTTGCTGCATCTCGTAACTACGCCGCGCCGCCTCCTGCTGCGCCGCCTCGTCCTTGCGCCTCGCGATCTCGCGCTGGGCTGCAGCGCCGTCCATGATTGCGTTCTCGGTAATGTTCAGTTCGCGTACATCGCCTGTTGCACAGGGTGTTCCGCTGTAAGTGGTCGCCTTGGTCTTGGGGTCTACGCACTTATAGATCTGAGCCTCGCTCAAAGTGGCAACACCGAAAATCATGACGCCAAATGCGTAAATAGTCGTAAGGCGCACGGTCTCCCCTTTCAAGCGCTACTAAGCGAGCATCTTGATTGACTGTGAAATCTCCGCCAAGTGGCCGACGCGATGTTGACGCAGGTCAACCTCGGGATCAACCCACAAATGGGATGCGCGATTTGACGCGAATTGACGATCTACGCCCGTGGCCAACTAGCGGGGTGAGCTACGGCGCCAGAGGTGAGAACGTTACGGACACAGTCGACGTGGCTATGCCTCCGCAAGAGGCCGACCGCAACAAGCCTTGCAAGCTGAGGCGATCACCAGACGGGAGCGGCAGGGGCTAGCAGCACCGCGCGGAGATCTGGAGACATGTGCCGTTGACTCGTCCTTCGGCTGGGCGGAATAACAGAAAGGCGGTCCGCCTCAAACACATACTGGCGCCACTGCGCGAACAACGATATCGGGATGGGGTTCCGCGCACTGGGGTTGTGGACCACGAAGAAATCCGCACCCAATCTGCGGGGAAGATTTGCTGCGTCAACAGCTGAGTGAATTACCGCGCTAATACCTGAGTAGGCCAAGTCTAAGAATGCTGTAGTTTTCACTTGAGATCCACATTGCTTAGTAAGCACCTCGCGCCGCTGATAGCTCCTGCCCGTGACCTTTTTGGACTGCAGATCAAAGCTAAGTACTAGGGGCCCAATCGGAAAGAGGGCTTGGAGCAAGTACGGGAGTGTGTTACCCGCGTAAGCGTACGGTATCCCACGGCTGTTGATCGCAACGATATAGGGGTCCGCTTCGTTCACAACGCGACGGGCTCGATCGTGGTCCAGCTTTCGCTGCTTTTCTCTGAGCGCGGAGGTGTACCTCAGGAGAATCTTCTCGACGGGGATCCTGAAGTTGTCAGCTGGATCGCTCTCCCTAACCTGGTCCTTGCCCGTACCTGCATTGGGGGCGATGGCCTCAATCCAATGCGTCTGGCCTCGATGCAAGAAGCAGAATTCTGGACCGGCAGCACGAGCTCGGATCGGTTTAGCGCCGTTGGCCATGCAAGCGACAGTCAGGTACATCTCCCAGTAGCGTTCAAGGAAGTGCTTCCGTGCATCTTCCCGGAAGTGCGCATCTGCGAAAGGCTGATAAAGCGCCCAAAGACGATTTACGTAACCCCGCATCTCCTTCCACTTCCTCATGCCGCGGAAGTTGGCATAGCCGCGCGTGCAGTCCTTGCCTGGCAGAAAGAAGGAAGCGCTCATCGGTGTCTCCTAGCGGGGGAGGCTACGCTACGTTCTAAGGTGGACCGATCGCCCGACGCATTAAAGTCCCTCAGCGCTGACGCCATTTAACACGCAACCAGTTCTTGCGTAGCTCGAAGTCGGGCATGGCCTGCTCGACCACCCGCCAGAAAGCCGGGGTATGGTGCGCCACCTTGAAGTGCGTCATCTGGTGCACCACGACGTATTCAGCGATTCGTGCGGGGAGAAGTATTGTTTTCCAATGGAAGTACGGGACCGCATTCTTAACGCATGACGACCACCTGTATCTTAGGTCCTGCACGACAACGCGCCGTGGGGCGGCCTCCATGCGCGCCTGATACTTTGAGACAGCGGCGTGGAACCATCGACTTCCAGCCTCCGTGCGCCAGTTGACCAGGGCGACCGAGTTGTTGCCTTGATGGACTTTGGCAGGAGGCATTTGTCGCATGAGCACAATCCCGGCCTCAGGCCATGACAATTCTGCCGCAGGCTCGCAACCGAATTTGCGCGGCTCTGCATTGCTATGACAACATGCTACAACGCTTTCAAGCGTGCCAAAGTTGTCCGCATAGCTGGTCGCGGCGCGGAAGCAGTGCTACCTAATGAACGTAGCGTGAAAGTGGGAGCCGCACCGTCGTTTGGACACACGTGCAATCACGTTGACCTGTAATCAAATATTAAACGAGACGCTCTAGTGGGTGGTGCGCCGGCGACGAGCGGGGAGATGTCGAATGACCGATGGCGTTGCGCCCTTTGTGAGTAGCGCGAATGCGCAACAAAAGGAGGCCATCATAGCCACCGAAGGCCCAGTTTTGATTATTGCTGGACCGGGCTCCGGAAAGACGTTTACGCTCGTAGAACGGATCGTCTACCTCATCGAGCACAAAGGCGTCGCGCCGGAGTCGCTGTTCGTAGTCACGTTCACTGACAAGGCCGCCCGCGAGCTGACAACACGCATTTCTAACCGTCTCAACGAGTTGGGCATCACGTTCAATTTGAACGAGATGTATCTCGGCACGTTCCACTCGATTTGCTTGCGCATCCTCGAAGACTTCCAGGAGTTCACCCGATTAAAGCGCAGCTTCACACTTTTCGACCAGTTTGACCAGCAGTACTTCCTATACCAGCGCATCAACGAATTCCGATTACTGCCTGACACGCAACTCGTCATGGGCGACGACCAGATAGGTCGCTGGGCGCAATCTGAGGAGCTTCTCAAGTGGCTGAACAAAGTCAGCGAAGAGGCACTCGACGTAAAGGCGCTGGAGGCTGCACCCGACGTGGAGGTTCGAGCGCTCGCGGCATGCTTTCGCAAATACCAGGAGCTTCTGCACGAGCACAACTGTCTCGACTTCTCTGGCATCCAGTACGAGGCGCTTCAGCTACTTGAACAGCGGCCTGAGGTATTGGCCCAGTTGCGGGAGAAGTTCGCGTACCTGATGGTGGACGAGTACCAGGACACCAATACCATTCAGGAGCGCATCCTCCTCAGACTGACCAATGAGCGACGCAACCTGTGCGTCGTCGGCGACGACGACCAAGGCTTGTACCGGTTCCGAGGCGCGACAATCCGGAACATCCTGGAGTTCCCAACGCTCTTTCCGGAAGGCCTGTGCAAGCGCGTCACGCTGACCGTCAACTACCGTTCGCACCCGGACATCATCCGCTTTTACAACAAGTGGATGCAGGAGCAGACCTGGGATGACGGAAAGCGCACGTTTCGCTTCGCAAAGAAGATCGTTCCACGCGACGGGGCGTTCCCCGAGTTAGCCACGGCGGTTCGGCTTGCTGCCGCGGATGCACCCGGCCACATGACCAACTGGCACGCTGAGGTGCTGGCCCTGCTCCAAGGACTGCGGAAGTTGGGCCGCCTCACCGACTGGAACCAGGTCGCTTTCCTCTTCCGTTCGGTTAAGAACGAGCGCGTTGTGGCCTTGGCTCGATTTCTGGAAGGCGAGGGCGTGCCGGTGTATTCGCCGCGCTCGAACATGTTCTTCGAGCGCGAAGAGATTCGCCTCATGATCGGCGCGCTGATCTTTCTTTTCCCCCAGTTCCCGAAGGTACGGCAGTGGGCGGAAGGGGCCCAGCTCGACATCTGGAACTACTACGACTACCTTTGCTTCAAGCCGTTCGCCGACGAGTTGCGTAAGCCGGAGAGCAAACGACTGCTCGACTGGGCTAGACCCTTGGCCAAGCGTCACGCGGTCCTGGCGCAGAACACCGACTACGCCTTCTCGGGCCTGTTCTACCAGCTGCTGCAGTTCCCGCTATTCTCGCGCTTCCTCTCAGAGGAGGCGCTGCACGGCGTCGACAAGGGTCGCGCGGCACGCAATTTGGCCACCTTCTCCAAGCTGCTCACCAAGTTCGAGTACCTACACTACGTCAGCGTATTGAACCCGGAGTGGCTTGAGAAGAACCTGCGCGATCTGTTCAACCACTTCCTACGTTTCCTCAGCGACGGCGGGATCGGCGAGTACGAGGACGACGCGGAGTACGCGCCAAAGGGCTGCGTCTCGTTCCTGACGGTGCACCAGTCCAAGGGGCTGGAGTTCCCGGTGGTCATCTGCGGCTCCCTGGAAGCCGTTCCGAGGAAGCAGCACACCGCGCTCGACGAGCTGCTGGAGGACGGCGGCTATCTCTCGAAGCCGCGCTTCGAGCCGCTGGGGCACATCAAGCACTTCGACTTCCGGCGTTTGTTCTACACCGCGTTCTCCCGAGCGCAGAACCTCCTCGTGCTAGCTGCGCAGGAGCGCAATGGCCGCGGCATGGGTAAGTCGCCGTCGAAGTACTTCGAGCGCCTGTTCAACGAGCTCCCGAGCTGGCGCACGGTGCCGCTGGACGCGCTCACCTTTGACACGGTCAAGGAAATCAATCTCAAGCGCGAGTACTCGTTCACGTCGCATATCACCCTATTCGAGAACTGTGCCGAACAGTACAGGTTTTTCAAGGAACTTGAATTCAATCCGGTCCGCGCTGGGGCGCAGCTCTTCGGCACGTTGGTACACCAGACCATTGAAGACATCCACAAGGCGGTCCTAAAAGGGGAGGAATCGTCGATTACGCCCGAGCAGATCGGGGCGTGGATGGCGATTAACTACCAATATCTCTCAAAGAAGGAGCGTCAGTACCTCGCACCGCAGACGCTGAAAGCCGTCGAGCACCACGTGATGAGCTACTACCAGCGAGAGAACGGCAACTGGGACCGCATCAAGGAAGCCGAGGTCGAGATCTCCCTGGTAAAGGACGAGTACATCCTAAAGGGGAGCGTCGACCTGATCCGGGGCGAGCACGACTCCGTTGAGATCATCGACTTCAAGTCGGAGAAGAAGCCCGACATGGAGAAGGACCGGGAGCGATTGCGCCAGTACCAGCACCAGCTCGAGGTGTACGCGCACCTGGTGGAAGAGCGGACCGGCCAGAGGGTCTCCCGCATGCATTTGTACTACACAGGCGAGGACGGCGGCAATCCGTATGTGAGCTTCACCAAGGACATCCACGCTATCGGCAGAACCATCGCGCAGTTCGACGACATTGTGTCGCGCATTGAACGGCAGGACTATCAGATGGCCGCGCGACCTGCCAAGCTGTGCCAGAACTGCGACATGCGAGCCTACTGCGACAACAAGAACTGGACATTTGCCAAAGCACAATGAGACTGAAGCCGCACATCCTCACCGTCGCCAGTACCGCAGCCCTTCGGCAGATCGCCGAGGACTTCGATCTCTCAGTCGCCGACAAGCGCAAGCGCGAGGTCCTGATCGAAGCGATCTCGTCGGCACGGCGTTGCCAGTTGGAAGATCTGCTCGACTACCTCAGCGAGCCAGAAGTTAAGCAAGTGTGCGCGACTGCCCGCGTTGATTCGCGGGGGCGCAAGAACGCTCTGATCGCGCGCCTGCTAGAAGCCGTGTCGCCCGGGCAAACTCCGACTCCCGCGCGCGCGTCCCGTCGACCCTCGTCTGGTCACCGTAATACATCCAATCGGCTTCCAAAGAGAAACAGCATGAGCAACCAAAAAGCTGCGCAGGGCATCCTGAAGCTCGCCACTAATGAGGCCGGCACTACCAACGTCGAAAAGTACGAGTTCCAACCCATCAAGGGTTACCCGATGTTGAACTGGCGTGGAAAGCGCCCATTCACGTCAACGCACTACTACCCAGCGCAGCTCAAGGAGGTTCACGGGGAGGAATTCGATGGATGGCGCAACAAGATCTTCTGGGGTGACAACCTTCAAGTGATGAGCTACCTGTTGCGCACCTACCGCGGGAAAGTGGATCTCGTCTACATCGACCCGCCGTTCGACTCCAAGGCGGACTACAAGAAGAAGGTGCAGTTGCGCAGCCGAGCCGCACTAACTGATCAGTCCTCCTTTGAGGAGAAGCAGTACGGAGATATTTGGACTAATGATGAGTACCTCCAGTTCATGTACGAGCGATTGGTGCTGTTGAGGGAGCTTCTTTCGCCAAGCGGATGCATCTACCTCCACTGCGATGCGCATAAGGTGCATCACCTTCGCTGCCTACTTGATGAAGTTTTCGGGGAAAAGAGCTTCCGTAACGAGATCGTCTGGCACTACCGCCGCTGGACGGCTGGAAGCAAGAGATTCCAGGCAATGCACGACAATTTGCTCTTCTACTCGATGTCAGACGAGTACTACTTCGGAAAGATCAGTGTTGAAGCCACTGAAAGCCAGAAGGCAGCAATCGAAAAGGGATACAACGTTAACGTTGTGAACTCCAAGGATGGCAAGATCCGGCAGCTTCTTGTGTATGACAAGGAAAAGGTCGAATCACTCATCGCCGAAGGTCGCATCGATACGAAGAACTATGGCCGCGTGGTCTACATTGATACTAAGGAGACAATCGCGCCAGACGTCTGGACTGATATTCAGTTTTTGCATTCGCAGTCGCTCGAGAGAACCGACTACCCGACGCAAAAGCCTCAGGAACTCATCGAAAGACTAATCACCGCATCATGTCCGCCGAAAGGTCTTGTACTCGACTGCTTCGTTGGTTCCGGCACTACCGCGGCAGCGGCTTTGGCGACGGGGCGACGATACATATGCGGCGACATCAATCTGGGTGCAATCCAGACCACAACCAAACGCCTTCTAACAGACGCCGAAGAAGCCCGCCAGCGCCACTTGGACGAAGAGTCTCCCAAGTATCTGGGCTTTGAGGTCTACAACGTCAACCACTACGACATCTTCCGGAATCCCGTCCAAGCCAAGGAGCTGTTGATCGAGGCCCTCGAAGTGCAGAAGCTCGAAATGAGCTCAGTCTTTGATGGCGAGAAGGACGGCCGCATGGTCAAGATCATGCCGGTGAACCGCATTGCGACACGCGCTGACCTGAACGAGCTGATCGCCGGCTTCGACTACAAGGCTTGGGAGCGTCATCAGGCCGAAAGCCCGAATCGGGCTGTCGAGAAGATCACCCTGGTCTGCATGGGCCATGAACCTGACCTCAAGGCGCAGCTGGAGTTTGCGGCCAAGCCATTCAAGATTGACGTCGAGGTCGTAGACATCCTGCGGGACAAGTCCGACCTGGAGTTCAAGCGCGATTCCGAGGCAAAGGCCGTCGTGAAGAAGGGTGAGCTCGTGATCGAGCGCTTCTTTCCGATGAACCTCCTACAAAAGCTGTCGCTGCAGAAGGAAGCCGTCGAGGACTGGCGCGAGTTGGTCGAGAGCATCCTGATAGACTGGAACTACGACGGCGCGGTGTTGCAGCCCTCAGTGGTCGACATCCCAGGCAAGGACGATCTGGTGAAGGGCGCGTACAAGGTGCCCGGCGACGCCGGCACGATCCGCGTGAAGATCACCGACCTGCTCTCGGAGTCATGGGAAGGGAGCGTAAACCATGGCTAAGCACTCGGCGGCCACAAGCGCGTCGCTCGACTTCGCCTTCTTCCACTTCGTGTGGCAGTTCTACCAGTCGAACCGGGGCACGATCCGGTCGCACTACAAGGAACTTACTCGCAAGTTTCTCGACTTCAACAACCCCGAGAAGAACCCGAAGGCGTTCCTGCGGCAGCCGCAGTACGAGGCGCTGGAAATCTACATCTTTCTGAAGGAGTTCCTCAGCAACGCCAAGGTGGAGGAGATCTTCCAGGCTTGGTTTGAGAAGAAGGGCCGGTTCGCAGGCCGCACCGAAGGCGGACTGATTGGCAATGCCCGCCAGGCGGACCTGCTCGATCAGATCACGCAGGACCAGTACAAAGCCGTGTTCGTGGCGATGCGCAAGAACTCGCGCATTTACCCTAACTACATCTTTGCGCTGACGATGGGGACGGGCAAGACTATCCTCATGGCCACCTGCATCTTCTACGAGTTCCTACTGGGCAACAAGTTCGAGAAGGACGCGCGGTACTGCCACAACGCGCTGGTCTTCGCTCCAGACAAGACCGTACTCCAGTCGCTGAAGGAGATCGAGTCCTTCGACCTCACGCGCGTTGTGCCGCCGGAGTATGTGAATTTTCTGACCTCGCACCTGCGCTTCCACTACCTAGAGGAGGCCGGCACGTCGCTCGACACGCTGGATCGTTCGCGGTTCAACATCATCGTGTCGAACACCCAGAAGATCATCTTGAAGCGCCAGCGCAAGGAGAAGACTGCCGTCGACCAGCTCTTCGGCGCGACCGGCAATACGCTGGCGAACAATGGCGTCTATGCGGACGCGGCCGATCTGTACGCCTTCGACCAGCCGGAGGAGGAAGGCGAGCTCACCACCAACCAGCGCTTCGAAAAGCTTTGCCGCCTGGAACAGCTGGGCATCTACGTGGACGAGGCTCACCACGCCTTCGGCAAAGCGTTGGCAAAGGACATGGGCGTGGGCGCCAAGGAGGCCGACACCAGCCTTCGCACCACGATTGACATCCTTGCGGCCAACCTCAATGCGGCGGGTACCCGGGTGGTGGCTTGCTACAACTACACTGGCACGCCTTACGTCGGCCGCGAGGTCCTACCGGAGGTGGTATACGCGTACGGCCTCAAGGAAGCCATCGACAAGGGCTTCCTAAAAAAGGTAGTGCTACACGGCTACAGCACGACGCGGACCAACGAGTTCGTCAGCATCGCGGTTGAGCAATTTCTGACCGAGTCTAGCAGCCTGCGGCCCGAGGGCATGCTGCCCAAGCTCGCCTTTTTTGCAGCGACGATCGAAGAGCTAAGGACCGAACTTAAGCCGGCCGTCGAGAAGGCGCTGGCGAAGCACAGAATCCCGACGTCCCGCATCCTGGTTAATGTCGGAGACGAAAAGCTCACCACTAACGACGAAATCCGCGAGTTCAACCGCCTCGACACAGAAGCGTCGGAGAAGCAATTCATCCTTCTGGTGAACAAAGGCCGGGAGGGCTGGAACTGTCGCTCCCTGTTCGGCGTGGGCCTCTTCCGCGAGCCGAAGTCCCGCGTATTCGTACTCCAAGCCACGATGCGCTGCTTGCGCTCAGTCGGCCAGGCCCAACACACGGGCCACGTCTTCCTCTCGAATGACAACCTAGAAATCCTGAACGACGAGCTGCAGCAGAACTTCCGCATCAGCGCCGAGGAGCTGCAGAAGACCGCCAGCAACAAGGAGCGCGTGGAAGTCCGCGTCGTCGAGCCGCCAGTCAAGATCAAGCTCGTGCGCGTGCGCAAGCTGTACGGGATGCGCGAAAAGCAGCTCAAAGGGGGTCAATCCCTCGGCCTAGACCGGGCCGACAGGGAGGCCTGGAATAACTTGGTCGAGAAGTACCGTCTCATCGAGACGCAACAGGACGGCCTGAACGTCGCCGACGCCGCACGCGCGTCGACAAGCCGGACTTTCGACCTGACCTCACGCCGTGAGAAGCAAACCTTCTCCAGGATAACGCTGGTGGCCGAAGTGTCGCGCTACCTGAATCGCAGCCCCTTGGAGATCGAAGACCTGCTCGATTCGACAAAGGAGGGCACCGAGGAACTCGTGGCCATTACCAACGATTTCAACGAGCTGCTGTACGACGAGATCATCCCTCGTCTGTTCTTTCAGCTTTACGATCTCGACGAGTCTCAACACACCGAAGAGCACGAGGTCGATCTGATTAAGATGCCGCCCAACGGCTACTACGAGGTCACGGCCACTAAGGACAAGATCGTTCGGCGAGGGGACCGCGTCGTCAACGACGAGGAACGTGCCAAGAGCTTCCACCTGGACGCCTACTGCTTCGACTCCGGGTCAGAGAACCAGCTGTTCTGGGACCTGTTGCGCGAGCAAAGGGTGAAGAAGATCTACTTCACTGGGATGCTCACCCACGGCCAGTCCGACTTCTTCATCCAGTACATCGACCCCGACTCGCATACGGTGCGCAGCTACTACCCTGACTTTATCTTCCTTCGTGAGGAGGCGGACGGTACCGAGAAGTACGTCATTGTTGAGGTAAAAGCAGACAATCAAATCGAGGATGCTGTTGTCCAAGCAAAGAAGGAATTCGCTCAGCAAATTGCCGTGGCCAGCGGAATGGAGTACCGGATTATCAAGTCTACAGATGCGGACAAGCGACACTACCGTGAATTGATGTGACGCCGAACGAGTTAGCTTCAATTCAATATGTGGATACACACGTAGTGCGGGAGATAGGAGTGGCCACACTCAAACAACTAAAAGCAATTCGGGAAGGCGACTATTCGCAGCAAAGGGAGACAATACGAGCACTGCTCAAGAGCGGTAACCTTGACGAGGAGGTCGTGAGTGCCATATTGCAATCGCCGAATTTTGGAACGTATCTAGATTACCGCGAGCTCATCGAACTGGTTCAGAAGACGAAATCGCATGAGATCTACGTGCGGGTTAGGGGTCGGCTTATTGACGACGTATGGGCGCTTATCGAACTAATGAATATTGGGTATCGCGACCCCGAGATCGAACCTAAACTGCACGAGAAACTATTGTGGGCCTGCGATCAGCAAGACTACCCAATACGCAAATATGTAGTGGAGGCGTTGGGTAGGGGTGGTAGCGCGAAATCGCTTCGCCTTCTAACTGAATTGCTAGATGAACATGCTCCCAAAGCGTCGTCCAAGGCGGCAATCGCAATAGCGATGGTGCAAGCAGCTCCCGAGAAGATCGATTTGAACACCTCACCGCTACTTGCAAGCGTGGAGATCGAGTTCGTCGAAGCCCTTCGTTGTGCGATCAAGAGCATCGCGGACCGATCAGAGGAGGCATACGAGGCAGCACATACGGAAACTGATGACGTTGATGTCGATACCGCGTTGCGTCAACGAGCCGCGTACGACCGTGCAGTCGCCCTCAAAAATAAAGCATGGATGTATGCCGATGCCGACTGGAAGCCTGCACTGCAATACGCACGAGAGTCATTAGAAGTAGTGCTGAAAGCAGTTTGCCAGAACAAAGAGGTTTCGGACTCAAAGTCAAACGACAAATTGATGGTGGGCGAGTTAATGAAGTTCATTTCTAAGCATGAACTATTACCAGCTCACATTGAGGTGTTGGCAAGTTCAATCAACAACATCAGCGCAAAAGCACTCCACGATCAGGGGGCGGGTGCAGAGCCGTATTCAGACCAGGCCGTGAAATCGACGTTGACCTTTCTCGACGACGTAGTCAACTGGTTTGGATTTCGGTCGA
Source organism: Burkholderiales bacterium (assembly GCA_046347715.1). Classification (GTDB taxonomy): domain Bacteria; phylum Pseudomonadota; class Gammaproteobacteria; order Burkholderiales; family Casimicrobiaceae; genus VBCG01. The sequence goes on from JAXMFO010000003.1 coordinate 470,215, forward strand.
ATCGCTAGATTCACACATCCGGGTGCGTGGAACTATACTTGCGCGTGGGCCTTAATTCCAAGCGTGCACGCTTCGTGCAGGAGTACCTGGTCGACCGCAACGGCGCCGCTTCGGCTGTGCGGGCGGGCTATTCCCGCAGGACGGCGGCGTCGATCGCCCACGAACTCCTGAGTAAACCTGACGTCCAGGCCGCCGTACAGGCAGGCGAGGCGGAACTCGCTGCAGCGAGCCGGGTGACGCGGGAGGGGGTTCTGCGTGGGCTACTCGATGCCGTCGACGTCGCCCGGGCCAAGGCTGACCCCGCTGCGCAGATTGCGGCGTGGCGGGAGATCGGCCGGATGTGTGGCTTCTACGCAGCCGAAAGGCTGAACCTGAGCGTCTCCCATCGTGGTGTGCGGGCGCACCGCGAACTCGAAGCCATGACCGACGACGAGCTGTTCAAGCTCACGTAGTGAGCCCTCCACCAAACGGTGCCGAAGCAGTCGGCGCCGTGACCGCCACATCTGCCAATTCGCGTGAGGCGTCGATCACGCACCCCACGCCGAGACGAATTGTCAGTTCTGACGGTCACGCCCGGACCTGACCGGAAACGGCCGGATTGATCTCATACTTCGGCGAACCCGGCTTGGTGACACGTTGCACCTGAATCACCCGGAGCCAGCCTGCGGCTACCAATTCCATACAGGCTTCGTGCACGATCTCGGGGCCGTCCAACTGCGACCAGCCGGCACGATACACATCGCGCTCCGAGAAGCCACTTACTAGCTTGCCGGCAACGATCTTTTGTTGGAGGGCTCGTGCGGCAAGCAAGCGATAGTCAGCAGCTTGTCCGAAAATGCGGCGTGCGTGTGCCTCCAAATAGTCGGCCCAGCGTGTGGCGCGCGCTAGCGACACGGCATGGATTGCAGCCACCGCTTTCCCCCGCTCCGCGACTTCCACTAGGTGAAAAATCAGCGCGAGCGACGGTACCAGCTTACGGTACTTGCTCAGATGTTCGGCCATGAGTTGCGAATCCTCCGCCGCGATCTTCATATCCAGCGCCTGATACCACTTGTAGAACTGCTCCTGTGCGACAGCATCAAATCGAAAGTAGGGTGCATTGCGCCCTTCTGGCGGCGACGCACCCATTGCCTGGAAGTCCATGTAGGCGAGTGACTCCACTAATGCATCAAGTGCGTCTTCCGCCGCGCAATCCGGATACTCATCGACCAGGACGCGATGCGCAGGTTGATCCGGATAGACCATCACCTGAAATCGTTGCAGCAGACCGTCGTTCTGCAAGCCGTCCATCCCAAACATGAACTGTTGCAATCGCGCAGGTTGAATGTTCCCGAAGAGCGACAAGCTCAATCGTTCTACTGCGATCGATCCCCGCCCAATACGATCCTGTCGAAACGGCATGTGCCCATTCCAACTCTCCAAGTAGAAAGCGCGGTCCCCCTCCTTCCCCTCCTTGACGCAGGCGGCGAGCAGGCCGACGAGTTCGTCGCGCATGACCAGCAAGCCTTGTGGGTTTTCAACGCAAAGTTCAGCTAGCTTTTCCACGGTAGCGTCGTTGGTGCGGTACCGCTTCAGCGTGGGTGGTTTCCCCTGTGCTTGAAACTCGGCGATCTGCTTATAGACAGGATTCGAGAAGTGTCCGGCCACATCCCCCACCCCGGTCTTCTTCAATGCATGCTGTGCCTGTTCCTTAAGTATCTTGATGCCGTGCTCGCGCGCAACTTGTTCACCGACGTATTGCACATTGGCGGCCTCATATTCGACTTGCGCGCGGAGCTCCAAATTCTGGAAGATCCGCAACGCTTCATTGACGGCCGGCGTCTTCAGCTGCCCCGGCGCCGCTAGCACTGCCCCCCAGATGTTCGGGTATACGGTCCACGGGTCACGCTGTTTCGGGCGGATTGCGCAGCGGGACCCAATAATGGATCCGAGCGCAACCAGTAGCGGAGCTGCGATAAAGTCAACCGGACATTGCATGCGATACGCGATATCGTAGGCGCGGCGCCGCAGCAGCGGCGGCAGCAGATTGGGGCGAAGCGACGGGACCGGGAGCAGCGGACGCGCGACTTCTTCCGGTGCTGGCCATTCCGCCGCGTCATCATGCTGTTGCTGGACAAACTGAAGAAGGGACTGCGGGACGTCGATAATCTTCATAACAATGAGTGGTTAAGCCAAACGTATGGTTGTAGGGTGTCGGGGTGGATCGAAGGCGGCAGCACGACGTTCTTTCCGGTGGACAGCAATTCAATCTGCCACGCCGGCCTCGCGTCTCGGCTCATTGGGGGGCGCAATGCGCCGTCACCGGTGACCCATACATCCGCCTGACGGAGCAGTGTCGCCGCCGTCGGCGGTGACGCTCCAATCGGGAAGCGGAGGTATTGGTGTAGCCCAAAGCCGGAGCCGGTGCGAACCGTGGGCTCAAAGTGAGGTCCCATCAGCACGCGCGCCGCAGCGAGCGCTTCTTGCTCAAAGCGCGCGCCGCCGCGCACGTCGATGTCGAGCACGCAGATCTCGCCGTTGTCAACGACGGACCAACTGCCCGCCCGGAACCCCACGTTGAACCCCGGACGATACGAAGCACGCAGTCCATCCGGTGTCATAACGGGGGCTTCCGACCATCCGGTCGCAATGGGTGCCTTCGTTGACGGTGCCAGCCACTGCACCGCGAAGCCCAGCGCGCACAAACGGAGCGCGGTCTCAAGCGCCGTTTCCATGAAGATTCTTTAGGTGCGCCAGGGCGTCGGCGTGGCAGATGCCCAGCAGAGCGCTGACAAAACTGACGATATTCGAGCCCGACACGGCGCAGTGCACGGCGTGGCACCGGTACGCGCCGGTCTCTAGGTTGACCGAAAACGAAGGGTGATGGTCCGGGTGAAAGGGACACAGCCCCGTCGCCCAATTTCCCTGCCGCTCGCGTAGGCCTTCGATCGTGCTTGTGTAATAGGCTCTGGGCGTCGGGAGTGCGCATCGCGCCGCCCCCCACGCCGCGTCGAGGCGCTGGCCCGGCCACTGGTATTTGCCTGCACGACCTTGAATACGCCGGTCGAACCGACGGGGCGAATGCAGAAGACCATACCTTCCAGGAGTCCGCTTCATCGGCCGCCACTCCCGTGACGATTGGGCCGAGGCAATGTTGACGAGCGGCCGCGAGGCTGCGGCGGCACCGTACGGCCCTGATTCGACGCCGCTAGCCAAGCGAAGAATGCTTGTTCGTCAATCAGAACCCGACGGCCGCAACGACGAACGACGGCGTCAAAGCCATTCTTGGCCCCGTGAAAGATGAGATGCCGGAGGCCGCCGAGAGGCGGCCAGAGGTGATACTTGTTCCAATCGACGACCGGAATCAGTCGGTTATTGGCTGCAGAGTCCATCGCGCATAGCTCCTTATGATGTCCACGATGCGCGCCGAAACGGCACCGTGTTGCCCTGAACTATGCGATTGATGGAGACCCCGACAAATAGGGGCAGTGGGGGTGATATCGCGGTTGATATCGCCCCCACTTACCGACAAATCAGGAAGACAACCCGAAGTGCTTGAGGATCTGTACGGCGTCTTTGCCCTTCGCACCTTTTCGGAATCGAATCCCGAGTTCTTTGAAGTAGCGCGCAAGCGTCGCCAAGGCCATGGTGGTCTTGGCGTCCCGGGCTTGCAGGACACGCTGCCAGTCGACCTTGCGACCCGGTAGGTTGCCGCGATCGAGCACAATCCCCGCCGCCGATAGGCTTTCCAGGGCGTCGTCCATGGCTGCATCGATCCGATCCGCCACGGCCTCGCGCCCGTTCGTTCGGGCGACGTTTAGATTGGGACGAAGGGGAAGCCGCACCCAGAGCTGCGTTGCGACATCCCACGGCAGGGTCGGTTCGAGATCGAGAGCTAGCTCGAGGTCATCGGCAGGTGCGTCCTGCACCGTTAGAAATGCAGGGACGCGCATCTGCGCACGCAGCGACTCCTCGGCAACCAGCATGGCAGCGGTCTTCTCGAGCGGAGGGCGCCCGCGCAAGTAGTGTTCGTCGGCGATGGCAATGAGCTCATCACGACCCACACGTACTGCCATCTGAATGCCGCCGAGCGGCAGCAAGCGGTAGGCGACGAGGTCCGCGACGGCCGCAGCCTCCATTCCGTAGGTAGCGGCGATCAACGCAGCGATAAGACGCTGATCAGTTACCTTGCCTCGGGTGATGTAGGGAACGGCGGCGACGGGTAGATAGGTCTTCCCTTCAATTCCAATCGCGAGATTCATGCGGTGGTCTCCTTGAAGATGCGTTGGTTCATGTCGCTGACGACCCGGTGGGTGTGGGCGTCCGACAGATGGGCATAGCGCTTGACCATTTGCAGTGTCTTGTGCCCGAGGACGGCGGCCAGCTCGATCGGCGTTGCGCCCCCCATGGCGAGATACGAGGCCGCGGTATGGCGCAGATCATGGAAACGCAGGTCGGGAATTCCTGCAGCAGTGAGCGCGTCCCGCCACGGCTTCCACAATGTCAGCGGCCGGCCGGCGGCCTCGCCGGGGAAGACCAGATCGTTGGGGCCTGCCGTTGCCGCCATCCGGCTCGCGATCAGCTCCAGTGCGAGTCCCGACAGCGGCACCGAGCGGACGTCGCCATTCTTGGTATCGAGCAGCGTGATCGTTTTCCGCTGGAGATCAACTTGTGATCGCGTCAACGTCAGAATCTCGGCCCGGCGCATGCCAGTGGAGATCGCCAGGACGACGATGGGATACAGCGCCGGACAGCGTGACGACTTACAAGCGGCCAGCAGCCGCTCGCGTTCGGCGTGAAGTAGATATCGGGTTCGGCCGCGGCTCTCCCGGATGCGCCGGACACGCCGCACCGGGTTTTCGCGCGCCCAACCCCACTCATCCACGGCGATGCTGAACGCATGGGAAAGTGCCGCGAGATACCGGTTAGAGGTTGCATAGCCGCGCGCGTGGCGTCGGCGACCCGGTGTGTCCAAAAGCCGCTGCCGCGCATCAACAATGTGGGCGGGCGTCACATCGGCCACCCGCAGATGCCCTAGCGCTTCGCGCCAGGCGTTGAGCTGCGTGCGCTGGTAGGGAGCCGTGCGTGGTTTTCGCGGAAGGATCTCGGCAATGTAGCGATCGATGAGATCAGCGAGCGACTTGCGCCGCCACGGTGGGTCGATCTGATACTCCTCCTGCCGAATCGCGACTTCCATTTTTTGCGCCCAGTTTTGGGCGTCGGTCTTGCGGATGAACGTCTTGGAGACGGTGTTGTTGCCGTGCAGGCGCACCCGCGCGCGGTACCGTACGGTACCTTCGCGGGAGACCCGCCGTTCGATGGTTGCCATAGCAATCACTCCGGAAACGAATGAAGATCTCGACCGCAAATTGCTGGCCGAACCGGTGCGCCGTGACTGCGGAGGCAGTCGGCGCCGAGGTGTTGCAGTGATTGCAGATGCTGCAGAGACGGATGGAACGGGGACCGACTGTCCCATCCGTGTCCCACGCGGGTGGGACATTGACACCGGCCTGACGCTAAATCATTGAATCAGGCTGGAAAATTTGGTGGCCAAGGGCGGAATTGAACCACCGACACAAGGATTTTCAGTCCTCTGCTCTACCAACTGAGCTACTTGGCCTTTTGTACATCAACCACTTACCGCACATCTTCCCGCCAGCTCGCTCGCACCCCCGGCTCACTGACCGACCGAGAGAGCGAAGTGCGCAACCGAAGGAAAGGCGAGATTATAGCGCAGAGGAGTCCCCCGCCGCCACGGTCGACGCAACCGCGCCGGCCGGGCCTTGGGACCTGCGGCCCATGCCACGCGCCGGCGGACATCGGCCGAGGCCCCGCCGGCTTGCTGGTGCCGTCCCACCCAGCCGCGAACGCGGGGAAATGCAGGGCGATTCCCCCGCTGCTTACCCCTCGGCCGGCACCCGGGACATGGGAGCATCCCCAGCAGTGGCGCAGTGCCGCCGCCGGCAGCGATGGGCCGCGACCGCGCTCGGTTTCGGCCCGCGCCGCGGAACGCTCGGCGCAGGCGGCGGGACCCGCCGCGAGTTTCCACGCACGGGGATGCGCAGATGCCCGACGAAGGTTCCAGGTCCGAGACCGCAGCTTCGCAGGACCCGAGGGTCGAGTGGCCGACGCCTCGCGGTGCGGGCGCCGTCGCTCTCGTCTATGCCATTGCCGCCGCAGCGTGGATCGTCGTGTCCGACGCGCTGGTGATGGGTTCGGCGTGGACGCTGGGCTCGCCTTCGACCGTCAAGGGACTCCTGTTCGTCGCGTGCACCGCCGTCGCGCTCGGCCTGACCGTGCGCTACTACCTCCGGCGCGAGATCGCCGCCCTGCAGCGCGCCGCCGTCGACCGCGAGCGCAACCTGCGGTAGTCGCGCTTCTACGCCGGTCTCTCGGCCTGCAATTCGGCCGTCATCAAGGGCGTGGACGAAGGGACGCTGTTCACGAAGGTGTGCGAGCTGGTGGTCGAGGCCGCGGGCATGAAGCTCGCGTGGATCGGGATCGCCGACGCCGACGGCCGCGTCCACGTGGCCGCACGGGCCGGTCCGGGCATCGAGTATCTCGATCACGTCACGGTCTCGACGCGCGCGGACGAGGCGATCGGGCGCGGGCCGACCGGCACCGCGATCCGCGCCGCCGAGGCGATCTGGTGCCAGGACTACCTGAACGAACCGCTGCTCGCGGCCTGGGCCGAGCGCGGGGGCCGGTTCGGCTTTCGATCGTCCGCGGCGGTCCCGATCTTCCGCGGCGGCCGGGTGATCGGTGCCCTGACCATCTACTGCGGCGAGCCGAACGCGTTCGATGCGGAAGCCCGGCAACTGGTGCTCGACCTCGCGTCCAACATCAGCTTTGCCCTCGACATCTTCGAGCGGGAGACGGCCCGGGAGCGCGCCGAGCAGGACCTGGCGCGCAGCGAGGCGCGCTATCGGCTGCTCTTCGCGCGATCCGTCGACGCGGTGTTGTTCGCGCGTCCCGACGGCACGATCCTGGCCGCCAACGAAGCCGCCTGCCAGCTGTTCCGCTGTTCGGAGGCGCAACTCGTCCGCCTGGGGCGCGCGGGATTGCTCGACCCCGTGGACTCGCGCGTGACGCCGGCGCTCGCCGCGAGCAGGCGCAACGGCGTATTCGCGGGCGAACTCACGCTCCTCCGGGCCGACGGCAGCCGGTTCGAGGCCGAGATCCGCTCCGCGCTGTTCCGCGACAACGACGGCGAGGCCAGCACCAGCGTCGTCATCCGCGACATCACGACGCGCAAGAAGCTCGAGGAGTCCGAAGTCTTCCACATGCGGCGGGCCGAGGCCCTGCTGCAGCTCTCCAGCGCCGCGGACCGGATGTCCGAAAGCGAATTCATGCAGTTCGGACAGCAGCTGGCCGAGGACCTGACGGGCAGCCTCGTGGCGTTCATCCACCTCGTCAACGACGACGAGAAGACGATCGAACTCGTGGCCTGGTCCCGCCGGACGCTCGACACCTATTGCAAGGCGGTGTTCGACCGCCACTACCCCGTCGCGCAGGCGGGCATCTGGGCCGACGCGCTGCGCCAGCGCGCCCCGGTCGTCTTCAACGACTACGCGAACGCGCCGAATCGCCGCGGCCTGCCCGAGGGACACGCCGCGCTGGCGCGCCTCGTCAGCGTGCCGGTGATCGACCAGGGCAGGGTGCGGATGCTGACCGGCGTCGGGAACAAGGGGGAGCCGTACACCGAGCGCGACGTCGAGACGGTGCAGCTCATCTCGAACGAGATCTGGCGGATCGTCAGCCTCCGGCGCACGATCGCCTCGCTGCGCGACAGCGAGAACCGCTATCGCACCGTGTTCTCCAGCAGTCCGAACGCGATGTCGGTGACCGACCTCGAGGACGGAAGCTATTGCGACGTCAACGAGGCGTACACGCAGCTCCTGGGCTGGAGCCGCGCGGAGCTGCTCGGGCACACGGCGGTCGAGCTCGGCATCGTGCCCGACGCGGGCCCCGCGACCGCGATCCGATCGTCAGGGAGATCGCGGAAGCCGGCCACTGCACCGACCGTGAAGTGCAGTTCCGCACGCGCGACGGCCGCCTGGTCGACGTCACCATCACGGCGAACCGGCTGCAGCTCGACGACCGGAACCGCATCCTCGCGGTCGCCCGCGACGTCACCGAGCGCAACCGCGCTGAGGCCACGATCCGCAAGCTCTCGCTGGCCGTCGAGCAGAGTCCCGAGAGCATCGTGATCACCAACCTGGCCGGCGAGATCGAATACGTCAACGACGCGTTCGTGTTCACGTCCGGGTACGCGCGCGACGAGGTCATCGGGCGGAACCCGCGGCTGCTGAAGTCCGGGAACACGCCGAAGGAGACCTATGCCGCGATGTGGGGCGCGATCACCCGCGGCCAGCCGTGGAAGGGCAAGTTCTGGAACCGCCGCAAGGACGGCAGCACCTATACCGAGATCGCGATCGTCGCGCCCATCCGGGCCCCGGACGGCAAGGTGACCCACTACCTGGCGGTCAAGGACGACATCACGGAACGGGAGAAGCTCGGTGCGGAACTCACCCGCTATCGCGAGCACCTCGAGCAGGTGGTCGACGAGCGAACGCTCGAACTGCAGACGGCGCGGCAGGCGGCGGACGCGGCCAACCGCGCGAAGAGCACCTTCCTCGCCAACATGAGCCACGAGATCCGCACCCCGTTGAACGGCATCCTGGGGATGGCGTACCTCGTGCGGCAGAGCGGCGTCAACTCGAAGCAGGCCGAGCAGCTCGACAAGATCGCGAGCGCAGGAGAGCACCTGCTCAGCATCATCAGCGACGTGCTCGACCTCGCGAAGATCGAGGCCGGGAAGATCGTGCTGGAGGACAAGCCGTTCGGACGCGCCGAGCTGGAGGAAGCCATCGACTCCGTGATCGGCGTCTCCGCGCGGGCGAAGGGACTGCGCTTCACCGCGGCGATGGGCGAACTGCCGGACACGCTGCGCGGCGATCGCATGCGGCTGCAGCAGGCATTGGTGAATTACCTCGGCAACGCGGTCAAGTTCACGGAGAACGGCAGCGTGACCCTCTCGGCGAAGGTGGTCGAGGAAGACGAGTTCGAGATGCTCGTGCGGTTCGACGTCGTGGACAGCGGCATCGGCATCCGGCCGGAGGCATTGGAGCGCCTGTTCCAGCCGTTCCAGCAGGCCGATTCGAGCACCGCCCGCAAGTTCGGCGGGACCGGGCTGGGACTCGTGATCACCAAGCACATCGCGGCGCTGATGGGCGGCAAGGCCGGGTGCGAGAGCACGCCGGGCGCAGGCAGCCGGTTCTGGTTCACGGCGCGGCTCGGCAAGGTGCGGACTGCGAGGGTCGAGTCGGCGCCGCCGGTGGCCGTCACCAAGCAGCGGCTGCGGGCCGAGCACGCCGGCGCGCGGGTGCTGATCGTGGAGGACGACGAACTCAACCGCGAAGTGACCCGCGATCTCCTGCAGGCCGTCGGGCTCGTCGTCGACGCCGCCGAGGACGGCAGGAGCGCCGTGCGACTCGCCGCGAGCGCCTCCTACGCGGCCATCCTGATGGACGTGCAGATGCCGGAGATGGACGGGCTGCAGGCCACGCGTGCGATTCGTGCGCTGCCGGGCCACGCGGAGACCCCCATCATCGCGATGACCGCCAACGTCTACGACGACGATCGCGCGGCGTGCCGGGACGCCGGCATGAACGACTTCCTCGCCAAGCCCACCCTGCCCGCGCGGCTCTACGAAGCCATGCTGCACTGGACCCCGAAGACCCGGAACGGCAGCGCCGACCGGGCCGAAGCTGCGCACCCCGGCGCGTCCGCGGCGCGGACCGATCCCGGGGCGTGATGGACCATCGCCGAGCCGGCCGGCATGCCCGCCGCATGCCGCCGGCGGACCGCGCCGCGGGCCTTCAGTCGACCTTGGCGCCCGAGCGCTTCACGATGTCCGACCACTTCTCGCGCTCCGCCACGAGGAACCGGCCGAAGGCTTCGGGGCCGCGGACGTTGGCCTCCGCACTCTGCTGCGCGAACTTCTCGCGCACCTCCGGCGACTCCATCACGGCCGCGAGGTCGGTGGCGAGCTTCGCGATCACGTCGGCGGGCGTGCCGGCCGGCGCCAGCACGCCGAAGAACGACGCGACCTCGAACCCGGGATAGCCGCTCTCGGCGAGCGTGGGCACGTTCGGGTAGGCGGCGAGCCGCTGCAGCGACGTCGCCCCCAGCACGTTGAGCTTGCCCGCCTGCACCTGCGGCGCCACCTCGATCGGCGTGGCGAACATCAGGTTCACCTGCCCGCCCACGAGGTCGATGATCGCGGGACCGCCGCCCTTGTACGGCACGTGCACGATGTCCACCCCGGCGCGCAGCTTGAAGAGTTCCCCCGCGAGGTGCGGCACGGTGCCGTTGCCGGCCGAGCAGAACGTGAGCGAGCCCGGCTTCGCCTTCGCGAGCGCCACCAGTTCCGCGACGCTCTTCGCCGGCACCGCAGGGTTGGTGACGAGGATGAACGGCGACGTCGCGAGCAGCGACACCGGCGCGAAATCCTTCTGCGCGTCGTACGGCAGCGTCGGATAGACGACCTGCGAGATCACGAACGGCGTGGGTGCGAAGAGCAGCGTGTAGCCGTCGGGCTTCGCCTTCGCCACCTCCGCGGTGCCGACCGTCGTGCCCGCCCCGGGCTTGTTCTCGATCACCACCGGCTGCCCCAGCCGCTCGGCGAGTTTCTGCCCGACGGTCCGCGCGATGATGTCGGTCGCGCCCCCCGGCGCGAACGGCACGATCATGCGCACCGCGTGGTTGGGATACGGCTGCGCCCACGCGGCCGCGGCCGCGAATGCCAGCGCTGCGATGAGAATCCTCCCGCCTGCACGTGCCATCGTCCCCTCCTCCCGATTGCGTCAAGCGAAAAACTGCGCCAAGGCCTCCAGCGTCTGCGCCGGCACTTCCTCCGGCAGGTAGTGCCCGGACGGCAGCGCCTGCCCGCGCACGTCGTCGGCCACGGTCTTCCAGTCCTCGACCGGCGTGAAGCAGCGGTGCACCACGCCCTTCTCCCCCCACAGCACGAGCAGCGGGCACGTGACCTTGCGCCCGGCCGCGACGTCGGCGTCGTCGTGCACGAGGTCGATCGACGCGGCCGCGCGGTAGTCCTCGCACGTCGCGTGGATCGTCTCCGGCTTGGAATAGCAGCGTTCGTACTCGGCGAACGCCCTCGGGTCGAACACCGCGAGGTTCGAGCCCCAGCCGCCCGTCTTCTTGCGCAGGTAGTAGAGCGGATCGGAGCCGATCAGCCGCTCCGGCAGGTCGAACGGCTGGATGAGGAAGAACCAGTGGTAGTACGCGGTGGCGAGTTCCTTGGTCGTCTTCGCATACATGAGCCGCGTGGGCGAGATGTCGAGCACCGCGACGCGCGCGACCGCGTCCGGATGATCGACGCACAGGCGGTGCGACACGCGTCCGCCGCGGTCGTGCCCTGCGAGGCGGAAGCGCGCGAAGCCCAGCGTGCGCATCAGCTCGACCATGTCGAGCGCCATCGCGCGCTTCGAGTAGGGCGAGTGCTCCGTATCGGTCGGTGGCTTGCCCGAATCGCCGTAGCCGCGCAGGTCCGGGCACACGACCGTGAAGCGCTCGGCGAGTGCGGGCGCGATCCGGTGCCACATCACGTGCGTCTGCGGATAGCCGTGCAGCAGCAGGAGCGGCGGGCCGCTGCCGCCGATCTCGTAGTGGATTTCCGTGCCGCTGGTCTGGCAGCGGCGGGTGGCGAAGCCGGGGAAGAGTTCACTCATGATCGATGTCCTGTCAGCCGAGGCGCTCGTCGAGGTTTGCGTCTGCCGGCAATGCGCGATAGGGGTGGGCGGCCACCACCGCGGGATCGGGTTCCACGCCGAGGCCCGGTCCCGCCGGCACGGCGAACGCGCCGTCCGTCAGCGCCGGCAGCGCGTCGCCCACCAGCGTGCCGAAGAGCGGCGACTCGTTCCACTGGTGCTCGAGGATGAGGGTCGCGGGCTCGACGGCGCAGGCGTGGATGCTCGCGACGTGCGCGACCGGCCCCGTCGGGTTGTGGGGAGCGAACGCGACGCCGTGGGCCTCGCACACCTGCGCGATGGCGTGCATGCCGGCGAAGCCGCCCGCGTACTTGATGTCGGGCATGAGCACGTCGTAGAGGCCCGCCTTGCACATGGCGCGCGCGCCGTCGGCGCCGGTGATCATCTCGCCGCCGGCGGTGCGCATCCCCCGCTCGTGCGCCAGTGCGGTGAGGCGCGCGATGGCCGGGAAGCCCTCCGGATGCTCGGTGGTCATGCATTCGATCCAGAAGAGCCTGGCGTTCTCGAGGTCGCGCAAGAGCGCCGTCGCGCGGGCCTCGTCGAAGCGCCAGTGGCAGTCGACCATGACGTCGACGGCCGCACCCACGGCGTCGCGCACCGCGAATATGCGGTCGAGCCCGGCGCGGATGCGCTCGTCGATGGGTGTGTGGCCGGCGTCCTGCGCGATCACGCCGTCGAACGGCGCGAGCTTGACGGCGCGATAACCGGCCGCCACGGCGCGCCGCGCGGCGTCCCCGAAGCCCGCCGGGGAGCGTTCCTTCACGCCGCGGTTGATGTTCGCGTACGCGGGCACCGCCGCACGCGGCGAAGTCGAAAGCATGGCCGAGACGCTGCGTCCCTGCGCGGCGGCCCGCAGGCCCGCGAGCGCCTGCTCGACGGCGCTCTTCACCGCGTGCACGACGAGCCCGCCGGGCGAGTGCGGAACGTAGGCGAGGCGCGCGACCGCCGCGTCGACGTCGCAGCCCGCAAGTCGCGGCGCCAGCATCGCGCAATACGACGTGAGGAGCGGTTCCCAGCCGTTGAGCGAGCACTCCCCGACGCCGACCGCGCCGTCGTCGGTCGTCACCTTGACGAACGTCCAGTTCGTCTTCGGCGAGACGTTACAGACGACGGGCGCGACGGCGGCGATGCGGCCCACGGACTTCAGTCCACCTTGATCCCGACCTTCTGCGCGAGCGGCTTCCACTTCGCGATGTCGCGGTCGATCACGAGCTTGAATTCCTCGGGCGTGCTCCCGACCGGTTCCGCGCCCATCGCCAGCAGCTTCTCGCGCATCTCGGGCGACTTCGCGATCTTCGCGATCTCCTGCGACAGCCGGTTGACGATCTCCGACGGCGTGCCGGCCGGCGCGAGCACGCCGAACCACGCGACCGTCTCGTACCCCGGCAGGCCGGAGTCCGCGATGGTCGGCAGTTCCGGCATCAGCGGCGAGCGCGTCTTGGTGGTGACCGCGAGCGCGCGGATCTTCCCGCCCTTGATGAGCGGCACGGTGGGCGGCATGTTGCCGATGAACACCTGCACCTGCCCGCCCGCGAGGTCAGCGAGGGCGGGCGAGCTGCCCTTGTACGGGATGTGCTGGATATCCACGCCGGCCATCGCCTTGAAGAGTTCCATCGACATGTGCGCGCTGCTGCCGTTGCCGCCGGAGCTGTACGACATCTTGCCCGGGTTGGCCTTGGCGTACGCGATGAATTCGGCGACGGTGTTCGCGGGCACGCCCGGGTTGACCACCATCACGTTCGGCGCGATCGCCACCAGGCTGACCGGCGCGAAGTCGCGCTGGATGTCGTACGGCAGCTTCGAATACACGGCGGCGTTGATGCCGTGCGAACCCGCGTTGCCCATGATGAGCGTGTAGCCGTCGGGCGCGGCCTTCGCGACCGCGTCCGAGCCCACGACCCCACCCGCCCCCGGCCGGTTGTCGACCACGACCTGCTGGCCGAGCACCGTCGACAGCTTCTCCGCAACGAGGCGCGCGATGACGTCCGGGGCATCGCCGGGCGTGCTCGGCGCGACGAGCTTGATCGGCTTCGCCGGCCACGCCTGCCCGAAGGCCGCAGGCGCGACGGCCAGCAGCGCGGCGGTCAATGCGATGTGCAACGACTTCATGTCCCGGTCCCCCCTGCGTTTGCCGATCGCCGATTATACGAACTCGGACGTGTCAGACCCGTCACATCCGGTGTCAGACACGTCATATGACGTGTCTGACACCGGATGCCATCGCGCGCTCCGACAGGCCGGCGAAGACCGCCTCGAGGTGCCGGGTGAAGCGCGCGGTGTCGAACACCGGCGACGCCGTGCGCCCCTCTGCAACCCTGGCGCGCAGCGCCGCGAGGCGCGCGGGGTCGTGGGCGAGCGCGATCGCCTGCGTCTCGTAGGCCGCGCCATCGGCCGTCACCAGTTCCGGCACGCCGAGCGCCGTCAGGAGGCTCCCGGCCATGCGCGCCGCGAACGCACGCCCCGGCGTGGTGAGCACCGGCACACCGGCCCACAGGGCGTCGCTGACGGTGGCCCCGCCGTTGAACGGCAGCGTGTCGAGGGCGAAGTCGGCCAGCGCGTACCGGGCGAGGTGCGCGGCGTACGGCAGCCGCGGCGCGAAGGCGAGCCGCGCCGGATCCACGCCCGCGCGAGCCGCCGCCGCGCGCAGGTGCTCCGGCACGCCATCGCCGTCGAGCAGCCACAGCACGCCGCGCGGCACCGCCGCGAGGACGCGCATCCAGCGCGCGAACATCTCGGGCACGATCTTGTAGCTGTTGGCGAACGCGCAGAACACGAACGCGTCGTCCGCGAGCCCGACCGCCGCCCGCGCCGGCACCGGCGCGATCGCCCGCGCCCGGTCGTTCGCCTGGAAGACCTCGGGCAGGTCCACCACGTGCTCCACGTAGTGCGCGCGCTCGCCGGCGGGGACCACGAAACGATCGGCGAGGAGACCGTCGACGAACGTCGCGCCGCACGTCCCGGGGAACCCGAGGTACGCGACCTGCACCGGCGCCGGCCGCCATGCGAGCGCGCCGGTGCGGCTGCCGAGCGTGGGACCGTTCAAGTCCACCACGACGTCGGCCTCGAGCGCGCGCAGCGCCTGCGCGACCTCGCGATCCGTCCGGCCGTGCACGTCCACGAAACGGTCGCACGCCCGCACGATGCGCGCCCGCATGGGCGAATCGGGCATCGGCCGTCCGCTGGACACCGCCACCACTTCCACCCGCGCGCGATCGTGCACCTCCAGCACGCCGGCCAGCAGGAACGCGACCGCGTGCTCGTCGAAGTCCGAGGACAGGTAGGCGATGCGCAACCGCGCGTGCCCGTACCGATCGCCCGTCCACAGCGCCGTCCCCGGCACCGGCCACGCGGCCTGCGCCGCGGCACGCGCGCACGCGGCCTGCACCGCCGGATCGTCGGTGAGGCTCAGCATCACCAGCGGCGACGCGGTGCGGCGCCCGTCCCGCGCGCCGGCGATCGCCCGCTCGCGCAGCGCCGCGAAGTCCTGCCAGTCGCAGCGCTGCATCCGCGCGTGGAGCAGCAGTCCCGGCACCAGCGGCATCTCCGGTTCAAGTGCGAGCGCGCGCTCGAAGTCCGCCGCCGCCGCGGCGTGCCGCTTCGCCCCCGCGTGCAACGCTCCGCGCTGCGCGAGCGCCTCCGCGAACGGCGCGTCGCCCGCGAGCGCGCGATCGAGCGCCGCCAGCGCCTCGTCGTCGCGCCCGAGGGCGGTGAGTGCCTTCGCGCGGTTGGCGTGCGCGACCGCGAACGCCGGTCGTGCCGCAAGCGCGCGATCGTAGTCGGCCAGCGCCTCCTCCGCGCGCCCGGCGTCGAGGAGCAGGCTCCCCCGGTCGTTGCGTGCGTCCGCATACGAAGGGTGCTGCGGCCCGATGCGCGCGAGGGCCTCCATGGCGTCCCCGGAGGGAGCCGCGGCCGATTCCCGCGCCAGCACCTGCTGCGCGACCGCACGGTTGGCCGCCGCTTCTGGGAAGTCGGGACGCAGCGCCAGCGCTCGCTCGAAGCTCGCGAGTGCCTCGCGGTGCCGCGCGAGCGCGCCCAGCGAGCGGCCGCGGTTGTTCCACGCCTCGGGATAATCCGGCTGCAACGCGAGCGCGCGATCGAAGGCCGCGAGCGCGTCGGCGTGCCGTCCGAGCGCCTGCAGCACGAGGCCGCGATTCGCGTGCGCCATCGCGTGCGCCGGGTCGGTGGCCACCGCGCGCTCGAGCCACGCGAGCGCGTCGGCGAGCCGGCCGGCCTGCGCGAACGCGATGCCGCCGTCGTTCAGCGTGCCGGCCGTCGCGTCGCCGAGCGCCACCGCGCGCGCATACGCCGCCGCGGCGAGATCGAACCGGCGCGCACCCGCCGCCAGGCCGGCCAGCGCGATGCATGCCGCGGGCCCGTCCGCCGGCACGCCGTGCAGCCGCGCCACCAGCGGCAGCGCCGCGTCGGCATTGCCGCGCGCGGCTTCGAGTGTGGCGAGGAGCCTCAGGGCTTCGCGATGGGCGGGATCGCGCGCGAGGATCGCGCGATAGGCGCCCGCCGCTTCGGCGAGCCGCCCCGCGCGATGCAAGGCGAGCGCCTGCTGCAGCACTACTCGTCGCGCAGTTGCGCGTGGAGGATCGCGAAACGGGTCAAGGTACCGGATTTCATCATCTCGTTCCTCGTCGAGCCGGACTTGTCATTCGATCGATGGCCGCCCCCAAAGACGCTCTCCGGCCGCCCTTAACGGACGTAAACTCCGCATCGCCGTTCCACTTCACGACCTCGATCGGCACCAAATGTGCCGCGGCTCGGTCCATTCGCCTACACGGTCGGCGCGCGGCTCGATGGGGTCTCGATGTACACCCAGATCGAGCAGCAAAGTCCCGTCCTCGCCTTCATGCTGTCGGGTCACCGCAGATTCGGCGTAGACCTGAATGTCATCGTTCACGCGGACGCAACGTAGCAGGTCTGCCTGCCGGGCCGGTGATCCCTGCACCAGCGCGTCTTGCACCTGCGGCAAGGGGGACCCCGAAGCGCCGAATCCAAGAACGATGCAACGATGCCTCCTTGCGGGCGGCAGCGGGTGCGACGCATGCGGCGCCATCGGGCCGTATCCACGACGTCCGTGCTCGGCGCGGGTTCGTGCCGCACGCGAACCGCTGA
Organism: Burkholderiales bacterium; assembly: GCA_046347715.1. GTDB lineage: Bacteria > Pseudomonadota > Gammaproteobacteria > Burkholderiales > Casimicrobiaceae > VBCG01. Next base: position 487,107 of record JAXMFO010000003.1, read on the forward strand.
GCGCGCGGTAAGCGCGATCGAACCGGTGACGCGGCTCCCGGTCGCCGCAGTACCGCCCGCCGCGTCCCTCGACGATTATACGACCGCGGTTCAAGACACCTGGCGTTGCCCCCCCCCAGCCGAAGACCTCGCGCGTCGGTCCTTCCAGCCGCCCATTACCAATTGGAGACCCCGAAACCCCTCCGAGGCACCAATTCGATGCAACAGGCTGTCCGGAGACCGCACCGCCGAATCCACCGACCGCACGAAGCCTGAACCCGCGACGGCTTGCCGGCGGCGATCAACGGCTCCCGCGTCCGGCCAACGGCCTTGCCGCACGAATCGTGACTGGGCAGAATTGACGGTTGAGATCGGCATGCACGAAGTCGCCGCATGCGCCAGAACGCGCAACCCAATTCTTGACCAACTCGATGCAGCACGGACGCGTAGTGGCGTCCGAAAATCCGGAGATTCCACGATGCGTCCTTCTGCATCCTTCAAACAAGCTCCCGCGCATGCTCGTCTGGTGCGCTGGATGTGTGCCGCCATTGTCGCGGCGATCCTCGCACCGGCGACCCTCGCCGCCGAATCGTTGGTCACCACGATCACGCTGCGTTTGCGCGACGAAGTCGCGCCGCCTGGCGCGCTCGCGCTGCCGGTCGCCTGGAGCCAGCGGCTCCCCGAGCTCCTGCGCAATTCGGTCACCGTCGCCAGCCGCACCCGCGAGGGGGCCTACGTGCTGACGCTCGCGCACCCGCTGCCGTTCCTGGAGGCGCGCGATGCCGTGAACCGCGTGCGGATGGAACGCGACGTGCTGTACGCACAGATCAGCGCGCCGCAAGCGCAGCGCCTGCAGAAGGCCGCAGCGGCAGTGCCTGCCAACCAGCCGCAGCGCCCGATCACGCGCATGATCGTCAAGTACACCGATCCCGCGTTCTCGGTGGCATCCGAACGCAACGAGCAGTTGCCCGCCGATGCGCTCTCGCGGCTTGCGGCGGCGACGGGCCAACCGGTGGCGCACGGGCGCGCGATGTCCGGCGGGGCCTGGGTCGTGCAGATGTTCCGCGCCATGACGCCGGCGGAGGCCGAGATGCAGGCCCACGCCATCGCGGCGAGCCCGGGGGTCGAGTATGCGGAGCCGGACGCCTGGATGTTCAAGCAGCTCGTGCCCAACGACCCGAACTACGCGGTCAACCAATGGGACTTGCAGCCGGGCAACACGGTCGTCGCCGGGGTCAACATGCCCGGCGCGTGGAACATCACGACCGGCTCGTCGGCCGTCGTCGTCGGCGACATCGATACCGGCATCCTGCCGAACCATCCGGACCTCACCGGCCGCATGGTGGCCGGCTACGACATGATCGCGGACTGCGCCGTCGCGAACGACGCGCAGCCGGGACCGTGCACGTGGACGACGCTGCAGAATGATCCCTTTGGACAGCCCAACCTCAACAGCCGCGACAACGACCCCTCCGATCCCGGCGATTGGATCACGGTGGCGGAGAACAATGGTCTCGGCAATGCCGGCCCGCCTTACAACTATTTCGCAGGTTGTTCCGGCAGTCCGGGAACCTCGGAGAACAGTTCCTGGCACGGCAGCCACACCGCCGGGACCATCGGCGCTGCGACGAACAACGCGGTCGGCATCGCCGGCATCAACTGGGTGAGCAAAGTGCAGGCGGTGCGCGTGCTCGGCAAGTGCGGCGGCTTTACCTCCGACATCGCCGACGCCATCACCTGGGCATCCGGTGGCGTGGTCGCCGGCGTACCCGCGAACCTCACCCCTTCGCGCGTGATCAACATGAGCCTCGGCGGCTCCGGCCCCTGCGGCAGCACCTACCAGGCCGCCATCGACGGGGCGCTTGCGCGGGGCACGGCCATCGCTGTGGCCGCCGGCAACGGCAATACGATCACCGACAATTTCAGCCCCGCCAACTGCAACGGCGTGATCACGGTCGCCTCGGTCGGCCGGAACGGCAACCGCGCCTACTACAGCAACTACGACGACGGGACGCCGCCCACGTACGTCGAAATCGCGGCGCCCGGTGGCGAGCAGAGCTTCGCCAACGATCCCAACGGCACGCTGTCCACGCTCAACGGGGGCACCACCGTGCCCGACGCAAACCTCTACAACTACATGTACTACCAGGGCACCAGCATGGCGACGCCGCACGTCGCGGGCATCGCCTCGCTGATGTTCTCGACCAACCGCTCGCTGACCCCGGCACAGGTCCTGGCCGCGATGCAGAGCACCGCGCGTGCATTTCCCACCGGCACCGCGGCCGGGCGCGATTGCACGGCCAACACCGCCCTGGTCAACACCACGACCAAGTACTGCGGCGCCGGCATGATCGACGCCACCGCCGCCCTCTATGCGGTGAAGACCTGGGACGTGTTCTGGCGTAAGAGCGACGGCACCAACGCGACGTGGCGCTTCAACGGCACCGGCCCGTCGCAGTTTGCCGCCGGCTTCCCGTCGGGCGTGCCGGCCAATTGGACCGCCAAGTTCTCGGGGGACGTCAACGGCGACGGCGTGCTCGACCTGGTGTGGCTCGACGCAACGACGGGGCAATCGGCGATCTGGCTCATGACCTCGCCGACCACGATCGCCAGCGCGAGCTTCCCGCCGAGCGTGGGCGCCGGCAGCGGCTGGACGTTGTCCGGCGTGGGCGACGTCAACGGCGATGGCCGCGCGGACCTCGTGTGGCGCAACACCGCCACCGGGCAGGCGTTGGTGTGGCTGATGAGCGCCACCGGCACCGTCAGCAGCACGCTCGACCTCGGCATCGTGCCGCTGACCTACGAATTGCGTGGGGTCGGTGACTTCAACGGCGACGGCCGCGCGGACTTGATCTGGTTCCAGGCGTCCGACGGCACCGTCTCGATCTGGCTGATGAACGCCAACGGCACCCACACCGACACCTTCCCCGGCTCGGTCGGGCCCGGCAGCTGGCGCCCGTATCGCTTCGGCGACTTCGATGGCGACGGCAAGGCCGACATCTTCTGGCGCAACGAGGCCGATGGCAGCACGGCGGTCTGGTACATGAACGGCGGAGTCGTCGCCGCGTCCGACTTCCTCGCGACGGTACCGCTCGCCACCTGGCAGGTCGGTGCCGCCCGCGATCTCGACCTCGACACCCACGCGGACCTCATGTGGTATTCGCCCGCCTCCGGCAATGCGGTGCGCTGGCTGATGCAGGCGCGGCACGTGTCGCCGACCGTGCAGACGCTGTCGGGCGTCGGCACGGGCTGGAGCCTCGTGCCTTAGGCCGTCCTGGCCTATTGCTCGGCAACCGGCCGGCGCCGCACGGCGCCGGCCGGTTTGTTTTCTTGCAGCGCCGGCACGCCTGCGCATCCCCGACCGCGCCGGGCATCCGGCATCGGTCCGGTTGCACCGACCATCGGCAGTCGGGCCGCTGTGTTTCCCGCAAGGGCTTGCGATACCCCCGGCAGTGGCAGGACAATGCCATCAGCCCACCCGCCGGCCGCCGATCGCGTGGCACCGCCCACCTTCCGCAGCTTGCCAGCCCTTCGTTGTTCACCGAACAAGGATCCTCCCCATGATCTTCCTGACAGGTGCAGCAGGCCGCTCCAGTTCCGACGCGTCATTGCGCCGCATGTTCTGCCTGGTGGCGGCGATCGCCTTGGGGACGGTCGCAGGTACCGCCACGGCGCAGGACGTCACCAATCCGCAGGTGGCCGTCACGGTGGCGCTGCCCAGCGTGGTGCCGGGTGAATTCAACGGTGACTTGTCCAAGGTCCCGTATTCACCGCTGAGCGCGGGTGCCCCGTACGTGCAGCGCAAGCGCCTGCCGGGGCCGCCTCGCGGCAACGCGAACCCGCCACCACCGGACATGGGTTCAACGCTTCCCACGGTGCCGGCGGCGCCCATGCCGAACCCGATCGCCAACTTCGCCGGCCTGAGCTTCACCGATGCGTGCACGGGAGGCCAGTGCGGCGGCGGGTGGCCGCCCGACACCAACGGCGACGTCGGCCCCAACCACTACATTCTCAACGTCAACTCGTCCTTCGCCATCTACAACAAGGCAGGGACGCGACTCGCGGCGTTCACCGAGAACAACCTTTGGTCGGGCGTGGGCAGCACACCCTGCAACGGCAATTCCGCTGGCGACCCCATCACGTTGTATGACTGGCTGGCCGACCGCTTTGTGATCACTTGGTTTGCTTTCGCCGTCGACGCCACTTTCACCCCGATCAGTCCCTTCTATCAATGCATCGCCGCGTCCAAGACCAGCGACCCGGTCGCCGGCGGCTGGTGGCTCTACGCGGTGCGCATGGATCCGGGCGGTACCGGCGCTCCGCCCCTGAATACGCTGAACGACTACGGCAAGTTCGGCCTCTGGCACGACTGCATGTACATGAGCGCCAACGGCTTCCTCAACGCCGCCTCCTTCAACGGCGTGATCTTCGCGACGTTCAGCCGCTCGGACATGTACAGCGGCGTGCCGCTGACCAGTTCGATCGGCTTCCTGCCGTACCCCACCAACAGCGTATTCGGCATGCTCCCGAGCAACAACAACGGCGCGGGCGCGAATGCCGTGCAGCCGGGCACGCCCAACTATTTCGTGATGGAGAACTTCGCCACCAACGGCTTCGAGGTGCGCAAGTTCACGGCAGGCACGAACTGCGGCGCCGGCGGTTCGCTCGGTGCCCCGACCACCGTCTCCCATACGGCCATCACCGCGCAGTCGGGCAACATCGTGCCGCAACCGAACACGGCGACGAAGCTCGACATGATCGACGAACGCCTGATGCAGAAGGCGCAGTACCGCAAGGTGGCAGGCGCGGAATCGATTTGGGTCACGCACTCGGTGAAGAACCCCGCCGGCACGAACACGGCGACGCAGTGGGCACAGCTCGATGTCACCGGCGGCACGGTGGCCACCACCCCGGTCCAGCAGCAGATCTATTCGCCCGACACCTCGCTCTACCGCTTCATGAGCAGCGTCGCCGCGGATAAGCAGGGCAACATGGCGCTCGGCTTTTCCACGTCCAACGGGACTTCTCCCAACTTTCCCAGCATCGTTTATGCAGGCCGGCTCGTCGGCGATCCGCTCGGCACGCTGCCGCAGACCGAGACGACGATGATCGCCGGCGGCGGCTCGCAGGCCAACAACTGCGGCGGCGCGCCGTGCGACCGCTGGGGCGACTACAGTTCGATGAGCGTCGACCCCGCGGACGACTGTACGTTCTGGTACACCAACGAGTACTACGACACGCAGGCCAATGGCACTGCCGGCAACTGGCATATCCGCATCGGGTCGTTCAAGTTCCCGGGCTGCGTGTCCACCCCCGCCGCGCCGACGGTGACGACGGGTGCCGCGGGGCCGGTGGGTGCCACCAGCGCGACGCTCAACGGCACGGTGAGCAGCAACTATGCAAGCACGACGGTCTCGTTCCAGTACGGCCTGACGACGGGGTACGGCAACACGATTTTTGCCGCGCAAAGCCCGGTGCCGCCGGCGTTCATCAACGGTACGGTGACGGCGTCGATCCCGAGCGGCCTCACGTGTGCGCAATACCACTACCGCGCAGTGGGCCAGAACAACGTGAGCACCACCAACGGCCTCGACGCCGTCATGCTGGGCGGGCTGTGCACGGACACGTTCTGGCGAAAGAGCGACGGCACCAACGCGACGTGGCAGTTCACCGGCACGGGTCCGACTCAGTTCACGCCGGCGTTCCCCCCTGGCGTGCCGACCAACTGGAGTCCGCTCTACACGGCCGACATCAATGGCGACAAGATCCCCGACGTCGTGTGGTTCGACGCGAGCACCGGCCAGCCGGCGATCTGGCTGATGTCAGGGCCAGCGACCATCGGCAGCGCCTCGTTCCCGCCGAGCGTGGGCGCCGGCAGCGGCTGGACGCTGTCCGGCGTGGGCGACGTCAACGGCGACGGCCGCGCGGACCTCGTGTGGCGCAACACCACCACCGGGCAGGCGCTGGTGTGGCTGATGAGCGCCACCGGCACCGTCAGCAGCACGCTCGACTTCGGCATCGTGCCGCTGACCTACGAATTGCGTGGGGTCGGTGACTTCAATGGCGACGGCCGCGCGGACTTGATCTGGTTCCAGGCGTCCGACGGCACCGTCTCGATCTGGCTGATGAACGCCAACGGCACCCACACCGACACCTTCCCCGGCTCGGTCGGGCCCGGCAGCTGGCGCCCGTATCGCTTCGGCGACTTCGATGGCGACGGCAAGGCCGACATCTTCTGGCGCAACGAGGCCGATGGCAGCACGGCGATCTGGTACATGAACGGCGGAGTCGTCGCCGCGTCCGGCTTCCTCGCGACGGTACCGCTCGCCACCTGGCAGGTCGGCGCCGCCCGCGATCTCGACTATGACGGACGGGCCGACCTCATGTGGTATTCGCCCACATCCGGCAGCGCGGTGCGCTGGATGATGCAGGGCCGCAGCGTGGCGCCGGTCGTGCAAACGCTCACCGGCGTCGGGACGGGCTGGGGGCTCGTGAAGTAAGCACCCTGACGGTCACCCCAATCCCCCCGCAACGGCCGGCGCAGACGAGCGCCGGCCGTTCCCGTTTTTCCAGACGCCGGGACACGGCCACTTCGCGGCCGTCGTGGAGGATGCCGCCTGGCCGCATGGGAGGCTGCCCCCCCGGTCCGCCGATCATGCTATCGTCAAAGATGGCGATACGCCTCGGGAGGGGCCATGGGATTGCCGCGCAACGCGAGCGCGCTCGCGTTGACCATCTGCTGCATCGCGCTGTCCCAGGCCGTTCACGGCAACGGGCACTCGCTGCGCTTCTTCGGCACCGGCAGCGGCGACGTCGACCGCGTGAAGATCCGCGTCGACGATCCGGCGACCACGCTGCCCGGGCCGCCAGTGGACGTCGGCGCGACGGACTTCACGATCGAGTTCTGGATGCAGGCCGCCGCGAACGACAACCGGGCGCCGCCGATCACCTGCGGCGAGAACGCCAACTGGAAGACCGGCAACATCGTCCTCGACCGGGACCGCTTCAACCAGTCCCGAACGTTCGGCATTTCGCTAGCCGGCGGACGCGTGGCGTTTGGCGTGACGAGCGACACCGGCAGCTATACGCTTTGCGGCACGGCCATCGTCCTCGACAACGCCTGGCACCACATCGCGGTCCAGCGCAGGCGCTCCGACGGCACGCAATGGATCTTCGTCGATGGAGTGCTCGACGCGCAGAGCTTATGGTTCGTGACCACGGGGGACGTTTCCTACCCCGACGACGGCGTCCCCGGGAATTTCTGCGGCGGGCCATGCAGCAACGATCCCTTCCTGGTGCTCGGCGCCGAGCAGCACGACACCGGCGCCATGTCTCCCTCGTACAACGGCTACCTCGACGAACTGCGGGTGTCGAGCCGGCTGCGCTACACCGCGAACTTCGCGCGGCCGGCGGCGCCGTTCGCACCCGATCCATACACCGCCGCGCTCTATCACTTCGACGAAGGCACCGGCAACACGGTCTACGACACGAGCGGGCGCCGCGGCGGGCCGAGCGACGGCGTGCGCAAGCCCGGCGGGGCGAACATCGGGCCGCTGTGGACCACCAACACGCCGTTCAACTTCGGGCCGCTCGCGGTAACGCTGCAGACGGTCGTCGCCAGCGGCCTCAACGGCTTGACCGCGATCGAGAACGCGGGCGACGGCACGAACCGCCTTTTCCTCGTGCGCCAGCCGGGGATCATCCACGTGCTGCGCAATGGCGCGGCGGCGGTCCTGGCTACGCCGTTCCTCGACATCTCCGCCGCAAACGGCGGCCCGGTGAAGCAGACACCGGGGTCCGAGCAGGGACTCGTCGGGCTGGCGTTTCATCCCAACTACAAGGTCAATGGCTACTTCTACGTCTTCTACACCCGCGCCTTGCCCTCGAATCCAGGTGACCCCGGCAGCCAGGTCGTCATCGCGCGTTACCAGCGCTCGGTCGCCAACCCCGACGTCGCCGATCCCAATTCGGGCACGATCCTGCTGACCGTCGACCACCCGTCGCAAACCAATCACAACGGCGGCACGCTGAAGTTCGGCAAGGACGGCTATCTCTACATCGGAACCGGCGACGGGGGCGGCGGCAACGACCCGTTCAACGCGGGCCAGAACCTGGCCGATCGGCGCGGCAAGATGCTGCGCATCGACGTCGACGGCGCGGCGCCATATGCGATCCCCGCCGCGAATCCTTTCGCCGGCAGCACGTGCACGCCAACGACGACGGGACAGTGTCCCGAGATCCTGGCGTACGGCCTGCGCAATCCGTGGCGCTCCTCCTTCGATCGCCTCACCGGCGATCTCCTCGTAGGTGACGTGGGACAGGATACGTGGGAAGAGGTCGACTTCTGGCCGAGCGCCAAGGCCGGCGGACCCAACTACGGCTGGAGCGTCTGCGAGGGCAACCACGCACGCGGCTCGCAGGGCGCCGCGTGCACACTCGTCGGCGACACGCGGCCTATCCTCGAGTACGGCCATGCCTCGTTCGACGCGGCCGGGGGCAACTCGATCACGGGCGGGTATCGCTACCGCGGTGTGCGGGTGCCCGTGCTGAGTGGCCGCTATGTCTTCGGCGATTACATCAGCGGTCGCGTCTGGGCCGCCACGGTGGACGGCACCGGGGCGTGGTCGAAGACTTTGCTCACCACCGTCTCCGGAGGCACGCTCAGCACCTTCGGTGAGGACGAGACCGGCGAGATCTATATCGGCAACTACGGGGGCAGCCTGCGTCGCATCGTGAGCGTGGATGCAGACGCCGATGGCCTGCCCGATTGGTGGGAGAACGCGTATTACGGCAGCACGGCGGGGAATGCGAACGCCGACACGGACGGTGACGGACTCACCAGCCTGCAGGAGTACACGTTGCAGCGCGACCCACGCCTCGCCTCGCCCTCGACGGTTCGGGGCGATCTCTCCGGCGATGGTGTGGCGGAGCAGACGTGGCGCAACGTCGGTGGTGCCAATCTCTTCTGGACGTTCGACGCGGCAGGCAACCCCGTCGCCAATGTGCTGCCCGGCGTGCCTACGAACTGGAAGCTTGCCGCCATCGCCGACATCAACGGCGACAGCCGCGGCGACCTCATCTGGGTCGATGCCGCCGCCGGACAGGTGCTGGCGTGGCTGCAGAACGGCATCACCACCCTCGGCACCGCGACGCTGCCGAATGTCGGGCCGGGGTCGGGGTGGTCGCTCGTGGCCTCGGGCGATTTCGACGGCGACGGTACCACCGATCTTCTGTGGCTGCATGCGGACGGACGCGTCGTGGGCTGGCGCATGGCCGGTGGCGCTGCCGTGCAGCCTTTCAGCTTTCCGACCGTACCGACCGGATGGGAAGTGGTGGGGACCGGTGACGTCGATCTCGACGGCAAGGCGGAAATCCTGTGGCGCCGCGTAGCCGACAACGCTTATTTCCTGTGGCGCTATGCGGAGTCGTACAGCGCCACGCTCCAGTTCGTCGGCAGGCCCGGCGCCAACTGGCGCGTCGTACTGCTCGACGATTTCGACGGCGACGGGGCCGCGGATATCTTTTGGCACGACGATGCGGGCACCAATGCGATCTGGTTGGGAGGCGACCCCGCGCAGGCCGTCTTCCTGCCCGGGACAGGTCCTGACTGGACGCCAGTCGCGAGCGGTCGCTACGACGGCGGCCCGACGGCGAGCGTGCTTTGGCAACGCACCGACGGCGTCGTGGCGGTGTGGCGCTTCGGCGTCGACCTCGCATCCCCAAGCGTACAGTTCCTGACCGCCGTGCCCGCGGGCTGGTCGGCCGTGCGGCCCTAGGTGCCCTCGGCAGTGCCGTCGCGCGGCTTTTCGATCAGGTAGAAGAGCGCGCCGCGGTCCTCGAGGCGTGCGTTTGCCTCGAGGGCCGCGCAATTGCTATCGACGATCCGCCATCCGCGGCCACGGATGACACGATCGAACGATGCGCGCGAATGCCGGCTGCCGTGTGGCAGGCCCGGCGCCGGCGTCTCGAAATAGTCGGGGGCGTCCGTGGCCATGCTGCCCACGGTCTGCACCATCAGAAAGCGCGCGGCAATCCGATACGACCAGTCGAGCACCGCGACGGGATCTTCGAGGTGATACAGGCCCCCGACGTTGGCGACGATGTCGAAACGCTCGTCGCACCCGACCGTGCGCACGTCCCGCTTGCGGAACTCGACGCCGGTGAGACCGAGGCGCGACCGCATGGCCTCGGCGGAAGCAAGATAGCCGTCGCGATCCGAATCGATACCCACCGCCTGCGCGGCCCCGAACCGGCGCGCGAACATCGCATAGTGGCCGTCCGCACAGAAGAGCTCGAGGAATGTCGCCGGCCGCTTCTCGCATGCGAGCCGAGCCAAAGCCAGCAGGATGTACGCCTGCATGACCGGCGCCTTGACTTGCCGGTGGGGTGCGAAGATGCCCGGCAACTGCTCCGTGTGCAGGCCTAGCAGCGAGAAATCGTGACAAGTCGGTCCCAGGCCGGGCATGGCGTCAGGAGACAGCGGACCGCAAGTCCCGCCCGGGATCCGCTTGTTCCGGCGACGGCCAGCCGCGGGCGGAGCACCTCGCGATCGCGGGATGCGCCGCCTCGTACGTCTGCAATTCCGGGGTCAGGGCAGGCCTTGCCAGCCGGCCCCCAGCCCGCCGATGAACTCCGCCACCGGCGGTGATGCACGGCTGTTGGGCATCATCCAGCGCACGACGTTGCCGGTGGCGATTTCGTACCAGACGAGGTCCTCGGTGCCCGAATTGTCGAGATCGCCGACGGCATCGACGCGCCACTGCGCGAACGGCACGCTCTGCAGGAACTGGAAGCCCGCGACGCCGGACAGCGCCATGTAGTGGATCACCACGAGGCCATTGCCGCTGTTGCGCCACAGGAGGTCGCTGCGCCCGTCCCCATCCAGGTCGGCCACGCGCGCGATGTCCCAGCCCGAGCCACCGCCCACGGCCACCGGGAAGTAAGTGATCGGCGCCAGCGCACGGCCGCGCATGCGCCACCACGCCACCTGGCCGTCGAGCGGGTGGAACCAGACGATGTCCGCGAGCCCGTCCCCGTCGATGTCGCCGACACCGCGAAACTGCCAGTCGCTGGGCATCACTCCGAAGCTCTGGGACTGGGCAATCGCGGCGTTGTGCATGAACCACACGCGAATTTCGTTGGTGCTGGTGTCGCGCCAGACGAGGTCGTCGGTCCCATCGCCGTCGAAGTCGCCGGCGCCCAACAGCTGCCAGTTGCCGCCACCGCCGACGCTGGCGGGAAATGCCACCGAACTGATCGAGGACGCCGAACCCATGATCCAGATAGCCACCAGTCCGTCGCTCGGGTGAAACCACACCACGTCGGTGCGGCCATCGCGGTCGAAGTCGCCGCGCGCCTTGATCTGCCAGCTCGTGTCAACGCCCGGCAGGAAGTTCGTCGTGTAGCTGCCCACTGCAGCGCCCGTGTAGTTCCACGAAGCGTTGACGCCGGTCGCGTCGCGCCACAACACGTCGTGGAAGTCGTCGCCCGTGAAGTCGTGCCCGGCCAGCGCGCGCGTCGGATAGGCGAGTCCGTCGCCCTGGACCGCAGCGTTGAACACCTCCGTCGCGCCTCCGGCAGTGTAGGTCGCGAACTTGCGGACAAACTCGGAGCGCATGCCGCGCGAATAGCGAGTCCACGTCACGCCGTCGTCGATGCTGCGCCACACACCACCCTGGCCCTGGCTTGCGAAGTAGCCCGTCGCCGCGTAGAGGACGCGATTCTTGCCGCCTTCCAGTGTCGCGGCTACGCGGAACGCCGGGAACGAGCCCTTGAGCTTGGTCCACGTCGCACCGGAATCGCCGCTGCGCCAGACCCCGGTGTTGGTGTCCGCCGTGCCGTCGGCCAGAAGGTTGATTCGCGCAAGGTACATCGTGCTGGTGTCGCCCGGCTTGAACGCGATCTGCCGGTTCGACCCGCCGAATGCGGTGGTCGTATGCGCCCAGTTCACGCCGGCATCCGTTGTGTTGTAGAGACCGTTGTTGGTCAGGACATAGACTTTGTTCGAGTTGGTGGGATCGATCAGAACCTGCCGGATACGCGTCGAGCCGAGCGAACTGTCCGCCAGCAATCCGGTCGTCGTCACATTCGTCCAATTGGCGCCGCCGTCGCTTGACTTGTAGATACCGCCGGGGCCACTAAAGAAACTCGCGTATGCGACGTTCGGACTGATCGGATCGGCGACAACCGACGCATCGCTGCGCCACAGGCCCGCGGGCAGCCCCGTGTTCGCGGCGGTCCACGTGTCGCCACCGTCGACCGACTTGTAGATGCCGTTGCTGAACGTGGACACGTACATCTGCGTCTTGGTTGCGACATCGACCGCGAGCTGGTTGGGCAGGCCCTCGCGCAGGGTCACGTTCGGTATCGGCTTGCGTACCCACGTGCCAGCGCCTCCGAGCCGCTTATAGACCGAGTCGAGCGTGGTCGCGAATTCGGCGGTGTTGCCGGCGCCATAGTCCACGAACAGGTAATCGTTGATATAGGGGCCTGCCAGCGGCGAAGCCGGCGAAGCCGACGGCAGCTTCCGCGTCCAGTTGGTCCCGCCATCCGTGCTGCGCCACAGGCCATCGTAGGAGCGGGCCCAAAGCTCCGTCGGCGCGAGGTCGGGCGCGTTGACCTGGCGCACACCGGGCATTGCACTGGTCAGCAGCGACCACGAAATTGTGCTGCCCGAAATGGTTCCCTTCCAGGCACCTTGGTTGCCGAGACCGATGTACACGATGTTGGGCGTCGCAGTGGGACGCGAGCCATGCGCAATGAAATCGCTGGTGGGCAGCCCCGAAGCGACGTTCGTCCAGTTGGCGCCGCCGTCGGTCGTGCGGAACACGCCCCCGTCGGACATCTGCACGATGACGTCGCCCGAGGTGGTCGAGTGCGGATTGAGGGACACGCCGGTCAGGGTGGAAAAGACGGAGGTGATGCCGTTGTTCACTCGCGTCCAGTTCGTTCCCCCGTTGGTGGTCTTCCACACACCACCGGTGGTGCCATTCCCGCTGTCGGCCACCGCGGCATAGATGATTGTGGGATCGTTGGGATCGGTCCTGACGTCGTTGATGGTGAGCCCACCGGGCATTCCCGAGGTACCGCCGCTCAGGAACGTCCACGTTGCCCCCTTGTCGAGCGATTTCCAGACGCCGCCGGTTGCCGTATCTGTGCAGGAGGTTCCGATGATGACGATGTTCGGATCGGCGTCGTGGGTATCGCCGGCATTGATGAACGCGCACTTCAAGGCCGTCGCGCCGCTGCCGTTGGATGCGGACCAGGTCGCGCCGAAGTCGTTGGAACGGTACACGCCGCGACCGTCCATCGCCGCGAGGATGACCGGCGTGGCCTCCAACGTTCGGAACACGAAGTTGACCTGCAGGTTGGGCAGGCCGGCATTCCCCTGCTGCCAGGTCGCCCCAGAATCGGCGCTCCAGAAGATGCCCGAACCGTATACCGACGCGACGACGTTGGTCGCCGTCGGAAACGTGATCCCCTGCACGTACGTCTCGTCGGGGCCGCCGCTGTTGATCCAGCGCGACGCGACGGCATGCGCAGCGCCGGACCCGAATGTCATCAAGCCGGTGGCGACCAGTACCACCGGCAAATGCAGGCGACGGATTGACGACCAAGTAGTGGAGCCCATGCTGTTCCCTTCCAGCGAACCTGCGACCAGTGGAACGCAGCGGAACTTCGACCGCGGACGGCAAGCATGCACGCGACCGCATCGGAGCGAAGCTTCCAACCCACGCCGCAAGAGACGCGAGGCACGCATGAACACGCGATGCGCGCGCCGCACGCCGATGCGGCAGCCCTGTGAATCACGAGCGCACGTCAGGAGCGCTTCTTTTTCACTGCTTGTCGCGAGCCATTGCGCCGCAATGCCGCATGGGAGTCAGGCAATGCGCGCGCAGGCCTCCAAGGCGACCCGTTATATAGTCCGCCGGTCGGCAGTGTCAATGCGTCGAAACGTCATGGCGGTGCGTGGAATGTCGGAGAAAAGAATTGTGACCATAACTGAACAGCCGCCCGCCGGCCGCCGATGCCGGCCGACTCAATTGGCGGATGCAACATACTCGACGCAAGCACCGGCACGACGAGTGTTGCCGATGGCGCGCTGGTCGCGCATAGGCTGCCCGGCAGGTCAGTGGTCGCGCGCGTGGCAGCGGGCCACAGGGCAGGACGCAGCACCGGATTACCGCGACGTTCGAACGACCCTGTTCATCGCTGCAACGGATGGCCGAAACCGGGAGCAATCGCCACACGAGTCGCAATCGGTCGCAGGTGGCGGAAACTCATGCCACACGCGAATAGATCTTCCGCGCCAAGGAAGAGCACGGCTCGACCACCGCGATCCCAGGACGGCTGCGCCGGGCGTCGACGGTTGCCGGCCGCCCAGGCGCAACGTGTAGTCGGAGACGGATTGCCGTCGTGGGACCGTGCTTGTCCTAGGGCACCAGCTGCCAACCGGTGCCGACGCCCGACAGGACCTGGATCACCGGCGCAACGTTGCGTCCCTGCATCAGCCAGCGCACCACATTGCCGCTCGCCGGCGCATGCCACATCACGTCGGACCGGCCATCCAGGTCGAAATCCCCCGCCGTCCCGAGGGTCCACGACGCCAGCGGAACCGACACGAAGAAATCGGAGGCAGCGATTGCGCCGCCGTTCAGGTACCACACGGCCGTCATCCCGGTCGTGGTGTCGCGCCAGAAAATGTCCGCCTTCCCGTCGCCGTCGAAATCACCCGCGCGATATGGCTGCCACGTCCCGGGTCCGACGGCGCCGGGGAATGCCGGCGTGTACGTGCCGTTCGCCGCCATCAGCCACAGCACGACCTGTCCGTCGGCAGCCCGGAACCACAGGAGGTCGCGGGTGCCGTCACCGTTGAAATCTCCCACCCCGACCAGCGCGTAGGCCAGCGGCACGACACCGAGGTCCAGCGTGCTGCCGATGTTGCCGCTCGCGTTCATGAGCCACACCAGCGTCCCGCCGGTGCTCGAATTGCGCCACACGAGATCGGCGCGACCGTCGCCGTTCACGTCGCCGACCGCGGTCAACACCCAGCTCGACCCCGCGCCGACGCTGCCCGGGAAGGTCGCGCTGCCGATCACCGATGGCGAATTCATGAGCCACACCGCTACCTGCCCGGTCGCGGGCTCCAGCCACACCACATCGGGCACGCCGTCGCCGTTCACGTCGCCGACCGCCTTCGGCGTCCAATTCGTCGGCACGCCCGGCGGGAACGCCGGCGTGAATTGCGACGGTCCGGTTCCGAAGAACTGCCACACGGAGTTCGTGCCGTCGGACTTGCGCCAGAACGCATCCCACACCTTGTCCGGCGGGCAGATCCACGTCTTGAAGGTCGCGTCGAGGCCGGGGGTCGTGCCGGCATTGTTGCCGGCGACGGCGCGGTAATGATAGGTCGTGTTGCAGGTGAGCCCGGCCACGCCGGCGGAAACCGCGGTCGCTGACGCGCTCGGCAACAGCGGGCTTTGCGCCGCCGTTGCGGTGCTGCCGTAGCTCGTCGTCAGGCCGTATTCGAACGTGACGGCGGTGGTCGCGCCGTTCGCGGAAGCGATGCCGTTGAGCGTGGCCAGCGTCCCGGCGACGTCGCCGGCGCCGGTGGTCGTCGCGGCGGGAACGGCCGCGACAGCGGCCTGGAACATGCCGCGGCCATGCGTCGCCGCTATCAGGGTTCCCGAGTTCAGCCAGAACAGTTCATCGACCGACACGCTGCCGGGACCGTCGTTGCTCGCGCTCCAGGTCACGCCGCCGTCCGTCGTTGCGAACACCCCGACTTCCGTGCCGACGTAGAGCCAGTTGGCATTGGTGGGATGGCGCACGATGCTGCGCACCGGCGCCTGCGGCAGGTTGCCGTGCCGGTCGGTGAGCGTGGGCGTCGCCTTGCACACCTGCGATGCGTCGGTCACCTCGACGACGTTGCCGCCGTTGTAGCCGCCGTAGGTGACGAACACCCGGTTGGTATTGGTCGGGTCCACCATGATCCGCAGCACCATGCGGGTGGCGGTCAGCGCCGTGACCTTGGTCCACGTCGGCGTCGTGACGGTGCCATTGACCGTGCAATACACCTCGCCGTGGTTGTGGCCGACCCAGACGAAGTTGGAATTGCCCGGCGCGACCGCGATGGCACTGATGTAGTTGCTGGTGCTGTACGCATCGGGCGCCTTGATGACAAACCAATCGGGCGCCGCCGCCTTGACGTTGGCGCTGCGCCACAGCGACCGCGCGCCCACCAGCAGCGTGTTCGCGTTGTTCGGGTCGAGGATGAACGGCGAGATGAAGTTGGCCTGGCCGCCGCCGCTGGCCACGCAATAGCCGGTCTGTCCTTCGGTGATCGGGTTGGTGCCGCCACAGATGATCGACGACCCGCCGCCGGTCGTGGCGCGGTGAATCGCGGCGCGCACGTACTCCCCGTAGTAATAATTCGGATCGGCCGGATCGACCGCCGCGTAGCCGCCGTCGCCGCCGAACCACGTGCTCCACGACGTGCCCGTGACCGGCGCCTTCAGGCTGCCGTTGTCCTGCGTGCCGCCGACCACGAGCGTCGACACGGGGCCGGCATACCCGCTCCGGCCGGCGCCCCCGTAGAACTGCGTCACCTGCAGGCCGTTGTTGAGATTGACCCAGTTCGCCGAGGGATCGATGCCGTCGTGGGCGGCGATGTCGGCCGACTTGTAGAGGCCGCCGTCGTTGCCGATGTAGACCTGGCGATTGCCCGAGCCGTCGAAGGCGCCGGCATTCACGATGGCGTGGTTGTCGGCATGCACCGAGGTCGCGGTGTACCACTGGCTGATCTTGGTCCACGGCACCGCGGTGTTGGAAACCCACCAGTTGGCGGCGCCCGCGCCGCGGTAGACGTCGAGACCGCCGACGACGATGCGCTTGGAATCGGTGGGATCGACCCAGAGGGCGTTGTTGTACCAGCCCTGGCCCGAGAGGTGGCCCGGCTGGGAGTTGAGCTGCCACGACTGGCCGGCATTGGTGGAGACCCAGAAGCGGCCATCGCCGCCGGCGCCGCCGTTACCCTCGGTTACCGCAACGACGAGGTTCGCCGTGGCCTTGGCCCACGCCACTTCCACCCGGCCCTTGGTGTAGGTGTCGAGTGCCACGCGCGTGAACGTGCTGCCGGCGTTGTTCGACCATGCGACGCCGCCACCGTCCGATACCCAGGCCGCGCCATTCCACGCGCAGTGGCCGCCTTCGCCGACGATCACGTTGTTGCCGTTGCTGGAGTCGAAGCGCACGTCCAGCGCGCGTCGCGCGTACACGAGTGTCCAGATGGGAATCGCCGCGGTGGCATTGGTCGTGCGATACACACCGCCCCAGTTGCAGTAATACGCGCTCGTGGTGGCGATGAGTACGATGTCGGGATTGGTGGGGTGCACCGCGATGCGGTTCACGAGCAGGAAGTCCGACTGCTGCGTCGCCGGCGGATTCGAGGTGTCGGGAACGGTGCCGCCGAGCTGCGCCCAGGTCGTGCCGCCATCGGTCGAGACGAAGGCGCCGAACCCGCGGATGCCGTCACCGTTATAGAAGCCTTCGCCCGTGCCCGCGTAGATGCGCTGCGGGTTCGACGGGTCGCGCACGAGCGACGAGATGGCGACGTTGGGCATGAAGTCGTTGACCGGTGCCCAGGAGGTGCCGCCGTTGGTGGACTTCCAGATGCCGCCGGCGACGCTGCCGACGAAGAGCAGATTCGGGTCCGTCGGATGCGTCAGCACGGAACGCAACCGGCCCCCGATGTTGCCCGGGCCGAGCGCCGTCCAGGACGTCTTGTCGATGCCGGCCCGCTCGATCCCGACTTTCGAGGTGATCGCGAGGCGCTCCGAGAACGCGCTGACGAGGCCGTCGGGGCGGACCATGCCATCGTCGCTCCGCTGCTGCATCTCGCGGAAGGCCGCGGCTTCGCCGGGCATGTCCGGCTTGGGGTCGTCGACCTTGACGATCGCGCGGGCGAGCTTGTCCCGCGGCATCGTGCAGATTTCCGCCGGCGTGAGACCGCGGATCTCGTGCAGCTTGCGCACCTTTTCGCCCGACACGTGCAGCACGTCGGCGAGGACGTCGTCGGTCCACGGCTGGCCGATGGGACAGCCGTTGCTCGTCAGCGTCGCCGACGTGCCGTTGTCGGTCGCCTTCTCCTGCGCGCCGGGCATGATGAACGCCCCCGCAGCCAACGCAATGGCAAGGATCGGGCCGAGCATGCAGGTTCTCCTGGATCGTGGTTGGGGTTCGAGCTATCTCGCGGGTGACGGCCCACGCCGGGTCGCACCGGCCGAGAAATGCGCCATCAGCTGCGTTGACACCACCGCGCAACATAGCATGCAGAAATCCCGCCGTGGCATGGCCGGAATCAACATCCGGGCCATCGACGCCGCTTCACTTTGCCGCACACGCGCGGACGCGTCCGCGCGCCCGAGAAGTCGCGTTCGCCGGCGCCGGCGCGTCACGCAATCGCGACGCATCCGCCTCGTACGGAAATCGCCTACTGCACCGCCGCCCAGCCTCCGCCAATGCCCATCACCGGATCCACCACCGGCAGTGTCGTTCTCCCCTGCATGCTCCAGCGCACGACCTGCCCGCTTGTCGGCGAATACCACAGCAGCGCCTTCGCGCCACTGTCCGCATAGTTCCCGGCTGCCGACACGGTCCAGCTCGCCAGCGCCGCCCCGTGCAGGAACTGCCCCGCCGCGACGCTGCCGCCGTTCATGTACCAGGCGGCCGTCGTGCCGTCCGTGTGGCGCCACAAGAGGTCGTCCTTGCCGTCGCCGTCGAAGTCCCCTGCCTTGTAGATGTTCCACGCACTCCCCGGCCCCACGTTGCCCGGAAACTGCGCCACGTAACTCCCGTTCGGATTCATCTGGTACACCACCACCTGCCCCGACGCCTGGTCGAAGAACACGATGTCCTGCACGCCATCGCCGTTCACGTCCGCCAGCGCACGGATCACGTAGTTGGTCGGCACCACCCCCAGCGACAGCACCTGCCCCAGGTTGCCATTCGTGAGCAGGTACCAGATCACCACTTCCCCGGTGGTCGCGTTGCGCCACAGGATGTCCCCGATGCCGTCGCCATCCAGGTCCCCGCACCCCTGGATCTGCCACGGCGAGCCCGGCCCCACCGCCGCCGGGAACGACACGCCAGCGACCGCGTCGGTCCCGTTCATCAGCCAGATCGCGACCTGCCCATCCGCCGCGCGGAACCAGACCACGTCGCTCGCACCCTTGGCGGTGATCCCGCAGGTCGCCACCGCACTCCACGACGCGTCCACCCCCGGCAGCACCGCCGTGGTGAACCCGCCTGCCGCCCCCGTGGTCCACGCCCAACTCACGTCCACGCCGCTCGCGTTGCGCCACACCACGCTGCCTTTCACCACGTTCACCGGCAGGGACGAGCCGGGATTGCGCCCGGAGGATCCTTGTGCCGGAGCGCCCCAGCATTCGAGTGCTCCTCCCGATGTCACTGCACAGGCGTTACGCCCGCCGGTTCCCAGGCTGGCCAAGGCGCCGCCCAGCCCCACTACGGGCTGCGGCCCGTTGGTCGCCCGCATCGCGTCGGCGTTGCCGAGCGTGCCGTATTCGTTGAAGCCCCAGCATTGCGCGCCGAGCGACGTCGCCGCGCACGTGAAAGAACTGCCGGCGGAAATGGCGGTGACGCCGGTCGAGAGCCCCGTGACGCTGACCGGACTGGACGCATTGTCATAACTACTGTTGCCGAGCTGCCCGGACGTACCGGTCCCCCAGCACTTCGCGCCGCCGTTGGCCACCCCACACGAATGGCCCGAACCGGCGGTGATTGCCGACACGCCGGAGGCGAGGCCGGACACGGCCACCGGAACGCTGCTGTTCGCGTTCGCACCATTGCCGAGCTCGCCCGAGGTTCCCGAGCCCCAGCACATCGCGCCGCCCGACACGATGGCGCACGTATGGCTGTCGCCGCCCGCCACGGCCGTGACCCCGCTGCCGAGCCCGCTCACGTTCACCGGCACGTTGCTGTCGGCAGTGGTGCCGTTGCCGAGTTGGCCGCTGCTGTTCATTCCCCAGCACTTGAGCGCGCCGCCGGTGACGATCGCGCACGTGTGGTACCGCCCCGCGTCGATGGCGATCGCACCGGTGAGACCCGAAACGTCCACGGGCGCGCTCGGCGCAACGTTTGTGCCGTCACCCAAGCTTCCAACCGAGTTCCAGCCCCAGCACTTCACCCCGCCGGTCGCCAGCAGCGCGCAACCGTGTTCAACGCCGGTGGTCACCGCGGTCACACCGCTCGTGAGTCCCGGCACATCGCCGGGCGTCGGCGCTGTCGTCCAGGTGAAGCCGGTGCCCAATTCACCGCCGTCGTTGCTGGTGCCCATGCACTTCGCACCGCCGGCCGTGGTGACGAAGCAGCGCACCTCTATACCTCCCTTGCTCACGGCGGCAACCCCGGCGGAATACCCCGCGACGACAACGGGGACGCGGCTGGTCGATGTCGTTCCGTTGCCGAGCTGGCCAAGCTCGTTGTCGCCCCAGCATTGAGTGGCGCCGGAGGCCAGCAGAGCGCACGTATGCTGGTTGCCCTGCGCGACCGCAGTGACGCTGCCTCCTATCCCGGACACGCTGACCGGTGTCGTGTGGGAAGTCATGGTGCCGTCGCCTACCTGGCCAGAGTCGTTCGCCCCCCAGCACTTGAGGGTCCCGCCCGACACGATGGCGCAGGAGCCTCCGATAGCCGCGACGCCGGAGGTCAGTGTCGCCACGTCGCCGGGCACCGATCGACTAATGCGAGTGCCGTCACCCAGCGACCCGAAGGTGTTGTCGCCCCAGCACTTCACACCACCTCCTGTCGTCAGCGCGCAGCTTGTGTTCGCGTAGGCCGAGATCGCGCTGATCCCGCTGGCGAGACCGGTCACGGCCACCGGCACATTCGACTTCGTCGTCGCACCGTTGCCCAATTGCCCACCCCCGTTTGCCCCGAAGCACTGCACGCCGCCGCCGGTGGTGAGTGCGCACGTGTGATCCCATCCTGCAGTCACCCGCGCCACGTTCGATCCAAGCCCCGTGACATCCACCGGTACCGTGCTGCCTGTATTGCCGCCGTTGCCAAGCGCGCCGTAGAAGCCACTGCCCCAGCACTTCAAGGCCCCAGCGGTGGAGACGGCGCACGTATGCGCGCCACCCGCCGCGAGATCCGCCACGCCGCTGTCCAGGCCGGTAACACTTACGAGCGTCGGACGGTCCTGCGTCGAACCGTTGCCAAGTTGGCCATATTGGCCGCGACCCCAGCACTTGACGCCACCACCCGCGGTGATCGCGCAGGCGTGTCGGTATCCCACCGCGAGCTTGGTCACGCCACTGCCGAGGCCCGCAACGCTGACGGGTGTCGCGCTGTCGACGAAGGATCCGTCGCCCAATTCGCCGTACTGGTTGTCGCCCCAGCAGGTGACGCCGCCGGCAGCGGAGAGGGCACAACTGAACACCCGACCGGCACCAACGTCGGGAGTGGCCGCCGATGCGGCCAAGGGGCTCCACGCCGCCAATGCACCGATGACGGCAATCGCCGTATGAGAAGCAGCCTCAAGCACTTGGCGTATCGACATCGGAACTCCCCTTGTTCGCGCGGTCGTGTACTGCGCGCCGCAAGCGTTCGGCGTGCGCATGTGCGGTAGGTCATACGCCCGGCACGCACCTCTTCGACCGGCGCGCGTCTCGCGCATCGTCGACAAATCTAGCAGGCGCTGAACGACGCTGTCATTGCCCGGATGGGCCAGCAAGCAGGTCGGCGATGGGGCCGACGGTCACGCGGCGGAGATATGTCTCAGCGCGTCAGGAATCGCGAGTTGGGATTCGACATAGGTGCTCGGCGTCCCGATGTCGAGGAAGAACGCATCGGTCACGACGGCGCGCGGTGCGAGCGCCTGCGCGCGGGAGCCCAAGAAGTCGCGTTCGAACGAGAAGGCTTCGGGCAGGTCGTAGGACGCGAACAGGTCGCGTCTCATCCAGTACACGCCGCCGTTGATGTACCCGCCGCCGGCGCTGCCCTTTTCGTGAAAGGCCACGACCCGGCCGTTGTCGACTTGTACCGCACCGTATCGCGCGCAGTCGGCCTCGGCGCGCACGGCCATCACGATCCGCTCGTCCCCGCGGCCCTCGAGCGCATCGAGATCCGCCAGCAGCAAAGTGTCGCCGTTGAGTGCGAAGGCAGCCGCCGACGTCACGCGATCCAACGCGCTGCGGAGCGCGCCCCCGGTACCGCGCGGCATGGACTCGACTTCGTAGTCGATGGCGATGTCTCGGTACCCCGAGCCGAAATGCGCAACGAGCTGATCGGCAAGATGCCCCACCGCGAGCACGACGCGTTGCACCCTCTGCGTGCGCAGGTAATCGAGCTGCCACTCGAGGAACGGCCGGCCGGCCACCAGCGCCATCGCTTTCGGACGACCGGCCACCGCTGCGCGGAGGCGCGTGCCGAGTCCGCCCGCCAGAATTACTGCTTCACGCATCACGGACAGTGCGGGCTCACGGCACGCGCCAGGCCTTCGAGCCGTGCCGCGTGAAGTGACAGTTGAAGAGCTCGCCCTCGTCCAGCGCGCGCAACGCGCGGCCGACGTCTCCCCGGCGGACGGGGTCGACGAAGAGCATGAGGAAGCCACCGCCGCCGGCGCCGGAAACCTTGCCGGCGGATGCGCCCGCCTCCATGGCCACCGCGAGCGCGCGATCGACGACGTTCGTACTCACCGAAGACGCCGTGCGCTGCTTGGCATCCCAGCCCTTGCGCATCGATCGCGCGAAACGTGCGAGATCCCCGCGCAGCACGCATTCCTTCATGTGGCGCGCCTCTTCCTTGATCTCGTGGAGTGCGGTCACCGCGGCAGGGTCGTCGCGGGTGATCCGATCCGTCTGCTCCATGATGATGCGCCCGGATTCGCGGGCGACGCCCGTGTAATACAACACGGTCGACGCTTCGATCTCGGACAGCACCCAGCTCTTGATGCGCAGGGGATTCACGACGATGTGGTCGCCCGGATGGAACTCGATGAAGTTGACGCCGCCGAATGCCGCCGCGTACTGGTCCTGGCGTCCCCCTGGAAGACCGAGGTCGATGCGCTCGATCTCGTAGGCGAGGCGCGCGATGTCGTACTCGCCGAGCGGCAGGCCAAGCAGTTCCGCGAACGCACTGATCATCGCCACCACAAGCGTGGACGACGCGCCCAAGCCGGAGCCGGCAGGCGCATCGGAGGCCGTGACGAGCTCGACGGCGAGCGGCTCGCCGCCACGGAATTCGCGCACGATGCGGTTGTACACGCCCTGATGCAGCCGGAGCGGCCCGTCTGCGGGAACGACCGGCTGCAGCGGATATTCGGCTTCCACCTGCTGGTCGGTTGCCGCGAAGCGGATCACCGGTCGCGCGGCCGGCGTGATCGTCGCGTAGGCGTAGAGGTCGATGGTGGCGTTGAGAACGAGCCCGCCGTGCTGGTCGCAATAGGGTGAAAGGTCGGTGCCGCCGCCGGCGAAGCCGAGTCGCAGGGGCGCGCGGGCGCGAACCTTCACGCGTGCCCCCTGCGCGGCGCTCGCCCGCGCCGTGGGCGCCTAGAGTTCGTCATCGTTGGTGAAAGGGGGGTGCTCGGTGTTGGCCGCGCGCAGCCGCGCCGCATCGTCGCGATACTGGTTGAGATGGAGCCGCGTCTCGCGCGGCACCTCGATCCGACTCGCAGGCAGGCGCCCGCCAGCCTCGATTTCCGCATTCGGCCGCTTGCGCACCACGATCTCGATCCCGCATTCCGCGATCGGTGTGCGCGACTGGTCGTAGCGCGGGAGCCCGTAGCGATAGGTCGCGTCGAGCAGCTCGATCTTCACCACCTGCGCGGCGGGCCCGAGGCCGGCCAGCAGGCCGAGCACGTTGATCGAGGCGGGGCTCCATGACTGCGGTTTGTGGATCGTGAACGTGTGCACATGGCCCGCGTTGAACGTGCTCGGGAACATGCCCTGCTCGTAGAGGTCCTCGTCCGGCACGAGGATCACGACGTGACCGCCCGGCTTGACCACGCGCAGCCAGTTGCGCAAGGCGTCCGCCGGGTCGGCCAGGTGCTCGAGGCAATGGCTGCTGTGCACGAAGTCGAAGGACTCGTCCGGAACGCCGGCCAGGCGCTGCCCGTCGCCATCCTCGAGATCCCACGTGCGCACCTCGGTGATGCGCGCGAAGAGTTCGGCATAAAGCGAAAGCGGGTCAGGTCTGCCCCCGACATCGAGGCCGCGCCCCACGAAATACCGATTGGCGAAGCCCGGATCGGCGAGCCGGCGCGGGATGGACTTGCTGCATTCCTTCATGGCGTGTCTGGCGCAGGCGTTGAGGTCGGCGCGATCACGCGGCCTGTTTCGGTATGACGATCA
This sequence comes from Burkholderiales bacterium, assembly GCA_046347715.1. GTDB lineage: Bacteria > Pseudomonadota > Gammaproteobacteria > Burkholderiales > Casimicrobiaceae > VBCG01. The sequence continues at coordinate 511,457 of JAXMFO010000003.1, forward strand.
TAGCCCGATCCGGAACACAAAGTGCGGGCTGATCTGCTCGGCGTGCAGCCCGTCGCGGAAGATGACGAGATCCTCGACCACCTCGGTGGCACCGAGGCAACTTGCGACGGTGGCGTCGTCGAACACGACGTAGCCGCCGCGCACCATGTGCCGCTTCACGGCGTCGTAGGAGACTGCAATGGCGGACTGAATGTCGGAGTCGAGGTGCGCGAGCGCCACCGGCCCGATTCGCGCCAGCGCCACGGCTGCCGTCGCCTCGAACCGCCCCGCCACGAGTTCCAGGTTCGACAGCCCCGCGGCGGCGATGGCCGCGCGGATCTCGGTGATGTCCGCATCGGCAAAATCGCCTGCGCCATGGGCATCGACCGCCGGATTGACGGCCGGCATGCCGGTGAAGGTGTCGAACGCATGGACCCGCACATCCGGGTTGACCTCCTGCATCACCCGCGCCATGAACATCGCGCTGCCGCCGCGATAGGAGCCGAACTCGACGATGTGCCCGAACGGCAGTCGGTCGAGGTAGAAGCGCAGGAGCAGGTACAGGTTGATGCGGCTGTCCTCGTCCATCACGCTGCGCCCTGCGGCAAGCGCCGCGGCCTCCTGGTAAAGCGGATCGGCCTGGACACGTGCACGCAGGCCGGCAAACGCGATGCCCCAGCCGCGCGCATAGCCGTCCTGCGGCACCCGGCCCTTGCGCACGCCGGGCTCCACCCAGGCGACTTCGGGCAGGTAGTTGGCGTGCGGGGCGGCCGGGTCGTTCATTTGGCGTGGAGGTGGGCGCCGATCTTCAACAGGCGGCGATGATAGCGCTCCCCGATCGCACGGAAGCTGTGGTGGGTGCGGATGTAATCGGCAGCGCGGGCACCGATCCGGCCACCGAGCGCGCGATCCGCCACCAGCCGCTGCATATGCTCCGCCGCCTGTGCAGTGTCCGGCTCCGCCCAGATCTGCCCCTCCGGAAACGGATACTCACCCTCACGCACGGGCACCAGCGTGTAATCCACCAGCAGCGAGTTGTCCTCGTGCGTGAAGTCCATGTTGCCCGAGTAGCCGGTCGCGATCACCGGCTTCCCGCAGTACATCGCCTCGGCGAGGCCGCGCCCGAATCCTTCCGAGCGATGGAGCGACACGAAGCAATCGCAGACGGCCACGAGGCTGCGCACCTCGTGGTCCGTCATCACCCGATCGAGCAGGATCACGGCATCACCGGGATCCCCGATGGCGTCGAGAAACGCGCGGTAAGCCTCCGGGCGCTGCTCCATGCCGTTCGCCTTGATCACCAACGCGACGTCGCCCCGGTCGGCGTTGCCGAACGCCATGCGAAACGCGTTGAGCGGACCGAACGGATTCTTCCGGGTCACGTACGACGTGAAGTCGAAGTAGAAGAGAAAGAGGAATTTCCCTTCCGGCAACCCGAAATGCCGGCGCGGCAACGTCGCCGCGGTCGCGAATTCGACGGCGAGCGGCATGTGGATCACAGGCCCCGGCGCCTTGTCGGCGACGGCCTGCTGGATGAAGCGTGACGGCGCCCAGATTTCATAGAAATAGCGAAACGCGGAGCACCACGCGTCGGGAAATTTCGAGAGTTCCCACGCCCAGTAGCCGACGTTGTAACGGTTGGCGAAGAACGCCTCGCCCAGATGCGCGGACGCGAGCGGCATTTCGTCCGCATTCAGGTGGAAAATCGAAATGGGGTACGGGTTCTCCTCCACGATTCGCGAACGGAAGGGGAATTCCAGGAACTTGTCGCCGTGGGGCCCGAGCTGCCGGAACGTATTGACGATTACGAATGGAACACCGGCAGCGGCGAACGCCTGTGCGGACTTGCGAATGTGCTCGCCCATCCCGAGGGCACCGTACGGATGGCCGACCAGGTTGGCGCCCATGGCGGCAGGCGGGTGCCCCCTCGCCCCTGCCGCCTGCGGCTCGGCGATGGGCGCCGGGGCCAGCCTCGGCTTGCGCAGGCGCATCGCGATGCCGTGCAATCCTTCGCGCCGGAAGACCCAGTGCGCGCGGCGCATCACGCCGACGATCCCGAGCCGCCGCACGGCGGACGCGCAATTGCGGATCAGCGAGGCTGTCGGCGACGCGGGGCCCGCACTCGTGTCCATGGCGTTCATGCCCGCGCGCGGAACAGGAGCGGCAACATGTTGCCGTACTGCCAGTCCGGGTGGTTGGATGAGGTGAACCCCAGGTAGGCATCGTACAGAACGCCGCACTCGACGCGCGCGAACCCCGCCTCGCGGCACTTGGCGAGAAGATCCCACCCGAAGTGATGGAACGTGAGGGCCCCTTCCGCGTGCACTGGGTCGCCGTGATATTCGGCCGGGCCGTGCAGGACGATCGTGCCGTCGGGATTTTCGGTAGCACGCGCGGAAGAAGTCGGAAGATGCATGAGGAACGGACAGGTGAACAGCAGGTAGCCGCCGTCACGCAGGACACGGCGACACTCGCTCAAGGCAGCGCCGGTGTCGAATACATGCTCCAGCACGTCACTGTGGCAGATGCAATCCAGCGCGCCCGTGGCGTAGGACAGACGCGTGATGGATTCGTGGCGCACGGGGGTCCCGTGCGCGCCGTTCACGGTTCCGGGCGCCACGTCGCGCGCCACGAACTCGGAGCCGCTCACCTGCGGATACCGGCGGGCGACCTGCGCGTACAGCGGCGACCAGCGCTCCAGAAGCGCGAGGCAGACTTCAGGATTGCGAGGGAGCAGCTCCAGCAGCGCCGTCAGCATGAGACGACTCCGGTTGGACAGCCCGCAATTCGGGCAGACCAGTCCTTCGCGCAGATTGGGAACGTGACCCAGCATGACACCCGAGTTGACCCGGAACCGGGTCGGCGCGCCACAACAGGTGCAGAAACCTACGTAGTCGTGTTGCGCGCCCAGGTTTGCTTCCAATGCGGTGACGACAGGACGGAGGGCTTCGGCATACGCGAGCATCGTCGCGTCCCGCTCGAACCAGCGAAAGAGGCTCGGCACCACGGTCGTCACGCACTCGTCTTCACGAGCACCTCGCGCACCGCCTCGAGGTAGGCATGGCCGAACTGCAGGTCGGGCTCGAGGTAATTGCCCTCCGCCCATTCGTTCCATGCGTTGATGAACAGCAGCCGCTCCTCGCCGAACGAGAAGCGTCGGGTATAGTCTGCCGCCTTGCCAAGCCAATGACCGAACGCATCCGGCGTGCTGTTCAGGAATACGTTGCCCGATGCGCCGCGCCGCGGCGTATTGTCCCAGCGCGGCATGACGGAGCGGAAGAGCTTGTACGGCGGCATCTCGCGCCTGAGGAAGTTCTCGGCAGTGGCGCGGTAGTCGTAGACCCGGCCATCGAAGCGCTCGCCGCCGATTCCGCGTGGCTGGGTCGGCACCTCGATGGCGAGCGAGTGCGGCGGAAACTCGACGGCCGCGTCGAATCCGAACGCCTGCGGCCCTGTCGAATTGAGGTGATAGAAACTCTGCGTCATCACGAGGTAGGGCGCGGGCACGCCGTTCTCCTCGCAGAACCGGCGCCAGCGGGCGACCGTCGCCGGCGCGTCAGGCAGCAGCGAAGGCCGGTACACCATGAGCAGTGGGCGGCCGTTGACGCGGATATAGCGGGGATCGCGAAACGCCGGCAGCAGGCTGGCAATGAACGCGAGGTCGTCCTCGGGCGAGTGCTTCTGCGCGATCAGTACCTCGGAATCGAGACCGTCCCAGCGTCGCGTCCAGTTCTCGTTCGCCCAGCAGAGGCAGAACGGAAAATCAGGCTCGCCCAGCGCGAGGATGTCATCGAGAGGCTCGTGCAGCAGGCGCGTGCCGCCGAACCAGTAGTAATAGTAGCAGAACCCGTGGATTCCGTAATGCCGTGCCAGCGCCGCCTGCGCGGCACGCACTTCCGGCCGGCGCAGGTCGTAGAAGCCCAGGTCGGCCGGGATGTTCGGCTGGCGATGGCCGGGAAACACAGGGCGGGACTTGGCCACGTTCGTCCAATCCGTGAAGCCCCGCCCCCACCAGCGATCGTTCTCGGGGATCGCGTGGTACTGTGGAAGGTAGAACGCGATTGCACGTACTGCGTCGTCGCGCTCCAGCGTCGCGCCCCAGCGATCCAGGAACTTGCGCTGATTCGTCGCGATAACCGCGGGCTTGTCGATCGGCGAGTCCTGCATCGAGGCAGACAGCTGGTGGACGACCACGGCCCGCGGCTGGTAGACGATCTTGCGGCCCGCCTTGCGGACCCTGAAGCAGAGGTCCGAATCCTCGCAGTACGCGGGCGCAAACGTGGTGTCCAATCCGCCGAGCTCGCGGTAGAGTTCGCGCTCGATCAGGAGGCATGCGCCCGAGGTGTAGCCAACCTCGCGCTCGTAGGCATAGCAGGGCCGGTTGGGATCGTCCCAGAGCCCGATCATCTCCGCCGCGCCATCGGGCCGCACGTACGCCCCGGCCTCCTGCAGGCGACCGTCCGGGAAAACGAGCTTGCATCCCACGATGCCCGTACCAGGAACCCGCGCGAAGGTTTGCAGCATCTCCGAGACGGCACCCGGCCGCACCTCCGTGTCATTGTTGAGGAGCAGCAGGTAGGGCTCCTTCGCGAGCGCGGCGCCACGGTTGCAGGCTCCGATGAAGCCCTCGTTGCCCTCGGTGCGCAGCACGGTGACGCCTGGCAGCCCCTCGAGCGCAGGCGCGATGGGCTCCGGCGATCCGTCGTCGACCACGATGATTTCCATCGGCACCGCGGGGTCCGCGCGGAGCAGTGATTCGACGCAGCTGCGGGTCATCGCAGCCTTGCCGTAGGCGGGAATCACGACCGAAACCGCCACCGACGGGCCGACCGGCCGCGTGTCCGGGACGGTGCTAGGGCTCGGCATGCCCGGCCCTCCTACCGCGGCGGGTCCGTCGTGCAGCATGGCAATGGTAGCTTGCTGCGAATGCCACAACTGATAGTTCTGGACGTTGCGAAACAGGCGGCCAAAGCGCCGGTAGAAAAGATCCTTGGCACGCCCCTTGGCGTCGCGCGAAACCGGCAGCCGGCGGTAGGCACCGCGCAGCATCTGGAAGGCAGCGTTGCCCCGCTTCGAGACGGGCCGGTGCTCGCCGCCTTCGACCGCGAACGGCCACGCCGGCTTCAGAAGGCGGAACAGCCAGTGCCCGTTGAGCTGTGCGAGCCGCGCCTCCGCGCGCTCGCTTCGTGCTTCCTGCTTCGCCAGGAGTGCTTCGAGGTTCCGGAGTTCGTCAGCGCCTTCCCGCACCTGTTGACGCAGCAGCACGTTCTCGCGCTCGGCATGGTGAACCCGCTCGGTCTCCACCGCGATATTGGAGTTCGCGACCGCCAGCAGTGCGGTCAGCTCGCGCGACTCCACCTGAGCCTGCGACAGCGATCCCTCGACCGCGGCAAGATCGGCGCGCAAGGTCGACTCCCGCTCGTGCGCTCGTTGCTCGACCGCGCGCACGGTAGCCTGGAGCTCCTGCTCGCGCAGGGCCGCCGCTGCTTCGCGCGCAGCGGAATGCTCGTGCCACTGCTGCTCGCGCGCGCGCATCGCGCCGTCAGCCGCGGCGAGCTGGGCGAGCAGTTGACTCTCGCGGGCCGCCGCCGCCGCGCCTTGCTCGGCGAGGAGGGCCTGCCATCCACTCTCGCGCTCGCGCACCGCAGCCTCATGCGCCGCATGCGCCTCGGCAAGCCGCGCCTCGCGCGCCGCCAATCGCTCCTCGACGGAACGCAATGCGGCGGCCAGCGCCTCCTCCCGCTGCGCGAAGCGCTGCTCGCTTTCCGCACGCAACTCGCGCCAGCGGTGGTCACGCTCATCGCGCTGCCGGTTCGCCTCCGCGATCGCCTCCGCAAGCAGCGCCTCGGAACGATCGAGGCGGGCCGCGTGCTCCGCGCGCAGCGTGGCGAGTTCCCGTTCGTGACTCGCGCGCTGCGCCTGCAACTCGCCGAGGGCCGCCGCCGCGCGCGCTTCCGTCTCGCGGATGGCCTCTGCGTGACGGAGGTGCGCGGCGGCCCGCTCCTCGTCCCTGGCGGCCAGCTGTGCCCGTGCCTCGTCGACTCGAAGGCTCCAGTCCGCGTCGAGCTTCGCCAGTGCCTCGCCATGCCGCTCCTGCAGCGCCGTACGTTCTGCCTCGAGCGTGGCAATCCGCGCCCGCGCATCGGCGATGCCCGCCGCGGCGCTCTGCTCCGCCACGCGCAGTGCGTCGACGTGTGCGCGGCGGCTCGCTTCGAACTCCTCCTTCAGAACGGCGCGTTCCCCGCGCCACGCGCGGAGACCGATCATCGCATCGCGATAGGCGCCGAACGTGCTGCGCAGCTGAGCCAATTCGTGCGACTCAAACAAGGCGACTGCGGGCGCTTCCAGCTTCGCAAGCACGTCGCTCGTCGCGGCATCGAAGGCGGCACAATCGACGGGCGCCCCGACGGCCGCATCCTGCGTGGCAAGCGCGGTTTGCTCTCCCAGCAATGCCACCACCGCACGCACAGCGTTCACGGCGGCAGCGAGCCTGGTCCGATTCCGGGCGGACGTTTCGAGGTAGGAAGTACCGGCCGCGATGGGCAGGCTGACGCGCTCGCCGAAGATGTCCTTCTCTTTGCGTCCGGGCCACGGTCGAAGCACCCGAGCGACGAGCTCGTCCTCCAACTCGAAGTAAGGTGCCCAGTTGGCTATGTCCGCCAGCCCGAGCAGCGGCAGCATTCCACGCAAGAGCTGTTCGCCGGTGACATCACGCAGGGCGCGATGGCCGAAACACTTCGATGCCGTGTGGACGAGTCCGCGCAGCACCACCCACGGCAGAGGAATCGTGCCGGAAGCCGCGAACTCGCGATCGATCGCGCGCAGGTTTCCCTGCCCGTCGGCGATCAGGTTGAAGGGGACGAAGTCGAGATGCTCGCCGGAGACGCGCATGTCCGACCACGCCGCGCCCGCCTGCGTGCCGCCTTCCGGCGGCACGGCGTCCCGCAGGAGGAGGGTGATCCACGGCGTGAGTCGTGCGGCAAGCTCGGGCAGCGCGTGTCCGCGGGCCACGGTCTTGGCAAATTCGCGCGCGAAGAGCGATCCGACGATGTAGGGCTCCGTGCCGAGTCGGTGGGTCAGCGGCAGCCGTGCCGGGCCGGCTTGCGGCTGCGCTGCGGCAGCGGGATCGAGCGCGGACTTGCGCACCTCGATGGCGCCCTGATCGTTGCGCAGGAACGTAGTGCAGGTCGCGTAGGGACGTTGGCGGAACGTCGAGTACTTGTAGGCAAGCGCGTTGCCTTCGCGCTCCAGCGTCGATGCCTGCGGCTTGAGCGCCGCAACGACCAGCAGCGAATTGGCGAGTTCGGGAAGCAGGGCGTTGCGTTCGAGCACCGCCCACACGTTCGATTCGTCGAAGCAGCGCTCGACGTTGCCGGAATAGTCACGCGCGAACTCCCCGAACAGGAGGTCGCTCACCGAGAAGCCGGAAGCCTCCAACGCCTGGTGCGAGACGACAATCGAGGGCAGCTTGTAATCGGGAAATGGATAGTGCCAGCCGAAGTGCCGGAAGCCGGCGGCACGCAGCCGACGCTCGAGTTCGCCGCGCCCGAACGTGACCGCCGTTCGGTCGTCGTACAGGTCCGTGATGCCGGGAAACGGTGCGCCGAGATGATCCTCGTCGCAACCATTGAAATACTTGAGACCCAGCTGGTTCTCGATCGCGAGGACCAGCACGCCGCCGGGCGCGAGCATGGCCCGGGCCCGCTCGAGGCAGACCCCCACCGGATCGGCTCCCGCCACGAATCGCCTCGCGTACTCGAGGACGCCGATCATCGTCACCACGTCGTACTTGGCAGGGGCGGCGAATTGCGTGAACTCGTCGCAGATGACGCGCACACTGTCGAGATCGCGGCAGCGCTCCGCGGCGCATGCCGCACGCGCCAGTGATCCTTCGAGCGCGTCGACGCGCGCGCCCGATTCGCCGAGGAAGCGCGTGATGGCACCACAGCCCGCCCCGACCTCCAGAATCCGCTGGCCGGCATCGAATTGGAGATGCCGCAGCAGGTTCGTGCGGATTGCACTCAGATGGGCCTCGGTCGGCCAGTCGATGACACCGGCGTGAATTTCGTCGGAAAGCACGCCGCGGTCGCTCACTCCCTGCAGGAAACCGCGCAGCCGCTCCTCGACGCCGACACCATCGGAATAGGCAAGACTGGCGTGTCCGGCACGAGTCCATACGCGCGTCGCCGGGTCGCGTACGTAGCCCGCAATGGCGCCCTGACGGGTTGCGCGCGGGCGGCGGGTCGCTGGCGGCGATGAGTCACGCATGACGGGCGCTTCCCCGGGGCTCAGTGGACGGCAGCGCCGGTGCCTGCCGCGGCATCGCCCGGGGTCAGATCCGTTGCCATCTCGCTCGTGCGGATGCCGAGCTCGACAAGACCGAACGCCTTCCGCGAGTTGGCAACCGCGATGTGAATCGAATCGTAGCGGCGATCAAGCGGCACGACCCCACCTTCGGCATCCTCGGCCACGCCGACGGACAGCAGGAATTCGCCGGAATTGAGCACGCATTCAAAGTCAAATCGGACGTAAACCTCGTCGCCAGTTGCCCGCGGCGTGAACTCGGAGACATGCTTCACGTCGCGCGTATTGTTGCCGGCGATTTCCATGCCGTCCGGCGTCTTGACCGAGAGGCCATAGATGGGGCGCAGCACGGCGTCGTGGAAATGCACACGGATGCAGACCGCGTAGGAATTTCCCGTGCGCAGATAGGCCGCCTCGTTGCCCGCGGCATCGACGATGACGAAATCCACGATCCGAGCCCGTCCGTCGCCCCAACGGTGTTCGAGACGGTTGTAGTTGCCACGCAGCGCGAATGCCTCGCCGCCGGAACTGGAATCGGCGAAGAGGCGGCGCGGGTCGACGTCGGCCGGAGAACTCGCCGGAGGCGCGCCCGCGGCCTTGTTGACTCCGCCGACACCGAACAACAGTTCAAGGTAGCGGGCAACCACCACCTTCGGCTCGCCGTTCATCACGAGTTGCCCCTGCTCGAGCAGGAGCGCACGCGTGCAATGCCGGGCGATCTGCTCGGTGGAATGGGTTACGAAGAGGATCGTGACGCCCCGCTTCTTGAATTCCTCGAACTTTCGGAAGCACTGGGCTTGAAACTTCGCGTCGCCGACGGCAAGCGCCTCGTCGACGATGAGGACGGCCGGATTGACATGGATCGCGACCGCAAAGGCGAGTCGCGCGTACATCCCACTCGAGTAAGTCTTGACGGGCTGATCGATGAAGTCGCCGATGTCGGCGAACTCGATGATCCGCGGCATTCTCGATATGGTCTCGTCTTCAGTCATGCCGGCCACCGCCGTGCTGACGACGATGTTCTCCCGTCCCGTGAATTCCGGATTGAAGCCCGCCCCGAGCTCGAGGATGGCGCTCGTGCGACCCTTGACCCGAACCGAACCCGCCGTGGGCTCGAGCGTCCCAGCGATCAATTGCAGCAGGGTGGACTTGCCCGATCCGTTGCGGCCGAGGATGCCCACGGTTTCGCCGCGGCCGACCGTGAATGAGACGTCGCGCAAGGCCCAGAATTCGCGGAAGAACGTCCGCCGCCCTCGGAGCAGCGATTGGAGAAACCGATGCTGCGGCTTGGCATAGACCTGATAGGCCTTGGCCAGGCCGTTGACCACGATGACCGGATCCTCAGAGGACATCGGCAAAGCCCCGCTTCGAGCGTCGGAACCAGTACAGGCCGATCCACGACACGCCTATCGACGCGACCGAATACACTGCGAGCGCGCGCCAATCGGGCATTGCTCCGAAGATTGCGACCGCACGCAATTGCTCGATGATCAGGGTGAGGAAGTTCAGGTAGATGATTTCGCGATACTCCGGAGGCACGGCGTCCAGCGGATAGAACACCGGGCTCAGAAATAGTAGCAGCGTTACCAGGAGGCCGACCACGTACCCCAGGTCGCGCAGGAACACACCGACCGCGGCAAAGATCCAGCACGTTCCGACGGTCAATATTGCCAGCGGAAGGAGCACAACCGGGGCGAAAACGACCGTCCATTGGATCTGTTGGGACTCGACGAAGACAAAGCCGAGCAGCACCAGGAAGCTGACGCCCGTGTGAAACAGGGCGGAGAGCACGGTCGTCCACGGCAGGATTTCCAGCGGGAACACCACCCGCTTCACGTAGTTGGCGTTCGCCAGAATGAGCCCCGGCGCGCGACCTGCACACTCGGCGAACAGGCCATGCACGATCATCCCGGCAAATACGACGATCGCGAACTGGGACTTGCTCTCTATCCCCACGTTCCACTTCATCTTGAATATGGTGGTGAAGACGAAGGTGTAGGCGGCAAGCAGGAACAACGGATTGAGCAGCGACCAGAGGATGCCGAACACCGATCCGCGATAGCGGCTGGCAATGTCACGCCTTGTCAGTTGCCCGATCAGACGCCGATGGCGCCACAGAACCGCAAAGGGTTCGAGCGGACCGGCCGTTGTTCGCAGGGGAGGTTCGGCGTCCGACTCGCGACCAATTGATCGCCCGTTCATAGTGCACACTCGACAGTGAGAGGCAGAGGCCCGATCGAGCCCGGCCCCCGGGATTCGGGAGACCGATCGCGCAACGGTAGCATACAAGCATGCATGTTATAGCCGAGTTGTGTCACGACAACGACTCGCCTGCTGACTATCGTCAACTTCCTGCCCGTGGCACGACGTGCCCCGCTGTTGGCGCCAGATTTCATGAGGTCGGATTTCGCTGATCCCCGTTCATGGCAGGCACGGCAAACGACTGCGGACGCTCTCCCCGCAGGTGCCGTTCCCACATCGCCGCATAGGCCGCCTCCAGGTGATGGCGGAAACGATCGGTGTCGAACAGCGGCGACGTCACTCGCAATTCACCGAGGCGTGCCCGCAATGCCGCCAGCTCCGCCGGACGCGAGGCAAGGCGAATGGCGAGCGCCTCGTACTCTTCGGGCGCCCGGGTAATCAGCTCGTCCAGGCCAAGCGCGTGCAGGAGACTGGCCGCCACCCGGCCCGCGAATGTCGAGCCGAGGCACGTCAGGACGGGCACGCCAGCCCAAAGCGCATCGCTGGCCGTGGTATGGGCGTTGAACGGCAGCGTGTCGAGAAACAGGTCGGCAAGTTGATGGCGGGCGATGTGCTCGTCGGGGCGGGCGGCAGGCGCGAACACCAGTCGTTCGGGCGCCACGCCCGCCGCCTCGGCCTCGCGCCGGAGATTCGCCATGGCCGCGGCGTTTCCTTCGAGCAGCCACAAGACGCTGCCATCCACAGCGCGCAGAATGCGCATCCAGGCGGCAAACGTCGCGGGGAGGATCTTGAAGGAACTATTGAAGCAGCAGAACACGACGCCATGGTCCGGCAGTCCCGCATCGTTCCTGGACACCGCACTCCCGGCCTGCGCTCGCCGGGAATCATTGACCTGGAACGAATCCGGCAGATAGACGACGCTCTCCGCAAAGGCGGGGCGCTCGTCTTCGGGAATGACGGTCCGGTCGGCAACGATGTAGTCGATGTAAGCGGTACCCATGGTGGCGGTGAATCCGAGAAAGTTCACCTGCACGGCTGCCGGACGCTCGGCAAGGATGGCGGTGCGTGCGCTGCCGGTGAGACCTCCAAGGTCGACCAGGATGTCGACGTCGAGATCCCGCACGAGGCCCGCGATTTCCTGGTCTGAATATCGTTCGGCATCGACGAACCGCTCGAATGCCCTTTCCAGTCGCGCCCGGATTGCGCTCCCGTCGCTGCCAACGAGCGATATTGCCGTGATCTCGAAGCGCGAGCGGTCATGTTGCTCGAAGAGACCCGCGCTCAGGAACGCGACCGCGTGCTCGCGAAAATCACCCGACAAGTACGCGATGTGAATGCGGCCACGCTGCCGGGGACTGTGCCTCCGCACGAGTCCGGGCGGCGCGGGAAACCATGTATCGACCCAGGTCTCGGCACACTGCCGCTGATCCGCCGGGCGATCAGAAACGGCCAGGAACGCAAACGGATCCATCGTGCGGCGACCGCTCCTTACGTCCGCAACGACGTTGGCCCGCCGCGCGTCGAACTCGCGCCAGTCGCAGCAGTGCATCCTCGCCGCCAGCAGCGCCCCTTCTGCGAAATCAAGGCCAGGATCGAGTGCCAGCGCGCGCTCCAGTTCGCCAACGGCTTCCTCGCTTTTCCGAAGGTAGGCGAGCTCGCCTGCGTGGCTCAACAGCGCCTTCGCAAAGTCCGGCTTGCCCGCGAGCGCCTGGCGGAAGCTGCGCTCCGCATCGGCATGCCGTCCGAGCCCCGACAATGCAAGTCCGCGATGGTAGTGCGCGTCGACGAGCATCGGTCGCAGCGCGAGGGCCGCATCGCAGTCCGCAAGCGCCTTGGTGTACTGCCGGATCGCGACGTAGGAGCCTCCGCGATTGGACAGGGCTTCCGGGAAGGACTGGGTTAGGGCCAGCGCGCGATCGTAGGCGGCAATTGCGTCCTGATAGCGCTCGAGGTCCTGGCAAATCGCCCCTCGGATGTTGTGCACCTCCGCGCTCGCCGGGTTCAGGGCCAGCGCCCGCTCGCAACTTGCCAGCGCCTCGTCCAGGCGCCGCATGTCCTTGAGGATCGCCGCACGGTTGCGGTGCGCCTCGGTGAAGCTTCCGTCAAGCGTGATCGCCACTTCGCAACTCGCGAGCGCCTCGGCGGTGCGCCCGAGCGAGCGCAATATCGCCGCCTGGTTGTTATGGGCCTTGGCCGACCGCGGATCGATGGCGATCGCGCGTCCGATCAGCACCAGTCCCTCGTCCACATGCCCGGCCTGCACCTTGACGATTGCGAGCAGGTGCAGCGTTTCGAAATGATCGGGCTTCGCCGCAAGGATGGCACGGCACCACCGCTCAGCCTCGATCAGGTTGCCTGATGCGTGGAAGTCGCGAGCGCGGGCAAGTGCGTCACGCAGGGGCAGGGTTGCGGCAGGCGCTGAAGCCATGGCGGGAAGGTGGCGCTTCTCAGGAGGCGACCGGGTGGGAGGCGTGGCGCTTGGCGAGAATGGAATCGATGACGGCGAGCCGCTCCCGGACCGGCGACGCAAGTGCCGGTGGCGACAATTCGGACGCCACTGTATCGAGCCCGCGCTCGCCGAGGCGGTGGCGCAAGTCCGCCGATTCCGCCACCTCGCGCATCGCGGCGGCTGCCGAGTCGAGGTTGGGCTCGGCCCAGTGTTCGCCCCGGCGATAGGGCCCGAGGTCGCGCTTGAGCGTGGCGAGCGCGTAGTCCACCACGAGCGAATTTCCGGGGCGCGTGAAGTCGGTGTTCCCGGAGTATCCCGTCGCGATGACCGCCTTGCCGCAGGCCATCGCCTCGGCCATGCCCAATCCGAACCCCTCTGCGCGATGCAACGACACAAAGCAATCGATGGTCACCATCAGCGACCACAATTCCGGACGCGTGAGGTACCCGATGATCAGCATGATCCGGGGATCGGCATCGGCGGCGGACCGAAGTCGCGAGTAGAGGTCAGGCTGTGCTTCGATGTTGCCAACCTTCAGCACCAATCGAACCCGCTCCCGGCCGGGGAACGCCCTGGCGAAGGCCTCGACCACGCCAAGCGGATTCTTGCGTTCCGGCACGCTCAGCACGTCGCACATCGCAAAGAAAACGACGGTGTCCGGTTCCAGGCCGAACTTGGTGCGATCGGGCGCCACCGCTGGCGCTTCGATCGAGCAGGGAACACGCAGGACCGGTACGGCAGACTTCAGGGCGATCGCCTGCTGGGCGAAGCTTGAAAGCGTCCATACCTCGTCGACGAGAGCCAGAGCGGGCACGAACACGTCCGGGAAGGCCGACAACTCCCACGCCCAGCAGCCCACATTGTATCGACCTGCAAACAGCGACGGGCCGAGACCGTCGCGCGCCACGAACATCTGGTCGGCATTGATGTGGAAGAGATTGATTCCATACAACTCGTCCGCCTTTGCCACGCCGGGAATGGTCTCCCCTTTGCGCGATACGTTGCCGATGCGAAAGTCGATGGCGTTCACGGGAATGCCGGCCGCCTTGAGAATGCGCAGCATCGAGCGGGCGGACTCGCCCACGCCACTCTCCGCGGTCAGGTAGCCGATGACATTGACGCCCGGCACATCCGACGAGCGCACCTGAGCGTGCCGGGCCGTGTGCGCCGGAAAGACGATGGCCGGTCCGCTTGCCGGATCTGCCGCCGACGCGAGATCCGCATTGCCGAGCGACAGGGGAGGCGTCGTGTACTGGTCGTCGTAATAGGCCTTGCGCAGCAGGGCGTGCCGGACGCTGTGCCGAAAGGCTTGCGACGTCAGGGGCTTCACCATCCAGCGCGCACGCCACGCTGCGCGATACGCCATTCGGTACGCGACTCTCAGCAGTCCGCCGTCGGCGGTGTCCTGCGCCGTCGCCATCGGACCTGCCGTTCCCGGTGCCACGGCGGGCTTTGCGGCAAGGGCCGTACGTACCGGTGCGATCATTGCCTCGGGGATGCGTTCCTGTTGAGCGGCGTGCTCGACGTACCAGTGCGCATATCGACGGCCGTCGCCGCCCGACAAATCGGGAAAGGCGCGCTGCAAGTCCTCGCGTCTTCGATGCAGCGCCACGGCAAGCCGGGATAGCCAAGGCGTCTGGCGGTGGCCGGGCGCCGGTCCGTTGAGCCAATCGAGAAGGAAGCGTTGACCGGACTCCGACCACAGGTCGGGGTGCGCTTCATCGGGGGGAAAGTTCTCGCGATAGCAACGCCGGACCTGATCGGGAATGGGAGCGCCGTCAAGGAACCGTCCAAAGGCGTACGGAACGCGACGACATTCCTCGTAGCCGGCGAGCACGAGGTCGGTCGCGTAAGCGTCCGCCAACCCGCGCACTGCCGACGTCACGTCGTCCATCGTGTAGCGATTCTGGTGCTTGCTCAACAGATGGGCGCCCGGTTCGAATCCCGAGAAATGAAAGAACAGGAGCGGCCGTCCGTTGACCAGGAGGCGATCATCCTCGCGAGTGACCACCCGGTGCTTGAGGTTCCAGTAGGCCACGTTCCATCCCGCATCGCGCTCGACATGGACGTGCGCGAACATGCCAGGCACGAGGTCCATCCATTTCTGGTCGGTGAACAAGCCTCGTGGTATGTCCACCACGCAGTCGCGTTCGAGCTTGCGCTGCCACCAGCGGACGAACTTCCGCGTTTCCGGCGTTTGGCGCAACGCGATGAAGCCCAAGTTGTATGAGCCGCTCTGCAGGATTTCCAGTTCCGACGGACGCTTGTCGTCGTCGAGTGGCCCCGTGAGATGCGGCGTCAAGACAATCTGCGCCTCGTCGAGCCGTTCGAGAATCGGCGCGACGGACCCATAAACCTTGATATCCGGATCGAAATAGATGACCCGCTCGTAGCCACGCTCGAAAAGGGCGGCGATCACTGACGGCTTGATGGCCGTGTTGAGCTCGAGGATCGTGTACTGAAAGGTGAAACGGTCGAACTTGGGCAAGCCCAGTTCATGGATTCGGATTTCGGTGTAGGTGTCCCTTGGATCGAGCGCGGGCGACGGGCCATCGCAAATCGCGACGAAAGCATCGATCCCGGGATCATTGCGGCGCACGCTGGCGATCAGGGTGCGCGCGAAATGCCGGTAATTATTGGAGACGATCGTGAAGAAGCACGTCTTGTGCATCGTCAATGGCTCAGCTAGTGGCGGTTCTGGTGTCGTCGCATTGCGATGGGCAACGATGTGCCGTCGTTCGAATCACGCGATCGCTCCGGAGTGCCCGCTGCCCCTGACGATCGGGGCGACTGCGAATGCGCATGGCGCCTCGCCTTGCTGCCAGCGCCGCCACATCGTAACCAGTGCCGTCTCCAGATGCCGTCGATATAGGTCTGCATCGAACAGCCGGTTGTCTTCCCTGGCCAGCGTTGTCCGCGCGCTCACCAGCCGCGACGGGTGCCTGGCGAGCTCAAGTGCCTTGGCCTCCAATTCTTCTGGAGAATGCGTCACGAATTCCGGCAGGCCGGCCGTGCGCAGCAGGCTTGCCGCCACGCGACCCGCAAACGCATTGCCGAGGCAAGTCAGGACGGGAAGTCCCATGCGCAAGGCGTCGCTGGCGGTGGTGTGGGCATTGACCGGCAGCGTATCCAGAAAGAGGTCCGCCAATCGATGTCGCTCGAGATGCTCTTGATGCGCTCGTCGGGGGGCAAAGATCAGGCGTTCGGGGGCCACGCCGCCCGATGCCGCTTCACGACGCAGATTCGCAAGCGCGATGGCGTTCCCCTCGAGGAGCCAAAGCACGCTGCCTTCGACCGCCTTCAGCAAACGCATCCAGACCGCGAACATGGCGGGCGTGACCTTGTAGCAGCTGTTGAAGCAACAGAATACGAACCCGGACTCCGGCAGTCCCGCCTCGATGCGCGTCAGCGTGCGCGCCGGCAATCGCCGGTCGGACCCGTTCGGCTGATAGGCGTCAGGCAGATGCACGACCTTCTCGGAAAAAAATGCGGCCGCGTCGTCGGGTATCACGACCGCGTCTGCGATGATGTAATCGCTCCATCCGGCGCCAAGGGTACCCGGATAGCCGAGATAATTGACCTGGAGCGGGGCCGGCCGCAGCGCGAATATGCCGGGGCGGGCGCCCGCCGTATATCCCTTGAGATCGATCGCGATGTCAATTTCGCGTTCGCGCAGGATCGCGGCCACCTCCCCATCGCTGACATTACGCACGTCGATGAAGTGCTCAAAGGCGCCGCGCAGGCGAGACCGCATGGCGCTGCCATCGTCCGGGCCAAAGGACACGGCGCAAACGTCGAAGCGATCGCGGTCATGCCGCTCGAACAGCTCCACCGCAAGATGGGCAGTGGCGTGCTCGTGGAAGTCCGACGAGAGATAAGCCACACGGATCCGTTCATGACGGTAACGCTCCCCGTCCCAGAGCGGCGTTGCCGCGGGCGGGTAGCGCTCGCTTCCAAATTTTCGCGCACACTGCAATTGCTCGCCGGGAGAATCGGAGACTTGCAGGAACTGGAACGGCTCGATCGAGGAGAGGCCGCGACGCACACCGTCCGCCACGGCTAGCAGATCTGCGTCGAGGCCCCGCCATGCGCAGCAGTGCAGGCGCGAATGCACAAGGCTTCCCGCGACGAAATCCAGATCCGGCTTGTAGACGAGCGCTTGGCTGAAGTCGTCGCACGCTTCGGCATGACGACCGAGATGGGAGAGGGTCGATCCCCGGTTGCGCAACGCCTCGGCAAACTCCGGGCGGATCGCCAACGCTGCGTCGAAGCTTGCCATCGCTTCCCCATGCCGGTACAACGCTGCAAGTGCGACACCGCGATTGTCCAGCGCTTCGGCGAATCGCGGATTGCACGCCAGCGCCTGGTCGCAGCTGGCGATCGCCAGGTCGTAGCGACCGATGGCGACCAGGGCCGCTGCGCGATTGTTGTGGGCCTCCGCGAAGTCAGGTCGCAGTTCCAGCGCACGTTCATAGCATTCCAGCGCCTCTAGGTGGCGATGGAGTACCGAAAGCACTGTTCCCCGGGTGTTGTGCGCGTCGGCCCGGCCCGGATCCAGCGCGACCGCGCGATCACAATCGGTCAACGCTTCCGGATGGCGCTGTAGTTCCTTCAGCGTGATGGCGCGATTGACCAGTGCATCGGTCAGCTTGGGGTCGATGCCCAGCGCCCGCTCGAAGCTGGCCACCGCTTCTTCGCGGCGGCCCACTTCGCGCAGGGCGATGCCACGGTTGCTCCACCCGGCCGCAAAGTCCGGCTTGACCGTCACCGCTTCCTCGCACCTTGCGAGGAACGCGGGGCTGTCATCGGGACGGCCGCGGCCGCGATCGGTCGCGCTGGGCGCGACAGGCGAGCCGGCATGGGGGAACTGTCTTAGCACCGCGGCGCGGTTGCTGATCGCTTCGGCGAAGTCCGGCTTGATGACGAGCGCGCGGTCCCAGCTGGCGATCGCCTCGTCGAAGCGGCGAAGATCGCAGAGCGCTCGCCCGCGATTGTTCAGCGCCTGGACGAATCGCGGCTCAAGCGCCAAAGCAACGTCGTAGCTCGCTACAGCTTCTTCGTGACGATTGAGGTCTTGCAGGACGAGTCCGCGATTGTAGTGGGCGACCGCAAAATCGGCAGCGATCGCAAGCGCCCGATCGAAGCTCGCAAGTGCAGGTCCGTACCGCTGTATCGCGCGCAAGGCCACGCCACGTTCATTCCATGCCACGCAGTCGTTGCCGCGGACCGACAGGGCCTGGTCGTAGCATGCGACAGCCTGCTCGAACAGCTGCAGGGCCTTCACGACCTCGGCGTGGCGCAGGTACGCCTCGGCCGATTGGGGGTGCAGTTGCCACGCCCGGCTCATGAGTTCGTGAGCCTGCTCGGTCATTCCTCTTTGCGCCGCCGCAACCCCAAGCATCTCCAGTGCCTGGGGATGAGCAGGCGCGGAAGCCAGGATGGAGCGATACAGGCGCTCGGCATCGTCGAGGTTCCCGGCACGATGCTGTGCGACGGCGCGCGTCAGGCTCTCGACCAACCGGTCGGCGGATCGCGTTCCCTGCTGGGCGCTCGAATTGTGGCTCGCCTTGTCGCTAGACATTGTTAAGCATTGCCGGCCGTTGGTCGCCGCTGCTGCAAAGAACGGCCCGGGTGGGAGAATTCGCCTTGCGCTGGCGCCGACCGCGGCGGCGTTGCCCGGAAGCTATCGGTCGAGCAGCCCAACGCGCGCGAGCTGCGCCACGTTCTCGTCCACGGCCTTGGTGATGAGCGCGCGGACTTCGGCGGCGTCGGTGACCGTCTTGCCTTCACGCTGGATCGCCAGGATCTTGGTGTTCACCTTGTCCACCATGGCGTCGACCAGTTCGTCGCGGCTGCGGGTGCCGTCAAGCAGTCCTATCAACTGGCGATTGAACTCGTCGATTCCCAGGGACTCATGGCGAAGGTTGGTCACCTCGTGGCCGCGTTCGGCCTGATAGCGGACAAGCCTGCTTACGCGAGGTGCGGCGCCGGCCAGGGTTCCGACCGGCCAGGGTTCGAGCAGGATTTCCACGATCCCGGCGGCGAAGCACTCGATGAGGTCCGCCCCCAGGATACGGGCGTCGTCCGCCTGCAGGGGCGGCGTGGCCGAGACCACGGATGCGTTGTCCAGGCGCGCGCGCGCGGCAAGACAGAGGTCCTCGAAATACATGCCCAGCGGCCAGCGTTCGTGCAGGATCAGCATGGCAGCCTTGGTAATCGGGTTCGGGGTCCCGAGCGTTGCGCCACCGGGGAGCGCGAATTTCTCTACCTTCGACGTGGTGATATCGGTAACGGTCCCCACGGGTACGGCCCTCGACTGGAAGCAGAATCCCGCCGCGTTGCGGTAGTCGAGCTTTCGTTGCAGCCGATGGGCTTGGTGGACGAGCAGGCTCTGGCGGAACGTCCGGTTGAGGATGAAGTCCGTGTATTGTTCCATCCGGACGAGGTCGGGCGCGATGACACGCAGCGTTTCCGCGACTTTGGGTGGGTAGTTGCGGGCGGACATCGTCTTGAAGTCGGCATCGGCCAGGTACTGCAGGCCGTGGGCGGCCGTGCGCTCGATGAATTCATGGAAGTAGACGGGGTCGTTGACGCCCTCCAGATGGTCGTGCGCAAGGTACCAGTCGCCGCGTTTACGCATGTCCTCCAGCTCCTGCTTGAGCAGCATGCCGTACGGACTGTTCTCGGTGGGGACGTTCTGCGCTAGGAAGTCGATCAAGGCCCGCGCCTGCCGCACTTGCAATTCCGGCTCGGCAAACTGCGCGGCGTGGTAGCGCATGGCATCCCGGATCATGCTCCGCATGCGCCAACCGGGGTTCGTGTTGTAGCTGACGAAGGCGATACCGTTAGGGGCCAGGTTGTCCCGGCAGATGTCGAGCAGGCGGTCCTGGACGTGACGCGGTACCCAGGAGAAGACTCCGTGGGCGATGATGTAGTCGAATTGCCCCTTGACGACGTCATCGGAAGCGAGGTCGGCATGCTGCAGTTCGATGTTGGTCAGCCCGAGATCACTTACGAGCGACTTGCCTTGCCCGATCTGGCGTTCGGAAAGATCGATCCCCAGGAACGTGGAATCCGGCATAGTCATCGCCATCGGGATGAGGTTGCCCCCGCTGGCGCAACCGAGCTCGAGCACCCGGCATCCGTGGATGGGAGGAGGCGTGATGCCGAAGAGCTTCGCGAGAGCACCCACTACGTTGGGATGCGTCTGCGCGAAGGGGTGGCTGATGTAGGGAATTTGGTCGTACGCGTTTGCGGTTGGTGTGGTCATTGGATTTCTTTCGGGGTGAGCGTGCCGGCACTTCCGTCGCCAGAGGCTCGTAGGGTGCTGCCCAGGCGCGGCGCGGCTCAGCGATAGCGGATGGCGATGCCCTTGTACGCAGGGATTGTCTGTCCGCCCGTCGATTCATAGACGCCGGTCGTGGGATTCAGGCGTTGAGCCGCGGGGGTCGTGCGGCTCACGTCCTGGAGGATCACCGCGTCGGCTCCGATTTGCTGAGCCCGTACCCGTATCTGGGCCACGACTTGCGTTCGCAGGGCGCCGGGCTCGCCGGCAACCTCGATGGTGCCCAGTTCCACGTAGGGTCGCGTCGGGGCGGCTTCGAGTACCTCCACGAACTGTGTGGGCGGAAAGGTCGGCGCGCCGGGTGCGCGCACGAAGTCGGGCTGGACGGTCGTGCATGCCGCCAGGAGCGCAAGAGCCAGCAGGTGGGCAACGCTAAGCAGGCGTACGCGCATGATAGGTGATCCTCCGGTGGGGAACGCGTGATATCCCATCAGACGGCGGACGGGACGAAAGACGATCGGATTGTAGCGTTTCGCCTTCCAGGCGCGGCCGAACTTGCGCACAGAACGCCTACAGGATGCCGCGCGGGCTCCCGCTGCCAGGCCACGATGTTTTCCGATCTTGATTGAAAAAAGAAGGGCGCCTTGCGGCGCCCTTCCCTATCCCCTTGCGGGGAGGATCAAGGTATGACTAGCAGACGAAGCCGATCGGGCAGTTATTGATCGGGGCTCCGTTGATCGCCTTCGAGTACGTGTTGAGGAAGGCACGATCAAGCTTCAGCAGGAAGCCGAACGTGTTCGGGCTCGTTTGGTCGATCACGTAGATGTTCGGCACCGGATTCTGCGGGGTCGAACTGAAGTTCACGCGCGCGTTGCCTTGCGTCGCGAAGTACGACAGCGCCAGGATCTGGTCGGACTCGAGCCAGACGCCTTGGTACGGCAGCGCGAGCGGCGTGAACGCGTTGTACACCGGCAGCGTGACCGTCAGCAGGTCGCCGGCCTTCAGCGCGATACCGCCCGGCGATTGGAAGAACGCCGCACCGCCCATACCGCCGTTGAACCCAGGACCGCCCACCCACGAGTAGTCTTGCGCGCCGCTGTTGCTCACCACCGACAGCGCGCCCGAGGCGTTGACGATCAAGGAACTGCCGCCGTTACCGATCAGCGGACCCACCGGGAAGAACTGCCCGCTCGTCAGGCCAACGTTCTGGAACGGCGTGGCCGTCAGACCGGAATCGATCCACACGTCGCCCTTGACCTTCATGTTGATGAATTGCGGGCCACCACCCATTTGCGACAGGCTGATGTTCACCGGCACCGTCGGATCCTGCGCACCGATCAGGAAGCTGTTCTGCAGCCAGTCGGTGACACCGGCGATCGGGGCGTTGAAGCTACCGAGCAGCACGGCGACGATGTTGTTGGTCACGAACATGTCGGTCGTCGGCTTGTCCGCGGCCTTCGCGTACGGGGTGCCGCTGGCGCTCACGCCCTGGATCGTGTTGGTGCCGGTCCACGAGCCCGCGCGATCGTCGTAGCCCAGCAGGATCGCCGGGGCGGTGAACGAGGCCGTCGGGTAGAACTTGGTCTGGGCAAGCGGCGCGGCAAACGAGATGAAGCCGTTGAAGTTGTCCGCGTTGGCCACGACCGCGCCCTTCAGCGCGACGGACAGGCCGTTCGCGGTCAGGTTGACGTCGTCGCTGCCCGTGATGGCGCCCGAGAGTTCGAGGTTGCCGTCACTGTAGATGTTGACGTCGCCGCCCGCGTGCGTGGTGACGCTGCCGTTGATGACGACCTTGCTGGTGGCGATGCCGGTGTTGTTGACGGTGATATCCGAGCCGCTCGCGGTGCTGGTCGCAAGGTTGCCATCGATCGTCGTCGAATTGCCGGCCTGGTTGCCGTTGTTCTGGATCAGGATGCCGCCGGCGCCGGACTTATTCGTGTCGGAGAGGACGTTGGCGCCCTTGGCGATCGTGATCGGGCCCGCGCCGACGATAATCACGTTGTCGCCGGCACCGATCGACTTGTTGATCGTGATCGCCTTGCCGTCGATCACTAGGTCGGCGGCCCCTTGGACGCCACCCGCCGAGTTCAGGAGGTGGTTGATCGTGCTATTGACGGTGATGTTATCACCCTCAAGGAACACGCCTGAGGTCGTCGTGATGCTCGACGGCAACGTGCCCACCGTGAGCGCCTCGACCAGGATATCGCCCTTCGTTCCAGGTACGCGGATACCGCCGTCGGTATTGACTTGCACGAACGGCAGCACGGTATTGGCCTGGTAGCCCTTCACCGAGTTGAACAGCTGCACGGTGCTGCCGGAGCTGTAGTTCTCGATGAAGAGACCCTTGTCCGCGAAGATGCCGACGAACGGATCAGTGTTGCCCTGGATGCCGCTGCGGAAGCCGTTGGCCGACAGGCTCAGCAGGTAGCCGAAGCCCGGGGTCGTCACGGAGATCGAGCCGGTGTTGACGACGCTGCTCGTGGCCGACGCGATTTCCACACCGCCCGCAACGCCGAGCGCCAGCGTCGAGAACGCGTAGAACGAAGCGTCTACATTCCAAGCGCGGTTGACCGTCGTGCTCGCAACGCCATTCACCGTCGCCTTGCCGGCAACGGCGCGCATGCCCGCGAACGTCTCGACGAACGTGCCGAAGACGGTACCGGTGTTGACCACGTCACCGCCCGCCAGCAGCACGAAGGCCGCGGGAGCGTTGAGCGTGGCGCTGCCCGCGATATAACCATTGGTCTCGACGCGCGCCTGGCCGTCCGTGATGTCGATATACGAGACCCCGGTGCTGTTGTTGCCGAGGAACTCGTTGATCGCGGTGGCGTTGTTCAGGTTCGCACCGATGAGGCCGATGCCGTTCGGCGCCACGATGATCGAATCCGGCCCGGTGATGATGCCGTTGGCGTTCGAGACGAACAGCTTCGGCGTCACACCACCGCCGAGGGTGCTGGTCGTGAGCTGGCCTTCGATGAAGGAGGGCGAGCCGCTGCCGTCGATGTTGAGGATCGCCGCGTCGGTGACGCCGGCGCCGCTGCTGAAGTTGGTGGCAGCGAAGCGACCGATGTTGAAGCCCGCCGGATTCGCGGAAGCCGGAATCGAGGTTTCAAGGTTGGAACCGTAGTTCGTGGTCGCCGGATTCCAGCCGCCCCACTGAATCACACCGCGAACCTTGCCGACACCATTGATCTGGATGCCGCCGCCGATTCCCGTGAAGCCGTTGTAAATCTGGTCGCCCTTGGAGCCGGTACCACCGATGGGATTCGCGCCGGTGCTGACCAGGTATTGCACCTGTCCGCCGACAACCGTGGACGTGAAAGTGGCGCCAGGCGTCAAGCCGGTGATCAGGCCCTGACCCGGCAACTGGAACGGCGCCGGCCCGGCGATAGCACTCCCCACCGACAGCGTAACGGCCATCGCTGCCACCAGGGGCTTGACCGAGAACTTTTTCGCTACTGCCGTGTTCATAATGGTGTTTCTCCCATTCATGTTAGTCATACCTACAAATATTCACCGGGCGCCCGGCACTAGGTTCGCGATCCAGTATACGTCGGTCATGTCGCGGTTGGCAATCGTGCCCAAAGCCAGCCTAGGCTTCATGAGTGTTAACGTAGCCCTGACGCTATTTAGCTATGCCCGTGGGTGGGTTGCAAGCGTCTCGCGTATATTTTTCCGGTCGCCTCCTGCGTTGTAGCGTCCGTGCAACAAGGGGGAGCAATCCTCCGTCTTGGTCGCCCGCTCGACGAATACTAGCAAAAAGCGACGCGCCGCTAGGGCGAAAATTCACGTCTTTCCGAGCAATTTTGTCGGGCTGCAACGACGATTTCCGCCGTTGTTGACGTGACCTGGCTCGCGGCGACGGGGACTGTCGGGCGGAAACGACGGTTTTGGGCCCAAATGAGGGTCAAAAGGTCGCATCCGGACCCTTGCGAGGCGCTAGAACGACTGGCTCAGGCTGAAGTAAAGGTTCGCCTTGCCTTGGCGATTGAGCGCCGAAATCGGAACGTTGCGGCTTCCGAGCGGCCAGGCGTACGCGAACAGCAACTGCGTGCCGGTCGAATACGACGCGCTTACCGAAATGCCGGCATCGCTCGCCCCGCGCACGGACGGCACGCCGGGTTCCGCGAAGTCGAGGCCGGCCAGGCCCCACTCGGCGAACGCCGTACCGGTCGCGGAAAATCCTTCCCATTGCCAGGTGGGCGTGGAGACCGTGGCGCGGCCGAGGGTTCCCTTGTCGCCCACCATGATGGCGGGCAGCCAGGCCGAGAGATTGCCGAAGCCGCCCAGCACCCATTGCTGATTCTGGGGCAGGGTGCTGTCCGCCCATTGCCCCGACCACGTCAGCGCCGCCGACCAGCCCTCGGGCAGCGACTGCACATAGGCAACATTGCCGACGACTTGAGCGAAACGGGTCGACGGAATGCCGAGCCCCGTCGGAAGGAACGTTCCGCGTGGCGGTGTGATGCCGAAGTTGGCCGTGACGCTCGCCGACAGGCTCGCGTTCAGGCCGAACAGCGCGAACGAGCTGTTGCCGGTGGCGCCGACGGACACGAGGTCGTAGCTCTGGTCGGTGAGCTGATACAGCCCCTCGAAGACGTACGTCGAGTTGTCGGTATGGGTGAAGGCCTCGCTCAATGTCAGCCGGGACGTCGGGTCCGCGAACACGAGCTGCGAACCCGTGATGGAGCCCACGTAGAGCTGCCCCTCCGGATAAAGGGGATAGGCCCGTTCGCCGATCTTGTAGTCGGTCCCGAGGAAACTCACGCCGTACAGACCCCAGGGCGTCACCAGCGAAGCGGACAGAGCGCCGCTGTGGTAGAGGCTGCCGGCACTATCCGACGACAGGCCGGGAATCCCCTGCCCGTAGCTCGCTGCCAGCTCGAGACCGCCTCCGGGTCGGATGGCCCCCGACGCCTGCGCGAGATAGCGACTCGAATACCGGGAGCCGAGGTTGCCGAACGACACGGCGGCATTCCACGGTGACGCGCCTTCGATGGGCTCCTCGGTCGCGACGAGCTTGCTGCCGCCCACTTCCTCGGCCGCCACGAAGTTAACCTTCGGGCGCATGCCTTCGCGCGCCGCGAAGAACTCGGCGACACTGACGGTGCGGATCAAGGTATCGAGGTGGAGGTCCTCCTGTCCCTTGAGGCTCGTGAAAAACGGCGTGAGTGACGGCGGCGTCACGTCCAGCGCGGTGATCCGGCCGTTGATGACGTCGATTGCCACCAGCTTGTCGCGCACTTCTCCCCGGAATGCGACCAGCGGATAGCCGGCCTTCTGGTAGGCCAGGCGCAATGCGTCCAGCGCCTGCTGCGGCGTCTCCGCGGATTCGATCACGGCAACCACCACTTCGGCGGGCAGCAGGCGATTGCCATTGACCGCGAACCGATAGCCATGGCTGTCCGCATAGATGGGAGCGGCTGCCTGCGCGCTCGCGACGAGCGCAGGCACAGGTGCCGTTTCGGGTGCCGGGGGGGGAAGATCCGGGGTCATGGGTGTCGCGGTCCTGGTGGTCGGGCGCACGCCCGACGGCGTTGTGAAGAAAAGTGCTGTCCAGCGCAACCGCGGCTAGGCGATGGCGTGGGATTGCTTGCCCAAAAGAACGCGCCCGCGGCCCGCCGAAGTGAAAATCGTCCGGTACTGGGCCTTTAGGGCACCCGCCCACCGTGGGCGGCGGCAGCCAGAATCGCCCGGCAAGATAGTCATTTCGAAGCAGATCGGTGACGACTAAGCGATGGGCAAAACAGGAAATAATAGCATCCGCGCCGAAGGCCTGCTTTCTTGCAGCAAACACCGACGGCGCGGGATACCCCCGCGGGCACGGGGCGGAAATGCTGCCCGGGCATGGACAGCCGATTGCGCACGATGTTCCCGCGGCCGTGACCGCCGACGGGACCCGCGGCAGTCGACGCCCTCCACCCGCCTCGCCTAGCGCAGGCGGCGCAGCAATAGCCTGCCTACCAGGTCCTGCCGCAGCCGGTCGAGCAGGGCATAGGCGTCCTGCAGGTCCTTGGTCAGCTTGTCGAGCAGGGCATGCGCGGCCACCAGTTCCGAATCCTTGCGGGCAAGTTCCCTCGTGAGGTCGGCGATGTATTCGTCCTTCGGCCCGATCGCCGCACCCACGTAATCCGACGCCTCGGCGAGACTGCTCCGCGCCCAAGCGAGCTCGCCGGCGATCGTGGGCAGCGCATCGGCGGCTCGCTCCACGGATCCCGCATACGCGAGCAGTGGCCCGAACGCCATCAGCGCCCGGAAATGGGCGTCCACTTCCTCCTGCACGGCCGGATCGTCGGGATCCGATTCGTCGGCGGCAAGTCGCTGTGCGAGCGCATGGACTCCGGCTGCGCCGGGAGGCAGGTACGGGGCCGCGAGCAGCCCGGCAGGATACTCGGCGTGCCGTAATGCAGGGCTGATGAAGTCGCGCTCGTACGTGGCGAGGGACGAAGGGTCGTCCGGAGCCTGCCCAAATTCAAGCGCCCTTCCCATGCGGGCCACCTCGGTCGCCGGAGAGGCGATCAGCCGGTCGTAGTCCACCACCACGCGGCGCCTCCCCTGCGTGTAGCGGAGCGCGCATACGAGGTGCGTGAGCCAGAGCCAAGCGCAGCGCCGCTCGTCGAGCCCATCCCGGGTTCGCAAGGAGTCGACGACAGCCTGCGGATGCCGAACCGCAATGACGTACGCATCAGCGAACGCAAGCTCGGCAAACACCGCCTGCCAGAACGGCAGCAGCCGCGGCACCCGCGGGTCCTTGAACGCGAACTGCCCGCTTCGGGCGAGCTTGACCTCGAGCAGCCGCCGTGCGGCGTCCCGCGCCGCCGCGTGCCGCGGCGCGGTCCAGTCGACATCATCGAGGATCGCGAGGTTCTTCCAATCGGCGCCGCACGTCTCGAGCAGGGCGTCGTCGAGCTCGACGATGTCCACGTCCTCGAAGAAGCCCTTCGCATTCATGCGGACGTCGGCGGACATCAGCGAATCGCCCAAGTCCGCGCCCAGGGCCAGCAACCCGCGCGCGACAACGCTCGTCCCCGCGCGGTGCATTCCCGCCACCACGATCACGCGTGGACGCGCCGCAGGATCAAGGCGAGACATGGTGGTCGCCCGTCATGAGGTTCACCGAGCCGCGCACCGAAAAATCCACATAGCCCGCGGTGCCCGGAGTGTCGCCGGCCGCGACGCGAAATGCGGCCGCATCCACGAGGCGATGCAGATAGGTCTCTTCACCATCGACGTCGCCCATCACGCCCGCGTTGAGAAAGTACGTTCCCGGATTGAGAATGCAGTGGAAGCGAAAGGCGACGGTGACGCACGCTCCCGGTTGGATGGCCTCGCAAATGCTGTCGGCAGGATGGGCGACGCAACCGCCAAGTTCCACGCCCGACGTAGTCTTGATCATCATGCCGAAGCGCACGCGCTGCGCAAAGGCCGCAAAGGCAACCTGGTAGCGCAGGACGTAGTCGCGATTGCGGGCCAGTACGTTGACAACCTCGCCCTCTTCGGTCGTGATGCGCGGGTCGGAAATCCGCGCGCCTCTCGACGCGAACTCCACGATGCTCGCCGAACGCAGCTCCGGATCGAACGCCGGCCTGGCGGATCTCGGCTCGGGACCCGTGCCAGCCTCCGGTGCCGGTGGAACCGGTGGCGGAACGCTCACGTCGTCGCGCGCGTCGTGCCTCTTGCCGCGCAACTCTCCGCGAACGCGCCTGGCCGTGTCCTCCGATCCGTAGAGGAGACGCTGATAGGCCGAAACAATGTGCTTGGGTTCATCCTGCAGGAGCATCTCGCCGCCATCCAGCAGGAGGGCCACGTCGCACAATTCGAGGATTTGCGTGGGCGAATGGGAGACAAACAGGATCGCAGCACCGCTGTCGCGAATGCTCTCGATCCGGGCAAAGCACTTGCGCTGAAACGCCTCGTCACCGACGGCCAGCGCCTCGTCCACGATCAGGATGCGCGGGGTTACGGCAGTGGCGACGGCGAACGCGAGGCGCAGCGCCATCCCGCTGGAATAGGTCTTGACCGGCTGGTCGACGAATTGGCCGATCCCGGCAAACTCCAGCAGTTCGGGCATCAGCGCCCTCATCTCGTCCGCGGGCACGCCGAGAATCGCCCCGTTGAGCATGACATTTTCGCGGCCGGTGAATTCCGGGTTGAAGCCGCTGCCAAGTTCGAGAAGGGCAGATACGCGACCGGACATCTCGAGTTCGCCGGCCGTCGGAGTGAGCGTACCGGCCACCAGTTGCAGCAACGTTGACTTGCCCGAGCCGTTGCGGCCCACGACGCCCAGGACCTGCCGCGGGGCGAGCGAGAAGGAGACGTCGCGCAATGCCCAGTGCTCGCGATAGAACCTGCGCCGACCGCGCCAAAGCGTCTGCTTCAAGCGGTCGAGCGGTCGGTCATACAGCTCGAAGCACTTGGACAGCGATCGGACCGAGAGTACGGGTTGGGACATCGCGGGTGCAGGTACGACCCCGCACGAGTGGGTAGTTTGTGCCGGCCCGCGGATTATAGCGGCTGGAGGTACTGCGCAAGGCCCGCCGCCTGCGGCGAACCGGTAAAATGACGGCCTTTTGGCTTTTCGGAATGCGCGCCGGCCGACGCGGCATGCTGCCCGATCCGCCGTCGAGCAATTTTCGGTATGGTGAAGCAGCGCCCCTTCAACGTCCCCGCCGTCCCGTCCGCCACCGCGACCGGCAACCGAGCTTCTCCGCAAGTCCCGCGCAAGCATCGGACGCGTGCAACGCAGTCCGCGCCCGGCAACGGACCGGGTCCCGCATGATGCGACCGACCCACCTGCGGGCTGGACTGCGCGTGCTCAAGCGGCACTTGCGCTATGCCGGCGGCAACCCGAAGAAGCTCTATTGGGTCATTCGGCGCGCGTTGGCAATGGCCCGCGATGGTTCGCTCGGCGGAGTGCTGGAGCGTCACGCCGCGGATGGTGCCCTGATGGCGGACTATTCGGCCTGGTGCGCGAGGTACGAGGAGGCCGCGGCGGCACTGGCGCATGAACGATCGGTCGCGCTCGGCCGACGGCCACTCGTTTCGATCCTGCTGCCCGTACACGACGTCCCCGCCCAACACCTGAAAAGCGCGTTGGAATCCGTCCTCGCCCAGCGATATGGCGAGTGGGAATTGTGCGTGATCGACGATGCCTCGACGTTGCCGGAGGTCGCCGCGGTGCTCACCGGGTACGCGGCAAGGGACTCGCGGATCCGCGTTTCCCGGCGCGCGGTGAATGGCGGGATTGCCCAGGCGACCAACGACGCCCTGGCGATGGCGCGCGGTGAGTTGTGTGCGTTTCTGGACCACGACGATGCCATTGCACCGGACGCGCTCGAGTGCATGGTCGTGGCCGCCGAAGACTCTCCCGAGGTGGTCTATTTCTTCTCCGACGAGGACCGTCTCGACGCGGCCGGCCAGCGTACCCGTCCGTTCTTCAAGCCAGCCTGGGACGGGGAGTGGATTCGCACAACCAACTGCGTGCTGCACTTCGTCGTGATGCGCACCCGGTTCCTGCGGGAACTCGGGGGAATCAACACCGGCGTCGACGGCGCACAGGACTGGGACCTGGCGCTGCGCGTCGAAGAGGTCGCAGGCCGTGAACGCATCCTGCACGTCCCGCGGGTGCTGTATCACTGGCGGGAAATTCCGGGATCGACCGCGGCGGCCGTATTCGAGAAGCCGGCGCTGATCGAGGCACAGCGCAAGGTCATTGCCGACAGCCTCGCGCGCCGGGCGGAACGCGCCGAAGTGTCGCTGTGCACGACGGGGTGGCGGCTTCAGTTTGCGCTTCCCGAGCCGGCACCGCTGGTTTCGATCGTGATTCCGACCCGCGATCATGCCCGGCTCCTGCGCGCTTGCCTGGCGTCCATCAGTCAGCGAACCACGTACATTCAGCGCGAAATCGTGCTGATCGACAACGAATCGCGCGAGCCGGAGGCCGTCGAACTCCTGGCCGAATTGGCGCGCTCGGGCGCAGCGCGCATCGTCTCCTATCCGCATGCTTTCAACTATGCCGCGCAGTGCAATATCGGCGTACGGGAAGCGCGCGGTAGTGTGATTGCCCTGCTGAACAACGATATCGAGGTCGTAACGCCCGGTTGGCTCGAAGAACTGGTCAGCAGGGCGATGCGACCGGCAACCGGATTGGTGGGCGCGACGCTATACTATCCGGACGGCACCCTGCAGCACGCAGGCGTGGTCCTCGGTCTCAATGGCGTAGGTGACCGCCCTTGGATCGGGACGCAACGGGGATTTGCAGGCCCCTACGGTCGCACCGCCGCCGTGCGCGAAGTCAGTGCACTCATCACCGCCTGCGCGGCCGTGGCGCGCGATCGGTACCTGGAAGTCGGCGGAATGGATGAATCTCTGCCTGTGTCGTGCAACGATCTCGACCTGTGTCTGCGGCTTCGCCGGGCCGGATATCGGAACGTGATCTCGCCTTGGGCGGAATTGGTCCATCACGAGTCGGCTTCCCGCGGCTACGAGGACGACCCCACCAGCGCTGCGGCGGCCCGCGACGAGGAGGCCTGGTTTGCGCGGTCGTGGTCCCAGGCGATTGCCGAAGATCCGTGCTACAACCCGAACCTTGCGCTCCGGGGGAGCGCCTACGCTTTGGCGTGGCCGCCCCGCATCCCGGGCGTAGCCTGACTTTCGGGTGGCCCGGTCCGCGATGATCGCATCGAAGCGTCCCGTCGACCTGAGGGCGCTCGCCGCCCCGGTTCTCGACCACGGTGGCCTGCTCTGGCAGTTCGCCCGGCGCGAGGTGTCCGGCCGGTACCGCGGATCGCTGATCGGATTCGGTTGGGCAGTGCTGAATCCCCTGCTGATGCTCGCGATCTACACGTTCGTATTCAGCGTCGTATTCCGCATCCGCTGGGATGGACCGGCGACCGACCGCGTCGGTTTTGCACTGGTCGTCTACGCGGGAATGATCGTCCACGGCTTTTTCGCGGAATGCATGACCCGCTCTCCGCAACTGGTCATCGACAATCGCAACCTGGTGAAGAAGGTCGTGTTCCCCCTGGAGATCCTTCCGTGGTCGACGCTCATCGCCGCAGCATTCCACCTTCTGGTCGGGCTGGCGCTCATTGCGCTGGCCATGCTCGTGCGCACGGGGGCGCTACCGTGGTCCGTTCTGGCGCTGCCCGTGATCATCGCGCCGCTCGGCTTGCTGACGCTCGGGGTCGTCTATGCGTGCGCCGCGCTCGGCGTCTACGTGCGCGACCTTTCGCAGGTGGTCGGTTTCCTGGCGCTCACATTGCTCTTCCTGAGTCCCATCTTCTATCCGCCGACGGCCGTCCCGGAAGAGTGGCGGTTCGTCATCGCCCTGAATCCCATCGCGACCTTCATCGCCATGACGCGTGACTCGTTGCTCTATGGGGCCTGGCCCGCTCCATGGACCTTGGCGACCGGCTGGGTGCTGGGTCTCGCGTTCGCGTGGCTCGGATTCTATGCGTTCCAGCGCACCCGCAAGGGCTTCGCGGACGTTCTCTGACGACTGCGGGAACACCGTGGCCACCGAACGCGAGCAGACAATCAGCGTCTCGGCCCCAGCTCGTCGGGGTGGGCTCGTACTGCCGACGGTGTTTCTCGCCGCGCTCCTGTTTCTGTTGTCCGCCGATCTGATCTACCTGCCGATCGCCGGTCAGAAGTTCAAGTACGGCTACTTCCTGGTTTTCGGAGCCTGGGCGCTCGCGCCCTCGAGCATGCTTCGTGTTGCCGGCCGGACCATCCGGGGCCTTCCGTGGTACACATTGCTGCCTCTGCCACCGCTGGTAGTTTCCATCACGTTGTCGGCGAACGTCCGCGACTCCATCGGGTGGGCGCTCTGGCTCGGCTTCGACGCGTTCACCGTCATCACGGTCCATGCTTTCCTGAAGGCGCACGCCTTCTCCGCGAGCCAGGTGCATCGATCGGTGCTGCTGGCCGTCGCCGCGATCGCAGCGTGCGGCATGACACAGTTCGTTGCCATCAACATTCTTGGGAACATCATCTGGCAGCCGCAGATGCACTTCGATGTGTATCGCATCAATGGCGTTTCCGGATGGCCGCACTTCCTAAACATTTGCGCGTTCCTGCTGCTGCCCATTCTCCTGGCACAGCGACCACTGCACCCGCTGACCGGAGTGGTGATTGCAGTACTCGTCTACGTGCTTGTTCAGTCCACCGCCAAGACTGGCTGGGTGCTGTTCATCGCCCTGGGCTGCCTGTTGCTCCTCCTCGACCGACCCACGTTCACGAAGGTTTACGTCGCTTTCCTGCTGCCGATCACGGCCATAGCCTTGCTGCTGCCGCAGCCCACGCTGGAACGCGCGGCCCCGGCAGTCAGTACGACGGAGAAAATCGAGAGGTTCTCCGCCGACCTCAATCTTGCCGACCAAACCTCCTCGGGTAGAGACCGCCTGCTGATCGGCATCATGGGCCTCAAGGTCTGGGCGAAGCATCCGTGGTTCGGCGTCGGGCCGCGCGCCTATGATGACTACGTCTTCACGCGCTTCGACAGCGAGCTTGCCGGTGCAAACAAGCGCGGCGTCAACGACACGATCAATGCCAAGAACGAGAACATATGGATCGAATTGCTCGCGGAGAACGGCCTCTTGTTCACATTGGCGTTCGTGTTCCTCGTCGCGCGGGCGCTCTACGTTCCCGGTTGGGAATTCGGCAACCGACTACATCTCGGCACGTGGATCGCGCTGGTCCTGTATTTTGGGGTCAGCGGGCAGTTCTCGCAGACTGGCCTCCTCACGCTCGTTTACGCGGTCTTCGGCCTTTACTTCTACGCCGGGGGATCGACCCTTGCGGAGTGGGCCTCACCCGGAACCTCCTCCGTGCAATGAGCCGTTTCCGGGCGCCAGGCATCATGCGTGATAATCCGCGGCTGACGGTTGCGCAATAGAGCCCAACATGCCCCTCACCCGATACGACATCGAGCGCGAGATCGCACGCCACCCGCTCTGGCACTACGAATTCGACCTCCAGGGCGTGCGCACGCCCATCCGCCAGCGCGAGTGGGTGAACCGGCACGCCCAGCGCAAGCGCTACTTCTTCGACCCCCTGGCCCGCGCGGGCGCGTTCCGCGGCAAGCGCGTGCTCGATCTCGGCTGCAACGCGGGCTTCTGGGCGCTCAACGCCGTGCAGGCGGGCTGCGCGGAGGTGGTCGGCATCGACGCGCGGCCGATGCACGTCGACCAGGCCAACCTCGTGTTCCGCGCGCACGACGTGCCGCCGGAGCGCTACCGCTTCGTGACCGGCAACGTGTTCGCGGGCGACCTGGAGGCACTCGGCGGCCCGTTCGACATCGTCCTCTGCCTCGGCCTCCTGTATCACGTCTGCAAGCCGATGGAGCTCTTCGAGCGCATCCGCGCGGTGAACCGCGACCTGCTGGTCATCGACTCGACGGTGCTCGCCGACCCGCGCAACATCATCGAGCTGCGCCACGAGCCGCTCGAGGACCCGCGGATGTCCGCCGACTACCAGCTCGTGTTCCTGCCCTCGCCGTCGGCGGTGCACGACATGGCGATGGCGTCCGGCTACTCGTGCGCCACGCTCGCGCCGCGCTTCGACGACTGGGAGGGCTGCGACGATTTCCGGGGCGGCGACCGCTACGCCTTCATCTGCGCGCGCGAGTCGGACCTCGCGGGCGTGTTCACCGACGTGATCGCCTTCTCGCCGCGGCCCTAGGCGGCGCGCGGCCCCACGCGATGACCCGGCTCGTCGTCGACGCTCGGCTCGCGGGCCACTCGGGCATCGGCACCTACCTCGCGGAACTCCTGCCACGCGTGGCGGAGGCGACCGCCGCGTGGCGCCCGCTCGTGCTGTGCACGCGCGCGAGCCGGTCCCACGTCGCCGGCTGGGCCCTGCGCGACGTGGAGCTGGCCGAGTGGGACGTGCCGCCGCTGTCCGTCGGCGACCTGTGGAGCGCGCCGCCGGGTGTCGGCCCGCGCGACCTCCTGTGGACGCCGCACTTCAACGTGCCGCTGCGCAGCCGCGTGCCGGTCGCCGTCACGCTGCACGACCTCCTGCCGCTCACCGAGCCCGCGCTCGCGGGCTACGGCCGGTCACTGCCGGTGCGCGCGTGGCTGCGCGCGATCGGCGAGCGCGCGCGCGCCGTGTTCTGCGTGTCGGCGTTCACGCGCGGCGAGGCGCTGCGCCACGCCCGCCTCGACCCGGCCCGGCTCGCGGTCACGCACCTCGGCGTGGACCGGGCGTGGACGCATCCGGGCCGCGTCGCGCCGGCCGCACCGCCGACCCTGGTCTTCGTGGGCCTCCTGAAGCCGCACAAGAACGTCGCGCGGCTGGTGCGCGCGTTCCTCGCGGTGCGCGGGCGCATCCCGCACCGCCTCGTGCTGGTCGCGCGCCACGCCGGCATCCGCAACGTCGACCGCGAGGCGCTGGCACTCGCGCAGGCCCACCCCGACCGCATCGAGCTCGTCGCCGACCTGCCGTTCGCCGACCTCGTCGCCCGCGTGCAGTCGGCGCAGGGCGCGGTGCAGCCGTCGCTGCACGAGGGCTTCGGCCTGCCCGCGGTGGAGGCGATGGCGGCCGGCGTGCCGGTGCTGGCCGGCCGCGCCGGCGCCATGCCCGAGGTCTGCGGCGACGCGGCCCTGTACTGCGACCCGCGTTCCGAGGACGACATCGCACGGTCGCTGCTGCGCCTCGCACTGGAGCCGGACCTGCGGGCCGCGCTCGCCGCCGCCGGGATCGAGCGCGCGCGCACCTTTTCGTGGGAGGCGTGCGCGGCCGCGACCGTGCAGGGTCTCACCCGCGCGCTGCAGGAGGTGGCGGCGTGAGCGGCCGGCGCATCGCCGTCGTGCACGACTGGCTCGACACGTGGGGTGGCGGCGAGAACGTGCTCGCGGAGATCCTGCGCCTCTATCCGGACGCCGACCTCTACTCGCTCGTCGACTTCATGCCGGACGACCTGCGCGTGCGGCTCGCGGGCCGCCACGCCCGCACCACGTTCCTGCAGCGCGTGCCCGGCGCGCGCCGCCGCTTCCGGCTGCTGCTGCCGTTGTTCCCGCGGGCGATCGAGTCGCTCGACCTGTCCGCGTACGACCTCGTGCTGTCGAGCTCGCACGCCGTGGCCAAGGGGGTGCGCACGCACCCGCACCAGCTGCACGTCTGCTACTGCCACACGCCGATGCGCTACGCATGGGACATGCGCGCGCAGTACCTCGGGCAGCGCGGACTCGCGACGGGCCTGCGCGGCGCCGCGGTGAACCGCGTGCTCGACCGCCTGCGCGACTGGGACCGCGCCGCGAGCGCCCGCGTGACGCACTTCATCGCCAACTCGGCGTTCGTGCAGGCGCGCATCGCGCGCTGCTACGGGCGGGAGGCGGCGGTCATCCACCCGCCGGTGGACACCGAGGCGTTCACCCCGGCCACGCCGCCGCCGCCGCTGCCGGAGCGTTCGTACTACCTCGCGGCGTCGCGCTGGGTGCCGTACAAGCGCCTCGACCTCGTGGTGGAGGCGTTCCGCGCGCTGCCGCAGTTGCGGCTGGTGGTCGCGGGCGACGGGCCGGACCTCCCGCCGGTGCGCTCGCACGCGCCGTCCAACGTCGAGTTCGCGGGCCAGGTGACGCGCGAGCGCATGCGCGAGCTCCTCCGGGGCGCCCGCGGCTTCGTGTTCGCCGCGCTCGAGGATTTCGGCATCCTCCCGGTCGAGGCGCAGGCCTGCGGCACCCCGGTCATCGCGTTCGGCGAGGGCGGGGCCCGCGAGACGGTGGTCGAGGGCGTGACCGGGCGCTTCTTCCTGCCGCAGTCGGCCGGCGCGATCGCGGACGCCGTCGTGCGCCACGAGGCGGCACTCCACAAGCTGTCGCCCGCCGCCTGCCGCGCCCACGCCGAAGGCTTCGCCGTGCCCCGCTTCGCGCAGGCGTACACCCGCTTCGTCGAAGGGGCCTGGTCCGCGTTCACGGCGCAGGGCGCGGCGGAGGCGAATCGGGGATAATCGCGGGCATGGCCCGCAGCGTCCTCAAGCCGCACGCCGCGCTGTTCGCGGCAATCCTGCGCACGTCGGATCCGCTGCTCTCTGTCCTGGTGGGCTTCGTCGCCTACCGGCTCTACCTCGGCAGCTTCGCGCCGCCGGACCACTACGTCCTGTTCCTCGCCGTGGGCGCGCTGGCGGTGGCCACCGTGTTCCCGCTGTTCGAGCTGTACGTGCCGCAGCGCGGGGCGGGCATCGCCGACGAGGTGCGGCGCCTGTTCTTCGCGTGGCTGCTGCTGGCCGCGATGGCCGGCGGCACGCTGTTCGCGACCAAGATGGGCGAGACGTACTCGCGGGTCTGGGTCGGCGCGTGGCTGGTCGGCGGCTTCGTCGGCACCACGGCGCTGCGCCTCGCGGTCCGGCTCACGGCGCGGGCGCTGCGCGTGCACGGGCGCAACCAGCGGCACATCGCGATCGTCGGCGCGGGCGAGTTCGCGCGCACCGTCGCCGCGCGCCTCGTGAACGCGCCGTGGACCGGCTTCAACGTGCTCGCGTTCTACGACGACGACCCCGCCGGCGCGGCCGCCGGACCGCTCGTGCGGCCGGTGCACGCCATCGACGGCGACCTCGCGCGCGACGTCGCGGGCGGCAGCATCGACCAGGTGTGGGTGGCCCTCCCGCTGCGCGCCGAGGCGCGCATCCGCGAGATCCTCACCATGCTGCGCGAGCACCCGGTCGAGATCCGCTTCGTGCCCGACATCTACAGCTTCCACCTCCTCAACCACTCGCTGACCGAGGTCGCGGGCCTGCCGGTGATCTCGCTCACCGAGACGCCGATGTCCGGCGTGAACCGCATGGTCAAGGCGATCGAGGACTACACGCTGGCGGGCCTCCTGCTGCTCCTCGCGTCGCCGCTCCTGCTCCTCATCGCGATCGGCGTGAAGCTGTCGTCGCCGGGCCCGGTGCTCTACCGGCAGGACCGCGTGACGTGGAACGGCGAGCGCTTCTCGATGCTCAAGTTCCGCACGATGCCGGTCGACGCCGAGGCCGCGAGCGGCCCGGTGTGGACGCGCCACGGCGAGCGGCGCGCGTTTCCCTTCGGCCGGCTCCTGCGCCGCACGAGCCTCGACGAACTGCCGCAGCTCGTGAACGTGCTCCGGGGCGAGATGTCGCTGGTCGGGCCGCGGCCGGAGCGACCCGAGTTCGTCGAGCGTTTCCGGCAGGAGATCCCGGGCTACATGCAGAAGCACCTGGTCAAGGCCGGCATCACCGGGTGGGCGCAGGTGAACGACCTGCGCGGGGATAGCGACCTCGCCCAGCGGATACAATACGACCTCTACTACATCGACAACTGGTCGCTGTGGTTCGACCTGCGCATCCTGGTGCTCACGCTTTGGCACATCCTGAAGAGCCACAACGCCCGGTGACCGAGGCGCCGCCCGCGGCGCCCGAGGCTGCTGCTGCCGCCGCCGCACCGGCGTCGGCATCGCCGGCGCCGGCGGTCCGCGCCGCGCTCGCGATCTTCGCGCTGGTCGTGGTCGCCTGCTTCCTCCTGTACGCGGCGCTCACCGTGCCCGGCGCGTGGTTCCCGTCGGCGTCCGAGCGCACGTTCACGCCGCGCGAGCTCGGCCTCACCCGCGGCACCGGCGCCCTCGACCGCGACGCGCTCGTGATCCGCGGCACCGACGAGAGCGGCCTGGCGCTCGTCACCGCCAACTCCGACCTGCGCTCGACCGAGTACCCGGTGGTCGCGTGGCGCGGCAGCGGCTTTCCCGAGAACGCCGACGTGCGCTTCCTGTGGCGCAGCGACTACGCGCCCAACAAGCTCAACACGATGCAGGTGCCCGTCGTCGCGGGAAGGCTCGCGCCGGTCACGATGGCGAAGAACCCGGAGTGGATCGGCCGCATCACCGGCATCGCGCTCGCGGTGCGGGGGCCGCTGCCCGAGCCGGTGCGCATCGACGGCGTGACGATCCGCGCCGGCGGCGCGGTCGGGCAGCTCGGCGAGCGCTTCCGCGAATGGACCGCGTTCGAGCCGTGGAACGGCGCGTCGATCAACACCATCACCGGCGGGGCGGAGGTGCAGGAGGTGCCGCTGCCGACGTTCCTGGTCGCCGGCGTCGTGCTGGCCGTCGCCATCTGGTTCGGCATCGCGTGGAAGCGCGGCCGCACGTTCGCGCTGCCCGTCGTCATCGCGCTGCTGTTCGTCGTCGCGTGGGTGCTGGTCGACGCGGCCTGGACCTGGAACCTCGCGCGGCAGGTCGCGGCCACCCGCGACCAGTACGGCGGCAAGGACTGGCGCGATCGCCACCTCGCCGCGGAGGATGGCCCGCTGTTCGCGTTCGTCGAGAAGGCGCGCGCGAAGCTGCCGGCGGCGCCGGCGCGCGTGTTCGTGGTCGCCGACGCGCCGTACTTCCGCGGACGGGCCGCGTACCACCTGTACCCGCACAACGTGCAGTTCGACCCCTTCGCCAACTCGGTCCCGAATCCGGCTGCGCTCCACGCCGGCGACTGGGTGATCGTCTACCAGCGCCGCGGCGTGCAGTTCAACCCCGAGGAGAAGAAGCTGCGCTTCGAGGGTGGCCCGCCGGTGTCCGCCGAGGCCGTGCTGGTCGAGCCGGGCGCCGCCCTCTTCAAGGTGCTCTGATGGACACGATCGCGACCTTCGCCGCACTCCTGCTGCCCTGGTGGCTGGGCATCGCCTTCGTCGCCACGCTGGACGCGCGCACGACGCCGCTCGCCGCACCCGGCGAGGCCGCGTGGCGCGCCGGCACCGGCTACCTCGCCGGCGCGTTCCTGCTGACCGTGTGGATGCGGCTGCTCTCGCTCGCGGGGGTCAAGTTCGGGCTCGCGGTCGTCGGCGGGCCGGTGCTCGTGGCGGCCCTTGCGCTGTCGTTCGTCGCGTGGCGCCGCGCCGCGCCGGCCACCGGCACGCGTGCGTTCGCGCCGCCGCCGCTCGCCGGTGCGCTGCGGATCGTGTGGTGGGCGCTGCTCGCGTGGCTCGCGCTGCGCTTCGCGCTGCTCGCGGTCGAGCTCTTCACGCGCCCGCTCTACCCGTGGGATGCGTGGACGCAGTGGGCAACCAAGGCCCGCGTGTGGTACGAGCTCGGGCACGTCGCGCCGTTCGCGCGGGTCGACGCGTGGCTCGCCGCCAACGGCGCCGCCTACTTCGACGCGTCGCCGGAGTATCCGCCGACGATGCCGCTCCTGCAGGTGTGGAGCTGCCTGGCACTCGGCCGCTGGGACGACACGCTGATGAACGCGCCGTGGTGGGCGATCGGCGTCGCGCTGCCGCTCGCGGTCTACGGCGGCCTGCGGGCGTGGGGCAGCGAGGCGCTGCCGGCCCTCGTCGGCGCGTTCCTCGTGGCGTCGCTGCCGCTCGCCAACACGCACGTCGCGCTCGCCGGGTACGCCGACCTGCCGATGGCCGCGTTCTACACGGCCGCCGCCCTGGCCTTCCTGCGGTGGACCCGCTCGCGCAGCACCCCCGACGCCGTGCTCGCCGTGGTGATGGCCGTCGCCTGCACGCAGATCAAGAATCCGGGCTGGTTCTGGGCGGCCACGCTGCTGCCCGGCCTCGTCGTCGTGCTGCTGCCGCGCCGCGGGCTCACGGTGGTGCTCGCGGGGTTCGCCGTCGCGGCCTTCGCGCTGGTCGCGCTCGCGCGGTTCAAGCTCTCGCTCTTCAACTACCAGGTCAAGCTCGACTACAACCCCGCGTGGGGCGACCTCGTGTCGAGCTGGTTCCTGCTCGGCAACTGGCACCTCCTCTGGTACGGCGCCATCGCCGCGGCGCTGCTCGCCGGCCGGCAGCTGGTGGCGCCCGCACTGGCGCCGCTCACCATGGTGATCGCGGGCGGCCTGCTCTTCCTGTTCTTCGTGTTCGGGTTCACCACCGCGAGCTTCTACATCAGCGACCAGACCACGGTGAACCGCGCCACGCTCCACCTCGCGCCGATGATCGTCGTGTTCATCGTCGTCGCGTGGGAGGCGTTCGCCCGCCGCTGGGCGGAGCGCGCGCCGCCGCCCGCCCCGCTCCCCGCGGCCTGATCCGCGCCGCCCCGTCCGCCGCAGCCCGTTAAGGAATTCTTAGGGTTGCGTGAGGAATCATTTACGAACGCGCCGTCCGCCTCTTCGGGACAATCCCGTCATGCGCTCCTGCGATTCGAGGCAGCGTCCCAACCCGAGGAGAAGAAGATGTCGCACGCCCCGAGCCCCATCCCCGCCGTTCCGGCCGCACCCCGTCACGACGTCTACGTGCTCATCCACAAGGCGCTGCGCGCCGCGATGAGCGACGCCCTGCTCACGCTCGGCAGCCTCGACGCGGCGGATGCGCCCGAAGTGAGCGACGCGCTCGCGAAGGTGACCGAACTGCTCGACCTCTGCCAGGAACACCTGGAGATGGAGAACCGCTTCATCCACCCCGCGATGGAAGCGCGCCAGCCGGGCTCCACCGCCGGCGTGGCCGCCGAGCACGTGCACCACGAGGCGACCATCGCCGCGCTGCGCCGGCACGTCGAATCGGTCGCCCGCGCGCCGTCGGCCGCGCGCGAGCGCGCCGCCGCGGACCTCTACCAGGCGCTCGGCGTGTTCGTCGGCGAGAACCTCGTCCACATGCAGGAGGAGGAAAGCGCGCACAACGCCGTGCTGTGGGCGACGCACACCGACGCCGAGCTGATGGCGCTGGAAGCGACGATCAAGGCGCACGTGCCGCCGCCGCGGATGGCGTACGTGCTGCGCTGGATGCTGCCGGCGGCCTCGCCGGCACAGCGCGCGCAGATGCTGCGCGGCGTGCGGGCCCATGCGCCGGCGCCGGTCTTCGAAGGCGTGCTCGGCATCGCCCGCGCGCACCTCGACGCGGCCGGCTGGCGCAAGCTCGACACGGCGCTCGCGGCCTGACCACCGTGCCCCACGCGCGCGAACCGATCGCGTTCGAATCAGCGGCCGCCGCCGGTGCCGGCTTCCACCAGCGTCACCGGGCGGCGGACGCAGAGCCGGAAGCGGCCGCGTCCCGTCTTCTCGAGCGCCATGAAGTCGGTGCGCTCGGCCATGCGCCGCTGCAGCAGGATGAGCCGCGCCTCGAGGTTGTCTGACAGGTCCGGCAGCCGGATCGCCGGATCGAGGCGCAGCTCGCGGTTGGTGAACTCGGTGCGGCCGTCGCGCAGGTAGTCGGACAGCAGCTTCCACAGGATCGCGCCGGCGACGCCCTTGATGAGGTAGTCGTCGCCGACGAACACGCTGTCGTCCGCGGCATAGTGGCGCAACGCGACCGGCGGGCCCTGCACCGGTGCGGCGGAGCGGGCCTGCGACGCCGGCTCGCCGGCGGTTTCCCCCAGCTCCTGCAGGCTGCGCATCGTCGGGCCGAGCAGCGCCGCGACGGCGACGAGCGCGTCCTCGTCGTCGTACGTGAAGCGGCGGTCGAGCACGTCCTCGACGTACAGGACCGCGGTGAGCGCGCTGCCGACGACGATCGGCACCGCGAGCTGGCTGCGCGAATCGGGCAGGCCGGGCATCGGGATCTCGGTGTCGAGCAGGTTGGCGAGGCCGCGCGCGGTCGCGCTGTCGCGGATGCTGCGGCCGTAGCCCCATTCGTAGTCGCGGTACATGATCCGGATCGGCGTGCGCTCGCGCGCGGCGACGCCGATCACGCCCTCGCCGAACGCGATCTCGGAGCCCACGCCGGAGGCGTCGTAGCCGCGGCTCGCGACCGTGTAGAGCTTGTCCGCGTTGCGGTCGGCCATCAGGATCATCGCGTGCCGGATGCCGAGGCTGTCGTCGAGCGCAGCCAGCGCCTCGTCGAGCAGGTGGGAGAGGTCGGCGCACCCGGCGATGCGCTGCGCGATCGCGCGCACCGCCGCGAGGTGGTGCCGCTGCGGCGCCGTGCCGGGCCGCGAGAAGCCCTCGACCTGCTCGACCGCCAGCACGCGGTAGATGTCC
Source organism: Burkholderiales bacterium (assembly GCA_046347715.1). Lineage (GTDB taxonomy): Bacteria > Pseudomonadota > Gammaproteobacteria > Burkholderiales > Casimicrobiaceae > VBCG01. The sequence goes on from JAXMFO010000003.1 coordinate 553,538, forward strand.
GCGCCCTGCAGCCGGAAGACGCCGGCCATGCCCGTGTGCGACGCGATGCCCGCGAGGTGCGCCTTCATGCGCTCGAAGAGCGGGCCCTCGGTCTCGAGGCGCAGGTACTCGAGCGCCAGGCGGTAGCGCGCCGACGACACGGGGTCGATCACCAGCACCGCGGCCCGGCGCGTGGCGAGCACGTTCTGCCGGGTCTTGTTGAAGAACTGGTACGAGAGCGCGACGTGCTCGGGATCGACGTAGTGGACCTGCGAGACGTTGGAGACGTTGGGCACGCCGTCCGGTGCGCAGGTCGCGACCGCGGCCGGGATCGCGCCCTCCAGCGCGGCGCGGATGGAGTCGAGCGGCAGCGAGGGCGGGGGATTCATCCCGACACCCCGACCGCGGTGCCCGCGCCGGGTCCGGGCGTCTGCACGAACGCCGCCGTCGGCGTGAACTCGATGGCGAGGAGGTCGCCGTCCACGCAGCGGAAGATGGTGCGCGCCTCCTCCATGCTGTGGCCGAGCGGCGTGATCTCGCGCCCGAACGCCTCGACGTACCGCGCGATGAACGCGACCTCCGCCGCGGTGAGCGCACGCAGCCGCGCGTCGGTCCCCTTGAGCTGCAGCGAACGGTTGGTCGACGGCCGCGTGTAGACCACGGCCACCTGGCCGCAGGCGTCGAGGTCGGCGACGAGCTGCGGCGCCTGCGTGCGCGCGATGAAGACGGCCACCGAGCGGCGGTCGGGCGCCACGAGGCAGCCGCACGCGCGCCCGATCGACGGCACGTTGTGCGCGTCGCGCGAGGCGGCGACGATCGACAGGGGACCGCTCACGAACGCCGCGTGCTCGTCGGCCAGCGGCTCGGGAACCGGGGGCGCAGTCATGCGCGGATGTTAGCAGCGCCGGCGCGGGGCGGGCAGCACCGCTAAGGGCCAGTACAATGCGTGCTCTTCCCGGCGGCGCTTCCCCTCGATGGCCCTCTTCGCCCTGACGATCTTCGGTAGCGCCTTCCTGCTGTTCCTCGTGCAGCCGATCGTCGCCAAGGAGATCCTGCCGTGGTTCGGCGGCTCGGCGGCGGTGTGGGCGACGTGCCTCGTCTTCTTCCAGACGGCGCTCCTCGGAGGCTATGCGTACGCGGACTGGACGGTGCGCCGGCTGGCGGCGCGCGCGCAGGTGCGGCTGCACGTCGGGCTGCTGGTGGTGAGCCTCGTCACGCTGCCCATCATTCCCGGCGCGTTCTGGAAGCCGGCCGGCGACGAGAACCCGATCTGGCTCATCCTCGGCATGCTGGCGGTCACCATCGGCCTGCCGTACTTCCTGCTCTCGACCACGAGCCCGCTGCTGCAGGCGTGGTTCGCGCGCCGGTACCCCGGGCGCAACCCGTACCGCCTCTTCGCGCTGTCGAACCTGGCCTCGCTCCTCGCGCTGCTGGGGTACCCGTTCCTGCTCGAGCCGTGGGTGGCCACGCGGGCGCAGGCGTGGGGCTGGTCGGCGGGCTACGCACTGTTCGTCGGACTCGCGTCGGCCGCCGCGCTCGCGAGCCTGCGCGGCGGCGCCGCGGACAGCCTGCACGGCGTGACCGTGCCGGATCCGCAGCCGCTCGCGCCCGCCGGCCCGGTGGCGCGGCCCGAGCCCCCGCCGACCGCCGCGCGCCAGCTGCTGTGGACCGCGCTGGCGGGCACCGGCTCGCTGCTGCTGATCGCGATCACCAACCACATCACGCAGAACGTCGCCGCCGTGCCGCTGCTGTGGCTCGCGCCGCTCACGCTCTACCTCGTGACGTTCATCCTGTGCTTCGACGCGCCGCGCTGGTACGTGCGGCCGGTGGTGCTCGCGATGGTGGCCGCGATCCTCGGCGTGATGGCGTGGTCGCTCGCGGACTCGCGCGTGACGCACGACCTGCCGATCCAGCTCGCGGTGTTCCTCGGCGGCCTCTTCCTCGCCTGCATGTTCTGCCACGGCGAACTCGTCCGGCTCAAGCCGGCGCCGCGCTGGCTCACGCGCTTCTACCTGATGATCTCGCTCGGCGGTGCCGCGGGCGCGGCGCTGGTGGGCATCGTCGCGCCGCTGGTGCTGCCCGCGGACTTCGAGCTCATCGGCGCGCTGGTGCTGGCGGGCGCGCTGCTGCTCTGGCAGGTGCGCCGCGACCCGTGGGTCTACCCGGTGCTCGCGGTGGCGTCGCTGGTGGCGACCGTCGGCTGCGGCGTGTGGGCGCTGCGCGAGTTCTACGACTCGACCATCGTCGCGTCGCGCAACTTCTACGGCGTGCTGCGCGTGCAGGAAGCGGGCGAGGCGAGTTCCGCGCGCCGCCAGCTGATCCACGGCAACATCATGCACGGCAAGCAGTACCTCGCCCCCGACCTGCGGACGCAGCCGACCAGCTACTACACGCCGACGTCGGGCGTCGGCCGCCTGATCGAGTCGCTCCACCCGACGCTGACCCCGGTGAAGGTCGGCATCATCGGCCTGGGCACCGGCACGATCGCCGTCTACGGCGCGAAGGGCGACACCTACCGGTTCTACGACATCAACCCCGGCGTGATCGCGATCGCGCAGCGCGACTTCACCTACCTCAAGGACAGCGCCGCCAGCATCGAGCTGCCGTTGGGCGACGCGCGGCTGAAGCTCGAGCGCGAGGCGCCGCAAAACTTCGACGTGCTCGCCATCGACGCCTTCTCGAGCGACGCGATTCCCGTGCACCTCATCACGCGCGAAGCGGTCGAGGTCTACCTGAAGCACATGAAGCCCGACGGCGTGATCGCGTTCCACGTCACCAACCGCTACCTCGACCTCGTCCCGGTGGTGGAGGGGATCGCGCACGAGCTGGGACTCGCCGCGCTGTGGATCGACGACCCCGGCGCCGACGCGCTCGCCAATTCGTCGAGCTGGGTGCTGCTCGCGAAGGACCCGAAGCGGCTCGCCGACCCGCGCCTCACGGAGTTCGCCACGCCGATCTTCCCCCGCCGCGACTGGCGCGTGTGGACGGACGACTTCAACAACCTCGTGCAGGTGCTGAAGTAGCGGCGCTAGAATCCCCCCATGCACCGTGACCCGGACGCCCGGCACGCCGATCCCGCGCCCTATCGCGCGCTGATCCGGCCGCCCAGGGCCCGCCACATCGACGTCATCGACCAGCGCGCGCTGCCCCACGCGCTGGTGCGGGTGAAGATCGGCGATCCCGACGCGGCCGCGCTCGCCATCCGCCGGATGTGGATCCGCGGCGCCCCGCTGATCGGCGCCGTGGGCGCATACGGGCTCGCCCTCGCGCTCGACCGCGACCCGTCCAACGCGGCGCTGGAGAAGGCGCACGCCGCGCTCGACGCGACCCGCCCCACCGCCGTCAACCTCCGCTGGGCGCTCGACCGCGTGCGGGCGAAGGTCGCCCCCCTGCCGGCCGACGCGCGGGCCGACGCCGCGTGGCTGGAAGCCGACGCCATCGCCGCCCTGGACGTCGCGAGCAACCGCGCGATCGGCGAGCACGGACTCGCCCTCCTGCGCGGCATCGCACAGCGACGGCCCGGCCCGGTCAGCGTGATGACCCACTGCAACGCGGGCGCGCTCGCGACCTGCGGCTGGGGCACCGCGACTGCCCCGCTCTTCCTCGCGCACGCCGAAGGGCTCGCGCTGCACGTGTGGGTCAGCGAGACGCGGCCGCGGATGCAGGGCGCGAGCCTCACCGCGTGGGAACTCTCCCAGCGCGGCATCCCGCATACGCTGTTCCCCGACAGCGCGAGCGGCCTCCTGCTGCAGCGGGGCGACGTCGACGTGGTGTTCGTCGGCGCCGACCGCGTCGCGCGCAACGGCGACGTGTGCAACAAGATCGGCACCTACGACAAGGCGCTCGCCGCGCGGGACAACAACGTGCCCTTCTACGCCGCGGTGCCGTCGCCGACGATCGACTGGTCGCTCGCCTCCGGCGACGGCATCCCGATCGAGACGCGCGACACCGACGAGGTGCTCATGGTCGGCGGCCGCGACGAGTACGGCCAGGCGATGCGCGTCGCCATCGCTCCCCACGGCACGCGTGCGGTCAACTACGCGTTCGACATCACGCCCGCGCGCCTCGTCAGCGGCCTCATCACCGAACGCGGCATCACCCGCGCGTCGAAGGAGTGGCTGGCGGCGATGTTCCCGGAAAGGGCAGGCTGATGACGACTTCCGACGACCGGTCGCTGCGCGAAGACGTCGTCGCGACGGCCCGTGCGATGAACGCGGTGGGCATCAACCGCGGCAAGTCCGGCAACGTGAGTGCGCGCCTGCGCAGCGGCGGCATCGACGGCTTCCTGGTGACGCCGAGCGGTCTCCCGTACGACGAGACCACGCCGGTGGACATCGTCACGATGTCGCTCGACGGCGGCGTCGAGGGCCATCGCGTGCCGTCGTCGGAGTGGCGCTTCCACCGCGACATCTACCGCGCGCGTCCCGAGGTCGGCGCCATCGTGCACACGCACGCGCCGTTCGCCACGACGCTCGCGTGCCTCGGCCGCGGCATCCCGGCCTTCCACTACATGGTGGCCGCCGCCGGGGGCGCCGACATCCGCTGCGCGCCGTACGCGACGTTCGGCACGCAGGCGCTGTCGGACGCCGCGGTCTCGGCGCTCGAAGGGCGCCGCGCCTGCCTGCTCGCACAGCACGGCATGATCGCCGTCGGGGCCGCCCTCGACGCGGCTCTCGCGCTCGCCGTCGAGGTCGAGACGCTGGCCGAGATGTACTGGCGGGTCCTGCAGATCGGCGAGCCGGTGGTGCTGTCGGACGCGGAGATGGCGGTCGTGCTCGCGAAGTTCGCCACCTACGGGCAGCCGGCGGCCGCGAAAGGCGTCGGCGGGGGATGACGTGATGCGGCTCCGCGCCTGTCGTGGTCGGCGCGGGGTCAGCGGATGTGAGCTTCCTCGCGCCTTGCGAGGGCGCGGGTTGGGGTGAGGGGCAGCGCCGGTGGCACGGCCCGGAGTCAGACCCCGATGGAGCCGGGGTCAGACCCCTTGGCGCTCACGTAAGGTCAGGACGCGATGCGCGCCCGCAGCGCACCGAGCAGGTCGTCCACGCAGCGTTCCAGCGACTCGGCCGCCGTGTCCAGCACGAGCGCCGGATCGGCCGGCACCTCGTAGGGCGCGTTGACGCCGGTGAATTCGGCGATCTCGCCGCGCCGCGCCTTCGCGTACAGCCCCTTGGGGTCGCGGCGCTCGCACGACGCGACGTCGGCGGCGAGGTAGGTCTCGAAGAACCGGTCGTCGCCGACGATGCGCCGCGCCATCGCGCGGTCCTCCCGGTACGGCGAGATGAGCGCCGTGATCACGATGAGCCCCGCGTCGTTCATGAGCTTCGCCGCCTCGGCCACGCGCCGCACGTTCTCGCGGCGGTCCTCCGGCGAGAAGCCGAGGTCGCGGTTGAGCCCGTGGCGCAGGTTGTCGCCGTCGAGGACGAAGCACGCGCGGCCCTGCGCGACCAGCCGCTGCTCGAGCGCATGGGCGAGCGTCGACTTGCCCGACCCGGACAGCCCGGTGAGCCAGATCGTCTGGGGCCGCTGGCCCAGCAACTGCGCGCGGTCCGCGTCCGTGACGCGCCCCCGCTGCACCGAGACGTTGCGGCTCACGCGCTCGCCGGTCGCGGCGTCGGCGCTGGCCGCCGACTTGCGCTCGATCAGCATGCCCGCGCCGGCCGTCGCGTTGGACTCGGGGTCGATGACGATGAAGCTGCCGGTGGCGCGGTTGCGGCGGTACTCGTCGACGAAGAGCGGCTGGAACAGCGTCATCCGCACCCGGCCGATCTCGTTGCGCCCGAGTTCGGACGCGGGTTCCCGGCGCAGCGTGTCCGGATTCACGCGGTAGAGGATCTCGGTGCAGGTCGCCTTCACCGTCCGCGTGGTGTGCTTGAGGAGGTAGACGCGGCCGGGGACGAGCGGCGCGTCGGCCATCCACACGGTCATGGCGTCGACGGCGCGCTCGACGCGCGGCACGTTGTTGGGGTGCGCGATGAGGTCGCCGCGGCTCACGTCGACGTCGTCGGCGAGGCACAGCGTGACCGACTGCGGCGGGAACGCATGGCCCAAGTCGCCGCCGAAGTCCACGATGCGCGCGATGCGCGTCCGCTGGCCGGACGGCAGCACGACCACCTCGTCGCCGGGGCGCGCGATGCCCGACACCACCTGGCCCGCGTAGCCGCGGAAGTGCTGGTCGGGGCGGACCACGCGCTGCACCGGGAAGCGGAAGTCGACCAGGTTCGCGTCGCCGGCGATGTACACGCTTTCGAGGTGCGGCAGGAGCGCGCTGCCGGCGTACCAGGGCATGCGCTCGCTCCGGGTCACGACGTTGTCGCCGGCCAGCGCGCTCATCGGGATGAACGTGAGGTCGGCGAAGTGCAGGCGCGCGGCGAAGGCCGCGTACTCGTCGCGGATGCGCCCGAACACCGCCTCGTCGTAGCCGACCAGGTCCATCTTGTTGACCGCGACGACGACGCGAGGCACGCCGAGCAGCGACACGATGAACGCGTGCCGCTTCGACTGCGTCTGGATGCCGAGGCGCGCGTCGATGAGGATGATCGCGAGGTCGGCCGTCGACGCGCCGGTCGCCATGTTCCGGGTGTACTGCAGGTGGCCGGGCGTGTCGGCGATGATGAAGCGCCGCTTCGGCGTGGCGAAGTAGCGGTACGCGACGTCGATCGTGATGCCCTGCTCGCGCTCCTGGCGCAGGCCGTCGGTGACGAGCGAGAGGTCGAGCGCGCTGCCCGCGCCCGCCTTGGCGCGCAGGGCGTCGAGCTGGTCCTCGTAGATCGCGCCCGCGTCGTGCAGCAGGCGGCCGATCAGCGTCGACTTGCCGTCGTCGACGCTGCCTGCCGTGGTGAAGCGCAGGAGGTCGGGCTCGCGCGTCGCGGCGTCGCCGGGCATCAGAAATAGCCCTCGCGCTTCTTCTGCTCCATCGACGCCTCCTGGTCGTGGTCGATCACGCGCGTGACCCGCTCGGAAAAGCGCGTGGTCTCGAGCTCCGCGATGATGTCGCGCACGGTGCGGGCGTCCGACTCGACCGCGCCCGTGCACGGATAGCAGCCGAGCGAGCGATAGCGGATGGTCGTGCGCTCCTCCACTTCACCGGGCAGGAGCCGGGTCTTGGCGCCGAGCGGGAGCAACTGGCCGTTGCGGCGGACAACGGCGCGCTCGGCCGCGAAGTAGAGCGGCACCACGGGGATCGCTTCGGCGTCGATGTAGCGCCAGATGTCGAGCTCCGTCCAGTTGGAGAGCGGGAACACGCGGATGCTCTCGCCGGGATGGATGCGCCCGTTGTAGAGGTTCCAGAGCTCGGGTCGCTGGTTGCGGGGGTCCCACTGGCCAAGGCGATCGCGGAACGAGTAGATGCGTTCCTTGGCGCGCGAGCGCTCCTCCTCGCGCCGTGCGCCGCCGATCACGGCGTCGTAGTTCCCGGCCTTCAGGGCGTCGAGGAGTCCCTGGGTCTTGAGGAGCCCGCAGCACTTCACGGTGCCGAGGTCCCACGGATTGGCGCCGGCCGCGATCGCCGCCTCGTTGCGGAAGACACGCAGCTCGACGCCCAGGTCCGCGCAGGTGCGGTCGCGGAACGCGTACATCTCGGGAAACTTGTAGTCGGTGTCGACATGCAGCAGCGGGAAGGGAATCTTCCCGGGGTGGAACGCCTTCTGCGCGAGGCGCAGCAGCACCGACGAATCCTTGCCCACCGAGTACATGAGCACGGGCCGCTCGAACTCGGCGGCGACCTCGCGCAGGATGTGCACGCTCTCCGCCTCGAGGCGGCGCAGGACGGGGAGCGAATAGGTTTCGCGGGTCATCGGGAAGGATTCCGTGCGGCGATTCTAGCAGCGCGGGGTCGCGCGGCCGGATGCATCGCCGCGTGCGGCACAAAGCAAAACGCCCAGCCGTGGAAGGCTGGGCGTTCTGCTTTCAAGGGTGCCTGACAATGACCTACTTTCGCACGGGAGCT
>JAXMFO010000004.1:0-438331 GCA_046347715.1 Burkholderiales bacterium
AGCACCGGGGCGGGCAGCGCGCGCAGGTCCGCCCCGTCGGCGAGCACGTGCGACACGCGCGGCACGTGCAGCACGAGGCCGTCGAGGGCGACGTCCGGATCGGCGCTGATCTCGATCGTCGCCCGTTCGCCGGACAGTGCCGGCGACCAGAACAGCCGATCGCCCGCCAGCTCGCGCGCCGCGTACGGGCCGAAGGCCGGGGCGTTGGCGGCCGAACCCGCGAAGCGGAAGGCCAGGCCGGCCGGCGCACCGTCGAGGGCGAGCGCGACGCGCGTCGCGGCGGCCCCCGGCGACGCGATGGTGATCCGCGCGCTGCGGCCACCGCCCGTGTCCGCGGTCCAGTCGAGTCCCGCGAGCGGGATGTCGCGCGCGTCCGACGGCAGCTCGCGGCCGAACCCGATCGCGAGCGGCTGGCCCTTCACGTCCGACGCCAGGTTGTACGCGCGCATGGAGGCGGACTCGGCGTCGCGGGGCGCGGCGAGTTCGATGCGCCGGGCCGGCGTGCCCGAGGGCGCCACCAGCTCGGTCGTGCGCGTGACCGTGGGGCCGCGGTACGGCACCGGCGGGACCGCGACCGGCGCGGTCGCATCGGCGACCGGCAGCTCCGTGGCGGCATGCGCGACCAGCGCGCAGGCGCCCGCGAGGGCGGCAAGGGCGCGGAGGCCCCGTGTTGGGCGGTGGCGACAGGTCATGGCGGCAGGGGGTGGGCAGGAGCGTGGCGGCGGGGCCCCGCCACCCGGGTTGGAGTGGCGCGGCCGTGCAAGGTTCACCGTCCGCGGGCGGCGCGGTCCTCGGCGAGGCAGCGGTCCAGCGCGGCGTCCCACGCGGGCAGCGCAAAGCCGAACGCGGCCTCGAAGCGTTGCGTGGCGAGCACGCCGTAGGCGGGCCGGCGGGCGGGCGTCGGGTACTCGGTGGTCGCGATCGGCGTCACCCTGGGCTTGCCGCCGGCGCCGACGATGGCCTGCGCGAACCCGTGCCAGGTCGTCGCACCCTGCGAGCTCAGGTGGTAGAGGCCGGCGCGCTCGCGCAGCGCGGGGAGCCCGAGCGCGACCAGGCGCACCGTCGCCTCCGCCAGCACCCGCGACCAGTTCGGCGCGCCCGCCTGGTCCGCGACGATGCGCAGTTCGTCGCGCTCGGCCGCGAGCCGCTGGATCGTGCGCAGGAAGTTCTTGCCCGTGAGCCCGTACACCCAGCTGGTGCGCAGCACGAGCGCGTGCGCGCCCGTCGCCGCGATCGCCTGCTCGCCCGCGAGCTTGCTCGCCCCGTACACGTTGAGCGGGCCGGTCGGCGCGTCCTCGGGGTACGGTGCGGTGGCGCGGCCGTCGAACACGTAGTCGGTCGAGTAGTGGACGAGCAGCGCACCCGCGCGCTTCGCCTCCTCCGCGAGCACCTGCGGCGCGCGCGCGTTCACCGCGAACGCGGCATCGCGCTCCCGTTCGGCCAGGTCCACCGCCGTGTACGCCCCCGCATTGATCACGAGGCCGGGCCGCTCGCGCCGCATGACGGCCACGATCGCGTCGGCGTCGGCGAGGTCGAGCGCCGCGCGGTCGCACGCCAGCACCTGGCCATGGGGGACCAGCAGGCGCGCGAGTTCGCCGCCGACCTGCCCGCCGGTGCCGGTGACGAGGATGCGCGGCGCGCTCATCGGCGGTCGCCGCTCACGCGTAGGTCTCGGCGTCCGCGAGCAGCTTGCCGGCGGCGTCCTTGGGGGCCAGCGTCGGCGCGCCGTCGAGCGGCCAGTCGATGCCGAGCGCCGGGTCGTTCCACAGCAGCGTGCGCTCGTGCTCGGGGAACCAGTAGTCGGTGGTCTTGTAGAGGAACTCGGCGTCCTCGGAGACGACGACGAAGCCGTGCGCGAAGCCCGGGGGCACCCACAGCATGCGCTTGTTCGCGGCGGACAGCACGACCGACACGGACTTGCCGAAGTTGGGCGACGAGCGCCGCAGGTCGACCGCGACGTCGAACACCTCGCCGCTCACCGCGCGCACGAGCTTCCCCTGCGCGTGCTCGATCTGGTAGTGCAGGCCGCGCAGCACGCCGCGGCGCGAGCGCGAGTGGTTGTCCTGCACGAAGTCGACGTCGAGCCCGGCCTGCGCGAACGTGCGCCGGTTCCAGCTCTCGTAGAAGAAGCCGCGGTCGTCGCCGAACACGCGCGGCTCGACCAGCAGCACTTCGGGCAGCGCGGTGGGCGTGACCTTCACGCGTGCACCTGCCCGTCGCGCAGCAGCGAGAGCAGGTACTGGCCGTACGCGCTCTTCGCGAGCGCAGTGCCGAGCTTCTCGAGCTGCCCGTCGTCGATGTAGCGCATCCGCCACGCGATCTCCTCCGGGCACGCGATCTTGAGCCCTGCCGGCGCTCCAGCGTCGCGATGTACTGCCCGGCTTCCAGCAGCGACTCGTGCGTCCCCGTGTCGAGCCACGCCATGCCGCGGCCCATCAGCTCGCACGACAGCGCGCCTTGCGCGAGGTACGCCCGGTTCACGTCGGTGATCTCGAGCTCGCCGCGGGCGGAGGGCTTGAGGTCGCGCGCGATGTCCAGCACGCGCTGGTCGTAGAAATAGAGTCCGGTGACCGCGTAGCGGGACTTCGGCTTCGCCGGCTTCTCCTCGAGCGACAGCACGCGCCCCGTGGCGTCGAACTCCGCCACGCCGTAGCGCTCGGGGTCCGCCACCGCGTACGCGAACACGGTGGCGCCGTCCGTCCGCGCGTTGGCGCGGCCGAGCTGCGCGTGCAGGTCGTGGCCGTAGAAGATGTTGTCGCCGAGCACCAGCGCGGAGAGGTCGCGGCCGACGAAGTCGCGGCCGATGATGAACGCCTGCGCGAGTCCCTCCGGCGCGGGCTGCACCGCATACGAGAGGTGCATCCCCCAGCGCGCGCCGTCGCCCAGCAGTTGCGCGAAGCGCGGCGTGTCCTCGGGGGTGGAGATCAGCAGGATGTCGCGGATGCCCGCCAGCATGAGCGTGGTGAGCGGGTAGTAGATCATCGGCTTGTCGTACACCGGCAGGAGCTGCTTGCTCACCACCTGCGTGACCGGGTGCAGCCGGGTGCCGGACCCGCCGGCGAGGATGATGCCCTTGCGTGCCATGGTGCGCCGTTCCTCCGCTAGGCCGCCGCCGGCGCGGCCGCGTACTGCAGCGAGATCCACTTCTGGTATTCCTTGCTCGCGACACTCGCGAGCCAGGCGTCGTTGTCGAGGTACCAGCGCACGGTGCGCGCGAGCCCGGTCGCGAACGTCTCCGCCGGCGACCAGCCGAGCTCGCGGCGGATCTTCGTGGGGTCGATCGCGTAGCGGCGGTCGTGCCCCGGGCGGTCCTTCACGTAGGTGACGAGCGCGCCGTAGTCGGGGCCGGGACGCTCGCGCGCCAGCGCGGCGCAGATCTCGCGCACCACGTCGACGTTCTTCATTTCCGCGTTGCCGCCGACGTTGTACGTCTCGCCCGGACGGCCGCCCGCGAGCACCGTGCGGATCGCCGAGCAATGGTCGCCGACGTACAGCCAGTCGCGCACGTTCTGCCCGTCGCCGTACACCGGCAGCGGCTTGCCGTGCATCGCGTTCACGATCATGAGCGGGATGAGCTTCTCGGGGAACTGCCGGGGACCGTAGTTGTTCGAGCAGTTGGTCGTCAGCGTCGGCAGCCCGTAGGTGTGGTGGTACGCGCGCACGAGGTGGTCGGAGCCCGCCTTCGACGCCGAATAGGGGCTGTTGGGCGCGTACGCCGTGGTCTCGGAGAACGGCGAGTCGTTGGGGCCGAGCGAGCCGTACACCTCGTCCGTGGAGACGTGCAGGAAGCGGAACGCGGTGCGTTCCGGCTGCGGCAGTTCCGACCACCACGCCCGAACGGCATCGAGCAGCCGGAACGTGCCCACGAGGTTCGTCTCGATGAACGCCGCCGGCCCGTGGATCGAGCGGTCGACGTGCGACTCGGCCGCGAAGTTCACGACGGCGCGCGGCCGGTGCGTGCGCAGGAGCGCGGCCACCGCGTCGGCGTCGCCGATGTCCGCGCGCACGAAGTGGTGCCGCGGGTCGTTCGCCACGGAAGCCAGGTTGCCGAGATTGCCGGCGTAGGTGAGCGCGTCGAGGTTCACCACCGGCTCGCCGGTGGCGGACAGCCAGTCGAGCACGAAGTTGGCGCCGATGAAGCCGGCGCCGCCGGTCACGAGGATCATGGGAGTCCCTGGAATGGCGTGGATCGCCGCAGCCGCGGCGGAACACGCCATTTTACCAGTGTGGGCAACGCCCCCCGGTCACGCCCGGTAGTACTCCCGGTACCACGCGACGAAGCGGGCGAGGCCCTCGGCCAGCGGGGTGCGCGGGGCGAAACCGGTCAGCGCCTGCAGGCGGTCGATCGCCGCGTACGTGGCCGGGACGTCGCCCGGCTGCATCGGCAGGAGCTCGCGCACCGCACGGCGGCCGAGGAGCCGCTCCAGCGCCGCGATGAAGTCGGTCAGCTCCACCGCGTCGTGGTTGCCGATGTTGTAGATCGCGGCGGGCGCCTGCCCGTCGCCGTGCGGGGGCAGCGCGAGCACGCGCACGACGCCCTCGACGATGTCGTCGACGTAGGTGAAGTCGCGGCGCATCCGGCCTTCGTTGAAGACCTTGATCGGCGTGCCGGCGAGGATCGCCTGCGCGAAGAGCATCGGCGCCTGGTCGGGCCGGCCCCACGGCCCGTACACCGTGAAGAAGCGCAGGCCCGTGACCGGGATCCCGAAGAGATGCGCGTAGCTGTGGGCCATCGCCTCGTTCGCGCACTTGGTGGCCGCGTAGAGGCTGACCGGCCGGTCGATCGGCTGGTCCTCCGAGAACGGCAGCGTGTGGCTCGCACCGTACACGGAGGAGCTCGACGCGTACACGAGGTGCCGCACGCGCGCCGCGCGGCAGCCTTCGAGCACGTGCCCGAATGCCACGAGGTTGTTGCGCAGGTAGGCCTCGGGATGGGTCAACGAGTAGCGCACGCCGGGTTGCGCGGCGAGGTGGACGACGTGCGTGAAGCCGCGCGTGAAGAGGCTGCGCGTGGCGTCCGCGTCGGCCAGGTCCATGCGCACGAGCTCGTACCCGGCGCGGCCGGCGAGCTCGGCGGCACGCGCCTCCTTGAGCGACACGTCGTAGTACGGCTCGAAGCTGTCGACGCCGGTCACGCGGGCGCCTTCGTTCACGAGCGCGCGCGCGACGTGCATGCCGATGAAGCCGGCGGCGCCCGTGACCAGCACGTGCCGCGCCTCGCCTCCGGTGGGCAGGGTTGCGCCGGCACCGTGCGCGATCACCGCCGCGCTCCCTGCGACAGCGCGCGCAGCTTCACGTACTTGAGGAAGCTCGCGAAGGCGCCGATCGCGATGTGCGCGAAGCCGGCGGTCCCGTCCAGGAACCCGCGCTTGACCACGTAGAACCGGAAGAAACGCGCGAGCGGCGAGAACGCGACCCGCGCGGCGCTCGCGCGCTCGCCGCGCGCGTGCATCGCCTCCGCCTGCACCGTCGTGTACCGGTTCTGCTTCGCGATGTAGGCGTCGATCGACTCCGCCGACGCATGCATGAGATCGCCGGCCAGGCGCTCGACGCGGCCGTCGGCGACGACCGTCTCGTGCACCGGGTCGTCGCTCCAGCGCGCCTGGCGGCGGTCGAAGAGTCGCACGTTCCAGTCCGGGTAGCCCTCGCCGTGGGAGAGCCAGCGGCCGAGGAAGCGGTTGCGGCGCGCGATCGTGTAGGCGCCGGCGGCCGGCGTGCCCCGAGCGAACAGCGCGGTGATCGCGGCCGCGAGCCCCGGGCTCACCCGCTCGTCGGCGTCGATGCACAGCACCCAGTCGTGCGCGGCCTGCGCAACGGCGAAGTTCTTCTGCGGCCCGTAGCCCAGGAACGGCTGCTCGACCACGCGCGCACCGAGGCGTCGGGCCAGCGCTACGGTATCATCGCGGCTGCCCGAATCCACCACGACCGCCTCCGCCACGAACGGGGCCGAGGCCAGGCATTCCGCCAGCTCGTGCGCGGCGTCGCGGGTGATGACGATGAGCGACAGGGGAAGCGGTTCGGACATTCGCGGCAGCAGGGCGGTCGGCGCGTGCGCGGCGCAGAAGCCCGCAGCGCGGATTCTACGTGGTTTGCACGCCGCCCTGCCGGCGTCCGCGCGCCCGGCGCGGCGGCCCGCCGTGCGCGCCGCTCCCGGCCCGGCCTTGCCCCTCCCCCCGCGGAGCGCAGGATGAGCGCCCTGCTGGTGGTGCGGCCCTCGTCGCTGGGCGACATCGTGCACACGCTCTCGCTCGTGAGCGACGTGTCCGCGCACCGACCGGACCTCGCGATCGACTGGGTCGCGGAGGAAGGCTTCGTGTCGCTGGTCCGGCTCGACCCGCGCATCCGCACCGTGATCCCGGTCGCCTTCCGGCGGTGGCGGCAGGCGCCGCTCGCGCACCGCACGTGGCGCGACTTCGGCGCGTTCCGCCACGCGCTGCGCGCGCAGCGCTACGCGTACGTCGTCGACCTGCAGGAGCAGGTGAAGGGCGCGCTCGTCGCGCGCCTCGCCCGCGGCCCCCGGCACGGCTTCGACCGCCACAGCATCCGCGAGCCCATCGCGACGGCGCTGCACGACGCGCACCACCGCGTCGTGCGCGACCAGCACTTCATCGACAAGGCGCGCGCGCTCGCGGGCGCGGCCCTCGGCTACACGCCGGAAGGAAGGCCGCGCTGGCAGTGGCGGCTGCCCGCGGCCGGGTCCCGCCCCGGGGGCCCGTACGCGCTCCTGTTCCACGGCACGAGCCGCGACGACAAGGCGTGGCCCGAGGCGCACTGGCGCGCGGTGATCGCCCATCTCGGTGCCGCGGGCATCGCGACGCTGCTGCCCTGGGGCAGCGAGGCGGAGCGCGCCCGCAGCGAACGCCTCGCAGCGGGCCACGCACTCGCGCACGTGCCGCCGCGGCAGGACCTGCCCGCGCTCGCCGCGCTCGCGCGGGACGCGGAAATCGTGGTCGGCGTGGACACCGGCCTCACCCATCTCGCCGCGGCCATCGGCACCTCCACCGTCGCGCTGTTCACGACGACCGACGCGACGCTGGCGGGAGTGGCCCGCGTCGGTGCGCACGCCCGCGACCTGGGCGGCAACGGCGTGGTGCCCGCGGTGGCCGACGCGATCGAAGCCGTCGGCGCGCTCCTGCGCGCGGCGCCGCGATGCTGACGCGCCGCGCCTATTCGCTGCTCGCCTATGCGGCGGTGCCGTTCCTGCCGCTCCGGCTGTGGTGGCGCGGCCGGCGCGAGCCCGGCTATCGCGAGCACATCGGCGAGCGCTTTGGCCGCTACGGCGACCTGCGGCGTCCCGCGGGCGAGGTGCTGTGGGTGCACGCGGTCTCGCTGGGCGAGACGCGCGCGGCCGCGCCGCTGGTCGAGCGGCTCGCGCGCGAGCGGCCGCAGGCGACGATCCTCCTGACGCACATGACGGCGACCGGCCGCGAGGCGGGGCGTTCGCTGCTGCCCGGTCGCATGGTCCAGGCGTGGCTGCCGTACGACGTGCCGTTCGCGGTCGCGGCGTTCCTCGAGCACTTCGCGCCGCGCGCGTGCCTGCTCATGGAAACCGAGCTGTGGCCGAACGTGGTGGCCGCGAGCACGCAGCGCGGGATTCCGGTGTTCCTCGTCAATGCGCGGCTGTCGGCGCGCTCGCTCTCGGGCTACCGGCGATTCGCGGCGCTGACGCAGCCGATGTTCGCGTCGCTTGCGGGTGCCGCGGCCCAGACCGAGGCAGACGCCGGGCGCCTGCGCGAAGCCGGCGCGCGCGAGGTCGCGGTGACGGGCAACCTCAAGTACGACGTCGCGGTGCCGCCGTCGGCGGTGGCGCTCGGCGCGACGCTGCGCGCGCGCTTCGGCAGCGCGCGGCCCGTGTTCGTCGCGGCGTCCACGCGCAACGGCGAGGAAGCGCTCCTCCTCGATGCGCTCGCGCGCGGGCCGCTCCCCGGCAACGCGCTCACGGTGATCGTGCCGCGGCATCCGCAGCGGTTCGACGCGGTGGCGCAGCTGCTCGCCGCGCGCGGCCTACGCCACGTGCGGCGCAGCGCCGACGTGCCGGTCGCGGACGACGTCGCGGTCGTGCTCGGGGATTCGCTGGGCGAGCTCTTCGCGTATTACGCCGCCGCGGACGTCGCGTTCGTGGGCGGCAGCCTGCTGCCGCTCGGCGGGCAGAACCTGATCGAGCCCATCGCGGCGGGCACACCGACGCTCGTCGGGCCGCACACGTTCAACTTCGCGGACGCCGCGAAGGCCGCGGTGGCCGCCGGCGCGGCCGTGCGGGTGGCGGATGCGGATGCACTGGTGGCGGAGGTGGGCGCGCTGCTCTGGGATGCGCCGCGGCGCGCGCAAATGCGCGACGCGGCATCGGGGTTCATGGCCGCGCATCGGGGCGCGGTGGAGCGGTTGTGGGCGTGGCTGGCGCCACGGATGAAGGGAGGCGGCGGGACCGGCTGACGATCCGTGCTGCCTCGCGGCGCCGGCCCCTCACCCCGGCCCTCTCCCCGCGGACGGGGAGAGGGAGTCTCATTCGGACGAGACGGGGAGCATCGACGGGGTCTGACCCCGATGAAGCCGGGGTCTGACCCCTTGCGTCGACGAACCCTTGGCGGCGGTCGCGAACGAGGCGCGGCCCGCCGCACGACACTCGTTCTTTCCTTGCCTTGTCGAGCGGCCGCCGCCGGGCCGCCCCAAGGCGGCCGCCTGGCCTGCCGTGAATGCGAGGGGTCTGACCCCGGCCTTATCGGGGTCTGACCCCGGATGGTCACGTCGGCGCCGCCCCTCACCCCAACCCTCTCCCCGCGAGCGGGGAGAGGGAGTATCCCGACCGCGATGAGGCGACGGAGTATCGAGGCCGCGAGCGGGAAGGAGGGCGGGATCACACCCGGTAACGGCGTGCCGGCCGCAAAAGGCGCAGCGCCGACATCACGTCATCCTCCGGCGCCACAAACGCCTTTTGCGGACGCCGAACTAGCCGTTGAGCCGCCGGTTGATGTCCTCGAGGTCCTGTTCGGTCAGCGCGCCGATGGCGGACTTGAGGCGCAGGGTCGCGAGCAGGTACTGGAAGTACGCGTTCGCGAGGTCGCGCCGGGTGGAGTAGACGTTCTGCTGCACGTTGAGGACGTCGAGGTTGGTGCGGATGCCGACCTCCTGCCCGAGGATGTTCGACTGCAGCGCGACCTCCGCGGAGGCCACCGCCTGCTCGAACGCCTTCACGCCGGCCGCGGCGCTGTTCACGCCGGAGAAGCCGTCCTGCGCGTTCGTGACGGCCGAGCGCTTGGCGAATTCGAGGTCGGCGCGCGACTTGTCCTGCAGCGAGATCGCCTCGCGCACGCGGGAGTTCACGAATCCGCCGGTGTAGATCGGCACGTTGAGCACGACGCCGAAGAGGCCGGTGCGGGTCTGGCCGGTGTAGTCGCTCGTCACCGAGCCCGAGCCGTTGGCCTGCGTCGCGGTGGCGACGAGGTCGAGGGTCGGCAGGTGCCCGGCGCGCGCGCGGTCGACCTCGAGCGACGCGATCTCGTAGTTCGACTGCGAGAAGCGCACCGAGAGGTTCTGCTTGAGCGCCAGGTCGACCCAGTAGTCGACGTTGTTGGGACTGGGGAGCGTGGGCTCGAAGCCCTTGCCGACCCGCTTCAGGCCCTTGGGCATGCGCCCGATGATCGCCATCAGCGCCGTGCGCCGGCGATCGAGGTCGTTGACCGCCTGGATCTCGGTGGCGACGATCTGGTCGTACTTGGCCTGCGCTTCGTTGGTGTCCGTGATCGTCGCGGTGCCCACCTCGAAGTTGCGCTTGGCCTGCGCGAGCTGCTCGGCCACCGCGAGCTTCTGCTGCTGCGCGAGCTCGATGTTGAACTCGGCGAGCAGCACGTCGAAGTAGGCGACGGCCGTGCGGATGATGAGGTCCTGCTGGGCGATCGCCAGCGTGAAGTCCGACTGCGTGACCTGCTCCTTCGCCTGGTCGAGCGCGACCGCGTTCTGCGGGCGGTACAGCGGCTGCGACGCGGAGAAGGTGAGCGCCCCGTAGTTGTAGTTCTGCGAGAAGTGGATGTTGGGGTTGGTCTTGATCGTCGAGTCGTAGCTGTTGACGTTCGCCTGCCCCGACGCCGACACCTGCGGCAGCAGCGTCGACCGGGCCTGCGGCACGCGCTCCTGGGTCGCCTCCCACTGCGAGCGCGCGGACGCGATCGCCGGGTCCTGCTTCTGCGCCTCGCGGTAGATCTGCAGCAGGTCTTCCGCCGACGCGGCGCCGGCGGACACGAGCAGCGCCAGCGCCGCGGCGGCGGCGAGGCTACGGGGGAGCGAAGGTCGCATTCTCGTCATGTGCGTGTCCGGCGAGCCGCCGTGCCGGGCACGGCGACGCCGGCAGGTGCTCGGAGTCTCAATAGCGTGGCATGGCGGGATCGACATCGTTCGCCCACGCGTCGACGCCGCCCCGCAGGTTGTGGAGCTTCGGAAAACCGTTGCCCGCGAGCCACATCGCCGCGTGCTGGCTGCGTCCGCCGTGGTGGCACACCAGCACGAGGTCGCCGTCGCGCGGCAGCTCGCCGACCCGGGCCGGGAGCTCGTGCAGCGGGATCGGGTGCGCGCCGTCGATGCGGCAGCGCTCGACCTCCCACGGCTCGCGGACGTCGACCACGAACGGCGCCGGGCGCGCCGGGTCGGCGAGCCACGCGGCGAGCTCGGCGGGGGCGATCTGCGCGATCAAAACTGGAAGCGGTCGGGGGTGGCCGCGTGCCGCAGCGGCGCGACCACCGTCTCGAAGAGGTTCGTGGCGAGCCGCGCGCCCGGCGCGGTCCACGTCACGAGCCGCGCGTTCATCACGGGCGCGTCGCCGACGATGGCGAAGAGCCGGCCGTTCGGCTTCAGCTGGTCCATGAAGCGATCGGGGAGCACCGGCGTGGAGCCCGTCAGGACGATCACGTCGTACGTCTCGTTGCCGTAGCCGCAGGCGCCGTCGCCGACCTCGCAGCGGACGTTGTGGAAGCCGTGCTGGGCCAGGCGGGCGCGGGCGGACGCGGCGAGTTCCGGGTCGATCTCGACGGTCGTCACGTCGTGCGCGCGGCTCGCGAGCAGCGCGGAGAGGTACCCGCTGCCGGTGCCGATCTCGAGGACCGACTCCGCGCGCGCGATGCGCAGCGACTGCAGCACGCGCGCCTCGAGCTTCGGCGCCCACATGCGCTCGCCGCCGCCGATGGGCAATTCGAGGTCGGCGAACGCCAGCGCGCGGTATTGCGGCACCACGAACTCCTCGCGGCGGACGGTGAACAGGAGGTCGAGGACATCCTGGTCGAGCACGTCCCAGGGACGGATCTGCTGCTCGACCATGTTGAAGCGGGCTTGTTCGAAATCCATGGCGTGATGGGCGTCGGAGCGGAGATTCGGCGTGGCGCGCCGGCCGGAACCCGCCGCGCCCGCGTCCGGGACCCGGCGCGGAGCGGCAAATGACTCGCGGTCAGTTATTATGCGGTGGCGCATTATCGCACGTCAACCGGGGCGTTCCGCCCGCGGCAACACCTTGTTGCAGGACGGTTTCAGTCCGCGGCATGGGTCCCCGCGGCGGCCGGGCCGTGGGCGGCCAGGCGGGCCGCCCGGCGGGCGCGGCGGCGCTCGGTCCAGCCGTCGATGTAGGTGTAGAGCACCGGCACCACGACCAGCGTGAGGAGTGTCGAGGTGATCACGCCGCCGATGATCGCGCGGCCCATCGGCGCCTGCGTCTCGCCGCCCTCGCCCACGCCGAGCGCCAGCGGCAGCATGCCACCGATCATCGCCGCGGTGGTCATGAGGATCGGCCGCAGCCGCACCTGCCCCGCCTGCAGCATCGCGTCGTGCAGCGACGCCCCGGCGCGGCGCGCGCGGTTGGCGAAGTCGACCAGCAGGATCGCGTTCTTGGTGACGAGGCCCATCAGCATGATGAAGCCGATCATCGAGAAGATGTTGAGCGTCGTGCCCGTCAGCAGCAGCGCGAGGAACACGCCGATCAGCGAGAACGGCAGCGACACCATGATCGCGACCGGCTGCAGGAAGCTCGCGAACTGCGACGCCAGGATGAGGTAGATGAAGATGACCGCGAGCCCGAGTGCGGCCATCGCCGCGGCGAACGAGTCCTGCATCTGCTCCTGCTGGCCGCGCACGGAGAAGCGGTAGCCGGGCGGCAGCTCGGTCGCCTTGATGATCTCGTTCACGTCCTTGCCCACGTCGCCGGCCGGCCGGCCCTGCGCGCCCGCGAAGATCGCCACGCGCCGCATGAGTTCCTCGCGGCGGATGGTCTGCGGGCTCGACGACTCCACGATCTCGGCGACCTGCCGCAGCGGCACCATGCGCAGCTCGCCGTCCGGCCCGCGCTTGTTGGTCGTGAGGTAGAGGTTGGAGAGATCGCTCGCGACCTGGCGCCGGTCCTTGGCCAGGCGGACGGTGACCTCGTAGTTCTGGGCGTCGGGGGCGAGCCAGTAGCTCACGGTGTCGCCCGCGAGCAGCGGGCGGATCGTCGCGCCGACCTGCTGCACGGTGATCCCGAGGTCGGAGGCCGCGTCGTTGTTGAGGCGCACCGACAACGCGGGGTTGGCCGCCTTCTCCGAGGTCTCGAGGTCCGCGATGCCCGGCACCGAGGCGAGCTTCACCTTCAGGTCCTCGGCGAGCCGCGTCAGCGTCTCCGGATCCGGCCCCAGGATGTTGATGAAGATCGGCCGATTGAAGCCCACGGTCAGCTCGATGCCCGGGATCGGCTTCAGCGCCTTGCGGATCGCGCGCTCCAGGTCCTTCTGCGTGGCGGCGCGCTCCTCGCGGTCGACGAGCTTCAGGTTGACGCGCGCGTAGTTGCGACCCTCGTCGGTGCCGACGGTGGTCATCGCGAGCTTGATCTCGGGAAACTGCTTCAGCGCCGCCTCGACCTGCTGGACCTTGCTGTCGGTGTACTCGAGGCTCGAGCCGACGGCTGTATTGAGGCGCAGCGAGATGAAGCCCTGGTCGGCCTCGGTCACGAACTCCGGGCCGATCAGAGGGACCAGCGCGTAGCTGCCGACGAACGGGACGGTGGCGATGGTGAGCACGCTCTTGCGGTGGCGCAGCGCCCACTCGCGTACGTCGCCTTAGAGGTGGTGCATCCACTCGTTGCCGCGCTCGACGCGGTCCATCAGCCTGGCGAGCCACGGGAAGCGCGCGAAGCGCGAGCCGGGCGGGTCGAGCCACACCGACGAGAGCATCGGGTCGAGCGTGAAGGACACGAACAGCGACACCATCACCGCGACGGCGACGGTGACGCCGAACTGGAAGAAGAAGCGGCCGATGATGCCGCTCATGAACGCGATCGGCACGAACACCGCCACGATGGCGAACGTCGTCGCCATCACCGCGAGGCCGATCTCGTCGGTGGCCTCCTGCGCGGCGCGCTTGTGGTCCTTCCCCATGGCGAGGTGGCGCACGATGTTCTCGCGCACCACGATGGCGTCGTCGATCAGGAGGCCGATGCACAGCGACAGCGCCATCAGCGTCAGGAAATTGAGCGAGAAGTTGAACGCGTAGAGCGCGATGAACGTGGTGATCACCGCGATCGGCAGCGTGAGGCCGGTGATGATCGTGCTGCGCCAGCTGTGCAGGAACAGGAACACGATCAGCACCGTGAGGAGCGCGCCCTCGACGATGGTGCTCTTCACCCGGTTGACGCTCTTCTCCACGCTGTCCGCGGAGTTGAACGTGACGGTGAGGTCGACGTCCTTGGGGATGCGCTTCTTCAGCTCCTCGACCGCCGCCAGCACGCCGCGGCCGGTCTCGACGATGTTGGCGTCCTGCGCCTTCTGGATGTCGATGGTGATCGAGCGCTGGCCGTTGATGCGGGCGATGGAGGTCTCCTCCGCCTCGCCGTCGATCACCTCGGCGACCTGCGACAGGTAGACCGGCCCGCCGCCCTGCTGCGCGACGATGATCCGCCCGAACTGCTGCGGGTCCTTGATCTTGCCCTCGATGCGCACCACGCGGTCGCTGGGCCCGCGCGACAGGCGGCCGGCCGGCACGTCCTGGTTCGCGGCGCGGATCGCGTTCATCACCTGGTCGACGCCGATGCCGAGCGCGGTGAGCGCCTCGGGCCGGATCTGGACCAGGATCTGCCGCACCTGGCGGCCGTTGACGGTGACGCGCGCCACGCCCGGGACGTTCTCCAGGCCCTTCACGATCACCTGGTCCGTGAGGGAGGTGAGCTCGCGCAGCCCAGTGGCGGACGACATCACCGCGAGCGTCACCACCGGCTCCTGGTTCTCGGTGTCGGCGCGCACGACCAGCGGGTCCTTTACGTCCTTCGGGAATCCCGGGCGGACCTGCGCGACCTTGTCGCGCACGTCGGACATCGCGCGGATCATGTCGGTGTCGAGGCGGAACTCGATGAACACCGAGGACAGTCCCTCGAGCGTCAGCGAGCGCACGACGCGCACGCCGGCCACGCCGTTGACCGCGGTCTCCACCGGCCGCGTGACGTCGATCTCCACCGCCTCGGGCGAGGCCCCGGGATACGCGGTCTGCACGATCAGGAACGGCAGCGTGACGTCGGGCATCTGCTCGACGCGCAGCCGCGCGTACGAGAAGGCGCCGAGCACGGTGAGCGCCACCATCACCATCGTGGCGAACACCGGGTTGTTGATCGAGACTCGCGTGATCCACATGGCGGGAATCAGCTTCCGGGCATCAGGGGTTCGGGGCGGGGGCCGGGCCAGCGGCGCGGGGAACGCACGCGCACACGGCCGATCGGGCGGCTGGGGCTAGGTGCGCGGCGCACCTTCGGTCGCCGTGGCGCTGGCCTTGGGCGGACCGCTGTCGGGGCCCTTCACCAGCGCCGGGGCGCCCTCCTTCAGGTTGTCGAAGCGCGCGGCCAGCACCTTGAGGTTCGCCGGCAGCGCCGTCTTGATCTCGACGCGGCCGTTCTCCTCGTCGCGGCGCCCGACGGCGACCATGCGCTTGACGAGCTTGCCGTCCTCGATCGCCCACACGAACGTCTGCCCGCCCTCCTGCCGGACCGCGTTCACCGGCAGCGAACGGACCGGCGAACCGGCCGCCAGCGCCACGCGGCCGGTCGCGAACATGCCGCCGCGGAGCTCGCCGTTGGGATTGGGGATGCCGACGAACACGAGGATGGCCCGGGTGCCGGGCTCGGTCGCCGGGTTGATCCGCTCGATGCGGCCCGCGAACCGGCGGTCGCCGAAGCCGTCGACGGTGAGGTCCACCGCCATGCCCGGCTTCAGCTCCGGGATGTCGATGGCCGGCACCAGCGCCTGCAGCTCGATCTCCTTCAGGTTCACCACGGTGACGAGCGGCGCGTCGAACGCGACCTTCTCACCCGGCTGCACGTGACGCTTCGCCACGGTGCCGGTGAGCGGCGCGGTGGCGACGCTGTCCTTGAGCGCGTTCTGCGCGAGCTTCACCTGCGCCTCGGCGGACTTCACGCCGCCGCGCGTGACGTTCATGTTCGACTCGGAGTTGTCGAACGCGTTCTGCGAGATGAAATTCTGCTTGAGGAGCTTCTGGTTGGTGGCGAGCGTCTTCTCGGCCAGCGCGAGCTGCGCCCGGGCCGCCTCGAGCTGGCCCTGGCGCTCGATGAGCTTCGCGTCCAAGTCGGCGGTGTCGACCTTCACCAGCACCTGCCCGGCCTGCACCGGGTCGCCGTCGCGCACGGTGATCTCGCGCACGTCGCCGGAGACCTTGGCCTTGACGGTGGCCTGGTGCACCGGCTGCAGCGTGCCGGACACGGGCAGCCAGCGGGCGAGCGCCCGGTTCTCGGTGCTCGCGAGGTCGGCCGGTGCGAACTCCAGCGTGACGGGCACGCCCTTGTCGCTGTCGCGCCCTTCCTGGCCCTTCTTGACGACGCGGATGCCGATCGCGGCGGCCAGACCGGCCGCCAGCAGCACCGCCACCAGCACGGCGACGATCCGCCGCCTGCTCCAACGCCCTTCCATGCCCTCTCCCTGGGGGTGTCCGCGCCGGACCCGTTCGGCCCGCCGCCACCCCTTCTGCCACCGCCGACCCTGTTTGGATGCGGTGAGCGCCTGTTTCGGATTCCCCGCCGCCCGGCACCGGACGCCGGTGGACCGCAATCCGCCATTGTCCCCGGCCCGCCGCGGCCGGGGCAACCCGCGTGCGACGAACCGCCGCCCGGGGCGACGAACCGGCGGCCCGCACGGGAAGCCCCGTGCGTCGGATTGACACTCCGATACCGGGGGGCAATAATATTCTGTTTCCCGGTTTGAGGTCGGCTTGCCGCGCCCGCAACGCGCCGCGGCGGCCCTCGTCGACTCATTGCCCCCCTCGGAGAGGAATCCCATGATCATGTCGAAGAAGCTCGGCCTGACGCTGGTCGCTGCGGCGGTCATCACCGTCTATGGCTGCGGCAAGCAGGAAGAGCCCAAGAAGGCGGAAGCCCCCAAGGCCGCCACGCCGCCCGCCGAAGAAGTGGTCGTCGTCAAGATGGGCCACGCCGGCCCGCTGACGGGCGGCATCGCCCACCTCGGCAAGGACGACGAGAACGGCGCCCGCCTGGCCGTGGACGAAGCCACCGCCAAGGGTCTCAAGATCGGCGGCAAGAAGGTCAAGTTCGAGCTCATCAGCGAAGACGACCAGGCCGATCCGAAGCTCGGGCCCACGATCGCCCAGAAGTTCGTCGACGCGAAGGTCGCCGGGGTCGCCGGCCACCTCAACTCCGGCGTGACCATCCCGGCGTCGGCCGTCTACAACCAGGCCGGCATCCCGATGATCTCGGGCTCCGCCACCAACCCGAAGCTCACCGAGCAGGGTTTCAAGAACGTGTTCCGCACCGTCGGCCGTGACGACCAGCAGGGTCCCGCGATCGCCCAGTACCTCGCGAACATGAAGGTCAAGAAGGTCGCGATCGCCGACGACGCCACCGCCTACGGCGAAGGCCTCGCGAACGAAGTCGAGAAGACCCTGAAGGCGGCCGGCGTGCAGATCGTGGCGCGCGAGAAGGCCACCGACAAGACGACCGACTTCAAGGCCATCCTGACCAAGATGAAGGGCAAGGCGCCGGACGCCGTGTTCTACGGCGGCATGGACGCCACCGGCGGCCCGATGATCAAGCAGGCCCGCGAACTCGGCATCAAGAGCGTGTTCAGCTTCGGCGACGGCGCGTGCACCGACGAAATGGCGAAGCCGCCGGCGCGGCCGCGGAAGGCCTCATCTGCTCGCAGGCCGGCCTGCCCGCCTCGGCGGCCAGCCAGCAGTTCAACGACGCGTTCAAGGCAAAGTACGGCGAGGTGAAGCAGTACGCGCCGTTCTTCTACGACGCGATCGCGGTGATGATCGCCGCCATGCAGAAGGCCGACTCGACCGACCCGGCGAAGTACCTGCCCGAGCTGCAGAAGATCAGCTTCGACGGCGCCACGGGCAAGATCGAGTTCGACGAGAAGGGCGACCGCAAGAACGCCGAGATCACCATCTTCACGCTGAAGGACGGCAAGGTCACGCCGGTCGGCGTCGTGAAGGCGGGCAAGGCCTCGTCGTTCGAGGACTTCATGAAGGAAATGAAGGCGGCGTCGGCGGCCCCGGCCGCTGCGGCTCCGGCCGCGGCCCCCGCGGCAGCCCCGGCGGCTGCCGCCCCGGCAGCGGCCCCCGCGGCCCCGGCGGAAGCGCCCAAGAAGTAACGGCGTACCACCGGCAACGGGAAACGGCGCCTCCGGGCGCCGTTTCTTTTGGTGCACGCCGCGTGCGGCGCCGGGTCGCAACGTGCGCGTGGCCCTCGTCATCCGGAAGCGTTTAGGCGAAAATCCAAGTCGCCCCGTGCAGGCCCAGGGGCGCCGACGGACGACAGGGGAACGGTCTGGACATCTTCCTGCAGCAGATCATCAACGGGCTGACGCTCGGCAGCGTCTACGCCATCGTCGCGCTCGGCTACACGATGGTGTACGGCATCATCCAGCTCATCAACTTCGCGCACGGCGAGGTGGTGATGATCGGGGCGATGGTCGCCTACACCGTCATCGTGGCGCTCGCGGGCTCGATGCCGCCCGTCTTCGTCGTGCTGGCGGGGCTGCTCGCGGCCATCCCGGCGTGCATGGCGGTGGGCTACACGCTCGAGCGCGTCGCCTACCGGCCGCTGCGCCGCGCGCCGCGCCTCGCCCCCCTGATCACCGCCATCGGCCTGTCGATCATCCTGCAGCACCTCGCGATGATCATCTGGAGCCGCAACCCGCTCCCGTACCCGCAGATCATCAAGACCGTCTCGTACCACATCACGGACTCGCCCGACGGCGCCACGATCACCAACGTGCAGGTCGCGATCATCGCGGGCTCGTTCCTGATGATGGCGCTGCTGCTGCTGCTCGTGTACCGCACCAAGCTCGGGGTCGCGATGCGCGCCACCGCGCAGAACCAGGCGGTCGCGGGCCTGATGGGCATCGACATCAACCGCGTGATCTCGCTCACGTTCGTGATCGGCGCGGGGCTGGGCGCGGTGGCCGGCGTGATGGTCGGCAGCTACTACGGCATCGCGCACTACCAGATGGGCTTCATCCTCGGCCTCAAGGCCTTCTCGGCCGCGGTGCTGGGCGGCATCGGCAACCTCGCCGGCGCGATGCTGGGCGGCCTGCTGCTCGGGATCATCGAGGCGCTGGGCGCCGGCTACGTCGGCGACCTCACCAACCTGTGCAACCTCGCCGGGTGGTCGGACGCGCTCGCGCAGCGCTGCGCGACCGACAGCAATCTCGCCCTCTTCGGCTCCAACTACCAGGACGTGTTCGCGTTCCTGGTCCTGATCGCCGTGCTCATCTTCCGTCCGTCGGGGCTCCTGGGCGAGCGCGTCGCCGACCGCGCTTAGGAATCCACGCATCGTGCAACACGTCGCCTGTCGCGGCTGCGACCTGCTGCAGCGCGTGCCGGCCCTCCCGCCGGGCGCGAAGGCGCGCTGCCGCCGCTGCGGGCAACTGGTCGCCTACCGCGCCGCCGACCCGCTCGACGCGCCGCTGGCGCTGGCCGTCGCGTCCGTGGTCACCCTCGGCATCGCCAACACGTCCGAACTCATGAGCCTCTCGGCCGCCGGGCGCGTGGCGTCGACGACGCTGCTCGGCGGGTCCCTCGCGATGTGGGAGCAGGGCAACGAGGTGACGGCGGTGGTGGTGGGCCTGTGCGCCGTGGTCGCCCCGATCGCGTATGTCCTTCTGCTGCTCACGGTGCTGGTGGCCGTGCGCTTCCCGCCCGCGCCGCGCTGGACCGCCGACCTCATGCGCTGGGTCGAGCGCGTGCGCCCGTGGTCGATGACCGAGGTGCTGCTGCTCGGCATCCTGGTGGCGCTGACCAAGATTTCCCAGCTGGCGACGGTGAGCACCGGCCCCGGCATGTACGCGGTGGTCGCCCTGGTCGTGCTGCTGCCGTGGCTCGCCTCGAGCTTCGACGCGCAGGCCGTGTGGAGCCGCATCCGGTGGGCGGCCGACGAGGGAGCCCGTTCGTGACGCCGCTCGTCCGGACCGCCGCGCACGCGGGGCTCCTCGCGTGCCACGAATGCGGCCTCCTCGCCCGCCCCGCCGCGGCCGGCATCCCCGGCCACTGCCCGCGCTGCGGCGAGGCGCTCGCGTGGCGGCGGCCGGACCCGATCCAGCGCACGTGGGCGCTGCTGATCGCGGCCGCGATCCTGTACGTCCCCGCCAACGCGCTGCCGGTGCTCGTCACCGACACCATCGGGAGCAACGAGGCCGACACGATCCTGTCGGGTGTGGTGTTCCTGTACAGCTCCGGCTCGTGGCCGCTCGCCCTCATCGTGCTCATCGCGAGCGTCCTGATCCCCATCGGCAAGATCGTCGCGCTCGGCTACGTGCTCGTCACCGTGCAGCGCGGCTCGGCGCGCAGCAACCGCCAGCGCACGCGGCTCTACCGCACGGTCGAGTTCATCGGCCGCTGGTCGATGCTCGACGTGTTCGTCGACACGTTCGTCGTGGCGCTGGTGCAGCTCGCGCCGCTGATGTCGGTGCAGCCCGGTCCCGGCGTCCTCTATTTCATGGGCGTGGTCATCCTCACGATGCTCGCGGCGCAGTCGTTCGACCCGCGCCTCATCTGGGATTCCGCGTCCGCCCACGGCGTGCACGATGGCGACTGACCCGGACCTCGACGACCTGCCGCAGGCCACCGTGGTGCCGCCGCGGCGCGCACGCTTCTCGATCATCTGGATCGTGCCGATCCTCGCGCTGGTGGTCGCGGTCGGCATCGCCGTGCAGCGCTACCTGGCCGAGGGCCCGACGATCACGATCACGTTCAAGACGGCCGACGGCATCGAGGCCGGCAAGACGTTCGTCAAGTACAAGGAGGTGAACATCGGGCAGGTGACGGCGGTGCGCCTCGCCGACAACGCGGGCGCGGTCGAGGTCACCGCGAAGATCGCGCAGTCGGCGGCGGCGCTCATGGTCGAGGACGCGAAGTTCTTCGTGGTGCGCCCGCGCATCAGCCTCTCGGGCGTGTCCGGCCTGTCCACGCTGCTGTCGGGCAACTACATCGGCTTCGAGGCGGGTGCGTCGACCTCGCGCGCGAAGACCTTCAACGGACTCGACACGCCGCCGATCATCACCGGCGGCCAGCCCGGCACCCAGTTCGTGCTGAAGGCGGCGGACTTGGGCTCGCTCGGCGTCGGCTCGCCGGTGTACTTCCGCCGGCTGCCCGTGGGACAGGTGATCGCCTACGATCTCGCACCCGACGGCCAGTCGGTGCAGCTCCGCGTCTTCGTGAACGCCCCCTACGACCACTACGTCACCGCGGACACCCGCTTCTGGAACGCGAGCGGCGTGGACGTCTCGTTCGGCGCCAACGGCCTCGACGTGCGCACGCAGTCGCTGGTCTCGCTGCTCGAGGGCGGCGTCGCGTTCGAGGCGCCGCCGCGCTCCACGCGCACCGAGCGGGCGGCGGCCGACGCGGCGTTCGTGCTGCAGCCGGACCGCGCCACCGCGATGAAGGTCGACGAGTCGGTGGTCACGCACTACGTGCTCTACTTCCACGAATCGGTCCGCGGCCTCTCGCCGGGCGCGCCGGTGGCGTTCTTCGGGGTCACGATCGGCGAGGTCGTGGAGGTCGGCCTCTTCCTCGACCCCAACACGCTGGAGACCAAGCCGCGCGTGGACATCGTGGTGTACCCGGACCGGGTGTTCGCGGCGCTCCCGCCCGCGCAAGGCAAGTCGGTGCTCGCCAAGGCCCAGGACCCGGGGACCCGGCACGCGTTCGTCCGCCTGCTGGTGGAAAAGCGGCTCCTGCGCGCGCAGCTCATGACCGGCAGCCTCGTCACCGGCCAGCGCTACGTCGCCTTTGCGTATTTCCCGAAGGCGAAGCCGGTCAAGGTCGACTGGTCGAAGGACGTGCCGGAGCTGCCGACCGTGATGAGCACACTGCCGGAATTCGAGGCCAAGCTCGGCAACATCGTCGACAAGATCGAGCGCATGCCGCTCGACGCCATCGGCGAGGACGTGAAGACCGCTCTCGTCACGCTCAACGAGACGCTGAAGGACGCGCGCACCGCCATCAACCGCATCGACGCCGAGGTCGTGCCCCCGCTCAAGGCGGCGCTCGAGGACGCGCGCGGCGCGCTCGGCGCGGCGGAGAAGATGCTGAGCGGCGCCGACGCGAACCTCACCGGCGCCTCCGCGCCCGGCCAGCTCGAGCTGCGCAACGCGATGACCGAGATCGCGCGCGCGGCGCGGTCGCTGCGCGTGCTCACCGACTATCTCGAACGGCATCCCGAAGCCCTGATCCGCGGCAAGACGACGGAGGCGGCCCCACGATGACTCCCCGGACCGGCCTCGCCGTCCTCCTGCTCGCGGCGCTCGCCGCGGGTTGCGCGTCGCAGCCGGCGCGCTTCTACACGCTCACGGGCGCGGCCCCGGTGACCGCGGCGGCGGGACCGTCCGTCGCCGTCGGGCCGGTGACGATCCCGGCCGTGGTCGACCGGCCCGAGATGGTCGTCACCATCGCCCCCAACGAGGTGTGGCCGGACGAGTTCAACCGCTGGGCCGGCCCGCTCGGCGAGGCGATCTCGCTCGCCCTCGCGCAGGACCTCGCCGCCGAACTGCGCACGCCCCGCGTGACGCTCGCCGCCGCCACCGCCGCCGATCCGGAGTACCGCGTCGCCGTGGAGGTGCAGCGCTTCGAGTCCGTGCCCGGCAGCCACGCGCTGCTCGACGCCGCGTGGACCGTCCGCCGTGTGCGCGACGGCACCGCGCGCAGCGGCCGCACGACCGCCCGCGAGGCCACGGCGGGCGCCTCGTACGACGCGCTCGCCGCCGCCCACAGCCGTGCGCTCTCGCAACTCGCCCGGGACACCGCCGCCGCCCTGTCCAGCCTGCCGCCGGCCCCCGTGCCGGCCGCCCCAACCACGGCGCGCTGATTCCAGTATCCTTGTGCGGTCACGCGCACGCCCTCGCCCACCCGCCGACACCATGCGCTCCCTCCTCCCCGACCTCAACGGCCCGAAGTCCGCGTGGATCGCGCTCGGCGTCGTCGTGGTCGCGCTCCTGGTGCTGCCGATCGCGCTCAACTCGGTCGGCACCGCGTGGGTGCGGATCACGAACCTCGCGATCCTGTACGTGTTCCTGGCGCTCGGCCTCAACATCGTCGTCGGCTTCGCGGGCCTGCTCGACCTGGGCTACATCGCGTTCTACGCGGTCGGCGCGTACGTCTACGCGCTGCTCGCGAGCCCGCACTTCAACCTGCACCTGCCGTTCTGGATCATCCTGCCGATCGGCTCCGCGTTCGCGTGCCTGTTCGGCGTGCTGCTCGGCGCGCCGACGCTGAAGCTGCGCGGCGACTACCTCGCCATCGTCACGCTGGGCTTCGGCGAGATCATCCGCATCTTCATGAACAACCTCTCGCAGCCGGTGAACATCACCAACGGGCCGCAGGGGCTGTACCTCATCGACCCGTTCCGCATCGGCAGCTTCAGCTTCGCCCAGCCCGGAACCTTCGCGGGGATCACGTTCAACGGGCCGATGAAGTACTACTACATCTTCCTGCTCGCGCTGGTGGCGGTGATCGTCATCAACCTGCGGCTGCAGGACTCGCGCATCGGCCGCGCGTGGGAGGCGATCCGCGAGGACGAGATCGCGGCGCGCGCGATGGGCATCAACACCCGCAACGTCAAGCTGCTCGCGTTCGCGATGGGCGCCTCCTTCGGCGGCATCGCCGGCGGCATGTTCTCCGCGATCCAGGGCTTCATCAGCCCCGAGAGCTTCGGGCTGGTCGAGTCGGTGATGGTGCTCGCGATGGTGGTGCTGGGCGGCATGGGCAACATCTGGGGCGTGATCGTCGGCGCCCTGCTGCTCTCGTTCGTGCCGGAACTGCTGCGGGCGTGGGTCGGCCCGGTGCAGAGCGCGCTCTTCGGGCGCATGCTGGTCGAGCCCGAGGTGATCCGCATGCTGCTCTTCGGCTTCGCGCTGGTGCTGATGATGCTGTTCCGGCCGGCGGGCATCCTGCCGTCCGCGGTGCGCAAGCGCGAGCTGGAAGGCAACCGCGCCCGATGAACGCGACCACCGAGCGGCTGTCGCTCCTCACCGCGAAGGGCATCACCAAGCGCTTCGGCGGCGTGCAGGCACTGTCGGACGTCGCGTTCACGATCAACCACGGCGAGATCTACGGCCTCATCGGTCCCAACGGGGCCGGCAAGACCTCGCTCTTCAACGTGCTGACCGGCATCTACGTGCCGGACGGCGGCACGTTCATGTTCGACGGCGAGCCGCTGAACGGGCTGAAGCCCAACGACGTCGCCGCGCGCGGCATCGCCCGCACGTTCCAGAACATCCGGCTCTTCGGCAACCTCTCCGCGCTGGAGAACGTGATGATCGGCCGCCACGTGCGCACGCAGGCCGGCGTGTGGGGTGCGATCACCCGCAACGCCTGCACGCGCGCCGAGGAGTCGGCGATCCACAAGCGCGCGTACGAACTGCTCGACTACGTCGGCGTGGCCAAGCGCGCCAACGACCTCGCGCGCCACCTCGCGTACGGCGACCAGCGCCGGCTGGAGATCGCGCGCGCGCTCGCCACCGAGCCCAAGCTCCTCGCGCTCGACGAGCCGGCCGCCGGCATGAACGCGACCGAGACGGCCGCGCTCGAGCGGCTGCTGGAGGAGATCCGCCGCGACGGCATCACCATCCTGCTGATCGAGCACGACATGAAGCTCGTGATGAGCGTGTGCGACCGCGTGCTGGTGCTCGACTACGGCAAGAAGATCGCCGAGGGCACCGCGCATGAGGTGCAGAACGACCCGAAGGTGATCGCCGCGTACCTGGGCGGCGAGGTCTCGCTCAACCTGAAGGGTGCCTGACCCCATGGCGAGCGACGCGCCCCTCCTCTCCCTGCGCAAGCTGGAGGTCGCCTACGGCGGCATCCAGGCCGTGAAGGGCATCGACCTCGACGTGGGCAAGGGCGAGCTCGTCTGCCTCATCGGGGCCAACGGCGCCGGCAAGACCACGACGCTGAAGGGCATCTGCGGCCTGCTCCCCGTGAAGGGCGGCAGCATCCACTACCAGGGCGAGGACATCACCGGCCGCCCGGCGTTCCGCCTCGTCCAGCGCGGGCTCGCGATGGTCCCCGAGGGCCGCGGCGTGTTCGGCGCGCTCACCATCGAGGAGAACCTCGCGATGGGCGCGTACATCCGCGACGACAAGGACGGCGTGCGCGCCGACATGGAGCGCGTGTACGAGCTCTTCCCCCGCCTCAGGGAACGGCGGCGCCAGACCGCCGGCACCCTCTCGGGAGGCGAGCAGCAGATGCTCGCGATGGGGCGCGCGATGCTGTCGCGGCCGCAGCTCCTGCTCCTCGACGAGCCGTCGATGGGGCTCGCCCCGCTGATGGTGCAGAAGGTGTTCGAGACGATCGTGACGATTTCCCGCGAAGGCGTGACCATCCTCCTCATCGAGCAGAACGCGAAGCTCGCGCTCGAGGTCTCGCGCCGCGGCTACGTGATGGAATCGGGCGAGATCACCCTGCAGGGCGACGCGAAGTCGCTGCTGCACGACCCGAAGGTGCGCGCCGCGTATCTCGGCGAGACGGCGTAAGCCGCCGCCGCACGGCGCGCGTGACGGACGGCCCCCAACTCCAGGACACGCCTTCGCGCGTCCCGCGGGCCGTGCCCGCGAGCAACGCCTTCCGGTGGTTCGCGGAGGCGATGCGGCTGTGGAAGCGCAGCCCCGTGGTGTTCTGCCTGCAGGCGTTCGTCATCCTCGCGGTGACGGTGCTGCCCGAGCCCGTGCCGGTGCTGGGCTTCGTCGCCGCCAACGTGGTCGCCCCGCTCCTGTCCTGCGGCCTCCTCTACTCGAGCCTCGCGGCCGACCGCGACGGCAAGGCGCGCCTGCTGCACCTCTTCGCGGTGTTCGCGGCGCCGCTGTCGGCGCAGTGGGCGGCCGTCGCCGCGGGGCTCGTGGTGCTCGCGGCGGAAGGCACGACCGCGTGGGCGCTGGCGGACGTCAACCTGCTGTTCCCGGTCCCCGATGCCGCGGGCCTGTCGCCGGGCGCGATCATGGGCATCTACGCGGTGGGCGTGCTGGCGTCGCTGCCCGTGACGTTCGTGCCGATGGCCGCGCTCTTCGACGGCGAGGACTGGCGGCGCGCCTTCGTGCTGTCGTGGCGCGCCTTCGCCGCCAACGTGCCGCCGTTCCTCGCACTCGCCGCGTACTCGTACGTGCTGCTGGTGCTGGGGCTCGCGACGACCGGCGTGGGCCTCGTGCTGGCCCTGCCCTGGATCGCCGCCGCGTCGTACGCGGCGTGGAAGGACATCTACCGGCTGTAGGAGGCGCTGCGCGTGGTCCCGTGCGGGGGCGGCCCGCCGCGCGCTACTCGGTGGCCCGCCACTCGAACGGAGGCGGGTGCGGCAGCGGATCGACCGGCGTGGCCTCGACCTCGCTGACGCGCGCGGCCGCCGGCCCGCGGCGGGCCCACGCGACCATCGCGTCCACAGCTTCGGCGGGTCCCTGCACGAACGCCTCGACGGTGCCGTCGCGCCGGTTGCGCACCCAGCCGGTGAGGCCGAGCGCCTGCGCCCGGCGCAGCGCGGCGTCGCGGTAGCCCACGCCCTGCACCGTCCCGTGGATGCGCAGGTGGCGCGCGACGTCGTGCATCAGCGCCCGTGCGCGCGCCGCCACGCGAAGAGCGCGGCGATCGACTTGCCGTCGGTGAACCCCCCGCAGTCGTAGGTCAGCAGGAGCTCGTCCTCGCCCATCGCGACGATGTCGAGGAACTCGCCCTCGTCGAGCTGCGATCCCACGAAGGTGAGGCCGCGCGCCTCGAAGAGGTCGATGAACTCGGTGGAATAGCCGATCTCGGGGTGGATGCGTCCGAGCGGCTTCCACGCGCGCGCGGTGAAGCCCGCTTCCTCGCGCAGCTCGCGCTGCGCGGTGGCGAGCGGCGTCTCGCCCGGGTCGATCTTGCCGGCGGGGAACTCCAGCATCACGCGGCCTACGGGATAGCGGAACTGCCGCTCCAGCACGAGCCGCCCGTCGTCGTGCACGGGCACGATCAGCACCGCGCCGGGATGGACGACGAACTCGCGCGTCGCCTCGCCGCCATCGGGCAGCCGCACGGTGTCGCGCCGCACCTCGAGGAGCTTGCCCTCGAACACCGTGTCGGATGCGATGCGCGTCTCGACCAGGTGCGAATCGTCGTTCGGGTTCATGCCAGCCAGTCGCGCGGGGGAAGGAAGTCGGTGTAGAGCGCGGCCTCCGGCGTGCCGGGCGCGGGCTGCCAGTCGTAGCGCCACTGCGCGAGCGGCGGCATCGACGCGAGGATCGCCTCGGTGCGCCCGTTCGACTGCAGGCCGAACAGCGTCCCGCGGTCCCACACGAGGTTGAACTCGACGTACCGGCCGCGGCGGTAGAGCTGGAAGTCGCGCTCGCGCTCGCCCCACGGCAGGTCCTTGCGGCGCGCGAGGATCGGCGCGTATGCCGGGAGGAAGTGGTCGCCGACGCTCTGCATCACCGCGAAGCAGCGGTCGAAGCCGCCCTCGTTCAGGTCGTCGTAGAAGATGCCGCCGACGCCGCGGGCCTCGCGGCGGTGCTTGAGGTAGAAGTATTCGTCGCACCACTGCTTGTAGCGCGCGTGCACGCCGTCGCCGAAGCTTGCGAGCGCGTCGCGGCACGTGCGGTGGAAGTGGACGGCGTCCTCCGCGAATCCGTAGTACGGCGTGAGGTCCATCCCGCCCCCGAACCACCAGATCGGCTCGGCGTCGGGCCTCTGCGCGATGAAGAAGCGCACGTTGAGGTGCACCGTCGGCGCGTACGGGTTGCGCGGGTGCAGGACCAGCGACACGCCCATCGCCTCCCACGCGCGGCCCGCGAGTTCGGGACGGTGGGCGGTGGCCGAGGGCGGCAGCTTGTTGCCGGTCACGTGCGAGAACAGCACGCCACCGCGTTCGAGCACGGCGCCACCCTCGATGAGGCGCGAGATGCCGCCGCCGCCCTCGGGGCGCGTCCACTCGTCGCGGCGGAAGTGCCCGCCGTCGATGGCCTCGAGGCCCGCGACGATGCGTTCCTGCAGTTCGGGAAGGTAGGTGCGGACGGCGGAGACGTTCATCGGCGCGTCGTGCGTAGGCGAAGGAAAGTGCGAATGCTAGCGCAGTCGCCGCGCGGGCGGCCCTGCCCGCGTGCGGGGACGCGCGCCGGGCGCCTACTCGCCGCCGGCTTTCCGGGGGGCGAGCGCGCGGAAGCCGATGTCGCTGCGGTACTGCATGCCGTCGAAGTGCAGGTCCGCGACGGCGGCGTACGCCGCGCGCTGCGCCTGCTTCACGGAGTCGCCGAGCGCGGTGACGCACAGCACGCGGCCGCCGCTCACCACCACGCGGTCGCCGGCGAGCCTGGTGCCCGCATGGAACACCTGCACGTCCGGGTGCGCGGCCGCGGTGATCCGCTCGAGACCCTCGATCGCAGCGCCGGTGTGCGGCGCCTCGGGGTAGCCCCCGGCGGCGAGCACGACGCCGAGCGCGGCGCGCCGGTCCCACTCGGCGTCGATCGCGTCCAGCGTGCCGTTGACCGCGTGCTCGAGCAGGTCGACGAGGTCGGACTTGAGGCGCACCATGATCGGCTGCGTCTCGGGGTCGCCTAGGCGGCAGTTGAACTCCAGCACGCGCGGCACGCCGTCGGCGTCGATCATCACGCCGGCGTACAGGAAGCCGGTGTACGGGTGGCCGTCGGCGGCCATGCCGGCCACCGCGGGGTTGATGACCTCGCGCATGATGCGCGCGTGCATCGCCGGCGTGACGATCGGCGCCGGCGAGTAGGCGCCCATGCCGCCGGTGTTCGGTCCCTGGTCGTCGTCGCGCAGGCGCTTGTGGTCCTGCGACGACGCGAGCGGCAGCACGTGGCGCCCGTCGACCATCACGATGAAGCTCGCCTCCTCGCCCGCGAGGAAGTCCTCGACGACCACGCGCGCGCCTGCGGCACCCATCGCGTTGTCGACCAGCATCATGTCGATGGCCGCCTCGGCTTCGGCGAGCGTCTGCGCGACGACCACGCCCTTGCCCGCGGCGAGGCCGTCGGCCTTGATCACGATGGGGGCGCCGCGCGCGCGGACGTAGGCGTGCGCCTCGCGCGCGTCGGTGAACGTGCGGTACGCGGCGGTCGGCAGGCCGTGGCGCTGCATGAACGCCTTGGCGAAGTCCTTCGAGCTTTCGAGCTGCGCCGCCGCCTGCGTCGGTCCGAAGATGCGCAGGCCAGCCGCGCGGAAGGCGTCGACCACGCCCGCGGCCAAAGGCGCCTCGGGCCCGACCACCGTGAGCGCGATCTGCTCGGCCTTGGCGAAGGCGACGAGCTCGGGGACGGCCGTGATCGCCACGTTGGCGAGCGCGGGGTCGCGCGCGGTGCCGGCATTGCCGGGCGCCACGAAGACGCGCGCGACGCGCGGGCTCTGCGCAAGCTTCCACGCCAGCGCGTGCTCGCGGCCGCCGCCGCCGATGACCAGGATCTTCATGGAGCGGCTAGTGCCGGAAGTGGCGGAAGCCGGTGAACACCATCGCGATGCCGCGCTCGTCGGCAGCGGCGATCACCTCGGCGTCGCGCATGCTGCCCCCCGGCTGGATCACGGCCGTGGCGCCGTTGTCGGCGACCACGTCGAGGCCGTCGCGGAACGGGAAGAACGCGTCGGAGGCGACCACCGAGTCCTGCAGCACGAGCTTCGCGTTGGCCGCCTTCATGGCGGCGATCTTCGTGGAATCCACGCGGCTCATCTGGCCGGCGCCGATGCCGAGCGTCTGCCCGTCCTTGCAGTAGACGATGGCGTTGGACTTGACGAACTTCGCGACGCGCCACGCGAAGAGCAGGTCGACGAGCTGCGCCGGCGTGGGGGCGAACTTCGTCACCACCTTGAGCTCGGCCGGGAGCACGTTGCGGTCGTCGGGTCCCTGCACCAGGAAGCCGCCGCCGACGCGCTTCAGGTCGAACGCGTTGTGCGCCGGCGCGCCGGCCGGCAGCGGCACCTCGAGCACGCGCACGTTGACCTTCTTCGCGATCACGGCGAGCGCCTCGTCGGCGTACGCGGGTGCGATGAGCACTTCGAGGAACTGCGCGGACACGGCCTCCACCGTCGCGGCGTCGACCGGGCGGTTGAACGCGATGATGCCGCCGAACGCGGACGTGGGGTCGGTCGCGAGCGCCTTGCGGTACGCCTCGAGCGGGTTGGCGCCGACCGCGACGCCGCAGGGGTTCGCATGCTTGACGATCACGCACGCGGATTCGGCGAACGTCTTCACGCACTCCCACGCAGCGTCGCTGTCGGCGACGTTGTTGTAGGAGAGCTCCTTGCCCTGCAGCTGGCGGTAGGTCGCGATGGATCCCGGCGCCGGCGCCTCGTCGCGGTAGAACGCGGCCGCCTGGTGCGGATTCTCGCCGTAGCGCATCTCCTGCACCTTCTCGCCGTTGATGTGCATCGAGTCGGGCCAGCCGTGGGCGGCGCCGGTGGCGTCGCGCGCGGTCAGCCAGTTCGCGATGGCGCCGTCGTAGGCGGCGGTGTGCGCGAACGCCTTGCGCATCAGGCGGAAGCGCGTGGACTCGGTCAGCGCGTCGCCGTGGCCGACCAACTCGGCGAGGACCGTCGGATAGTCCGCCGGATCGACGACCACGCCGACGTGCTGCCAGTTCTTGGCCGCGGCGCGCACCATCGACGGGCCGCCGATGTCGATGTTCTCGATGGCGTCCTCGAGCGTGCAGCCGGGCTTCGCGACCGTCTGCCGGAACGGGTAGAGGTTGACCACCACGAGGTCGATGGTCGGGATGCCGTGCTGCGCGAGCGCCTGCACGTGGTCGGGCAGGTCGCGCCGCGCGAGGATGCCGCCGTGCACCTTGGGGTGCAGCGTCTTCACGCGGCCGTCGAGCATCTCGGGAAACCCGGTGTAGCTGCCGACGTCGGTGACGGGCAGCCCCGCATCGGCCAGCGCCTTCGCGGTGCCGCCGGTGGAGAGGAGCTTGACGCCGCGGGCCGCGAGGCCCCTGGCGAATTCCACGAGACCCGACTTGTCGGAAACGGAGAGGAGTGCCTGGGCGACGCGTGCGGCCATGACGTTCTGCTAGACGAGTTTGTGTTTGACGAGCTTGGAGCGCAGCGTGCTGCGGTTCATGCCGAGCATGTCCGCCGCCTGCGTCTGGTTGCCTTCGGCGCGCATCATGATGGAGGCCAGGAGCGCGCGCTCCACGTGCCCGATCACCATGTCGTACACGCCGGTGGGGGTCTCGCCGTCGAGGCGCTTGAAGTACTCGTCGAGCGACTTGTCGACGCTGCGGCAGATCTCGTTGCTGCCGTTCAGTTTCTGCTTACGGTTCACGCCGCGAGGGCCTCCGCGTCCCGGTGCTGCCTGCTCGTTGCAAAGGGCGCGCGCAACGCTGCCGGCGGCACCGCCCCCGCGCCGTCCACGCGGAGGTAAGGGAGCCGCTCGTGCGTCGCCGCGAGCCGGTCGAAGTACGCGTGGACCACCGCCAGTTGCGCCGCGCAGTCCTCCGCGCCGCACATCGCGCGGCGGAAGCTGTCGCCGCCCGCGAGGTCCTCGGTGTACCAGGCGAGGTGCTTACGCGCGGTGCGCACGCCGGTGCCCTCGCCGTAGAAGGCGTAGTGATCCGCGAGGTGCTCGTCGACGAGCGCGCGCGCCTCGGCCACGGTCGGCGGCGGCAGGAAGCCGCCGGTCGCGAGGTGGTGGGCGATCTCGCGGAAGATCCAGGGCCGCCCCTGCGCGGCACGGCCGATCATCAGCGCGTCGGCGCCGGTGTGGGCGAGCACGGCGCGCGCCACCGCGGGCGACGCGACGTCGCCGTTCGCGATGACCGGGATCGCCACCGCCTGCTTCACGGCGGCGATCGTGTCGTACTCGACGGCGCCCACGAACGCGCACGCCCGGGTGCGGCCGTGCACGGTGAGTGCGGCGATGCCGGCGTCCTCCGCGATGCGCGCGATGGCGAGCGCATTGCGCGCGCCCGGATGTGGGCCGGTGCGGATCTTGAGGGTGACGGGCACGTCCACGGCCGCGACGACGGCCTGCACGATGGCCGCGACCAGCGGCTCGTTGGCGAGCAGCGCGGACCCGGCGGCGGTGTTGCACACCTTCTTCGCCGGGCAGCCCATGTTGATGTCGATGATCTGCGCGCCCTGCGCCACGTTGTAGCGCGCGGCCTCCGCCATCAGCGCCGGATCGGCGCCGGCGATCTGCACCGCGATGGGCGCAGGCTCGCCCGCGTGGTCGATGCGCCGGCGCGACTTGTCGGTGTCGCGCAGCCGGGGGTTGGACGCGACCATCTCCGACACCGCGTAACCGGCGCCGAGTCGCTTGCACAGCATGCGGAAGGGCCGGTCGGTGACCCCGGCCATCGGCGCGACGGCGAGGTTGTTCGGCAAAAGATACGGCCCGATGCGCATGCTCGGCGAGGAGGCTTCGTGGAGAAAGGAAGTACCGCGATGGATGCGACGGCCGGGGGATCGATTATACCGGCTTTGCGCGGGCCACAAGGTGCGCCGGCGGTCGAAAGACAGCGCGCGCGCGACGATGCGGCGCGCGCCGCGAGCGAACGCGCGTTCAGGACAGGCCGTAGAGCATCGCGCGCGTGAACGCCTTCTTCGCGGGCGGCAGCGCGTCGAGCAGCGCGAGCGCCACGCCGCGCGGCCACGCGAGCCAGGCGTGGTCGCGGAGGAACACCTGCGTGAGGCCGTGCGTGAAGGCGATGCCCGCGGTGCGGTCGACGCGGCGGCGGCGCACGTAGCGCGCGACCATCGCGCCGTCGCCGAGCGCGTCGCGCGGCGTCGTGTTGATCGCCTGCGCCAATTCGAACGCGTCCCGCACGCCGAGGTTGAAGCCCTGCCCGGCGACCGGATGCAGCGCCTGCGCCGCGTTGCCGACGAGCACCGTGCGCGTGGCGCTCGCGGGCCGGGCGTATTCGAGGGCCAGCGGAAACGCCTTCCGGTCGCGCACGCCCGCGAAACCCTCGACCCGTGCTCCGAAATGGAGCGCGAGGCGCTCGAGGAACGCGGCGTCGGGGAGCGCCAGCGTGCGCACGGCTTCCTCCGGCGTCATGGTCCACACGAGGCTGTAGTGCTCACCTTCGGGCAGCAGGGCCACCGGCCCGCGCGGCGTGAACCGCTCGTAGGCCACCCCGCGATGCGGCGTGCGCATCTCGACCTTGGCCAGGACGGCGCTCTGGCCGTAGTCGCGCCGCTCGCGCGTAACCCCGCGCACGACCGCGCCGGTGCCGTCGGCGACCACGACCAGGCGCCCGGTCACCGGCTCGCGGCCTTCGCCCTCGAGTTCGACGGCGGCGTAGGCCGGCGTGCCGCCGACGCGCGCGACGACGCTGTCGTAGCGGACGACCGTGCGGGTGCGCGCGAGCGCGGCGTCGATCGCGTCCTGCAGCGCGAGGTACGACACGACGTAGCCCAGCGCCGGCAGGTCCTGCTCCTCCGCCGTCAGGCGCGTGACGCCGAAGCCGCCGGCCTGCGAGATGTCGATGGTGGTGATCGGCGTGACCGCGCCGGGCGTGGCAGCGATGCGGCCCCACACGTCGAGGCGCTCGAAGACGAGGCGCGCGCCGTGCGAGAGGGCGAGCGAGCGGTCGCGGCGCAGCGACTGCCCCGCCGGCCGCGCGTCGAGCGCAACCACGTCGAGGTCGGCGTCCGCGATCGCGAGCGCGAGGGTGCCGCCCACCGGGCCGGCGCCGACGATGACGACGTCGTGCATGGCGCGGCTAGCGGGCGCAGGCCGCCTCGACCTCGGCCACGGTCTTGGGCGTGGCCGCCGTCAGGTTCTCGTAGCCGTCCGGGGTGACGAGCACGTCGTCCTCGATGCGCACGCCGATGTTCCAGAACGCTTCCGGCACGTTGTCGGCGGGGCGGATGTAGGTGCCGGGCTCGACGGTCAGCACCATGCCCGGCGCGAGCTTCTGCGACGCGCCCTTCACCTGGTAGAGGCCGGCGTCGTGCACGTCGAGCCCGAGCCAGTGGCCGGCGCGGTGCATGTAGAACTGCTTGAAGCTGCCGTTCTCCAGCACCTCGTCGAGCGTGCCGTGGCACAGGCCGAGGTCGATGTAGCCCTGGGCGAGCACCCGCTCCGCGGCCTTGTGATAGTCGTGGAAGTCGGCGCCGGGCCGGATCGTGTCGAGGCACGCCAGCTGCGACGCCAGCACCAGCTCGTAGACGTCCTTCTGCGGCCCGCTGAACTTGCCGTTGACCGGGAACGTGCGCGTGATGTCCGACGCGTAGCCCTGGTACTCGCAGCCGGCGTCGATGAGCAGCAGCTCGCCGTCGGCCATCTCGCGGTTGTTCTCGCGGTAGTGGAGCACGCAGGCGTTCGGGCCGGACGCGACGATCGACGGGTAGGCGACCGCCTGCGCGCCCGAGCGCAGGAACTCGTGCACGAGCTCGGCCTCGACTTGGTACTCGAACCAGCCGGGCCGGGTGCGCGCCATCGCCCGCGCGTGCGCGGCGCTGCTGATCGCGCCGGCGCGGCGCATGAGCGCCAGCTCCTGCTCGTCCTTGGCGAGGCGCATCGCGTCGAGCACGCCGCGCACGTCAACCACCTCGTCGGGCGCCGCGACGCCGGTGCGCACGCGGGCGCGCACCTCGTTCAGCACGTGGGTGACCTTGCGGTCCCACGCGTCGAAGAGCCCGAGCGGCGTGAAGAGCGCCGGCCGGTCGCAGGCGAGGTCGGGCATCTTCGCGTCGAGTTCGGAAATCGGATAGGCCTCGTCGAACCCGAAGATCTCCTTCGCGGCGTCGGGGCCGTAGCGGAAGCCGTCCCAGATCTCGCGCTCCTCGTTCTTCTCGCGGCAGAAGAGGACGTGCCGGTCGCCGTCGGGGCCGGCGATCAGCGCGACCACGGCTTCCGGCTCCGGGAAGCCCGTCAGGTAGTAGAAGTAGCTGTCCGCGCGGTACGGAAAGAGCGAGTCCCGGTTGCGCGGCACCTCGGGCGCGGTGGGCACGAGGGCCAACCCGCCGCCGGCGTGCGCGCGCATCGCGCGCAGCACCGCATCGCGCCGCTGGCGGTAGAACTGGTTGGTGTTCTTCATGGACCGCGCCCGTGTCGTGTTCGAGACTGCGCATTATATAAGTGCCGGACGCGCGGCCCGGCGCGGCCGGGGCGGCGGGCGCGATGCGCTAAGATGCGCGCCCATGTCCCGCGCTCCGGATGCCGCCTCGCTCACCGGGCCCCAACTGCACGAAGCCAAGCGCACCATGCGCAACGCGGTGCTCGCGCAGCGCGACGCGCTGGGCGCGGACGCCCGTGCGGCCGCCGCGGCCGTCATCGCCGGACGCATCGTCGCCCTCCCCTCGTTCGCCGCCGCACGCTGCCTGCTGCTGACGCTGCCGTTCCGCAGCGAGTGGGACACCCGCGCGGTGATCGCGGCGGCCCAGGCGCAGGGCCGGACGGTCGTGCTGCCGCGGGTCGACGACGCGGCGCGCATGCTCGACCTGCACGTCGTGCGCGACGTGGAGCGGGAGACGGCCCCCGGCTTCCGCGGCATCCCGGAACCCGCTGCCACGCTGCCGCGCGTGGACCTCGCCGCCATCGACTGGGTGCTGGTGCCGGGCGTGGCGTTCGACCCGACGGGCCGGCGCTTAGGCTACGGCGGCGGCTACTACGATCGCCTGCTCGCCATGCTGGATGCGCGCGCGATGCGGGTGGCGGGCGCCTATGACCTGCAGGTCGTCCCCTCCGTCCCCGCGGCACCGCACGATCTCGTCGTCGACCTCATCGTCACCGACACCCGGCAGGTGCCCGTCGCGCGTGAACGCTGACGGGCGACCGGCGGCGCCGTCCCGGCACGCGGGCACGGTCGCGCTGGTCGCGACGCTGGCCATCCAGATGTTCACGGCGGTGGTGACCTCGGCTCCGGCCGTGCTGGCACCCGTGCTCGCGCCCGACCTCGGCATCACGCCCAAGTGGATCGGCGTCTTCGTCGCGTTCACGTTCGCGGGCGCGATGGTGGGCAGCCTAGGGTGCGGCGAGTTCATCGTCCGGCACGGCGCGATCCGGGTGTCGCAGGTCGCGGTCGGGCTGTGCGTGGCCGGCATCGGGAGCATGGCGCTCCTGCCGGCCGCGGGCGCCCCACTGCTGGTCGTGGCCGGGTTCGTGGCGGGACTGGGCTACGGGCCGATCACGGCGGCGTCGTCCGAGGTCCTCGCCCGGACCACGCCGGCCGACCGGATGGCGCTCACCTTCTCCATCAAGCAGACCGGCGTCCCGGCGGGCGCCGCGCTGGCCGGGGCCCTCTTGCCGGCGCTCGCACTGGCGACCGGCTGGCGGGTGGCGTTCCTCGCGGTGGCGCTGGCCGGGGTGGCCGTCGCGATCGCGGCGGAGCCCACGCGCAAGTCCCTCGACCTGCGCTCGTCCGCGCGGCAGGCGTTCTCGCTCGCCACCCTCCTGCGGCCGCTGCGGGTGGTGGTCGGGACGCCGCGGCTGCGGGAGTTGTCGCTGGTCGGCCTCGCGTTCGCGGCCGTGCAGACGTCGCTGTCGACGTTCCTCGTGGTGTACCTGACCGACGGGCTCGGCTGGTCGCTGGTCGCGGCGGGGTTAGCGCTCACTTGTGCGACATCCTGCGCCGTGGCGG
Organism: Burkholderiales bacterium; assembly: GCA_046347715.1. GTDB lineage: Bacteria > Pseudomonadota > Gammaproteobacteria > Burkholderiales > Casimicrobiaceae > VBCG01. The sequence goes on from JAXMFO010000004.1 coordinate 36,000, forward strand.
GACGCATCCTCTGGGGCATGGCGGCGGACCGGTGGTGGGCGCCCAACCGGATCCTCGCCGCCATCGGGGTCCTCGCGAGCGTCTGCGGCGCGGTGCTGGCACTGGCCGGCCCCGGTTGGCCGGCGTGGTTCGTGCTGCCGCTGGTCGGCGCCTATGGAGCGACGGCCATCGGCTGGAACGGCGTCCAGTTGTCCGAGCTCGCCCGCCGGGCCCCCCCGGGCATGGCCGCCGCGGTGACCGGCGCATCCGGCTTCCTCACCTTCGCCGGGGTCGTGTTCGGCCCCCTCCTGTACGCGGGCCTCGCCGCCCTGACCGGCGGCTACCGGGCCGGGTTCGCCGCCAGCGCCGTGATCAGCGGGCTCGCCGCCGCTGCGCTGATCCGCCACGGGTCCCGCGGCTGATCGGGGCCCATCGGGGTCAGACCCGTCACATTGGGGTCAGACCCTTCCAATTCGTTCGGTGTCAGACACGTCATATGACGTGTCTGACACCAGCATTAACGTGTCTGACACCAGCGTTATGGAAACGATTTCCGCACAGTGGTAATATGCGCGGGCCGGCTGCCGGCCAGGAGGACACGCGACCGCGAAGAGTCGCGTACCGCGCCGCCGCAATACAGGTTCCACCCGCCCGCCTAGAATCGCCGGTCGCACCCGTCGCGCCCGCGGCGGGTGCCGCTTACCGCCCGCGCTCGCCCGTCGCGAGCCGCCCGTGATGTGAGGAGACGTGCATGGATGCCCAACGACGCGACCCCGATCCGCAGGAAACCCGCGAGTGGCTGGATGCCCTTGCCGGCGTGCTGGCGGCGGAAGGTCCCGACCGCGCGCACTACCTGATCGAGCAGCTGATCGACGCGGCGCGCCAGCGCGGCGCCTACCTGCCGTTCTCGGCGAACACGCAGTACATCAACACGATCCCGACCGAGGCGCAGGTGCGCCTGCCCGGCAACGCGGAGATCGAGGCCCGCATCCGCGCGTACGTGCGCTGGAACGCGATGGCGATGGTGCTGCGCGCGAACAAGCACACGAACGTCGGCGGCCACATCGCGAGCTTCGCCTCTGCCGCCGACCTCTACGACGTCGGCTTCAACCACTTCTGGCGGGCGGCGACCGACGACCACGGCGGCGACCTCGTGTTCGTGCAGGGCCACTCCGCGACCGGCGTCTACGCGCGCGCGTTCATGCTCGGCCGGCTGACCGAGGAACAGCTCGACAACTACCGGCAGGAGGTCGACGGCCGCGGCATCTCGTCGTACCCGCACCCGTGGCTGATGCCGGACTTCTGGCAGTTCCCGACGGTGTCGATGGGCCTCGGCCCGCTGATGGCGATCTACCAGGCGCGCTTCATGAAGTACCTGCAGGACCGCGGCCTCGCGCAGACCGAAGGGCGCAAGGTGTGGGCGTTCATGGGCGACGGCGAGATGGACGAGCCGGAGTCGATGGGCGCGATCGGCATGGCGTCGCGCGAGAACCTCGACAACCTGATCTTCGTCATCAACTGCAACCTGCAGCGCCTGGACGGTCCGGTGCGCGGCAACGGCAAGATCATCCAGGAGCTCGAGAGCGACTTCCGCGGCGCCGGCTGGAACGTCATTAAGGTCATCTGGGGCACGCACTGGGACGCGCTGTTCGCGCGCGACCGCAAGGGCATCCTGATGCAGCGGATGATGGAGTGCGTCGACGGCGAGTACCAGACGTTCAAGAGCAAGGACGGCGCGTACGTCCGCGAGTACTTCTTCAACACGCCGGAACTGAAAGCGCTCGTCGCCGACTGGTCGGACGAGGAGATCTGGCGCCTCAATCGCGGCGGCCACGACACGCACAAGATCTACGCCGCGTTCCACGCCGCCGCGAACCACAAGGGCCAGCCGACGGTGATCCTCGCCAAGACCATCAAGGGCTTCGGCATGGGCGCCTCGGGCGAGGCGCAGAACATCACGCACCAGCAGAAGAAGATGTCGCACGAGTCGCTCGCACGCTTCCGCGACCGCTTCGGCCTGCCGGTGACCGACGAGCAGCTCGACGGGATTCCGTACCTCACGTTCCCGCCCGACTCGCCCGAGCAGAAGTACATGGCGGAGCGCCGCATGGCGCTGGGCGGCTACCTGCCCACGCGCCGGCGCAAGTCGTCGTCGACGCTGCCGGTGCCCGAGCTGTCGGCGTTCGACCGGCTGCTGAAGAGCACCGAGGACCGCGAGATCTCGACCACGATGGCATTCGTGCAGATCCTGCAGGTGCTGATCCGCGACAAGGGCCTCGGCAAGCACGTGGTGCCGATCGTGCCCGACGAGTCGCGCACGTTCGGCATGGAAGGCATGTTCCGGCAGCTCGGCATCTGGAACCAGCAGGGGCAGCTCTACACGCCACAGGACGCCGACCAGCTCATGTTCTACCGGGAGGACAAGCACGGCCAGATCCTCCAGGAAGGCATCAACGAGGCCGGCGGCATGTGCGACTGGATCGCGGCCGCGACGTCGTACTCGACGCACGACGTGCCGATGGTCCCGTTCTACATCTTCTACTCGATGTTCGGCTTCCAGCGCGTCGGCGACCTGGCGTGGGCCGCGGGCGACATGCGCTCGCGCGGCTTCCTGCTCGGCGGCACGGCGGGGCGCACGACGTTGAACGGCGAGGGCCTGCAGCACGAGGACGGGCACTCGCACATCCTGTCGGCGACGGTGCCGAACTGCATCTCGTACGACCCGAGCTTCGCGTACGAGGTCGCGGTGATCATCCAGGACGGCCTGCGCCGCATGTACGTCGAGCAGGAGGACGTGTACTACTACCTCACGCTCATGAACGAGAACTACCCGCACCCCGGCATGCCGGAGGGCGCGGCGCCCGACATCATCAAGGGCATGTACAAGCTCGCGGACGGTGGCGCGACCAAGGGCAAGGCGCCGCGCGTGCAGCTCATGGGCTCCGGCGTGATCCTGCGGCAGGTGATGGCCGCGGCGGAACTGCTGAAGAACGACTGGGGCGTCACGTCCGACCTGTGGGCGTGCCCGTCGTTCACCGAACTCGCGCGCGACGGCAACGCGGTCACGCGCTGGAACATGCTGCACCCGACCGGGAAGCCGCGCACGTCGCACGTCGAGCGCTGCCTCGCCGGCACGCAGGGGCCGGTGATCGCGGCCACCGACTACATGCGCATGTTCGCCGAGCAGATCCGGCCGCTCATCGGGCGCCGCTACGTGGTGCTCGGCACCGACGGCTTCGGACGCTCGGACACGCGTTCCAACCTGCGCGAGTTCTTCGAGGTCAATCCGCAGTACGTCGCGGTCGCCGCGCTGAAGGCGCTCGCGGACGAGGGCACCATCCCCGCCGCGAAGGTGGCCGAGGCCATCGCCAAGTACGGCCTCGACCCGGACAAGCCCGCTCCCTGGACCGTATAGAGAAGAAGGCGACGCGCGATGAGCACGATGGGCCGCCCCGAGGGCGAATGCACCCCGCAGCGCGAAGCGCGAAGCGCGAAGGGAAAACCAATGAGCACGATGGAAGTCAAGGTGCCGGACATCGGGGACTTCAAGGACGTCCCGGTGATCGAAGTGCTGGTGAAGCCGGGCGACACGGTCAAGGCCGAGGACGCGCTCGTCACGTTGGAGTCGGACAAGGCGACGATGGACGTGCCCTCGCCCGCGGCGGGCACGGTCCGCGCGATCGCCGTGAAGGTCGGCGACAAGGTGAGCGAGGGCACGCTGGTGCTCACACTCGAGGCGGCAGGTGCCGCGGCCGCGGCGCCTGCACCGGCGGCGGCACCGCCCGCACCCGCGCCCGCTGCGGCTCCCGCGGCTGTGGCCCCTGCAGCCGCTCCGGCCGCGCCCCCGCCTCCCGCGCCCGCACCCGCCCCCGCGCCGACCCCGACGACTCCCGTCGACGGCCCGGCCTTCACCGCGGCCCACGCGTCGCCGTCCGTCCGCAAGTTCGCGCGCGAGCTGGGCGTCGACCTCGCGCAGATCAAGGGCACCGGACCGAACGGCCGCATCCTGCAGGAAGACGTCCAGCAGTACGTGAAGGGCGTGCTCGCCGGCGACGGCGCGGCCGCGCCGGCCGCCGGCGGCGTCACCGGCGGTGGTGCGCTCAACCTCCTGCCGTGGCCGGTCGTGGACTTCGCGAAGTTCGGCCCCGTCGAGGCGAAGCCGCTGTCGCGGATCAAGAAGATCAGCGGCGCCAACCTCGCGCGCAACTGGGTGATGATCCCGCACGTCACGCAGTTCGACGAGGCGGACATCACCGAGCTGGAAGCCTTCCGCGTCGGGCTCAACAAGGAGAACGAGAAGGCGGGCGTCAAGGTGACGATGCTCGCGTTCCTCATCAAGGCGTCGGTGGCGGCGCTGAAGAAATTCCCCGACTTCAACGCCTCGCTCGACGGCGACAACCTCGTCTACAAGCAGTACTTCAACATCGGCTTCGCGGCGGACACGCCGAACGGCCTCGTGGTGCCGGTGCTGAAGAACGCCGACCAGAAGGGCGTGCTGCAGATCGCGAAGGAGATGGGCGACCTCTCCGCCAAGGCGCGCGAGGGCAAGCTCGGCCCCGCCGACATGCAGGGCGGCTGCTTCTCGATCAGCTCGCTGGGCGGCATCGGCGGCACCGCGTTCACGCCGATCATCAACGCGCCGGAGGTCGCCATCCTCGGCGTGTCGAAGAGCGCCATGAAGCCGGTGTGGGACGGCAAGGCGTTCGCGCCGCGGCTCATGCTGCCGCTTTCGCTCTCGTACGACCACCGCGTGATCGACGGCGCGCTGGCCGCGCGCTTCACGACTTACTTCGCGGGGCTGCTCGCGGACCTGCGGCGCACGCTCGTCTAGTGTCCAGCGCCGGCGCAGGGTGCCGGCGTGGCATCATCGGCGGCGTTCCGTCACGCGGAGATCCGCCATGGCCGCCGCCGGCCTGCTCGCCCTGCTCGACGACATCGCGAGCATCCTCGACGACGTCGCGGTCCTCACCAAGGTCGCGACCCGCAAGACCGCGGGTGTGCTGGGCGACGACCTCGCGCTCAACGCCCAGCAGGTCACCGGCGTGCGCGCCGACCGCGAGCTGCCGGTCGTGTGGGCGGTGGCCAAGGGCTCGCTCGTCAACAAGGCGATCCTGGTGCCGGCCGCGCTCGCGATCAGCGCCCTCCTGCCCTGGGCGATCACGCCGCTCCTGATGGTCGGCGGTGCCTTCCTGTGCTACGAGGGGTTCGAGAAGCTCGCGCACCGCTGGCTTGCGGCACCCGGCGAGCGCGAGGCGGCGCGCGCGGAACGGGCGGCCGCCTTCGCCGATCCGGCGTTCGACGCGGTCGCGCACGAGAAGGCGAAGATCAAGGGCGCGGTGCGCACCGACTTCATCCTGTCCGCCGAGATCGTGGTCATCGCGCTCGGCACCGTCGCGAGCACGCCCCTGGCCACGCAGGTCGCGGTGCTGGTCGTCATCGCGCTCGCGATGACCGTCGGCGTGTACGGCATCGTCGCCGCCATCGTGAAGCTCGACGACCTCGGCCTCTGGCTGCGCGCACAGCCGGGCGCGGCGGCGCGCGCCGTCGGCGCGGGCATCCTGCGCGCGGCCCCGTGGCTCATGAAGTTCCTCTCCGTCGCGGGCACCGCGGCGATGTTCCTGGTCGGCGGCGGCATCCTCGCGCACGGCGTGCCGGCGGTGCACCACGTGGTGGAAGCCGCGGGCGGGCGCGCGGGCGACTGGCCGCTGGTCGGCGACGTCGCTGCGGGCCTGGCGCCGCTCGCGGCCAACGCGCTGGTGGGCCTCCTCGCGGGCGCGGTGCTCGTGCTCGCCGCCACGGCGATCGGCAGGCTGCGCCAGCGGCGCACCGGGGCCTGACCGGCGGCGGGGCACCGCCGGTGTCGCGCGGCTGCGGGCCGGGCGGGCGCCCGGCGTAAAATCGACGGCTTCCCCGACCGCAGATGCCGCCATGACCCAGGACGAGATGAAACAGGCCGTCGCCCGCGAGGCGATCAAGCAGGTGGTGACCGGCCACTGGGTCGGCGTGGGCTCCGGCTCGACCGCCAACTTCTTCATCGACGAGCTGGCCAAGATCAAGGGCCGCATCAAGGGTGCGGTGTCGAGTTCCGAGAAGTCGACCGCGCGTCTCAAGTCCTACGGCATCGAGGTCGAGGACCTCAACAACGTCTCCGACGTCCCGGTGTACATCGACGGCGCCGACGAGGTGACCCAGTGGGGCGCGATGATCAAAGGCGGCGGCGGCGCACTCACGCGCGAGAAGATCGTTGCGGCGGTCGGGCAGAAGTTCGTGTGCATCGTCGACCAGTCGAAGCTCGTCCCGGTGCTGGGCCGCTTCCCGCTGCCGGTCGAGGTGATCCCGATGGCACGCAGCTACGTCGCGCGCGAACTGGTGCGCCTCGGCGGCCAGCCCGCGCTGCGGATGGGCTTCACCACCGACAACGGCAACGTGATCCTCGACGTGTCGGGACTCACGATCGAGGATCCGGTGGCGCTGGAGACCACGATCAACCAGATCGCGGGGGTGGTGACCGTGGGCCTCTTCGCGAACCGCGGCGCCGATCTCATCCTGATGGGCACGCCGGAAGGGGTGCGCACCCTCGATCCGTCGGCTGCGCGCTAGAATCCCTCCCATGAACGACCTCCGCATCCCCGGCCTGACCGACGTGTCCGACGTCGCCGCCTACATGGCGGCGGTGGGCACGGCCGCGCGGGCCGCCGCGCGCGAGGTCGCGCGCGCCGACACCAACGCCAAGAACCACGCCCTGCAGGCGATGGCGGCCGCGATCCGGCGCGACGAGGCGGCGCTGCTGCACGCCAATGCGGGCGACGTCGAGGCCGCACGCGCTGCGGGCCAAGACGCCGCGTTCGTCGACCGCCTAACGCTGACGCCGAAGACGATCAAGGCGATGGCGGACGGCCTCGACGAGATCGCCGCGCTGCCCGATCCGGTCGGCGAGATCACCGACCTGCGCTTCCGCCCGACCGGGATCCAGGTCGGCAAGATGCGCGTGCCGCTCGGCGTGGTCGGCATCATCTACGAGTCGCGCCCGAACGTGACCGCGGACGCGGCGGGGCTGTGCCTCAAGTCCGGCAACGCCACCATCCTGCGCGGTGGCTCCGAGGCGCTGCGCAGCAACCGGGCGATCGCGACCTGCGTGCAGCAGGGACTGCGCGAGGCCGGCCTGCCGCCGGAAGCGGTGCAGGTGATCGCCACGTCCGACCGCGCGGCGGTGGGACACCTCATCACCGACGAGAAGCACGTCGACGTCATCGTGCCGCGCGGCGGCAAGAGCCTGATCGAGCGCATCGCGCGCGAGGCGCGGGTGCCGGTGATCAAGCACCTCGACGGCGTGTGCCACGTGTTCATCGACGCGGCCGCCGACCTCGGCATGGCGATCCGCATCGCCGACAACGCGAAGACGCAGCGCTACTCGCCGTGCAACACGATGGAGACGCTGCTCGTGCACGCGGACGTCGCCGCGCGCGTGCTGCCGCCGCTGTGCACGATCTACCTCGACAAGGGCGTGGAACTGCGCGGCGACGACCGGGCGCGCGCGCTGGTCCCGGCGATGAAGCCCGCCACCGAGGACGACTGGTACACCGAGTATCTCGCGCCGATCCTCGCGATCCGCGTCGTCGATTCGCTCGACGAGGCGATGGCGCACATCGCGCAGTACGGCTCGCAGCACACGGACGCCATCGTCACCAACGACCACGCCAACGCGATGCGCTTCCTGCGCGAGGTCGACTCGAGTTCCGTGATGGTGAACGCCTCCACCCGCTTCGCGGACGGCTTCGAGTTCGGCCTCGGCGCGGAGATCGGCATCTCGACCAACAAGCTCCACGCGCGCGGGCCGGTCGGGCTCGAGGGGCTCACCAGCCAGAAGTGGGTGGTCCTCGGGTCGGGGCAGGTCAGGGTTTAGCGTCCGCAAAAGGCGTTCGTGGCGGCGGGGGATGCCGTGAGGGCCGTGGCGCGCCTTTTGCGGCCGTCACACCGTCACCGGGCGTGCTTCCATTCTGCGCATTGCCACTCCCTCTCCCCGTGGGCGGGGAGAGGGTTGGGGTGAGGGGCCGCGCCTTCGCGATATCCCGGGGTCTGCCCCCGATGAGGCCGGGGTCAGACCCCTCGCATTCACGGCAGGTCAGGCGGCCGCCTTGGGGCGGCCCGGCGGCGACCGCTGGAAAGTGCCACGCAACAACAAGTGTCATGCGGAGGATTGTGGCCGCGCGATCACCTGATTGGCGACCTACAAAGCCACCAGCGCGCTCTCCCTGAACCGGAACCCCCACCCCGGCGACTCGCGCGGATAGGCGAAGCCACCCTCGACCCGCATCGGCGCATCGACGATGGCGTCGATCCAGTCGAACGACTCCGCGCCCTGCCCGTTGCCGATCGTGCACAGCAGCGGCACGTCGTAGTCGCGGTAGTAGTGCGGCAGCACCGGCAGGCCGTGCGCGGCGGCGTATGCGGCGGAGTCGCGCCACGCCTCCACGCTGCCGAGGCGCAGGAGGTCCGGCTGCCAGAGGTCGAGGGCGTTGCGGGCGACGAGCTCGCGCAGCGCCAGCGTGTCGTACTCGCGCTCGCCCATCGCGAGCGCGATGCCGGCGCGCTCGCGCAGGAACGCGTAGCCCGCGAAGTCGCGGTGCTCGACCGGCTCCTCGAACCAGCCGATGCCGAGCGCGCGCGCGGCGAGTGCCAAGTCGAGCGCGGCCGGCACGGTCATGCCCTGGTTCGCATCCATCATCACCCGCACGTGCGGGCCGACCGCGTCGCGCACCCTTGCGAGACGCGCGAGGTCGCGCCCGGGCTCGGGCGCGCCGACCTTGATCTTCACGGCGGCAAAGCCGCGCCGCACGTAGCCGCGCACCTCGTCCAGCAGTTCATCGTCGCTGTACGAGAGCCAGCCGCCGCTGCCGTACACCGGCACCGGCCGCGCGCTGCCGCCCAGGAGCCGCCACACGGGGACGTCGAGCGTGCGCGCGTGCGCATCCCACATCGCGACGTTCGCGAGTCCCGCCGCCCACCGCTGCACGCCCTCGTGGCCGAAGTACTCGGTCTCGCGGTTCCAGTCGGCGAGGAACGCCCGGGTGGCCACCGCGTCCCGTCCGCGCGCGAACGCCTCGAGGTCGCGCAGCGCGCCGCGGATCGCCTCGCGCGAGTAGTGGAACGCGAGGAGGTACGACTGGCCCACCACGCCGTTCGCGAGTGCCAGGTCGCAGACGATGAACTCGATGGCGGGAATGGCGTGGGTGGCGTCGGCAATGGGCCGTGACAGCGCGGAGCGCGCGGCGTGGAAGGTGAGCGAGCGGATCGTGGTCGGGGTCATGGCGTCGGTTGCGGCTGCGGCACCAGGCGCTCCAGCGCCGCGAGGAAGGGAAGCTGGCCGCGCAGGAGCTTGCGCGCGGCGGTGGGCAGGTCGAACCACGCGACGCGGTCGACCTCGGGAAACGTCGCGAGGCGGCCGCTGCCGCGCGGCCACTCGAGCGTGAACGTGTTGGACACGAAGGCGGCCGGATCCCAGTCGTCCGCGGTGATCCACGCGGCGATGGTCTTGCCGCCCGGCTGCTTCTGCGGCGGCAGCGGCACGAACGGACCGGGCGGCACGCGACCGGTCTCCTCCGCGAACTCGCGGATCGCGGCCGCGAGCGGCGCCTCGTCGTCGGCGTGCTCGCCCTTGGCGATCGACCACGCGCCGTCGTCGCGGCGCGCCCAGAACGGGCCGCCGGGATGCACGAGCAGCACCTCGAGGCGACCGTCGCGGACGCGGTAGGGAAGGATTCCGGCGCTCTTCTTCGGCATCGCCCGCCGAGGATACAACGGGCGGCGGGGTCAGAGCTCGATGCGCGTGCCCAGCTCCACGACGCGGTTGGCCGGGATGCGGAAGAAGTCGGTGATGGTCGCCGCGTTGCGCGCGAGCCATGCGAAGCCCCGCTCGCGCAGCCGCGCGATCCCGCGCGCCGCGCGTCCGGCCACCAGCTGCTCGCGCGACACGAAGTAGCTGACCTGGTGCGGGTCCACCGTGAGCCCGGCCGGCCCGCACAGCGCGAGCGCGTGGGCGAGGTCCGGGCGCTCCATGAAGCCGAACGAGGCGGTCACCGCCCAGCAGCCATCGGCGATGCGCTCGCAGTGCACGCGGTCCACCGCGTCGACCAGGGGCGTGTCGGCATACGCGACCGTGAGGAACACGTTGCACTCGTGCAGCACGCGATAGTGCTTGAGGCTGTGCAGCAGCGACCCCGGCGTGGTGCCCGGCGAGGCGGTGAGGAAGATCGCCGTGCCGGCCACGCGCTGCGGATCGCTCGCGAGCAGCGAGTGCAGGAAGCCCGCGAGCGGCGGCGCCGCCTGCTGGCGCGCGACCAGCGCCTCGCGGCCCGCGCGCCACGTCAGCATCAGCGTCGCCATCGCGGCGCCGAGGGCCAGCGGAAACCAGCCGCCGTCCAGCACCTTGTGCAGCGCCGCCGCGAAGAACGTGCCGTCGATCGCCGCGAAGAAGACGGTGGCCGCCAGCACCAGCGCGCGCGGGTAGCCCCACCGCGCGGTCACGACGAAGTAGGTGAGGAGCGTGGTGGCGAGCATCGTGCCCATCACCGCCACGCCGTACGCCGACGCGAGCTTCGACGACGAGCCGAAGCCCACCACCGCCGCCGCGACGATGACGAGGAGCGTGCCGTTGACCGCCGGCATGTAGATCTGGCCGCGCACGTGCGACGACGTGTGGTGCAGCGTGAGCCGCGGCAGGAAGCCCAGTTGCATCGCCTGCTGCGTGAGCGAGTAGGCCCCGGAGATGGTCGCCTGCGACGCGATCACCGTCGCGAGCGTGGCGAGCACCACCATCGGGTACAGCGCCCAGTCGGGATACAGGCGGTAGAACGGGTTGTCGAGTGCGCCCGGATCGGCGAGCAGGAGCGCACCCTGCCCGAAATAGTTGAGCACGAGCGCAGGAAGCGCCACCGCGAACCACGCGAGGCGGATCGCGCGACTCCCGAAGTGGCCCATGTCGGCGTAGAGCGCCTCGGCGCCGGTCACCGCGAGGAGCACCGACCCCAGCACCACGAACGACGCCATGCCGTGGCCGGTGGCGAAGCGCAGCGCGTGCGCCGGGTCGAGCGCGCGCAATATCTCCGGGTGCGCGGCGATGTTCGCGGCGCCCGCGACCGCGAGGGCCGCGAACCACATCGCGCAGATCGGGCCGAAGCACAGGCCGATGACCCCGGTCCCGTGCCGCTGCACGGCGAACAGCGCGATGAGCGTCACCGTGGCGAGCGGCACCACGTACGGCTTGAACGCTGCGGTGCCGACCTCCAGCCCCTCGACCGCGGAGAGCACCGAGATGGCGGGCGTCAGCACCGCATCGCCGTAGAACAGCGCGGCGCCGGCGATGCCGATCGCGAGCAGGACGCGCGCGAGCCGCGGCCGGTCGCGCACCGACGACGTGGCCAGCGCGAGCAGCGCCATGATGCCGCCCTCGCCGTGGTTGTCGGCGCGCAGCACGAGCGTCACGTACTTGAGCGTCACGATGAGCATCAGCGACCAGAAGATCGCCGACACGCCGCCCAGGATGTTCTCGGGCGTCAGCGGCAGTCCGTGCTCCGGGTTGAAGGTCTCCTTGACCGCGTACAAGGGGCTCGTGCCGATGTCGCCGTACACGACACCGAGTGCGAGGAGGGCGAGGCCCGCCGTGCGCCGGCGGGCGGGATGGGCGGCAGCCGGACTGCCGGGTACGTCGAACGAGGTGTCCATGGCCGTCACGTTAGGCCGGCGGCGCGGGATTGCACCGCCCGGCGGCGCAATTTGACGGGATCTTTACGGCCCCGTTGCGGTAACGTAACGACATGACGCGCAACGTCGACTGGCCCGGTTATGGCGCGGCCCTGCTCGCGGCCGCGGCGTGTACGGCGATCGGCTGGGCGATGGAGGGCCGCTTCGACCTCGTGAACATCGCGATGGTCTACCTGCTCGCGGTCGTGCTGGTGGCGCTGCGCTACGCGCGCGGACCGGCCATCGCGGCGGCGCTCGCCTGCGTCGTGGCGTTCGACGTGACGTTCGTGCCGCCGCGCGGGCGGTTCACCGTCGACGACGTCCAGTACCTGCTCACGTTCGCGATCATGCTGACGGTGGCGCTCGTGATCTCGCGTCTCGTCGCCGGCGTGCGCCGCCACGCCGAGGCCCAGGCGGCCCTGCGCATCGCGGCCGAGACCGAGCGCGTGCGCAGCGTGCTGCTCGCCTCCGTCTCGCACGACATGCGCACCCCGCTGGCGGTGATGGCCGGGGCATCGTCGAGCCTCATCGCGGAGGGCACGCGCCTCACCGAAGCCGAGCGCGAGGCGCTCGCGCGCAGCATCTTCCGGCAGGCGACCGGCATGGCCGAGTACGTCGCCAAGATCCTGCAGATGACGCGGCTCGCCACGGGCGCGCTGACGCCGGAGCGCGACTGGGCGTCGCTGCCGGAGATCGCGGGCGCCGTGCTGCTGCGCCTTGCCGAGCGCATGCGCGACCACCGCGTGATCGTCGAGATGCCCGGCGACCTGCCGCTGGTGCGCGTCGACGCGACGCTAATTGAGCAGGCGCTCGGGAACCTGCTCGAGAACGCGGCCCGGCACACGGCGGCCGGCACGGTGGTGCGCGTGCGCGGCGTGGCACGACCCGACGTGGTCGAGGTGATCGTCGAGGACTACGGCGGCGACCTGCCCGACGCCGCGCTGGCGGAGGTGGCCGCGCGCTTCGCGAGCGACGCGCCCGCGCCGGGCGGCGGCGACACCGGCATGGGCCTCGCGATCGCCCGCGCGATCGTGGCGCTGCACGGCGGGCGGACGTGGGCGACCCGCGTCCCGGGCGGCACGGCGTTCCACCTTGCGCTGCCGCGCGAGCCGGCGCCGGATGCGCCGGAGGCGGCGTGACGCGCGCTTCGTCCGGAACATCGGGGTCCGACACCATTCGGTGTCTGACACCGGTCGCCATCCCCGCAACCCCCGGTGCCGGGGCTGGCCCCGTGCGGGGGCCCACCCCGCCGGCCGCGCCATGAACGCCACGGCCCACACCGTGCTCGTCATCGAGGACGAGCCCGACATCCTGCGCTTCCTCGCGACCACGCTCGCCGCGGAGGGCTACAAGGTGGTCGAGGCGGTCACCGGCCGCCGCGGCGTGATCGACGCGGGCAGCCACAAGCCCGACCTCGCGATCGTCGACCTCGGGCTGCCGGATCTGGACGGCATCGAGGTGATCCGCCGCATCCGCGCGTGGTCGCCGCTGCCGGTCATCGTGCTCTCGGCGCGCGTGCAGGAGCGCGCGAAGATCGAGGCCCTCGACGCGGGTGCGAACGACTACGTGACCAAGCCCTTCGGCGTGGGCGAGCTGCTCGCGCGCGTGCGCGCGGCGCTGCGGGCGACGGTGCGCACGGCGTCGGGAGCGACGGCGCTCCGGCTCGGCCGCGCGTGCATCGACCTCGACGCGCGGACCGCGGAGCGCGACGGCACGGCCGTCCACCTGACGCCGATCGAGTACCGCCTGCTCGCCGCGCTCGCGCGCCGGGTGGGGATGGTCGCCACCCACCGGCAGCTGCTGACCGAGGTGTGGGGGCCGTCGCACGCGACCGACACGCACTACCTGCGCATCTACATGAAGCAGCTGCGCGACAAGCTGGAGGACGATCCGATCCAGCCGCGGCACTTCCTGACCGAGACCGGCGTCGGCTACCGCCTCGTGATCGACGACTGAGGCGGGGCGGTCACGCGGCGGCGGCCGCGTGCCGCCGCCGGTGCCGCAGGTACCACAGCACCACGCACGCGACGAACGCGAGGATCGGCAGCGCGATCGCGTTCATGAGGTGCCAGCCGCCGTTGGCGACCAGCGCGCCCGACGAGAACGTCGACACCGTCATCGTCGAGAACATGATGAAGTCGTTGAGGCCCTGCGTGCGCGACTTCTCCGACGGCGTGTACGACTGGGTGAGGAGCGTGGTGCCGCCGGTGTACATGAAGTTCCAGCCCACGCCGACCAGCGTCAGCGCGACCAGGAAGTGCTCGTACGCGTTGCCCATGAGCGCCACGCCGGCGCCGGCGGCCAGGATCGCCACGCCGGCCAGGATCACCTGCAGGATGCCGAAGCGGTCGATCAGGCTGCCGGTGAAGAAGCCCGGGGCATACATGCCGACGACGTGCCACGAGATCACGTAGGCGGCCTGCGCGTACGGCAGGCTGCACAGGTCCATCGCGAGCGGCGTGGCGGTCATCAGCAGGTTCATGAGGCCGTAGCCCAGCGTCGCGGCGATCGCGGCCACGATGAACACCGGCTGGCGGGCGATCGACGCCAGCGGCCGGCCGGCATCCGTCTGCTCGGCGAGCGAAGGCTTGGGCACGCGCACCTGCGACTGCACGGCGAGCGCCACCAGGGCGACCGCCGCGAGCAGCGCGAACGAGCCCAGGAACGGCGCGTCGAAGATCTCGCGCCCCCAGCGCGTGATGGCGGGCCCGAGGAAGCCGCCGCCGATGCCGCCCGCCAGCACGAGCGAGATGGCGCGCGCGCGGTCCTTCGGCGCCGCGACCTCGGCGGCCGCGAAGCGGTACTGCAGGCCGATCGCGTTGTAGACGCCGATCACCGCGGTGCCGACGCAGTAGAGCGGAAAGCTCTTCAGCGACAGCGCGAGCACCGCGATGCCGCAGCCGGCGATGTTGATGAGCGCCCCGGTCATGAAGCCGCGGCGGCGTCCCACCTTGCCCATCCACAGCGACATCGGCATCGTCGCGAGCGCCGATCCGAGCACGTAGGTCGTCGCGCCGAGCGTGGCGAGCGTCTTCACGTCGGTGAGCGAGAAGCCCACCAGCGCGTTCATCGAGATGAGGCCCGAGGCGTTGGTGAGCAGCAGCCCCTGGCAGCAGGCGAGCAGGAAGATGTTGCGGTACGACGTGGTCACGATGCGGGGCGGCGCACGGAATCTCGTATGATAGGTCATGGACCCGCTCGCCGCATCCGTCCTCGACTTCTGGTTCGGCGCCCCCGGCTCGCCCGAGCACGGGACGACGCGCACGGTGTGGTTCCGCAAGGACCCGGCGTTCGACGAGGAGATCCGGCGCGGCTTCGGCAACGCCGTGGAGGCGGCACTCGCCGGCGAATACGTCGGGTGGGACGCGAGCGCGCAGGGCGTGCTCGCGCGCGTCGTGCTGCTCGACCAGTTCACCCGCAACATCTTCCGCGACACGCCGCGCGCGTTCGCGGGCGACGCGCAGGCGCTGGCCGCCGCGGATTCGGCGGTCGCCCGGGGCCTCGACCGCGCGCTGCCCGTGCACGGCCGCTGGTTCCTCTACCTGCCCTTCGAGCACGCGGAGAGCGTGGCGGCGCAAGAGCGTTCGCTCGAACTCTTCGCCGCGCTGTCGCGCGACATGGCCGATCCCGGCCCGCTCGACTGGGCGCGCAAGCACGCGGACGTGATCTCCCGCTTCGGCCGCTACCCGCACCGCAACGCGATCCTGGGCCGCGCGTCCACCCCGGAGGAGACGGCGTTCCTCGCCGAACCGGGCTCGCGCTTCTGACCGGGCCGGGGCGCGCCGCACCGGCGCCCGGCTTCCGTACAATGCGGCGATGGCGACGATCGAGGTCATCCTCGCGCTGATCCTCGCGGTGACGCTGGTCGCCGCGCTCGCGCGCTTCCTGCCGGTGCCGCTGCCGCTGCTGCTGATCGCGGCCGGCGTGCTGCTGTGCTTCGTGCCCGGCTTCTCCGGCGTGCACATCGACCCCGCGACGTTCTTCGTGCTGTTCATCCCGCCGCTGCTCTTCGCGGACGGGTGGCTCATGCCGCGGCGCGACTTCAAGAAGGTGCTGCGGCCGGTGCTGCTGCTCGCGTTCGGGCTGGTGCTCGCCACGGTCGTCGTGGTCGGCTACGCGCTGCACGCGCTCGTCCCCGGGCTGCCGCTCGCCGCGGCGTTCGCGCTGGGCGCGATCGTGTCGCCGACGGACGCGGTCGCCACCGCCGCGATGACCGAGCGGCTGCCGCTGCCGGCGCGGGTCACGCTGATCCTCAACGGCGAGAGCCTCATCAACGACGCGTCGGGTCTCGTCGCGTTCAAGTTCGCGCTGGCGGCGCTCGCGACCGGCGCGTTCTCGCTGTGGGAAGCCGGCGGCGAATTGGTGCTGGTCGCGGCTGGGGGCACGGTGGTGGGCATCGTCGTCGCGTACTGCATCGGCGTCCTGCGCCAGGGCGTCCACCGCGTGAGCGGCGAGATGCCCGGCGTGCAGACGATGCTCTCGCTGCTGACGCCGTTCGCCGCCTACCTCGCGGCGGAGACGGTGCACGCGTCGGGCATCCTCGCGATCGTCGCCGCGGGCCTGTACGCCGGCTGGCACGACGCGCGCAACGTCGGCACGCGCACGCGCCAGCAGGCGCTGCAGGTCTGGTACACGGTGCTCTTCGTGTTCAACGGCCTCGTGTTCCTGCTGCTCGGCCTGTCGCTGCCGCAAGCCATCGTCGCGCTGGCCGCGCGCCAGCCGTGGACCACCCTCGCGCTGCAGGCGGGCGTGCTGTGGTTCCTCGTGACCGTCATCCGCCTCGTCTGGGTCTACCCGGGCACGTACCTCCCGCCGGCGCTCTTTCCGTCGATCCGCCGCCGCGAGCCGGTGCGCGACCCGCGCGGGGTGTTCATCGTCGGCTGGGCCGGCCTGCGCGGGTCGGTGACGATGGCGGCCGCGCTCTCGCTGCCGCTGGTCACGGCCGCCGGCGCACCGTTCCCCGGCCGCGACGAGATCATCTTCCTGTCGGCCACCACGATCCTGCTCACGCTGCTCATCAACGGCCTCACGCTGCCGCCGCTGATCCGCGCGCTGGGCGTGCGCGGCGACGGCGGCGCGGAGCGCGAGCTGCGGGCGGGCGAGATCGCGCTCGCGCAGGCGGCCGCGGCCGCGCTGCACCGCGAGCTGCCGAAGCTCGCGGGGGCCGCGGAGCGCGGGTTCGCCGAGCGGCTCCTCGACGACTACTCCCGCCGGGTGGAGACGCACACCGCGAACGCCGAGCGGCGCCTGCACCTCGACGGCGTCGCGGCCGCGCACCGGCGGCTGGTGCTGCTCGCGATCGCCGCCGAGCGCACGGAACTCGCGACCCTGCGCGACGAAGGCGTGATCAACGACGAGACCGCGCGCACCCTCGAATGGCGGATCGACCACGCGGAACTGTACGCGGCCGGCCCGGTGCAGGGGCACGGGCACGGATGACGCCGGTCGCGCTCCTCGGCGGCACCTTCGACCCGGTGCACTACGGGCACCTGCGGTTCGCCGACGCGATTCGCCGCCAGCTCGGGCTGCCCGAGCTGCGGCTGGTACCTGCGCGCGATCCGCCGCACCGCGCGGGACCGCAGGCGTCCGCGGCCGACCGGCGCGCGATGCTCGAGCGGGCGGTCGCGGAGTTCCCGGGCCTCGCGGTCGACCCGCGCGAGCTCGCCCGCGCCGGCAAGAGCTACACCGTGCTGACCCTCGAGGAACTGCGCCGCGAGGACCCGGCGCGCCCGCTGCTGCTGCTGCTCGGCGCCGACGCCTTCCTCGGCCTGCCGACGTGGCACCGGTGGCGCGAGATCTTCGCCCTCGCCCACGTGGTGGTGGTCCCCCGCCCCGGGGTCGGGCTCGCCGCCGCCCTGCCGCCGGACCTCGTACCGGAATGGAAGGCGCGGCTGACCCGCGACCCGGCTGCCTTGTTTTCCACCCCGGCCGGCGCCATCTACGAGGCGTACGTCCCGCCCCAGCCGATCTCGGCCACCGCGATCCGCGGGGCCCTGGCCACGGGCGCGGCGGGACGCCCGGCGGTCGCGCAATTGATGCCGCGCGCCGTTTTAGCCTATATTGACCAGCACGGTCTCTACTCCCCACCCCCGGATGCGACTTAACAAGCTGCAGCAAATCGCCGTCACCGCCCTCGAGGACATCAAGGCCCGCGACATCAAGGTCCTCGACGTCCGCAAGCTCACCAGCATCTACGATTCGCTCATCATCGCCAGCGCGGAGTCGAACCGGCAGGTGAAGGCGCTCGCGCACCACGTGCGCGACAAGCTGAAGGAGGCCGGGGCCGACATCGTGGGCGTCGAGGGCGAGGAGACCGGCGAGTGGGTGCTGGTGGACGCCGGCGACCTCGTGGTGCACGTGATGCAGCCGGCGGTGCGCGCGTACTACAACCTCGAGGAACTGTGGGAGGCGCCCCCGGCGCGTGCCCGGGCCGCCGCCTAGGGTGAAGCTTTCCATCGTCGCGCTGGGTCACCGCATGCCCGCCTGGGTCGCGGCCGGCTACGACGAGTACGCGAAGCGGATGCCGCGCGAGCTGCCCCTGAACCTCGTCGAGCTCAAGCCCGAGCCGCGCGACCGCGGCAAGCCCGTGCCGCAGCTCCTTGCCGCCGAGGCGGTGCGGGTGCGCGCGGCGTGCGGCGGTGCCAAGGTGGTCGCCCTGGATGAGCGCGGCGCCGCCTGGAGCACCCGCGATCTCGCGACCCGGCTCGCGCGCTGGCAGGAAGAGGGCGACGACGTGGCGTTCGTGATCGGCAGCGCCGACGGCCTCGACCCCGCGGTCAGGCGCGACGCCCACGCCACCTTCGCCCTGTCCGCGCTGACCTTGCCGCACGGCCTCGTCCGCGTCATGCTGGCGGAACAGCTCTACCGGGCCGTCAGTCTGAACGCCGGCCACCCCTATCACCGTGACTAGCGTCGCCGTCTACCTCGCCTCGAAGAGCCCGCGCCGGCAGGAGCTGCTGCGCCAGATCGGCGTCGACTTCACCGAATTGCGGCTGCGCGGCGAGCCCGGGCGCAAGCGCGACGTCGTCGAGGAGGCCCTCGACGGCGAGCCGGCGCTGCACTACGTCGAGCGCATCGCGCGCACCAAGGCCACCGTCGGCTGGAAGCGGATGGAGGAGCGCAAGCTCCCGCCGCGCCCGGTGCTCGGCGCCGACACCGAGGTGGTGCTGGGCGACGCGATCTTCGGCAAGCCGGCCGACGTGGACGCCGCGCGCCAGATGCTCGCGCGCCTCGCCGGCCGCCGGCACGAGGTGATCACGGCCGTCGCGCTGCGCTTCGAGGACCAGGTCGAGGTCGCGCTGTGCGTCTCGCACGTGACGATGCGCAAGCTGTCCGCCGGCGAGATCGAGCGCTACGTCGCCACCGGCGAGCCGTTCGACAAGGCCGGCGGCTACGCGATCCAGGGCCTCGCCGCCGCGTTCGTCACGCATCTCGAAGGCAGCTACTCGGGCGTCATGGGTTTGCCGCTCGCCGAAACCGCGGCGCTCCTCGCGCGGATCGGCCGGCCCGTGCTATAACGGCGCGGCACGGGGTTTCCCCCACGGCCGAAGCCGGCGCCGCCCGGGCCGCCATGACCCACGAGATCCTGATCAACGTCACGCCGCAGGAAACGCGCGTCGCCATGCTCGAGCAGGGCGTGGTGCAGGAACTCCACATGGAGCGCCAGAGCGCGCGCGGGCTGGTGGGCAACATCTACCTCGGCCGCGTCGCCCGCGTGCTGCCGGGCATGCAGAGCGCGTTCATCGAGATCGGGCTCGAGCGCGCGGCGTTCCTGCACATCGCGGACATCTGGGAGCACCGCCAGAACGGCCACGGCGGCGCCGAGAAGCCGATCGAGCGCATCCTCCACGAGGGCCAGTCGCTGCTCGTGCAGGTGATCAAGGACCCGATCGGGACCAAGGGCGCGCGGCTGTCCACGCAGGTGAGCCTCGCGGGGCGCCTGCTCGTGTACCTGCCGCAGGACTCGCACATCGGCATCTCGCAGCGCATCGGCGACGAGGCCGAGCGCGAGACGCTGCGCGAGCGGCTGCAGCACCTGCTGCCGGAGGGGCTCGCCGGCGGCTTCATCATCCGCACGATGGCGGAGACCGCCTCCGAGCGCGAGATGCAGGCCGACATCGAGTACCTGACCAAGCTCTGGGGCGACCTCACGCTGCGCAGCAAGGAGGCGCCGCCCGCGTCGCTCCTCTACCAGGACCTGAACCTCGCGCAGCGCGTGCTGCGCGACATGTCCACCGAGGAGACGGTGCGCGTCCTCGTCGACTCGCGCGAGACGTTCGTCAAGATGAGCGACTTCGCGCGCCAGTACACGCCCGCGCTCACCGACCGCATCCACCACTACCTCGGCGACCGTCCGCTCTTCGACCTGCACGGCGTCGAGGACGAGATCGAGAAGGCGCTCGCGCGGCGCGTGGACCTGAAGTCGGGCGGCTACCTCATCATCGACCAGACCGAGGCGATGACCACGATCGACGTCAACACCGGCGGCTTCGTGGGCGGGCGCAGCTTCGACGACACGATCTTCAAGACCAACCTCGAGGCGGCCCAGGTGATCGCGCGCCAGCTGCGCATGCGCAACCTGGGCGGCATCATCATCATCGACTTCATCGACATGGAGAACGCCGACCACCGCAACGCGGTGCTGGCGGAGCTCAACAAGGCGCTGGAGAAGGACCGCACGCGGCTCACCGTGAACGGCTTCACGCAGCTGGGCCTGGTCGAGATGACGCGCAAGCGCACCCGCGAATCGCTCGCGCACGTGCTGTGCGAACCCTGCCCCACCTGCCAGGGCCGCGGCGAATTGAAGACCGCGCAGACCATCTGCTACGAGATCCTGCGCGAGATCGTGCGCGAGTCGAAGCAGTTCAACGCCCGCGAGTTCCGCATCCTCGCGTCGCAGTCGGTGATCGACATGTTCCTCGACGAGGAGTCGCAGAGCCTCGCGCAGCTGGGCGACTTCATCGGCAAGCCGGTGTCGCTGCAGGTCGAGACGCTCTATACGCAGGAGCAGTACGACATCGTCCTGATCTGATCGTCTGCAAGAGGCGCTTGCGGCGGTGGAGGACGCGACCCCGGCGTGTCAACCCGGGGTCAGACCCCGATGGTGCCGGGGTCAGACCCCTGGGCGTTCGAGACCGCGGCCGCGAGGATCGGGTTGTCCGGCGTGGGGGGTTCGTCTAGGATCGGTTCATGCGCCCGCCGACCCAACGCACCGACCCCGCGCGATGCTGAAGCGCCTGTGGACGCGCACCCGCGACTGGTTCGCGCGCCTCTTCCGCCGCGAGCCCACGCCCGGCCGCTTCGAGTCGGGCTCCGCGTTCTCGCTGCACGGCCTGGTCGGCACCGCGCCCTTCGTGTGGCCGAGCCGCGACTACCTCGTGTACGTGCCGCGCGGCCGCCCGCGCTTCACCCGCGCGCCGCTCGTCGTCCTCCTGCACGGCTGCAAGCAGACGCCCGAGGAGATCGCGCAGGGCGCGCACATCGTGGACTTCGCGGACCGGACCGGTACCGTCGTGCTGCTCCCGCGGCAGAAGGACCACGCGAACCCGTGGCGCTGCTGGAACTGGTTCGAGTCGCGCACCGCGGCCGGCAAGGGCGAAGCGGCGATCGTCGCCGCGCAGATCCGGCGCGTGCGGCGCCGCTACCGCATCGACCGGCGCCGCGTGCTCGTCGCGGGCATCTCGGCCGGCGGCGCGATGGCGGCCGTGATGGGCGTGCGCTTCCCCGACCTCGTGCGCGGCGTGGCGGTGCACTCCGGGCTCGCGTGCGGCGCGGCCTCCTCGCCGCTCACGGCCCTCGACGTGATGAAGCGCGGCCCGGACCGCGACGTCGAGGCCATCGGCACCGCGGCGCGGGCGGCCACGCGCCGCGACGTGCGCGTGCCGCTGCTCGCGGTGCAGGGCGAGGACGACCCCATCGTCGCGCCGCGCAACGCGATCTCGCTGGTCCGCCAGTACCTGCGGCTCAACGGCCACCCCGCGCCCGACGGCGCCGACGGTGCCGCGACGCTGCCGCCCGCCGACGCGACGCACAGCATCGTGCAGCCCGACGGCCGCGTGGAGACCGTCCACGAGTGGCGCCGCGAAAGCCGACTGGTCGCGCGCTACGTCGCGATCACGAAGCTCGGCCACGCGTGGAGCGGCGGCGACCCGGCGCTCCCGTACAACGACGCCGCGCCGCCGGACGCCACCGCGCTGGTCGGGGCCTTCCTCGACGATGCCTTATCCTGACGCTCCCGACGCCCCGGAGGAAGACCGCATGGCCGTGTCCGGCATGAACCACTTCACGATCCTGACCGACGACGTGCCGCGCACGGTCGCGTTCTACACCCGCTTTCTCGGCCTGCGCGACGGCCCGCGGCCGAGCCTCGGCTTCCCCGGCGCGTGGCTCTACGCGGGCGACGAGGCGATCCTGCACGTCGTGGGCGGTCGCCCGAAGGACGAACTCAAGCGCGGCGTCATCGACCACATGGCGTTCACCGCCCACGGGCTCTCCGACACGCTGGCGCTGCTCGCCGCGCACGGCGTCGAGCACGTGTGCCGGCAGCAGGTGGGCACGCGCATCTGGCAGGTCTTCTTCTTCGATCCCAACGGCGCGCGCGTCGAGCTCGACTTCGCGTCCGACGAACTGCACGGCACGGCATGAGCCACCGGAGCCGCGCATGACCCCGCTGGCCGCCGAACCCGACCACCTCGTCGTCGCCGCGCTCGACCTCGCGCAGGGCTGCGACTTCGTCGAGGAGCGCCTCGGCGTGCGGCCGCAGCCGGGCGGCCAGCACGTCGCGATGGGCACGCACAACGCGCTGCTGTCGCTCGGCCCCCGCTTCTACCTCGAGGTCATCGCGATCGACCCGGCAGGCCGCGCGCCGGCCCGGCCGCGCTGGTTCGACCTGGACGAGCCGCGGATGAAGGCCGACCTCGCGGAAGGCCCGCGCCTCGTGCACTGGGTCGCGCGCTGCGCCGACCTGCACGGCGCGGTCGCGCGGGTGCCCGAACTGGGCGTGCCCACGCCGATGGCTCGCGGCGACTGGCAGTGGCGGATCACGATCCCCGACGACGGCCACCGCCCGGGCCGCGGCCTCGTGCCGACGCTGATCGCGTGGTCGGACACGCGCCACCCGACCGACCGCATGCAGGACAGCGGGCTGCGTCTCGCGATGGTGGCAGGCGAGCACCCGGAGCCGGCGCCGGTGCGCGCGGAACTCGCGGCACTCGGGCTCTCGGACACGCTGAAGGTCACGTTCGCGAAATCGCCGCGCCTCGCGGCGATGATCCGCACGCCGCGGGGGATCGCGACGCTCTAGCGCCCCACCGTCGCGACCACCCCTAGGGCGGTGCGCACATGATCACCTGGTCGGGGCCGTAGCCCTCCGCCACCCAGCCTTGCGCGAGCATCTGATGGCGGACCGTCGCGCTGGTCGTGTAGCGGTGATTCGTGTCCGCGCGCGCATCCCAGAGGCGATAGACGGGCGTGGTGCCGGTCGGGCACGCGCCGGTCGTCATGTCCGGCAGGTCGATGACGAAGACGTTCGGCGACTCGTACTGGAACGCCGGGAACGCCGCCTGCACCTGCGCGCATTCCGCGGGCGACGCCGAGTAGAAATGGGAATCGCCGACCGCCGGCGGGAGATAGAAGCGGCACACCGGACTCGCCCCGGTGGTCGCCACCGCATACGCGCGGAAGCCGCGACCGGTGCGCGTCCACCCCGGGTGCACGCCGTTGTCGAGGTCCGCGATCTCCGCCGGTGCGGCAGAGATGAAGTAGTGGTCGCGTGCCGCGTTGTAGAACTCGACGACCGGCACCGACGCCGGCGCGGTGGCGAAGGTGCCGAGGTAGGCGGCGATGTCCGCGAGGTTCGCGGCGGTGAGGAGCTGCGGGATGAACCCCATCTGCGCCGGATCGGCGGTGGC
Source organism: Burkholderiales bacterium (assembly GCA_046347715.1). Lineage (GTDB taxonomy): Bacteria > Pseudomonadota > Gammaproteobacteria > Burkholderiales > Casimicrobiaceae > VBCG01. The sequence continues at coordinate 59,627 of JAXMFO010000004.1, forward strand.
CGCCGCGGTGATCTGCGCCGGGTTGTTCGCCGCGGTCATGATGAGGTTGAACGGCGCGACCGCGGTCGAGGGCACGGGCGAATGGCAGACGAGGCAGTACGTCCGGTACAGCGCCTGGCCCGCGGCCGCGTTCTGCGCCCGCGCGGGAACCGCGACCACGGCGGCGAGCAGCGCGAGCGCGCAGGCGACCGGGCCGGCTCGTGCACGCATCGCGTTCAGCTCATGAACCCGACGTCGCTCGTCGGGAACCGGCCGAGATTCGGAAAGACCGTCGCGAGGCTGGACGGCGCGACCCCGAACCACCGCGCGAGCGTGGCGCCGTACTGGTCGACCGACGTGGTCGGGATCCAGCGGCCGCGGCCTTCCGCGTCGTCCGGCCCGCCGAGTGCGAGCGTGGGGAAGGTCCCGTAGAAGTCGCCGCCCTTGACCGCGCCCCCGATCACGAAGTGGTGGTTGCCCCACGCGTGGTCGGTCCCGCCGCCGGAGGCGGGCTGGAACGTGCGCCCGAAATCGGAGAGCGTGAACGTCGTGACCTGGCTCGCGACCCCCAGCGCCTCGGTGGCGTCCGAGAACGCCTTCAGCGCGGGCGCGAGCTGGCCCAGCAGGCTGGCCTGCGTCGCGAGCTGGTTGGCGTGCGTGTCGAAGTTGCCGAGCCCGACGAAGAAGATCTGCCGGCGCGCGCCGGTGGTCGCGCGCGCCTCGATGGTCCGGGCCACCTGCAGCAGCGCGTTCGCGGTCGGGGTGCCGAGCCCGGTGAAGAACGGCGCGGCCGCGGAACTCGAGTTGGACAGGATCGGATTCATCGTCGCCGACAGCGCCACCGCCTGCGCACCGATGCCGTTGGCCGCCGCCACGAAAGCGTTGGGCGACGCCTGCGCCTGCATCTGCTTCAGCGCGTTGAGGCGCGCGACCGCCGCGGTCGAGGAGCTGTAGCCGGCGAGCGCGAACGACCCGCTGACCGGAATCGCGAGCGGCACCGCCGACTTGCCGGTGCCGAACAGCGTGCTGCCGTAGAGCGAGGTCACCACCGGGAAGCCGGTCCCGGCGTTCAGCGTCGCGACCTGATCCGCGATGCGGCCGCCCCAGCCCGTGCCGGCGACGGAGGCCGAGATCGCGCTCTGCCACTGCGCCTGCTGGTCCGAGTGCGAATACAGCGACAGCGGCACCACGCCGGACAGGTACTGCGCCTTGGTGATCGGTTGCACCAGCGTGCCGACGTTGGCGACGATCGCGAGCTTGCGCTGGGTGAAGAGTGTCTGCAGGCCGCCGAGACTCGGGTGCAGGCCGAAGGGGGTCGCACTGCGCAGCGGCTGGATCGGCAGCAGCGCCGACTGGTCGAGCTGGATGCCGGAGCTCGCGGGGCGCACCGCGGCGTACTGTGCGTAGCCGGCGGTGTCCAGCGGCACCACCGTGTTGTTGCCGTCGTTGCCGCCGAACAGGAACACGCAGACCAGCGCCTTGTAGTCGCTCGCCGCCTGCGCCGATGCGCTGCCCAGCACGTCGATGCCCGCAAGCCGGACACCCAGCCCGAGCGCGGAGAGGGCGCCCGCACGCCGCAGGAAGCGCCGGCGGCCATTCACGTCGAAGGTGTCCATGTCAGCGCTCCACCTGGTATTCGGCACTGGTGACCACGAGGTAGTACCCGGTGCGGGCGCGGGTCAGCGTGTCGCTGGCCGCGACCGCATTCACGGCGGCGACAAGCGACACCCGCATGGCCGCCGGCATCGCCCCATGCAGCAGCAGCGCATCGAGGCGGTCGGCCAGCGCGTTCGCGTCCCCGGCCACGGCCTGCAGCGCGGTCCAGTCGGGCTGCGTGCCCGTCGCGCCGGGGTAGGTCGTGAGCGGCGCGATCGTGCCGAACGCGAGCGTGTTGGCGGCGTTGGCCCGGTTGATGAACGTGCTCGCGTTCTGGAGCGCGAATTCGGGGCCCGTGAGCGCCGTGCCCGGCACCATGTAGTCCGGCGGGTAGTAGTTGAACACCGAGGGCGAGTTGAACAGGTTCTGCCCCAGCGCGCTGGCGGCCGGCCCGAAGTAGACGCCGTCGGTCTGCGCGCCCACCGCCCGCGCCGCGCCGGTCAGGAAGAGCACGGGCTCGCGCAGCTTGCCGTAGCCGGGGTCGAGCTTCACGTCGCCCCGCGCCTCGGGATCGGTGAGGATGGCCGCGACCACGGCCGCGAGGTTGCCGCGCACCCCCTTGCCGTCGTTGTTGAACACCGCGACCACGCGGGCCACGTATTGCGGCGAGGGATCGCCGGTCACCAGCTTCTGGATGAGCTGCCGGCTCACGAACGGCCCGACGTCCGGCGACTGGAACACGTTGTGGATCGCGGCCGCGACGTCGGCGTCCATCGCGAGGCCCGCCGGCTGCACGTAGCCGTCGAGGAGCAGCTTGGCGCCCGTGTCGTGATTGGAGGCGACGCCCACCATGTCGCCCGTGAAGTTCTTGGTGTTGTGCGTCTTCTGCGTCAGCCCCGGCAGCAGCGGATAGGTCCAGCCCGTGAACACGTGGGCGAAGCCCTCGACCTCGGCCTGGTCGTAGGTGGGAATCGGCGCGCCGGTCGCGTCGAGCAGCAGCGTCCCGTCCGGCTTCAACTCCCACAGGCCGATGGAGAAGAGCTGCAGCAGCTCGCGCGCGTAGTTCTCGTTCGGGTTGCGGCCCTGCGCGGGCTTGTCGTTGTTCACCATGTTGAGGTATTCGCCCATCACCGACGAGAGCGTCACCCGCCGCAGGATCTCCTCGTAGTTGCCGAACGCGTGGTCGAGGAAGATCTGCTGGTAGCCGGCCATGCCGTAGGCCTCGTTCACGTCGAGACCGGACGTCACGAGGATCTGCGAAAGCGCGAAGGCGACGCGCTGGCGCAACTGGTCGGTCCCGGTGACCGCGTTGCGGTAGAAGTCGTTCTGCAGCTGGAACAGCGAGTAGTAGTCGCGCACGCAGGTCGGGTCGGGGTCCGTCGCGCAGTAGATCGCGGACTGCCCGGACGGAACGTACTTGTTGCTCGAGTAACGGGAGCCCGACGCGGCGAACTGCTCCGCGAGGAACGCGGGAACGCCCACCGCCGACACGTGCGCGACCAGCGCGGGGGTCGGGCCGAACGTCGCCTGCTCGAGCAGGCGCACGACGTCCGCCTGCTTCTGCGCCGACGACAGCGGCGAGCACATCACGATGCCCTCGAGCGTCGAGGAGGCCGCCATCTTCTGGTGCATCGTGAGGTCGGGCAGGAAGCGGTGGTTCGACTCCGCCTTGGTGGCACCCGCGTAGAAGCTGCGCCAGACCGGCTCGTACCCGGCCGCGCACGCGCCCTTCGCCGGGACCTCGATGTAGAACGCCACGGCCTCGAACGTCCAGTCGGGGTTCTGCTTCACCGTCAGGCACTCGGCCAGGTCCGCGGTGTAGAAATGCGAGTTGGGCCCGCGCCCGGGCGTCCCGAAGAAGCGGCAGACCGGCATCGCGGCGGGATCGTCGGTCTGGTCCTTCCACACGTTCCAGCGCACGCCCGTCCGGGTCCAGCCCGCGACCGGCGTGCCCTTGTCGAGCGCCGCCTGCTCCTCGGGAAAGGCGGTGACGAAGTAGTGGTTCAGGCTCGCGTTGTAGTACTCGACGGCCTGCGCGGTCGGCTCGAGCGCCTGCGCGCCGCCGGCCAGGGCCAGCGCAGCGAGCGCGGTGATTGCATGCCAGCGGAATCGCATCCGGCGTCCTCCCTGTAGCGAAGCTTGCGCGATGGCGGCACGCGAGGCCGCACGGTGTGCCGATGGTAGGCCCGTTCAACGAGGCGTGGGAAGGTCCTGTTGACACGACTTACAAACGGTTACGCGACGACCTCGGTGCGACCGCCACGCCGCAGGCAGGCGACCGCCGGCTCGTCTTCGTCGCCCCGGCGTGACCTCCGTTGCCGGCGACGATGCCCCCTCGCGCGTATGATCGCGCCTGCGCGCCTTCCGGATCGCCGGCCCCCCGGCGACGGCCGCGCGACGAAGGCGACGACCCATGAACGAAGGCATCGAGGACCGCCTCGCCATCCGCGAGGTGATCGAGAACTGGGTGGTGTGGCGCGACGCCGGCGACTGGGAGCGCTTCGCCACCGTCTGGCACGACGACGGCGTGATGATGGCGACGTGGTTCCAGGGGCCCGCGTCCGAGTTCATCCGCGTGAGCCGCGAGGGCTGGGCGCGCGGCGTCTCGATCCTGCACTTCCTGGGCGGCAGCAGCATCGACGTCGCGGGCGGGCGCGCGATCAGCCAGACTAAGATGACCATCTCGCAGCGCGCCGACGTGCACGGGGTGAAGGTCGACGTGGTGTGCACCGGGCGCTTCTACGATTTCATGGAGCGGCGCGCCGGGCGCTGGGGCGTGGTGCTGCGCCAGCCGATCTACGAGAAGGACCGCATGGACCCGGTGGACCCGGCCGCGAAGCTGGCGCTCGACCCGGCGCTCCTCGCGCAATTCCCCGAGGGCTACCGGCACCTCGCGTACCTGCAGAGCGGCATCGGCTATGCGGTGAAGCGCGACATGCCGGGATTGAAGGGGCCGGAAGTCGAGGCGCTGTACGCGCGCGGCAGGCGCTGGCTCGCGGGCGGGCCGCTGTAGGGCCGTGATCGCGCCGTTCGAGTACGCGGCCTCGCCGGCGCGCATCGTGTTCGGCGCCGGCCGCGCGCGCGACGTCGCGGCGGAGGTCGCGCGTCTCGGCGCGGCGCGCGCCCTCGTGGTCGCCACTGCCGGGCAGCGAGTGGCGGCCGAGGCGATTGCCGCAGCGCTCGGCCCGCAGTGTGCGGCAACTTTCCTCGAGGCGGCGATGCACACGCCGGTGGCGGTCACCGAGCGCGCCTTGGCCGTCGCGCAGGCGCACGCGTGCGACGCCGTGGTGGCAGTCGGCGGCGGCTCGGCCATCGGGCTCGCGAAGGCGCTCGCGCTGCGCACCGACTGGCCGCAGGTGGTGCTGCCGACCACGTACGCGGGCTCGGAGGCGACACCGATCCTCGGCGAGACGCGCGACGGCCGCAAGGCGACGCAGCGCTCGCCGCGCGTGCTGCCCGAGGTGGTGATCTACGACGTCGAACTCACACTCTCGCTGCCGGTGGCCGTGTCGACCACGAGCGGCATGAACGCGCTCGCGCACGCCGTCGAGGCACTGTACGCGCGGGATGCGAACCCCCTGACCTCGGCGCTGGCCGAGGAGGCGATCGCCGCACTTGCGCGCAGCCTGCCGCGCATCGTCGCCGATCCGCGCGATGCGAATGCGCGCAGCGAGGCGCAGTACGGTGCGTGGCTCGCGGGCACGTGCCTCGGCACGGTCGGCATGGCGCTGCATCACAAGCTCTGCCACGTGCTGGGCGGCACGTTCGACCTCCCGCACGCGCCCACCCACGCGGTGCTGCTGCCGCACGCCGCCGCCTACAACGCACCCGCGGCACCCGCAGCGATGCGCCGCGTCGCGCGAGCCCTGGGCACGGGCGACGCCGTCGCCGGCCTCGCGCAACTCGCGCGCACGCTCGGCGTCCCGCGCTCGCTGCGCGAGATCGGCATGCCGGCGTCGGGACTCGACCGCGCCGCCGACCTCGCGGTGCAGGACGCGTACTGGAATCCGCGACCGCTCGAGCGCGCGGCACTGCGTGCGCTGCTCGGCGCGGCATTCGCGGGCGACCCGCCCGGGGAAGGAAAGCGATGAGGAACTTCGACGAAGCGACGATCACGCAGGCGGTGCTCGCGCGGCTCGCGGGCGCGCCGTCGCCGCGCACGCGGCAGGTGAGCGAGGCGCTGGTGCGTCACCTGCACGCGTTCGTGCGCGAGATCGAGCCGACGCAGGACGAGTGGCTGCAGGCCATCCGCTTCCTCACCGAGACCGGCCACATGTGCAGCGACGTGCGGCAGGAGTTCATCCTCCTCTCCGACACGCTCGGGGTGTCGATGCTGGTGGACGCCATCAACCACCGCCACCCGGGCGCGGCCACGCCGTCGACGGTGCTCGGTCCCTTCTACGTGACGGCGGCGCCCGAGCTCGAATGCGGCAGCGACATCGCCGCCGGCCAGCGCGGCGATCCGCTGCTGGTCGAGGGCGGCGTGCGGGCGCTGGACGGCACGCCGATCGCGGGCGCGGTCGTCGACACGTGGCACTCGGACGCGGAGGGCTTCTACGACGTGCAGCGCGCAGGCGCGGCGCTCGCGCTGCGCGCCCGCTTCCGCACCGACGCCGACGGCCAGTTCTGGTACCGCACCATCGTGCCGACGTTCTACCCGATCCCCGACGACGGTCCGGTCGGCAAGATGCTGCACGCACAGGGCCGCCACCCGTACCGGCCCGCGCACGTGCACTTCATGGTGGCGGCACCCGGCTGCGCGACGCTGGTCACGCACGTGTTCATCGCCGGCGACCCTTATCTCGACTCCGACGTGGTGTTCGGGGTCAAGGACGGCCTCGTGCGCACGCTCGAGCACCAGGCGGCCGGCGTCACCGCGCGGGGCCACACGGTGGAGCGCGCGCTGGCCGCGCTGCGCTACGACTTCGTGCTCGCACCGGCCCGCTGACATGCCGCTCGCCGGGAGGGCGTTCCTCGCGCTGTGGAACGACATCGCGCCGGCGCGCGAGGCGGAGTACGACCGCTGGCATACGCGCGAGCACGTGCCGGAGCGCGTCGGCGTCCCCGGCTTCCGCGGTGCACGGCGCTACGTGCACCGCGCGCGCGCCACGCATCGCTATTTCACGCTCTACGAACTCGACCGCCTCGCGGTGCTCGACAGTGCCGCCTATCGGGCGCTCGTCGAGCATCCCACGCCGTGGTCGGCCTCGATGCGCCCCGACTTCGCGAATTTCCTGCGCGTGCCGTGCACGACGACGGCCTCGCTCGGCGCGGGCATCGGCGCTGCGGTGGGCGTGCTGTGCCACCGGCGCACGGAGGGCGACATCGGCGCGACGCTGGCCGCCCTCATGGAATGGCCGGGCGTGGTGGCGTGCCACGCGGGCGACGGCGGCGCGGCGCCGCTCGGCTGGGCGGCCGCGCCGGCGGGCGCCGCCGGTCCGCGGCCCTTCGACCACGTGCTGCTCGTGGAGGCGCTCGACCGCGTTGCTGCCCGCGAAGCCCTTGCGATGGCGCGCGACCGGCTCCGCACCGGAGCATTGCCGGACGATTTCGGGAACGACGTGTACGACCTCGCCTTCGCGTTCCCGGGCCACGACGCGGACGCGCCGGCGCGGCACGCGCGCCGCGGATAGCGCGTCGGCGCACGGGCGTGCAGGCCGATTACGTGATCGTCGGCGGCGGCACGGCGGGCTGCGTGCTCGCGAATCGGCTGTCGGCCGATCCGGCGGTGCAGGTCGTGCTGGTGGAAGCCGGCGGCGAAGCCGCGAGCCCGTGGATCCGCATGCCGGCCGGCGTCGCGAAGCTCTATCCCCACCCGCAGCTCAACTGGCGCTACTGGACCACGGCGGAGCCGGCACTCGACGGCCGGCGCCTGTACTGGCCGCGGGGCCGCGTGCTGGGCGGCACGTCGGCGCTGAACGGGATGACGTTCGTGCGCGGGAATCCGCTCGACTACGACGACTGGGCGCGCGTCGCGGGCGACGCGTGGTCGTGGCGCGGCGTGCTGCCGTACTTCCTGCGGCTGGAGGACTTCCCGGGCGGGGACCCGGCGCTGCGCGGCCGCGACGGTCCGGTCGCGGTGCGCGCCGTCGCCGCCCCGCATCCGCTGACACGTGCGTTCCTCGCCGCGGCGGCGGCGAACGGCATTCCCCTGCTCGACGACTACAACGGCGCGCAACAGGATGGCATCGGCGTCACGCAGGCCACGGTGCGCGACGGCGTGCGCGTCTGCGCGGCCAGCGCGTACCTCGCCCCGGTCCGCGCACGGGTGAACCTGCGCGTGCTCACCGGCGCGCTCGCGACGCGCATCACGTTCGACGGCACCCGCGCGACGGGGATCGCGGTCGCCCGCGGCGGCGAGGTGCAGCACGTGACCGCCATCCGCGAGGTGCTGGTGTGCGCGGGCACGGTCGCGTCGCCGCAGCTTCTCATGGTGTCCGGCATCGGGGACGCGGTCGCGCTGCGCGCGCTCGGCGTGCCGGTCGTGGCCGACCGGCCGGCGGTGGGTGCCCGACTGCAGGAGCACGTGCGCGTGCAGCTCGTCTACCGCACCCGCGTGCCGTCGCAGAACCGCGAAGCGCGCGGCTGGCGCCTCGCGCGCGAGGCGATGCGCTACGCGCTCGCGCGGCGCGGTCTCCTCGCGACCACCGCGAGCCAGGCCAACGGCTTCGTGCGCTCACCGTCGGCACGGGACCGGCCCGACCTGCAGCTCGTGTTCCGGCCGTCGAGCGGCGATTACCGCGACGGCCGCTACACGGTGCACGACGACGAGGGCGTGATGGCGATGGCGAGCCTGCTAAGGCCGGCGAGCCGCGGCCGCATCGCGCTCGCGAGTGCCGATCCACGCGTGCCGCCGGCGATCATGCCGCAGCACCTCGCGGCGCCGGAAGATGCGGAGGCGCTGCTGCACGGCGTGCGGGTGCTGCGGCGGATCTTCGCGACGGCGCCGCTCGCCGATCGGATGCGCGACGAGCTGAAGCCCGGCCCTGCGGCGGCGGACGACGCGGCACTGCGCCGGTTCATCGTCGCCACCGCGGACTCGGCCTATCACGCGGTCGGCACGTGCGCGATGGGAACGGCCGACGAGGCCGTCGTCACACCCGACCTGCGCGTGCGCGGGGTGACCGCCCTGCGCGTGGTGGATGCGTCCGTGATGCCGGCGCTGCCGACGGGCAACACCGTGGCCGCGGTGTACATGGTGGCCGAGCGCGCGGCCGATTGCATCCGCGGGCGCTAGGGCTTGACGTAGGCGTAGCCATCCGCCTGCGCCTCCGCGAGCGCGACGACACCGGCGGGCACGACCTTGACGAACGCAGGCATGGCCGACACCGGGATCTTCTTCTCGTCGAGCGCATTGTGGCAAGCCTGGTAGACAACGCCCGCCTGGGCCGTCGTCCCCATCAGCGAGACCAGGTCGTTGCTGCCCTGGTACCCGTAGACGCCGCTGCCGTCGGCGATCACCAGCACCTTCACGGCGGGATACTTCTGTGAGAGGTTGCGCGCGTTGGAAAGCGCGCGCGGCCAGGCATCCGCCTCGCTCACGTGCAGGACGATCTTGAGCGGCTTCGCCTGCGCCGCGGCGGTCGCGGATCCGGCGGCAAGCGCCAGGCTGCCGACGGCAAGCAGGCTGCGGCGGGCGGCGGATACGGCGTCTGTGGGCATCGTGCGGAGCTTTCCGTCAGTAGCGAAGCACGCGATGTTACCGGACGCGACGTGCGGTCGCCGGTCGATCGATGAACGGCGGGCGATATCGTCCGCCGTGCGGCGATTCCCAGCCCGTGCAGGGGCCTCGCGTGCCACGCCCCGGGGCGCGGCGGGTCTCTGGGCCTGGCGAAACGTCCTTACTTGGGCGGCGGTGCCGCCGCCTCCAGCGCCGCCAGCTGGCCATAGACCACGCGGCCGATCGACAGGAGCTGCGCGCGGTCGAGGTTGCCGGACAGCGCGTACGTGCAGTTGTCGTCGATCCAGTAGTACACGCCGGTGCCGCCCTCGAGGGCGTAGCGGAACGCGACCTCGCCGGTGGGCGTGGTCTGCTTGCGGACCTGCAGCGTGAGGCGCTGCTTGTCGCCGTTCTCGTAGACGAACAGCGCCGTGGGCTGCTCGTTGCCGGCGACGAGGCGACCGCCGACCAGCGCGAAGCCGAGCGAGTTGAGGTCCGGCGCGTGCACGGCGAAGCCCAGGCGCTTCGAGAGCCAGTTGACGAGGCGCTTCTCCTCCGCCGCCCAGATCTCGACCGGGCGGTTGACGTCGCCGGCGTAGAGCGCGTGGACGAGCGCCGCCTGCCGCGTGAACGTGGTGGGCGTGCCCTCGCGCTGCAGTTCGACGTCGCGGCCGAACCAGCCGATGCCCACACCGACGGCGAGCGATGCCGCCGCGGCGAACGCGGCCGGCAGCCAGCGCGGCACCTGCCGGCGCGGCGCCGGCGGTCCGGCGGTGGCGGCGACCAGCCGGTCGGGCAGCGCCTCGTCGAGCCACGGGTCGAGCGCGTCGCGCAGGAGCGCGGCCTGCTGCTTCAGTTCCGCGACGCGCGTGGCCAGCGCGGGATCGCGGGCCAGCGCCTCCTCGACGGCCGCCAGTCGCGTGGGCGCGAGCTGGCCGTCCACGTAGGCGTTGACGTCGGCGTCGGTGATGGGCAGCGGGTTCATGATCGTCGGGGCGCGCTCACTTCACGACCTTGAGCGGTACGCTCGCCGGCGCGCTGTCGGCGAACGCGTTGCGCAACTTCTCCCGCGCCCGCGACAGGCGCGACATGACGGTGCCGACCGGAATGTTCAGCACCGCCGCGATTTCCTCGTACCGCATCTCCTCGACCGTCGCGAGCAGGAGCACCTCGCGCTGGTCGGGCGGCAGCCGGCCCACGTGCTGCATCAGTTCGTTCAACTCGACGCGCGTCTGCTGCGCCGGGCGCACCGGGATCTGCCAGGCCTCGGCGCCGTCGTCGTCCGCATCGAGCGACACGTGGTTGCGCTCGTGGCGCGCCAGCGCCCGCTGGTTGACGAAGACGTTGTGCATGACCGTGAACAGCCACGCGCGCAGGTCCGTGCCCGCGGCCCACAGCCGCCGCTTTTCCCACGCCCGCGCCAGCGCCTCCTGCACGAGGTCGTCGGCGCGGGTGGGGTCCCCGGTCAGGACGCGGGCGTACCGGCGCATCCGCGGGATCGCCGCCAGCAGGTCGGGCTGCGGCAGCGGCGGATCGTTGGCGGCGGCGACGGTGCGTTGCATGGTCACGATGGGCGGCGCCGGGCGCGGCGCCGCCGGCAGGCTCGCCTAGTCCTTCACCACGTGCCAGGCGCCGTTGGCGAAGCCGTCGCCGGTCGTGTCGCCCGGCTTGGTGTCCTTGACCCAGGTGTACACGGGCTTGCCCTTGTACGCCCACTGCTTGCCGCCGTCGTCGCGGGTGATGATCGTCCAGTCGCCGGCCGGCTTGGCGTCGGCGGCGGCCATCAGCGGCGGCCAGTTGGTGGCGCACTGGCCGTTGCAGGCGCTCTTGCCGCCGCTGTCCTTGTCGAACGTGTACAGGGTCATGCCCTTGGCGTCGGTCATCACGCCGCCCGCGCCCTTCATCGCGGGGGCCTGGGCGAAGGCGTTGACGGACAGGGCCAGAAGTGCGGCGCCGAGGAGGCTTGTAGTCTTCATGTGCGGGGCTCCGTTGTGGGTATGGGGTGGGTGCAACACCGTCACGAACAGCGGGGGCATAAGATTATTCCCCCGCAGGGGGGTGCGCCAGCCCTGGGTACGAGGCGGGCTCCCGCGCCCCGGCGACCCACGGCCGCCGGCACGGCTCTCGATGTTGGGTAGCCCTTTCCGGCGGCCGCCGCCGGGCCGCCCCAAGGCGGCCGACTGACCTGCCGTGAGCGCCGCGAGCCATGTCGGCGCTTGCCCTCACCCCGACCCTCTCCCCGCCCACGGGGAGAGGGGGGGCCACACCCGGTCGCGGTGTGACGGCCGCAAAAGGCGCAACGCCGCGTCCGCGTCATCCACCGCTCCCCCGGACGCCTTTTGCGGAGGCCGCCTAGCGGATCAGGAACAGCGTGGCGAGTCCGAGGAAGATGAAGAAGCCGCCGGAGTCGGTCACGGCGGTGATGAGCACCGAGGACCCCAGGGCCGGGTCGCGGCCGAACTTCAGCATCGTCATCGGGATCAGCACGCCCATCGACGCCGCCAGCATGAGGTTGAGCGTCATCGCGAGCACCATCACGAGGCCGAGCGGCACGTCCTTGTAGAGGAGCATCGCGACCAGCCCCATCACCCCGCCCCAGACGATGCCGTTGATGACGGCGACCAGGATCTCCTTGCGGATCAGCACCCGCGCGTGCTCGCGGCTCACCTGCCCCAGCGCCACCGCGCGCACGATCATCGTGATCGTCTGGTTGCCCGAGTTGCCGCCGATGCCGGCGACGATGGGCATCAGCGCCGCGAGGGCCACGAGTTTCTCGATCGAGCCCTCGAACACGCCGATCACCCGCGACGCGATGAACGCGGTGACGAGGTTGACGGCCAGCCAGGTCCAGCGGTTCTGGAACGACTTCCACACCGACGCGAAGACGTCCTCCTCCTCGCGCAGGCCGGCCTGGGCGAGCACGCCCTCCTCGCCGCGCTCGCGCACGAAGTCGAGGATCTCGTCCACCGTCACGCGGCCGACCAGCTTGTCGTTGGTGTCGACCACCGGCGCCGACACGAGGTCGTAGCGCTCGAACGCGGAGGCAGCATCGTCGGCCTTCTCGTGCTGCAGCAGCTTGACCACCGGCGGCTGCATGAGCTTCTCGACCAGCATCTCCGGCTCGTTGACGATGAGCTTGGAGATCGGCAGCACCCCGAGCAGCCGCTCGTCGCGGTCGACCACGAAGAGCTGGTCCGTCTGGGACGGCAGCTCGTCGAAACGGCGGAGGTAGCGCAGCACGACCTCCAGCGTCACGTCCGGGCGCACCTGCACGTCCTCGAAGTCCATCAGCGCGCCGACCATGTCGTCCTCGAAGGACATGGCCGCGCGCAGCTGCTCGCGCTCCTCGACCGGCAGGCTCGAGAAGACGTCGTCCATGACCTCCTGCGGGAGGTCGGGGGCGAGCTCGGCGATCTCCTCGGCGTCGAGGGACTCGGCCGCGGCGACCAGCTCCTCGGTGTCCATCGAGGAGATGAGGGACTCGCGGACCGCGTCGGAGACCTCGAGCAGGATGTCGCCGTCGCGGTCGGCCTTGACGAGGTCCCAGATGTAGAGCCGCTCGTCGAGCGGCAGCGCCTCGAGGATGTAGGCGATGTCGGCCGGGTGCAGGCGGTCGAGCCGCCGCTGCAGCTCCGCCTTGTTCTGCCGGGTGACGACGCTCTCGCCGAGCGGGTCGCCGGCGCCGCCGTCTACCGGGCCGTGCTCGCGCTGCTCGTGGACGAGGCCTTCGACCAGCCGGTGCCGGCGCAGGAGCGCGGTGATCTCGGCCAGCGCGTCCTGCACGCGCTCGCGCGCTTCCGGGCGTTCGCCCGCCGGTTGTTCGACGGTCTCGGACATGGCGGGTCGGTGTGCAAGGGGTGGCGGAGCGTGGAATCGGGAAGGCTTCGCATTCTAGCGTCTGTGCGCCGGGATGCGGGCAGGTTCGCCGGGGTGGCGTCCGCGAATGGGTGCGGACGACGCACGCAGTGCGGTGGCGGCCCTTCACCCCAACCCTCTCCCCGCGCACGGGGAGAGGGTTGGGGTGAGGGGAGCCTTCCCGCCCTGCATCAAGGCAACTCCGCCGACGGCATCCGCGCGAGGATGATCCCGATCTTCCTGTTCAGACCCGGCGCACCCTGGTTGCGCTCGTAGAAGCGCGGGTTGGGCGCCATCGCCGCGAGCCGCGCGGCCTCCTCCGCCGAGAGCGCTGCGGCGCTCGAGCCGAAGTAGCGGCGGGCGGCCGCCTCGGCGCCGAACACGCCGTTGCCCCACTCGATCACGTTGAGGTAGATCTCGAGGATGCGGCGCTTGGAGAGAAAGGTCTCCAGCATCACGGTAATCACCGCCTCCTCGGCCTTGCGCACGTAGCTGCGCGCCGGGGTGAGGAAGAGGTTCTTCGCGAGCTGCTGCGTGATCGTGGAGCCGCCGGCCACCACGCGGCCCTTCTTCTGGTTCTTCTCGAGCGCCAGCTGGATGCCGTCCCAGTCGAAACCCTCGTGGTCGACGAACTTCGCATCCTCGGCGGCGACCATCGCGCGCTTCAGGTGGTTGCTGATCCGGTCGTAGGGCACCCACTGGTAGCGCAGGGTCGCCTTCGGGTCCTTCGCGAGCAGCGCGTCCATGCGGTAGGCCATGAACGACGTCTCGCCCACCGGGTGGTCGCGCCACCACAGGATGTGCGCGGCGTACCAGACCTGGAGCAGCACGAGCAGCCCGACGACCGCCGCGAGGCCCCACACGAGCCAGCGGCCCCACGGTCGCCGCGCGGCCACGCTAGCCGCCCGGGCGCAGCATGGCGAAGACCGGCCGCGTGTCGGGCCGCACGCCGCGCCAGATGAAGAAGCTTTCCGCCGCCTGCTCGATCAGCATGCCGAGGCCGTCGGCCCAGCGCGCGGCGCCCTGCGCGCGCGCCCAGCGCAGGAACGCCGTCGGCAGGTCGCCGTAGACCATGTCGTAGGCGAACGCGCCCGGACGGAAGAGCCCGGGCGGCCACGGCAGTTCCACGTCGCCGGTGAGGCCCGCGCTCGTGGCGTTGATCACGACGTCGAAGTTCATGTCGGCCAGCTCGGACAGCTCGACCGACGCGAACGGCCCCTGCGCCGAGAAGCGCTCGACCAGCGCGTCCGCCTTCACCATCGTGCGGTTGGCGATCGTGATGCTGCGCGGCTCCTCGTGCAGCAGCGGCAGCATGATCCCGCGCGCGGCGCCGCCCGCGCCCAGCACGAGCACGTCGCGGTGGGCAATGCCCACGCCGAGGTTGAACTTGAGGTCGCGGATGATCCCGGCGCCGTCCGTGTTGTCGGCGAACCACTCGTCGCCGTCGCGCCGCAGCGTGTTGCACGCGCCCGCGGCCTGCGCACGCTCGCTCGCGTGGTCGGCGATGTGGAGGGCGTCGAGCTTGAACGGCACCGTCACATTGAGCCCGTGCCCGCCCTCGCGCGCGAACTGCGCCGCGACGTCGGCAAAGCCTCCGATCGGGGCGAGCAGGCGCTCGTAGGTGATTTCCTGCCCCGTGGCCCGCGCGAACGCCTGCTGGATCTGCGGCGACTTCGAGTGGGCGACGGGGTTGCCGACGACGGCGTAGCGGTTCATGGGCGAGATTGTGACGTGCGGGCCGGAAGGCGGCGTGCGCGGCGTTAACGACGCGGGGATCGGTGGGCGCTCGGCCGGATAGCAAAGTCACGATTGCGACGACTTGCGCACTCCTGTCGCACGACACTCGTTGTTCCCTGGCCCTTGCCGGCGGCCGCCGCCGGGCCGCCCCAAGGCGGCCGACTGACCTGCCGTGAATGCGAGGGGTCTGACCCCGGGTTGTGGCATCGACGCTGCCCCTCACCCCAACCCTCTCCCCCGCCGGGGGAGAGGGAGTCCTAGATGGAGGGGTGTGCAGAACGCACGCGCTCGCAGTGGCATTCAGCCCGCAGGCAGCGCGCTACTGAACTCCGGCGCGCAGCGCCGGGATGATCGGCGCGCTTCGTAGGTTCTGCCTTTGTTACCGGAAAACCGCCCGGCCGCCCGAAGGTTTTCCGGGGCCTGACCAGACCGGCCGCAAAAGGCGCAACGCCGCCATCACTTCATCCACCGCCAGCCCGAAGCGCCTTTTGCGGACGCCCCTATCGCGACTCGAGCACGTCCGCCTTGGTGAACGACCACGTCCGCGTGATGTAGAGGATGTCGGTGTCGCGCTTGATGTCGGGCGGGAACGGCGCGAACGGGGCCGACATCTCGACGATGCGGATCGCCGCGGCGTCGAGGATCCGGTTGCCCGACGTGCGGTTGATCTCGACGTTCTCGAGCGTGCCGTCGCTGCGGATCGCCACCGTCAGCAGCAGGTTGCCGTAGAGCTTCTGCTGGCGCGCCGCTTCCGGGTAGTTCAGGTTGCCGATGCGCTCGATCTTCGTGCGCCAGTCCTCGACATAGCGCGCGAAGCGGTACTCCTCGGCGCGCGCCCCGATGAAGCGGCGCTTCGGCCGCTTCTGGTAGGCGTCCATGTCCTTCGCGATCTGCGCCTCGAGCTTCATCGCCTCCAGCGTGCGCTGCATGAGTTCGCTGGAGGTCGGCAGTTCCGGCTGCTCGCGCGCCTCGGTCGGCTGCTGGGTGGGCGGCGCGACCGGGATCGACTTCAGCTTGGTCAGCATCTCCTTCGCCTGCTGCTCCAGCGCCTCGACCTTCTGCGTGGCGACCGCGACCTGCTGGTCGGGGCTGTTCCTGGGCAGCACCGGCAGCGGCGTCTTCGCGCGCCGGTCCTCGTCGGTGTTGCCGCCGCCGTCGAGGTGATGCTGCGCGAGGACGTCCGCCTTCGACGGCTTGGTCGCCGTCTTCGCGTTGACCAGCGCGACCTCGATCTGCGGTCCCTTGTCGTTCCAGTTCTTGAGGATGATCGGCTGGAAGTGGATCAGCAGCACGATCACGTGCAGCGCGACGGAGAGCCCGATCGCGATGGCCATCACCCGGTCGTTGCGCGGCGCTGCCAGCGCCTCCTTCGGGATGACCGCCGGCGGCAGCGCGCCCGCCGGCGCGATGCGCGCGGTGCGGCGCACGGGGCCGGGCTCGGGCGGGGGCGCAGGCGGCAGCTCCGGTTCGACGATCAGCGGCTTCGCCGCCTTGGGCGCGGCCTTGCGGCGCGGGGCGGCCTTGCTGGCGGACTTGCCTGCGTCGCCGGCGGACGGCGGCGCATCCACGCCGGGCAGGGCCGGCTGGGCGGGCGATTCGGCGGCGGTCTTGGGCGGCGTCGCGCGGCGCGGCACGGGCGTTGCAGTCGGCGGAGGCGGTGAGCGCCATTGTATGCCGGCGTCATTGGCCGCGTCATGCCGGGAAGCTGCTTACGCCGGGAGTGCGTCCCCCAGTGTGCCGGCGTAGCGACACTCGAGCGTCGCGGCGAGGAGGTCGATGTTGCCTACGCCGATGCGGACCGCCGTGTCGGGCGGCAGCGCGGGCACGTCGGCCACCCGCAGGACGAGCGGCAGGCGCTCGCAGCGCACGAGGTTGTCCCGGATCACGCGCGCCGTCAGCTCGGCCACACCCTCCTGCAGCAGCCAGCGCAGGCACCAGTAGTGCTCCATCCGGTCCTGGAACTCCGCGTACTGGCTGTAGGTGGCCTCGAAGTCGGCGAGCGCCGCGAAGAGGTCGGCATCGTTGTCGGCGTACGGGGGCGCGTCGCCGGCGACCACCGCGAGGAGCTGGCGCTGGTTCACGAGGTCGCTGTAGCGGCGCAGCGGCGACGACGACCACAGGTAGTGCGTGAGGCCGAGGCCCTGGTGCTCGCCGGGGCGGGTGCTCATCTTCACCTTGCCCGCGGCCTGCACGCGATACAGGCCCGCCGCGCGGCGCTCGGCGAGGAGCTTTCCCCACGTGCTGTTCACGTGGATCATGAGTTCGGCGATCAGCTTGTCGAGCGGGCTGCCGCGCTCGCGCGGCACGATGGCCACGCGACCTTCCGGGCCGGCGTCCCAGTCCACGTAGAAGCTGTAGTCGACGCGGTTGATGTCGTTCTTGCCGCGCCCGCGCGCGAGGTGCTGCGCGAGCTTCCACAGCACCCGCATCTCCTGCGTCCACGGCGGATCGGACGGCGACGGCAGGTCCTGCGCGAACTCGCCGCCGATCGCGTCGAGGCGCAGGTTCGCCGCGATCGGCACCCGCTGCACGGCGGTCGCGTGCCGAACCGGGACGCCGTCCGGCGTGACCTCGACCGCGAGCGAGAGCGCGGCCGGCGTGGTGCCTTCCTTCAGCGTGAACGCGTCGACCGCCGCATCGGGCAGCATCGTGAGCTTGCGTCCCGGCATGTAGACGGTGGAGAGGCGCGCGCGCGCGATGCGGTCGAGCGCGCTGCCGCGCGGCATCGCGAGCGCGGGGCACGCGATGTGGATGCCCACCTCGAAGTTGCCGCTGGGCAGCTCGCGCACCGAGAACGCGTCGTCGATCTCGGTGGTGGTGGCGTCGTCGATCGAGAACGCCCGCACCGGCGCGACCGGCAGGTCGGGCAGCGCCGGCAGGTCGCCGTACGCCGGGAAGTGCACGCCGTCGGGGAACGCCTCCGCCAGGAAGCGGTTGAAGTGATAGTCGTGCGTCGAGGGGATCGCGCCGCACGCGGCGAGGAGGTCGACCGGGTTGGTACGGCGGGCGTCGCACGCCGCCGCGAGCGCCTTCCACTCGAGCGCGTTCTTGTCCGGCTTGTAGAGCAGCATCGCGAGCTTCGCCGCGAACGCGTCGGGCAGCCGGTCAGCCGCGAGTTCCGCGACCCATGCATCGACCTGCGCCGCCTCGCGCGCCTTGCGCTCGACGGAGGCCAGCGCCGCGCGCAGCGCGTCCGGCGGGGCCTTCCTGTAGCGACCCTTGCCCTTCTTGTAGAAGTGCATCGGCGACGCGTGCAGCGCGAGCGCCGCCGCGGCCGCCTGCGCCGGCGTCGGCGCGCCGCCGAAATAGTCGCGCGCGAGGTCGGCGAACCCGAACTCGTCGTCGCCGCACACTTCCCAGAGGAACGTGGGGTCGAGTTCGCCCGCGAGCTTCTGGCCTTCCGCCAGCGCCTCGCCCGGTCCCGGCGCGGTGAAGCGCAGCAGCACGTGGCCCGCCTTCACCTTGATGCGCTTGCCGGACACGGACTCGACCTGCAGGGACGCGTCGTTGTCGGCGAGCACGGCGCCGGCCTTGATCTGGCCGTCGTCTTCGAAGAGGACGTTCATGAAAGCGGGAGGCTGCGGGATGGCATCGGCGGCAGGGGCGCGCCGGGCGGGACGGCGGGGAAGCGAGGGCGGATGATAGCGCACCCCATCACCGGGACCGGGCAGCGGCTTGCGCGGGGCCGGTCGCACGGCGTTCGTTCTTTCCTTGCAGTTTCCGGCGGCCGGCGCCGGGCCGCCCCCAGGGCGGCCGCCTGACCCGCCGTGAATGCGAGGGGTCTGACCCCGGGCCTCATCGGGGTCTGACCCCGGGTTGGAGCTCGATCGCTGCCCCTCACCCCAACCCTCTCCCCGCGAGCGGGGAGAGGGAGCGCTCACGGGGTAGAGGGAGCGCGCCGGCACATGGAGGTCACACCCGGTAACGGTGTGGCGGCCGCAAAAGGCGCGACGCAGATGCCACGCCATCCACCGAAACCACGGACGCCTTTTGCGGACGCGCGTCAGACGCGGTTCGACCGCCCGCCCACCCGCACGAGGTGATCGACGAGGTGCGGCGCGATCTCCGGCAGCGGCAGCACGGTCTGCACGCCGCCTTCGGCGATCGCTTCCTTGGGCATGCCGAACACCACGCAGCTCGCCTCGTCCTGCGCGACGTTGTACGCACCGGCGTCGCGCATCTCGCGCATCGCCACCGCGCCGTCCTTGCCCATGCCGGTGAGCATCACGCCGATCGCGTTGCGGCCCGCGATCTCGGCGGCCGAGCGGAACAGCACCTCGACGGAGGGCTTGTGCCGGTTGACCGGCGGTCCGTCGTCGAGCTTCGCGATGTAGTTCGCGCCGCTGCGCCCGACGCGCAGGTGGAGCCCGCCCGGGGCGATGTACGCGTGGCCCGGCAGCAGCCGCTCGCCGTCGATCGCCTCGCTGACGTCCATCTTGCACAGCTCGTTGAGGCGCGCCGCGAACGTGCGCGTGAAGCCGGGCGGCATGTGCTGGGTGATCAGGATCGCCGGGATGTCCGGCGGCATCCGGATCAGCATCTCGCGCAGCGCCTCGGTGCCGCCGGTCGACGCGCCGACGAAGATGAGCTTTTCCGTGCTCGCGCGGTTGCCGACGGCGGCGAGGCGCGGCGGCGGCGCGGCGCCGGGCGGCGGCCGGTGCATGCGCACCTTGGCGGCCACGCGGATGCGCTCGACGATCTCCGCGCCCAGTTCGCGCACGCCCTGCTCGATGTCGAGCTTGGGCTTGGCGACGAAGTCGATCGCGCCCAGTTCCAGCGCCCGGATCGCCGCCTCCGAGCCGCGCTGCGTGAGCGTGGACACCATCACGACCGGCATCGGCCGCAGGCGCATCAGCTTCTCGAGGAAGTCGAGCCCGTCCATCTTCGGCATCTCGACGTCCAGCGTGACCACGTCCGGGTTGAGCGAACGGATCATGTCGCGCGCGACGAACGGGTCCGGCGCGGCGCCGACCACCTCCATGTCGCGCTCGCGGTTGATGATCTCCGACAGCAGGCGCCGGATGAGCGCCGAGTCGTCGACGACGACCACGCGGGTGCGCGGTCGCAGGCTAGAAGAGCTCGATGTCTCCACTTCTCTCTTCCTTGAGGCTGCGCTCGTATTCGCGCTCGCGGCGGACGATGTCCGCGCGGTCGCCGAGCTTGATCTTGCGGCACAGCGCGCGACCGCTGTGCGGGAAGAAGGCGACCTTGCGCGGCCACACGTCGAGGAGGTCCTCGGCCGCCACGCGGATGCCTTCCGTGCGCAGGAAATCGTGGATGAACGACGCGTTGCGCTCGCCGACGTTCATGGTCGTCATGCCCTCGATCACGTTCGCGCCGCCGAACACCTTGGCGATGAGCCGCTTGCGCGAGCTGCCGCGCTTGATGAGCTCGTTGACCAGGATCTCCATCGCGTTGATGCCGTAGCGCGCGACCGCCCCCGCCTCGCCGCCGTGGGCACCGGGCAGCATGAAGTGGTTCATCCCGCCGAGCTTCAGGCCCGGGTCGTGCAGGCACGCGGACACGCACGAGCCCAGCACCGTCAGCACGACGTGGTCCTTGTCGGTGACCCAGTACTCGCCCGGGATGATCTTGAACGCCTGGCGCCCGAATTGCGGGTCGTAGAACGACTTGGGCTCGGCCAGGTGGGTGATCGCGCTCACTGCAATGCCTTCTTCCTGTTCCTCACGCGGCCACGCGCTCGTACACGGTCTTCCCGCGCAGCCGCAGTTCCGGCGTCGCGCGGGTGAAGTTCTCCGAGTGGCCCGCGAACAGCAGGCCGCCGGGCGCCAGCAGCGGCACGAAACGCGCGAGGATCGCGGCCTGCGTGGGCTTGTCGAAGTAGATCATCACGTTGCGGCAGAAGATCGCGGCCAGCGGACCGCCGACATCCCACCTGGGCGCCAGGAGGTTCAACGGCCGGAACGTGACCAGCGCCTGCACCTCCGGCCGCACCCGCACCATGCCTTCGTGCGCGCCCGTGCCGCGCAGGAAGTGCCGCTTCAGCCGCTCCGGGGGCAGCTGCGCCACGCCCTCGGTCCGATAGACCCCCTTGCGGGCGACGTCCAGCACGTGGGTGTCGACGTCGGTGGCTAGGATGCGCACCGGCGGCTTCGGCGAGTCGAACGCCTCGATCGCGGTGATCGCCATCGAATACGGCTCCTCGCCGGTGGACGCCGCGCTGCACCAGAGGTCGATCGGACCGCGCCGGGGCAGCGACGCGAGGTAGTGCGCGAGCAGCGGGAAGTGGTGCGACTCGCGGAAGAACGACGTCAGGTTGGTGGTGAGCGCGTTGATGAACGCCTGGTCGTACTTGGGGTCGCGGTCGGCCGCGTCGAGGAACTCGGGAAACGAGCCGAAGTCGTGCGCGCGCAGCTGGCGCGCGATCCGGCTGTACACCATGTTGCGCTTGGTCGCGTTGAGCGAGATCCCCACCCGGGCGTGGATCATGCGCCGGATGCGCTCGAAGTCGGCGTCCGTGAACGGGAATTCGCGTGCGTCGAGTTCGGGCGCGGTCTCGGGTCGTTGCGCCACGGCCGGCTCCGTCAGTTCGCGCCCGCCGCCTTGCGTACGCCGGAAGCACGGCCGCGCCCGGCAGAAGGCGACACCGGCACGACGTTACCCGTCGCACGCGGCGGCGGCGACCCCGCCACGCGGAACGTGGCCACCGCGCGGTCGAGCGCCCCGGCCTGCTCCTGCATGGACATGGCGGCCGCGGCGGCCTCTTCCACCAGCGCCGCGTTCTGCTGCGTCACCTTGTCCATCTGCTGCACCGCCTGGCTCACCTCCTCGATCCCCGCCGACTGCTCCTGGCTCGCCGCCGTGATCTCCGCCATGATGTCCGTCACCCGCTGCACCGACCCCACGATCTCCTGCATCGTCTTCCCGGCCGTCGCCACCAGCGCCGACCCCGACTCCACCTTCGACACCGAGTCGCTGATCAGCGCCTTGATCTCCTTCGCCGCCGCCGCCGACCGCTGCGCCAGGTTGCGCACTTCCGCCGCCACCACCGCAAACCCCCGACCCTGCTCGCCCGCCCGCGCCGCTTCCACCGCCGCATTGAGCGCCAGGATGTTGGTCTGGAACGCAATCCCGTCGATCACCGCGATGATGTCCACGATCTTCCGCGACGACGCCGTGATCGAGTCCATGGTCCCCACCACCTGACCCACCACCTGCCCGCCCTGCACCGCCACCTGCGACGCGGCCGCAGCGAGCTGGTTCGCCTGCTTCGCGTTGTCCGCGTTCTGCTTCACCGTCCCGGTCAGCTCCTCCATCGACGCCGCCGTCTTCTCCAGCGACGACGCCTGCTCCTCCGTCCGCTGCGACAGGTCCTGGTTCCCCGACGCTATCTCACGGCTCGCCGTGTTGATCGCGGTCGTGACTTCCTGCAGCTCGCGCACCAGCGCGGTGAGCTGCGTGACGGTCGCGTTGCTGTAGTCTTTGAGCTGCCCGAAGGTGCCGTGGTACTCGTTGGTGATGGTCTCGGTGAGGTCGCCCTTGGCCAGCGCGCCCAGCACGCGGACCACTTCCGCGAGGCCCACCGACGAGGTCTGCATCAGCTGGTTCATGCCGTCGGACAGCGCCTTGTAGGCGCCTTCCATGCGCGACGTGTCGATGCGCTGCGTGAAGTCGCCGTGGTTGGCGGCCATCACGAGGTCCGCGACCGCTGCGCTGGCTTTCACCTCGTCCGTGCGCTCGTTCCACTCGAGCACGGTGCCGACACGCTTGCCCTTCTTGTCCACCACCGGGTTCGCCGTCAGGTCGAAGTGGTGGCCGCCGAGCGTGATGCGGGACCGGTGCGTGGTGGTGAGCTGCGCCAGCATCTCCCGGATGCGGCCGGGATGCTTGTGGAACATGTCGAAGCTACGACCCATGAGCTTCTGGGCATCGAAGTCGGGCAGTTCCTTGCGGATGTCCGCCTGCGCGGCGGCCAGGAGCTTCGTCTGCGACTCGTTGACGTAGCGGATGATCGCGGCGGTGTCCGCGATCATGAGGCTGGTGGAGCACTTGTCGAGCGCGTCGTGAATCGTGAGGTTTTCCTCGTTGGTGAGCCGCTCCTCCTCGCGCCGGACCTTGAGGTCCTTCTGCATCGACGCGAGCGCCGTCAGGAGCTGGCCCAACTCGTCCTGCTGGCCGGTGACGATCTTGGTGTCGAAATTGCCCGACGCGATCTCGCCGGCGTACCGGCACGCGGCACGCAGCGGACCGCCGATCTGCCGGGTCAGCACCAGGCCGCCGATCAGCACGAGCAGCGACGTCACGGCGAGCACGCCGAACACCAGCCACGCGTCGCGCCGCATCTGCGCGTCCACGTCGTCGACGTAGATGCCGGACCCGACCACCCAGCCCCACGGTGCGAAGCCCTGCACGTACGAGATCTTGGGCACCGGCGCCTCGGAGCCTGGCTTCGGCCACTGGTAGTCGACGAAGCCGGCGCCATGGTCGCGCACGACCTTGTTCATCTCGGCGAAGAGCGCCTTGCCGTTGGGATCCCGCATCTCGAGCACGCTCTTGCCGTCGAGCTCCGCCTTGATCGGGTGCATGATCATCTTGCCGTCAAGGTCGTTGATCCAGAAGTACTCGCTGCCTTCGTAGCGCAGGGCCTTGATGGCGCGCAGCGCCTCCTGGCGTGCCGCCTCGTTCGTCAGGGCGCCGGACTTGGCGAGCTTGTCGTAGTACGCCGCGACCCCGACGGCGGTCTCGACCACGTGGCGCGTGGCCGTCTGCTTCTCCGCGAGCAGCGACGAGCGCAGCGACGCGTAGTTGAAGACGCCGAGGGCAATGGCGGCCACCAGTCCCAGGATGACGAGCGACCAGAGCTTGCTGCGGATCGACAGGCTGAACAACCGGCGCATCGCGTTCATCGCATTTCCTTCGCACGTGGCCGGTTCCGCTCCCCGCGGGCGGCCGTTTGTCAGTTCATTCGTTCGCTTGCCTGCGTGCTGTCCTGCATCACGCCGCGGCGACCACCTGGCGCGACTTCGCGCGCGCGGGCGCCGCGCCGGAACGCGCGACACCGTCGCCCAGGTGGAACTGGCCGACCGCCTGCTCGAGCTGGCCGGCCTGCTCCTGCATGGACATGGCGGCGGCGGCGGCCTCTTCCACCAGCGCCGCGTTCTGCTGCGTCACCTTGTCCATCTGCTGCACCGCCTGGCTGACCTGCGAGATGCCCGAGGCCTGCTCCTCGCTCGCGGCAGTGATCTCGGACATGATGTCGGTCACCCGCTGCACCGAGCCCACGATCTCCTGCATCGTCTTCCCGGCCGTCGCCACCAGCGCCGACCCCGACTCCACCTTGGAGACCGAGTCGCCGATCAGCGTCTTGATCTCCTTGGCGGCCGCGGCCGACCGCTGCGCGAGGTTGCGCACCTCGGCGGCGACCACCGCGAAGCCCCGGCCCTGCTCGCCGGCCCGCGCCGCTTCCACCGCCGCATTGAGCGCCAGGATGTTGGTCTGGAACGCGATGCCGTCGATCACGCTGATGATGTCGACGATCTTGCGCGACGAGGCCGTGATCGACTCCATCGTGCCCACGACCTGGCCCACCACCTCGCCGCCGTGCACCGCGACCTGCGACGCGGCGGCGGCCAGCTGGTTCGCCTGCTTCGCGTTGTCGGCATTCTGCTTGACCGTGCCGGTCAGCTCCTCCATCGACGAGGCCGTCTCCTCGAGCGAGGAGGCCTGCTCTTCCGTGCGCTGCGACAGGTCCTGGTTGCCGGCCGCGATCTCGCGGCTCGCCGTGGTGATCGCTTCCGTCGCGTCCTTCAGTTGCCGGACGAGCGACGTCAGCTGCTCGACCGTCGCGTTGCTGTAGTCCTTGAGCTGGCCGAAGGTGCCTTCGTAGCGGTTGGTGATGGTCTCGGTGAGGTCGCCCTTGGCCAGCGCGCCCAGCACGCGGACCACTTCCGCGAGGCCGACCGACGAGGTCTGCATCAGCTGGTTCATGCCCTCGGACAGCGTCTTGTAGATGCCGTCCATGCGGGCCGTGTCGATGCGCTGCGTGAAGTCGCCGTGGTTGGCGGCCGTCACGATGCCCGCGACCGCCTCGCCTGCCCGGGCTTCCGCCGTGCGATCCGCCCACTCGACGACCGTCCCGACGCGCTTGCCCTCGTCGTCCGTCACGGCGGTGGCCGTCACGTCGAACAGGTAGCCGGCGAGGTCGAGGTGCGTGACGTGCGCGGCAACCATTTTCTCCAGCACGTTGCCGCTGCCGTCGCGGTCGAACACGTCGAACGGGGCACCGACGAGCTTCGCGCTGTCGAGCTTGGGCAGCACCGTGCGCAGCGCCGCCTCGTCCTTCGCGAGCATCGTCGTCATGCACTCGTTCGCGTAGATGACCTTGCCTTCCTCGTCGGCGACGAGCACGCTGGTTGAACACTTGTCGAGCGCGTTCTTGATGCGCCGGGCGGCGATCGCGGCGCGCGCGGTGTCCTCGTTGTAGCCCAGGCGGATCTGCATCTCCTTGATGGTGAGGAGCAAGCGCCCGAGTTCGTCGGTCGCCGCCGGCGGCAGCACGTTGTCGTAGTGGCCGTGCGCCACGTTCGAGAGCGCCTTGTCCGCGATCCCGAGCAGGTGCGACACGCGGCGCAACACGACCCAGCCGACCAGGACCGCGACCAGCAGGCCGCACAGCGTCACGCCGATGATCAGGTTGCGATGGAGCGTGATCCTGGCGATGCGGGCGTCGATCAGCTCCGCGATGATCGGCGCGGTCGCGTCGTACAGCTTGTACGTGGCGTCGACCGCGCGCGTGGCCTGGTCGATGTAGGCGGCAGGGGGCATGCGCTCCTGGCGCTCGAGGAGGATCTGGTCGTTCACGGTCCCGAGGAATTTCTCGGCCGCGGTGGCGGCGTCGTCGTACGGCGTGCCGAGCCGGTCCGCCGCATCCGGGTTCGCGCGCATGAGCCGGGTGATCGCGAGGCGCAGGCCGTTGTCGTTGAACTCGGCCACGCCGGACAGCGCGAACAGGGGCCGCTTCTCCTCGAGCGTGGCGGGCTCCTTCTTGCCCATCAGCGTGACGCCCATGCCGCGCATCCGGCCGAGCGTTTCCGTCTGCTCGGGCAGGTACGTCGTGAGCATGTCGATCGCGTGGTAGCTGTCGGTGTCGGGGTCGAGGAGCAGGCCCGAGCCGTCGGCCACCTTGTCCATCGTCTCGAGCACCTGCGCGATGGTCTTGGTATGCGCCTCGAAGCTCGCCGGCGGCGTCATGGTCGCGTACTTCGCCTTGACGTCCTGCCACGATGCCTTCGCTTCCTTCCACGATTCCTCGGCCCCGAGCTTCGCCAGCACCTCCGGGCTCTTGTCGATCTGGGCCATCGTCGATTCGAGGCGGCTCTCGTTCTCGTCGAGCTTGGCGCGGGCCGACGGGTCACCGGCCAGCAGCAGGCCGGTGAGCCCGCGGTGGGCCTGCATCCCCTGCAGCACGACGCGCAGCGGGAAGTGCTGCGAGAGACCGAGCTGCTGCAGGTTGGCGGCACTCTTCTGCTCGCTGAAGCCCTGGAACAGGATCGCCATGCAGACGACGAGCGGCATCAGCAGCAGCGCGCCGGCGACCGACAGCTTGGCGGCGATCGGCGCGGCGAGCACGCGGTGCCACAGCCGGCTGCGGGTGACGAAGTTGGAGCGCACCACGCGGCCCTCGCGGATCATGAGCCCGCGCGCCTCGTGGGCGATGAACTTCCGGTAGATCGCCGTGGCGGCGTCCAC
Organism: Burkholderiales bacterium; assembly: GCA_046347715.1. Classification (GTDB taxonomy): domain Bacteria; phylum Pseudomonadota; class Gammaproteobacteria; order Burkholderiales; family Casimicrobiaceae; genus VBCG01. The sequence continues at coordinate 86,163 of JAXMFO010000004.1, forward strand.
CTCGTCCCGCGACGGCTTCGTGCGCACCGACATGTAGCCGGTGACCTCGTCGCCCTTGCGGACCGGCGTGACGTTGGCCTTGACCCAGTAGAAGTCGCCGTTCTTGCGGCGGTTCTTGACGAAGCCGGTCCAGGGTCGCCCCTTCTTCAGCGTGTTCCACAGGTCGGCGAACGCCTCCTCCGGCATGTCCGGGTGGCGCACGAGGTTGTGCGGCTCGCCGAGGAGTTCCTCTTCCGCGAATCCGCTGGCCTCGAGGAAGCCCGGGTTGGCGAAGGTGATGCGCCCCTTGAGGTCGGTCTCCGTGACGATGCACGCGTCGTCGCGCAGCACGTACTCGACGGCGGTGACAGGCAGATTCTTGCGCATGGGCTCCCTCCCGGCTCTTGGTCTGTCGATCCGGTCGTCAGGCCGGATGATGTTCGTCGTTCACGGCGGCCATCGCGTCCGAGCCGACGGCCCTCCGTGCCACGGGTTGGGCGGCCGGCAGGCCCCGCTGGGGACGCATCCGCGCGCCGCCGTCGCCGGCGAGGCGGAAGCTGCCCACCGCGCGGGCGAGTTCGCCCGCCTGCTCCTGCATGGACATGGCGGCGGCGGCAGCCTCTTCCACCAGCGCCGCGTTCTGCTGCGTCACCTTGTCCATCTGCTGCACCGCCTGGCTCACCTCCTCGATCCCCGCCGACTGCTCCTGGCTCGCCGCCGTGATCTCCGCCATGATGTCCGTCACCCGCTGCACCGACCCCACGATCTCCTGCATCGTCTTCCCGGCCGTCGCCACCAGCGCCGACCCCGACTCCACCTTCGACACCGAGTCGCTGATCAGCGCCTTGATCTCCTTCGCCGCCGCCGCCGACCGCTGCGCCAGGTTCCGCACTTCCGCCGCCACCACCGCAAACCCCCGACCCTGCTCGCCCGCCCGCGCCGCTTCCACCGCCGCGTTCAGCGCCAGGATGTTGGTCTGGAACGCAATCCCGTCGATCACCGCGATGATGTCCACGATCTTCCGCGACGACGCCGTGATCGAGTCCATGGTCCCCACCACCTGACCCACCACCTGCCCGCCCTGCACCGCCACCTGCGACGCCGCCGCCGCCAGCTGGTTCGCCTGCTTCGCGTTGTCCGCGTTCTGCTTCACCGTCCCGGTCAGCTCCTCCATCGACGCCGCCGTCTTCTCCAGCGACGACGCCTGCTCCTCCGTCCGCTGCGACAGGTCCTGGTTCCCCGATGCAATCTCCCGGCTCGCCGTGCCGATGGCGTCGGTCGCCTGCTTGAGCTGCTGCACGAGGCTGGTGAGCTGCTCCACCGTGGTGTTGCTGTAGTCCTTCAGCTGCCCGAAGGTGCCGTGGTACTCGTTGGTGATGGTCTCGGTGAGGTCGCCCTTGGCCAGCGCACCCAGCACCCGGACCACTTCCGCGAGGCCGACCGACGACGTCTGCATCAGCTGGTTCATGCCGTCGCCCAGCGTCTTGAACACGCCTTCCATCTGCGACGTGTCGAGGCGGCCCGTGAAGTCGCCCTGGTTGGCGGCCGCCACCATTTCCGTCACCGCCTTGCCGGCGACGCGCTCGGCCGTCTTGTCGGCCCACTCGATGACCGTCCCGACCCGCTCGCCCTTGCCGTCGATGACGGGGTTGGCGACCAGCTCGAAGTGGTGACCGCCCATGAGCACGGTCGCCTGGTGGACGCCGGTGATCCGCGTCAGCACGTTGCGGATGCGCGTCGGGTCCTTGTGGAAGACGTCGAAGCTCTTGCCGATGAGGTCGCTCGCCGAGAAGTGCGGCAGGTCGCGCCGGATGTCGGCCTCCACCTTGTGGAATAAGGCAGTCTGCGACTCGTTCATGTAGCGGATGATGCCGTCGGCGCCCGCGATCATCAGGTTGGTCGACGCCTTGTCGAGCGCGTTGCGGATGCGCAGGTTCTCGTTCAGCGTGGCGAGGTCGCGTTCCTGCCGCGCGAGCAGGCTGCGCTCCATCGCATCCAGCGCGGAGAGGAGCTTGCCGACCTCGTCCCTGCGGTCCACCTTGATGTCGTGGTCGAGCTTGCCCGCGGCCACGGCGTTCGCGATCTCGATCGCCCCCCGGATCGGCCGCACGATCGCGCGCGTGGTCGCCCACGCCATCACCACGACCGCGACCAGCGCGATGCCCGCGAGGACCGCGATCCACAGGCTCGCCGTCCTGTACGTCTCCTCGGTGGCGGCCTGCTGGGTCTCCATCTGGCCCGCCTCGAATTTCGCGAAGTCGGCGACCGCGGCCAGGTAGTCGCCCTGCGCCTTCGGCATTTCGCCCGAGGCGACGCGCGCCGCCTTCTCGACGTCGCCCGCCTTGAACGCGGCCAGCGCCTCGTTGCGCAGCTTGATGTACGGACCGCGCGCCTCGAGGACGCGCGCGAAGAGCCGCTTGCCCTCCTCGAGATGCAGGCTCTTGCCGGTGGCGTCGTAGACGTCGTTCAGCTCCTTGCTGACCTTCGCCATCTCGGCAGTCCGCCGCTCGTACTGCTGCGCGAAATCGGCGGAACCCCGGTCGACGGCAAGCAGGTAGAGCGTCTGGATGCCGTTCTTCTGGATGAGCTCCTGCATCTTCGCGGCCGCCACCGTCTTGGGAAAGCGGTCGTCGACGATGACGGCCGTGTTCGCCTGCAGCGAGCGCAGGGCGAGGTAGCCCGTCGCCGCGATCGCGGCCAGCAGCGCCATCACGATGGCGAAGGCGATCGTCAGCTTGGTGCCGATGCCGAGGTTGCGCGGATCCATGGACAGTTCTCCGGTAGGCCGGTCAGGCCGCGACCGCCTCCGCCGCGTGGTCGACCAGCGCCATGTCGGCCGCGGTGATGAGGCGCTCGATGTCGGTGACGATGATCATGCGGCCGTCCAGCTCGGCGAGGCCCATGATGTAGGCGGTGTCCATCGCCGCGCCGAACTCCGGCGCGGGCCGGATGGTCTCGGGCAGCAGCGTGATCACGTCGGACACGCTGTCGACGACGATGCCGACGATCCGCTCGGCGACGTTCAGGATGATCACCACCGTGAACGTGTTGTACTCGGCGCTCTCCAGCGCGAACTTCACGCGCAGGTCGACGATGGGCACGATGCTGCCGCGCAGGTTGATGACGCCCTTGATGAACTCCGGCGCGTTCGCGATGCGGGTCACCGCGTCATACTTGCGGATCTCCTGGACCTTGAGGATGTCGATGCCGTACTCCTCGGTGCCGAGCCGGAACGCGAGGTATTCGTGGGTCTGGTTGTGCCCGGCGGTCGTGCTCTCGGTGCTCATGGCGTCCTTTCGCGGCGCGCGGCGCGCGCCCATCACGGGTTACGACATGCGCGGCCGCACGAGCGCGGCCACGTCCAGGATGATGGCGACGCGACCGTCGCCCATGATCGTCGCGCCCGACACCCCGCGGACGCGCTTGTAGTTGCGGTCGAGGCTCTTCACCACGACCTGGTGCTGCCCGAGCAGCTCGTCGACCAGCAGCGCGGCCTTCTTCTTGTCGGCCTCGACGATGACCACGATGCCGCTCGCGCGCTCGCCGCGGGCACCGCCGGTCGGGAAGAGCTCGTGCAGCGACAGCACCGGCAGGTGCTCGCCGCGCACGTGCGCGACCAGCCCCTTGTTGGCGATCGAGTGGATGAGGCCGTCGGTCACCTGCAGCGACTCCACCACGCTCGCGAGCGGGATGATGTAGGTCTCGGAGCCCACGGCGATCGACATGCCGTCCATGATCGCCAGGGTGAGCGGCAGGCGGATGGCGATCGTGGTGCCCTGCCCCGCGACCGAGTCGATGTCGATGCTGCCGCCCATGCCGATGACGTTGCGGCTGACGACGTCCATGCCCACGCCGCGGCCCGAGACGTCGGTGACCACATCCGCCGTCGAGAAGCCCGCCGCGTAGATGAGCGACCACACCTCGCCGTCGGTCATCGCGTCGGAGACGTTCATGCCGCGCTCGCGCGCCTTGGCGAGGATGCGCTCGCGGTCGAGCCCGCCGCCGTCGTCGGACACCTCGATCACGATGCTGCCGCCGCGGTGGAACGCGCGCAGGTGCACGGTGCCGGTCGGCGGCTTGCCGCGCGCCTCGCGCACGTCGGGCATCTCGACGCCGTGGTCGAGGCTGTTGCGCACGAGGTGCGTCAGCGGGTCGACGATGCGCTCGATGAGGCCCTTGTCGAGCTCGGTGGCCTCGCCTTCCATCGTCAGGCGCACGTTCTTGCCGAGCCGCGCCGCGAGGTCGCGCACGACGCGCGGGAAGCGGTTGAACACGATGCCGATCGGCGTCATCCGCACCGACATCACCGATTCCTGCAGCGCGCGCGTGTTGCGCTCGAGTTGCGCGAGGCCCTGCAGCAGGCGCTCGTCGCGCACCGGGTCGAGCGTGCGCGCGTTCTGCGCGAGCATCGCCTGCGTGATCACCAGTTCGCCGACGAGGTTGATGAGCGCGTCCACCTTCTCGACGGCCACGCGGATGGACGTCTCCGCGCCCGCGGCCTGGTGGACGGACTTGTGCGCGGCCTCGACCGCGTGGTCGGCGTCCTTGGCGCCGTTCGCCGTCGCCGGCGGCGCGTCCGCCGGCGCAGCGCCCGCCTCGGGCAGCGGCTCGAAGAAGCCGAATCCGGGGTCGGCACCGGGGGCACCGTCGAAGATGCCGAAGGCCTCCTCGGGCGGCAGTTCGCGGCGTCGGCTCGGGGGCGGCGTGTTGACGACCTGCTCCGCGGCCTCGCCTTCGGGCAGCGCCAAGCGCTGAATCGCGATCTGCTCCTCGGGCACGATGAACTCGAGTTCCGACAGGATCTCGGCGTCCTCGGCTCGCGTGTCGAGCTGGAAGTGCAGTGCCGGGTCGCCGGGCACGGCGGGGAGCGCCACGACCGCGCCGAAGTGGGCGATGGCCTCGGTCACTGCCTCGGGCGTGACGTCCTGGCCGGCGACGGGGGTGATGCTCACCTCGACCCGGTGGCCGGGCGCGGGGGCCTTCGCCGGGGCGGGCGCCGGGGCCGCCGCGGCGGGGGCCGAGACCTGCGTCGCGTCGAGGTGGGTGCGCACGCGGGCGCACATCGCGTCGACCTCCTCCGCGACCGCCTCGCCGCCCTCGCGGTACACGTCGAGCAGCTGCGTCATATAGTCGCGGGCCGCGAGCAGCGTATCGATCATCGGTGCGTCGGGCACGATCTCGCGCCGGCGCACGCGGTCGAGCAGGGACTCGAGCCAGTGCGTCACCTCGGCCATGTCCTGGTAGCCGAACGTGGCGGCGCCGCCCTTGATCGAGTGGGCGGCGCGGAAGATGGCGTTCAGGTCGTCGTCGGTCGCGTTGGCCGGGTCGAGCTTGACCAGGAGCATCTCCATCGCCGCCAGGTGCTCGCTCGCTTCCTCGAAGAAAACGCCGCGCAGCGCGGAGAAGTCGATGCCGCCGGCCGTTGTGTTGGGATCCATGGGACCTCGCGGGGGATCAACCCAGGACGCGGCGCACCACTTCGAGCAGCCGGTTGGGATCGAACGGCTTGACGAGCCAGCCCGTCGCGCCGGCCGCACGCCCCTTGGCCTTCATCTCCTCGGAAAACTCGGTGGTCAGCATGAGGATGGGCACGCGGGCGTACTGCGGTGTCGCACGCAGCGACTTGATCAGCGTCAAGCCGTCCATTTGCGGCATGTTCTGGTCGGTCAGCACCAGCGCCACCTGGTTGACCTTGGCCTTCTCGAGACCCTCGCGGCCGTCGGCCGCCTCGACCACGGCAAATCCCGCGCCTTTGAGGGTGAAAGCCACCATCTGACGGATCGACGGAGAATCGTCGACTGCGAGAACGCACCTGCTCATGCCCGTGTCTCCTGCCGGAATTTCGCGATTCGCGGCGCGCGCACGCGGCGCACGCCAACGCCGCTTCGTCAATGGATGAAGCGGATTCTGGACGGTTATATCGGCGGGCAATGGCGAAATGAGAGTGGCTTTTTGCGGGGTGTTCGGGTGCCGGCCTCAAGTCCCCCGGCCCGCGACCGATATCAGTCTCGGCGGCGCTCCGCCTGCCGTGCCCATGGGCGCGACCACGTGTCGCGCGCGGGGCACCCAAGGCCGCAGCCCGCCGCGAAGCCGGCAGCCCATGACCATCGCCCGCGCCCGTGACCGTCTCGTCCGCCTGCCCCCGACCGTGGTGCTGGTGGCGTTCGCCGCGCTGCTCATCGCCGGCAGTTGGGCCTTCACGCTCTACAGCATGGCCGTCGACGAGCGGCGCGCGCTCGACAACGCGATGCGCGACGCGCAGAACATGGTCCGGTCGTTCGAGGAGCACATCGTGCGGACCGTGCAGGCGGCCGACCAGACGGCGCTGTTCCTCAAGTACGAGTACGAGCGCCAGGGCCCGCACTTCAACATCGCGAGCTACCTCGCCACCGGGGTCATCCTCGGCGACATCTACACGCTGCTGACGATCGTCGACGAGAACGCGGACGTCGTCCTGTCGAGCCAGCCGTTCACCCGCGTGAACCTGGCCGACCGGGAGCACGTGCGCGTCCACTTCGCACCCGACGTCCAGGGCCTCTTCATCGGCAAGCCGGTGCTGGGACGGGTGTCGAACCGCTGGTCGATCCAGTTCACGCGCCGCATCGAGAAGCCGGACGGCGGTTTCGGCGGCGTCGTGGTGGTGTCGGTCGACCCCAACTATTTCGCCGCCTTCTACAAGGACGTCGACACCGGCGCGCAGGGCACGATCACGCTGGTCGGCACCGACGGCGTGGTGCGGGCGCGCAAGGCGGCCGGCGACAAGCTGATGGCGCGCGACCTGACCGGGCAGCCGCTGTTCGAGCGCATCCGCACCGAACGCTCCGGCCAGATGCGCAGCACGGCCTCGAACGACGGCGTCGAGCGCCTGGTCGCGTTCCGCCAGCTGAAGGACTACCCGCTGCTGGTGGTGGTCGGCCTTTCGGTCGACGAGGCGCTGTCCGCGTTCCACGCGACGCAGCGCAAGACGTACATCGTGACCGCGCTGTCGTCCGTCGGCATCGTCGGGGTGACCGCGCTCCTCGTGGTCCTCGTGAGCCGCCTAGAGCGCAGCCGGCGGCAGGCCGAGGCCGCGAGCCTCGCCAAGTCCGAATTCCTCGCCAACATGTCGCACGAGCTGCGCACGCCGCTCAACGGCATCCTGGGCTACTCGGAGCTCCTCCGCGAGGACCTCGCGGGCACCGAGCAGGCCGCGTACGCCGACGCCGTGCACCGCAGCGGCGCGCACCTGCTCCAGCTCGTCAACGACGTGCTCGACCTCAACAAGATCGAGGCCGGGCGGGTCGCCGTCACCCAGGCGCCCGAGGACGTGCGCGCCCTCCTCGCCGACGCCGTGGCGAGTCACCAGGCGTTCGCGCAGGGCAAGGGCCTCGTGCTCGCGAGCGAGGTGGCGCCGGACGTCCCCGCGACGATCGTCTGCGACCGCACCAAGGTGCTGCGCGTGCTGAACAACCTGCTGCACAACGCGATCAAGTTCACCGACGCGGGCACGGTCCGCGCGCGGGTCTGTCTGAACGACGGCCGCGTGGCCTTCGCCGTGAGCGACACGGGGCCCGGCATCCCGCTCGACAAGCAGGAGGCCGTGTTCGAGAAGTTCGTCCAGGCGGACAGCTCGCTCGCCCGGGCCCACGAGGGCACCGGCCTCGGGCTGGCGCTCTGCCGCCAGCTGGCCCAGCTGCTCGGCGGGACCATCACCCTCGCGTCGCAGCCCGGCGCGGGCACGACCTTCACCTTCACCCTGCCGCTGCTGCGCGAGGAGCGCGCGGCGCCAATGCCCGGATGACCGCCGTGAGCTACGTACTCGTCGTGGACGACAATCCGCTGAACGCCAACCTCGCACGCATCGTGCTCTCGCGCGCCGGCCACGAGGTGGACACGGCCGGAGGCGCACGCGAGGCGCTCGCGCGTGTCGCAACGCGCCGGCCCGACGTGGTCGTGACCGACATCAGCATGCCCGAGGTGAGCGGCACCGATCTCTGCCACGAGCTGCGGACCCTCTACGGCGGCACGCCGCTGCGCATCGTCGCCTACACGGCGCTCGCGATGCGCGAAGAAATCGATGCCATCACCGACGCCGGCTTCGACGCGGTGGTGATCAAGCCCGCAACCAAGGAATCGCTGCTCGCCGCGGTGCGCGCAGCCCCTGCCATGGAGCAGACGTCATGAACCACGTCGCCACCTTCGATCCCGACCCGTTCCTGCGGGCCCTGGACGGCGACCACGCCACCTTCCTCGAGTTCGGAAGGCAGTTCCTCGCGATGCTCCCCGGATCGCTCGCCTCGCTCTACGAGGCGGCAGCCGCGGGCGACGCGGGCGCGCTGCGGGAGCACGCGCACGCGCTCAAGGGCTCGGTCGCGATCTTTCACGCGCACCCGCTGCTCGAGGAGCTCGAGGCGATCGAGCGCACGTGCCGGATGGCGCCGGGCGAGATCAACGCCGAGGCCACGCGCGCGCTCGACCAGGCGTCGGATGCGTTCCGGCGCGAGTTCGACCACTACTGCAATGCGATCGCCACCGGCGACGCGACACAACCGAACTAGGACCCAAGGGAAGCCGCCATGCGCAGAATCATCGTTGTCGACGACGAGCAGTTCCAGCGGCAGGTGTTGCGCGAGACACTCAAGCGCCACTTCCCGGAAGCCGACTATGCGGTCGAGGCGTTCGCCGACCCGGTCGCCGCCCTCGCCCGGGCCCGCGTGGTGGACGTGGCCGTGGTGATCGCGGACTTCCGGATGCCGGGGATGAACGGCGTCGCCTTCCTGCGCGAGATGCGCAAGATGCGGCCGCACGCCACGCGGCTCATGATCACCGCGAGTTCCGACATCGAGACCGCCGTGATGGCGTTGAACCATGCCGAGGTCTTCCGCTTCATCCGCAAGCCGTGGGACGCCACGCTCAACCAGGCGGTGAAGGATGCCCTGCAGCGCCACGAGGAGGTGGTCGCCGCCGAGCGCCTGAAGCAGGGGGCGGTGGCAGCGGCGGTGTCCGCGATGGAGTCGCCCGAGGAACGCGCGCGGGTGGGCGAGAAGGAACCCGGCATCACGCACGTGCGCCTGGGGCCGGACGGGTCGGTGTCGCTGTCGTAGGCGCCGCGCTCACGCCGTTGGTTAGGTCCAGGGGCCTGACGCTGGGTTGTCGCTCCGGTCGCCGCCCCTCACCCCAACCCTCTCCCCGCAAGCGGGGAGAGGGGGCCTACAGGCGTCCAGGGGTCTGACCCCGGCATCATCGGGGTCTGACCCCGGGTTCGACGGAAGGTGCCGCGGCAACCTAGCGCGGCAGGAACGCGAACATCGCGTTCACCACGCCCTCCATCGCCGGCAGCGTGAACGGCATCGCGAGGAAGAGCATCAGGATGCCGATGCCGAGGGTCAGCGGGAAGCCGACGGCGAAGAGGTTCAACTGCGGAGCGGTGCGGGTCAGCACGCCGAGGGCGAGGCTCGCGACCAGCAGCGCCGCGACCGCCGGCAGCGCGATGGCGAAGCCGGCGGCGAAGATCACCGTCGCGCCCTGCGCGAGGTGCCGCCAGTCGAGCCGCGCCAGCGCGTCGGCGCTTATGGGGAACGCCTCGAAGGTATGCACCAGCGCGGTCACCAGCAGCAGGTGGCCGTTCATCGCGAGGAACGCAAGCGTGAGCACGAGGCTCAGGAACGCACCGACCAGCGGCACCTGGTCGTTGTGCGCGGGGTCCATGAGGGAAGCGAACGACAGGCCCATCTGCAGCCCGATGAGGTCGCCCGCGAGCGTGACCGCCGCAAACGCGAGCTGCATGGTGAAGCCGATGGCGAAGCCGATCGCGAGCTGCTCGACGATCAGCAGCAGCCCGGTCGCGGTGAACGGCGACCCCGCCGCCACCGGCGGCAGCGTGGGAGCGACGACGATCGTCAGCAGGAGCGCGAGCCCCAGCCGCACGCGGCGCGGCACGCTGACGTGCGACGTCACGGGCGCGGTCTGCAGGAGCGCCGCGAACCGGAAGAAGGGGAACAGGAACGCCGCGAGCCAGGCGTCGAGCTCGACGGACGAGATGGAGAGCATCGCCGCCCCGCGCGTGCGCCGCGCGTCACCCGATCGACTGCGGGATGCTGGTGAAGAGCCGCTGCACGTAGTCGACGAGCAGCGCCAGCATCCACGGCCCCCAGATCACCAGCGCCGCGAAGATCGCGAGGAGCTTGGGGATGAACGAGAGCGTGGACTCGTTGATCTGGGTGGCGGCCTGGAAGATGCTCACGACGAGGCCGACCGCGAGCGCCGCGAGCAGGAGCGGCGCGCTCACGAGGCCGGTGATCCACAGCGCCTGCTGGGCGAGGGAGAGGACGGTTTCGCTGCGCATGATTGGAAATCTAGCCGAAGCTCGCGACCAGCGACCCCAGGAGCAGGTTCCAGCCGTCGACCAGCACGAACAGCATCAGCTTGAACGGCAGCGAGATCAGCACCGGCGAGAGCATCATCATGCCCATCGACATCAGCACGCTCGCCACCACCATGTCGATGATGAGGAAGGGGATGAACACCATGAAGCCGATCTGGAACGCGGTCTTCAGCTCGCTCGTGACGAACGCGGGCACCAGCGCGCGCAGCGGGATGTCGTCCTTGGTCTTCGGCGGCTCGATGCGCGAGAGCTTGATGAAGAGTGCGAGGTCCGGCTCGCGGGTCTGCTTCAGCATGAACGTGCGCAGCGGCGCCTCGGCGCGCTCCAGCGCCTGCTTCGCCGGCAGCTTCTGCTCGCTGTAGGGCACGTAGGCGTCGGTGTAGATCTTGTCGAAGACCGGGCCCATCACCACGAAGGTGAGGAAGAGCGCCAGCCCGACCAGCACCTGGTTGGGCGGCGAGGTCTGCAGGCCGAGCGCGTGGCGCAGCAGCGAGAGCACGATGATGATGCGGGTGAACCCCGTCATCAGCAGCAGGAGCGCGGGCAGGAACGCGAGCGCGGTCAGGAACAGCAGCGTCTGCACCGGCAGCGAATACGACTGCCCGCCGCCCGGCAGCGGCGTGCTGGTCAGGAGCCCCATGTCGCCGGACTGGGCGAACGCGAGCGCCGGCACGAGCGCGCCGGCCACCGCGAGCAGCATCCGGCCCGTGCGCTTCACTTGGGCCTGCTCCCGCGGGCCGCGGCCAGCAGCCCCGCGAACGAGTTGGCGGCCGCCGGCACCGGCAGTTCGCCTTTCGGCATGGTGTGCAGCGTGGAGAGGCCTCCCGTCGCCACGCCGACGACGAGCCACTGGTCGCCGCACTCGACGATCACGACGCGCTCGCGCTGTCCCACGGACAGGGACGCGACGACCTTGAGCAGCGACGACCCGCGGCAGCCGGGCTGCGCGCGGCGCAGGAGCCATGTGGCCGCGTAGATCAGCGCCACGACGAACGCGAGCCCGAGCGTCATCTGCACGAGGCTCGGGGCGAGGTCCAGCGGGGCCGGCGCCGGCGCGGCCTCGCCCGCGGCGGCGGCGCGGCCGCACGCGGCGAGCAGCATCCACGCGGGCGCCGCGAGTTTCATCGACGCAGCTTCCGCATCCGCTCGGACGGCGTGACGATGTCGGTCAGGCGGATGCCGAACTTGTCGTTGACCACCACGACCTCGCCCTGCGCGATCAGGCAGCCGTTGACGAGGACGTCCATCGGCTCGCCCGCGAGGCCGTCCAGCTCCACGACGGACCCCTGCGCGAGCTGCAGGATCTGGCGGATCGGCAGCCGCGTGCGTCCCAGCTCGACGGTGAGCTGGACCGGGATGTCCATGATCATCTCGATGTCGTGCGCCGCGGGGCCGTTGGCGGCCGCGGCGAGCGGCTCGAAGATGGGTGCCGGCGTCACCTGCATGGCGGGCGCGGCGGTGGCGGCGTTCTGCTCGGCCATGGCGGCCGCCCAGTCGTCGCTGGTGGCGAGGTCGGTTTCGGTCATGATCGTCTTCCTAGGAAGCGGCCTTGGACTGGTCCAGTGCGGAAGCCAGCACGCGCTCGACCTTGAGCGCGTAGTGGCCGTTGAGCGCGCCGTACGCGGCCTCGAACAGCGGGACGCCCTGCACGGTGCCCGTGACGCGGGGTGGGATGTCGACCGGCAGCACGTCGCCGGCCTTGACCTTCATGAGGTCTTTCAGCGTGAGCTGGGTGCGGAGGAGGTTCGAGACCAGCTCGACCTCGGCGTCCTGGACCTGCACCGACAGCAGGCGCACCCAGCGCTTGTCGGGCTCCATCTGGTCGCCCTGCATCGTGCTGTAGATGAGGTCGCGGATCGGCTCCAGCGTGGCGTAGGGGATGCAGATGTGCAGCGACGTCTGCCCGCCCGAGAGCTCGATGTTGAACGTGGTCGCCACCACGATCTCGGTCGGGGTCGCGATGTTCGCGAACTGCGTGTGCATCTCGGAGCGGACGTACTCGAAGGTCAGCGGGTGCACGTTGGACCACGCCTTCTGGTACTCGTCGAACACCACCTGCAGCATCTTGCGGATGATGCGCTGCTCGGTCTGCGTGAAGTCGCGGCCCTCGACGCGGGAGTGGAACCGGCCGTCGCCGCCGAACAGCGTGTCGACCACCAGGAACACGAGCGCCGGCTCGAACACGAAGAGCGCGTTGCCGCGCAGCGGCTTGCACTGCACGACGTTGAGGTTGGTCGGGACGACGAGGTTGCGGACGAACTCGCCGTACTTGATGACGCGCACCGGGCCCACCGAGATCTCGGGGCTGCGGCGCATGAAGTTGAAGATGCCGACGCGCAAGAGGCGCGCGAAGCGCTCGTTGATGATCTCGAGCGTGGGCATCCGCCCGCGGACGATGCGTTCCTGCTTGGCGAGGTTGTAGGGGCGCACCCCCCCGGGCTGGTCCTCCTGGACCGGTGCATCCTCCTCGCCCGTCACTCCCTTGAGCAGTGCATCGACCTCTTCCTGGGTCATGAAGTCGTTGCTCATGGCCTTTTCTCCGTCGTGCCTACTGGATCACGAACGACGACAGGAGCGCGCCGTCGATGCCGCGCTCCGGCGTCTCGCCGGGCAGCGACTTGCGCGCCGTGTCGACCAGTTCGTCGACGAGCTTCTGCTTGCCGGCGAGGTTGGAGATCTCGCTCGGCCGCTTCGACGACAGCTGGAGCAGGATCTTGCTGCGGATCACCGGCATGTACGCCTTCAGCTGGTCGACCGTCTTGGCGTCGGCCACCTGGTAGACGATCCCGACCTGCAGGTAATGGTCGGCCCCGCCCTCTTCCTGGAGGTTGACCGTGAACGGGTCGAGCGTGACGAACGTCGGCGGCGCCTTCTTCTCCGCCTTGGCGGCTTCGTGCTTCTCGTCGCCGCCGCGGTGCCCGAGGAAGTACCAGGCGGCCCCGCCGCCGCCCGCGAGCAGCAGCACCAGCACGACCGCGAGGATCAGCACGAGCTTGCGCTTGGACTTCGGCGGCTCGGCCGGCGCAGCGGCCTCCTTCGGTGGCGTGGCGACGGGGGCGAGCTTGGGCTTGGCGGCCATGGCAGTGGTGTGGGAGAAGTTTCGAGCCGATTATGGAAGCCGGGCCGCGCCCACGTTCCGGCGAACAGGCGCGGCAATCCGCGTCTCTTCCCGGCGTTGCGGCGGGCGCGCGGCAGCGGGGCGGTCAGGGGCTGCGCGCGGTCGGGCCGCGCCGCCGGCAAGCGCGGCGGCGCGCCTTAAGCGAAGACATCCAGCAGGCGCAGCACGCGCGCCACGCTGGCCGGCGCGTCCTCGACCGCGGCCACCCCCGCGGGTGCGGCGGTTGCGCGCACCCCTGCGGCCTGTTGCTGCGGCGACGGCGACGCGTCCTGCTGCTGCGCACGGCTCTCGATGGCGGCCTGCCCGAGCGCGATGCCCTGGTCGCCGAGGAGGTCGCGCAGCATGGGCAGGGCACTCTCCAGCGCCTCGCGCGTCGCGGCGTGCGGCACGACGAGTTGGATGTTGGCCTCGCTGCCCGCCATCCGGATCACCACGTCGACCGGCCCCATGTTCTCGGGCCGCAGGTGCAGTTGTGCCGTGGAGTGCCGGACGGTGATGGCCTGGGCCAGCGCGCCCGAGACGTCCTGCGCCCAGCCGGCGCTCGCCACCGGGCGCTCGATCGCGATGGTGACCGACGTCGGCGTGCGCTCGACCACGCGCGCCTCGTGCGCGACCGGTGCCGGGGCGGGCGTGTCGCCGGTCGCCGGCGTAACGGCCGCCGGGGCCGCCGCGTCGGCGGTAACGGGCTTGTCGGCGGGGGTCGCCACGGCCGCCGAGGCGGCGTTCGCCTGCGATGGCGCGTGCGGCGCGGCGAAGGCGGCGCGCGGGGCTTCCTCGCCGCGCGCGTTGCGCTCGGGCGCAGGCGCGACCGGCTGGGCCGCCGCGCTCGCGGACGCGGGGGCTGTCCGCACTTCGGCAGAGGCGACGGCCGCCGCGGTGGCCGGGGCGGCGGATTCGCCCGCCACGGTGCTCACGGCTTCCGGGGTCGCCGCGTCGGCCGCGTCGCGGCGCGCGCGGCCGGCCGGCACCGATCCGGGTGCGGCGGGTGGCGGCGTCGCGTTGCGCACCGTCTCCGGCGCGACGGCGACGAGCGCCTGCGCGAGGGGTGCAGCGAGGTCCCCGGAAACGGAGGCGCTGGCGGACGGCGTCGCGGCCGCGGCCACCTGCGCAGCGACAGCGGCGAAGTCGTTCGCGGCGCGCGCGGATTCCGCGCGCGTCGCATCGGCGCCGTTCGGGATGTTCCCGACGTCGGCCTCGTTCGCCGCCGCGGTCGCGAGTCCAAGAGGTACGCGGCCCGCCGTAGCCCGCGCGTCGAGCGCGGCCAGCGCATCGCGCGGCGCGGCGGACGCGTCGTCGGCGTTGGCCGCCGGCGATGCGTCGCGCACGACGTTCTGCATGGGCGGCGGCACGAGCCACGGCGGCAACGCGGTACCGGCCGCGACGTCCGCGGCGGGTTCGTCGCCCTTGTCCGTGCCCTTCCCGTCGGACCTGCCGCCGTCACCCGGCAGCGGCAACGCCGTGGTCGCCGGGTCTTCCGTCCCCGGCTGCGCGGCGGCGAGGATGTCCGCGAACGAGCGGCCGGCCGTGCCGGCAGCGTCCCCGGCGGCGAGCGCCGGGTCGTCGCCGGCGGCGGGCGCGGGGCCCTTGCCCTTCGGCGTGATGAGGCCGAGCGGTCCTGGCACGGTGACGTTCACGGCATTCTCCCTTCCATGGGGCACCTAGCCCGCCGCCCGCATGCGCGCCGCGAGTTCGTCGTCGTGGCCCTGCTGCACGCGCCGGTCGCGCGTGCGCTCCGCGGTCGCCTCGCGCTCCTGCAGCACGCCGTACGAGTGGAGCTTGCGCTGCAGTTCGGCCACCTCGACCTCGCACGCGCTCACCAGCGCCTGCGCCTGCGCGAGGCGGTCGGACTGCTCCTCGATCGCGCGCTCGAGCGTCGCGGTGAACGACTGGTGGTTGCGCAGGCGATCGGCGGTGATGCCGGCGCGCTCCTGGTCCTGGCGCTGGCCGCGGTACGCGCCGCGGTAGTCGAGCAGCGTCTGCAGCTTGCGCCCGGCGTCCTCGCGGCTCTTCACGAGGCGCGCCAGCATGCGCTGGCGCTCGTCCAGCGCGCGCTCGACGACGTCGGACAATAGGTCCCAGCGGGTTTGGGTGACGGTCATGCGGCGATCTTTTCAGGGTTCGGGTTGTCGAGTGCGGCGAGTTGCGCGAGCGCGGTGCCGGTGTGCACGCACTCGTTCATGTCCTGCTGCAGGAAGCCCTCCAGGCGCGGGAACACCGCGATGGCCTGGTCGAGCAGCGGGTCGGAGCCCGCCACGTACGCGCCGACGCTGATGAGGTCGCGGCTGCGCTGGTAGCGGGCGAACTGGTTCTTGAAGCGGCGCACGCGCTCGACCTGCGCGGCCGGCACGAGGCTGTGCATCGCGCGGCTGATCGAGGCCTCGATGTCGATCGCCGGGTAGTGCCCGTACTCCGCGAGCGAGCGCGACAGCACGATGTGGCCATCGAGGATCGCGCGCGCGGCGTCCGCGATCGGATCGTTCTGGTCGTCGCCTTCCACGAGCACCGTGTAGAACGCGGTGATGGAGCCGCCGCCTTCGGCGCCGTTGCCGGTGCGCTCGACGAGCTGCGGCATCTTCGCGAACACGGACGGCGGGTAGCCCTTGGTCGCCGGCGGCTCGCCGATTGCGAGCGCGATCTCGCGCTGCGCCATCGCGTAGCGGGTGAGCGAGTCCATGATGAGCAGCACGTGCTTGCCCTGGTCGCGGTAGTGCTCGGCGACCGTCGTCGCGTACACGGCGCCCTGCACGCGCAAGAGCGGCGAGGTGTCGGCCGGGGCGGCGACGACCACGGCGCGGCGCAGGCCCTCGGGCCCGAGGATCGTCTCGATGAATTCCTTGACCTCGCGGCCGCGCTCGCCGATGAGGCCTACGACGATCACGTCCGCCGTCGTGTAGCGCGCCATCATGCCGAGCAGCACGCTCTTGCCCACGCCGCTGCCCGCGAAGAGGCCCAGGCGCTGGCCGCGGCCGACGGTCAGGAGCGCGTTGATCGCGCGCACGCCGACGTCGAGCTGGGTCGCGATCGGTGCGCGGTCGATGGGGTTGATGGGCTGCGACTGCAGCGAGCGCAGCTCGGCGTGCGAGAGTTCCGGTCCCTGGTCGAGCGGGCGGCCGGCGCCGTCGACCACGCGCCCGAGGAGCGCGTCGCCCACCGGCAGCGCGCGCGCGAACACCGCCGCGTGGCGATGCGCGGGCGGGTGCGCGAGCAGCGGTCGCTGTGAGGGCGTCTCCACCGGCGTCACCGCCGCGCCCGGCACGAGGCCGTGCACGTCGTTGACCGGCATCAGGAAGAGCCGCTCGCCCGCGAAGCCCACCACCTCCGCCTCCACCGCGCCCAGCTCGCGGTGCTCGATCGTGCAGGTGCTGCCGACCGCGAGCTTCAGTCCCACCGTCTCCAGCACGAGGCCCGCGACGCGCGTGAGCTTCCCGCGCGTGATGAGCGTGTTCACGCCGCGGGCGCTCTCCGCGCAGCCGTGCAGGAAGTCGCTGCAGCGGTCGGCGAAGTCAGGTGTGGTCGAGCCACTCATAGGAGCGTCCGAAGTTGCCGGCCAGCCGCTGCCAGCGGGTGTCGAGCGTGCCGTCGATGGCGCACTGCTCGGTTTCCATGCGGAAGCCGCCGGCGCCCACCGTCGGGTCGGGCACCAGCTGGCACATCTCGAGGCCGGGGTGCGCGTCGGTCAGCGTGCGCACCAGCTCGACGTCGGCGGGGTCGAGGTGCAGGCGCACGCGCTGCGTGAGTTCGGGCAGCTGCCCCAGCGCGTCGGCGATCAGCGGGACCAGCATCTCGCGGCGCACCGCGAGCGCCTCGCCCGCGAGCTGGCGCGCGAGCACCAGCGAGGTGTCGAGCACCGCGTCGGCGAGCCGCTGCTCGTGGCCTTCGACCGCGTGGCCGAGCGACTGCAGGAGCTGGTTGAGGCGCTCGACCTGCGCGGCGGCGCGCGCGAGCCCATCGCGCTGCCCGGCCGCGAAGCCTTCGGCCCGCGCCTCTTCGCGCAGCGCGGCGAGTTCCGCCGCATGGGCGGCCTCGGCCGTGGCCGCGCCGTTGCCGCCGCCGGGCGCGGCCGGCACGCTGCGGGTCGCGACGGGCGCCGCGTCGAGCGACGCCATCTCCCAGCGCTGGTACGCGGACAGCGTTTCCTTCGGGATGAAGTGCAGCGGGGTGTCGGTCACGGCGGCTCGCTAGAGGCAGGGTCAGACGAACTGGTCGTCTCCCTTGCCGCCCAGGACGATGGTGCCCTCGTCGGCCATGCGGCGGACGATCTTCAGGATTTCCTTCTGCCGCGCCTCGACCTCGGAGACGCGCACCGGGCCCTTGGCCTCGAGGTCGTCCTTCAGGAGCTCGCCTGCGCGCTGCGACATGTTCTTGAAGATCTTTTCCTTCATCTGCTCGGACGCGCCCTTCAGGGCGATGATGAGCGACTCGGACTGCACCTCGCGCAGCAGCGCCTGGATGCCCTTGTCGTCCACGTCGAGCAGGTTTTCCCAGACGAACATCTCGTCGATGATCTTCTGCGCGAGCTCGCTGTCGTGCTCGCGCACCGCGTCCAGCACCTGGCCTTCGACCGCGGTGCCGAGGTAGTTCAGGATGTTGGCCGCCGCGCCCACGCCGCCCAGCGCCATCTTCTTGATGTTGTCGCTGCCGGACAGCATCTTGGCCAGCACGTCGTTCAGCTCGCGCAGTGCGTTGGGCTGGATGCCGTCGAGCGTCGCGATGCGCAGCACGACCTCGTTGCGCACGCGCTCGGGGAAGTGGCGCGCGATGTCCGCCGCGTGGTCGGCCTCGAGGTGCACGAGGATCGACGCGATGATCTGCGGGTGCTCGTTGCGGATCAGCTCGGCCACGCTCGCCGGGTCCATCCACTTCAGGCTCTCGATGCCCGACGCGTCGCCGCCCTGCAGGATGCGGTCGAGCAGGAACGTCGCCTTGTCGTCGCCGAGCGCCTTGGTGAGCACGGTGCGCACGTAGCCGTCGGCGTTGCTGCCGATGGACGTCTCCTGGTCCGCGCGCTCGTGGAAGGCGCCCAGCACCTCCTCGATGCGGTCCTTGGTGACGGCGCCGAGGCGCGTCATGGTCTGCCCGATCTTCTGCGCTTCCTTGGGGGCGAGGTGCTTGAACACCTCGGCCGCCTCCTCCTCGCCGAGCGAGAGCAGGAGGATGGCGCTGTTGGTGAGGCCGGCTTCACTCATCGCTGCTCACCCACGACTTGACGACGTTGGCGACGATCTTCGGGTCCTCGCGCGCGAGCTTGCGGGCGCGTCCGAGCGGGTCCCCGGAGTGGTCGAGGTGCGGCAGCGCGGCGGGGGCTTCGCTCTCGGAGGGGCCTTCGAGGGCGGGCATCGCTACCGGCTCGACCGCGCGCTTCAGCATCGGCTTCAGCACGCCGAAGTACAGGTACGCGATCAGCACGGCGAAGAGCGTGTAGCGGCCGACGTCCTTGGCCATCGAGATCGTGCCCGGCTCCTTCCAGAACGGCACCTCGACGACCGGCAGCGGCTCGGGCTCGTTGAACGCGGTGTTGGCCACGTTGAGCGAGTCGCCGCGATCCTTGGAGTAGCCCATCGCCTCGCGCACCAGCGCGTTGATCTGGTCGAGCTGCTCGGGCGGGCGCGCGACCATCGTCGCCTTGCCCTTGTCGTCGACCTGCTTGCGGTAGTTGACGACCACCGCCGCGGTCAGCCGCTTGATGCTGCCCACCGGGTTGCGCGTGTGGCGGATGGTCTTGTCGACTTCGAACGCGGTGCTCGCGTCCTTGCGGCTCGACACCGGCGCCGGCGCGTCCTTGGCTGCGTTAGGGCCTGCCTTGGTGTCCGCGGACGCCGTGCCGGCGGCCGGGGGCTGGTTCGACAGCGCGCCCGGCACGCCCTGCGCGCCCGCGCCCTGCGTCGTCGTGGCCTCGGTCGACTGCTGCGTGCGGACCGTCGCGTCCTTCGGGTCCTGGTTGGGCTTGAACGTCTCGGCGACCGACTCGACGGAGAGGAAGTCGACGTCGGCCGAGACCTGCACGCGCACGTTGTCGGGGCCGACGATCGGCTCGAGGATCTTCTCGATGCGCGCGGCGGTCGCGTGCTCGATCTGGCGCACGTAGGCGAGCTGCGACGGGTCGAGGCGCTCGGCGCCCGGTGACTGCGTGCCGGAGAGCAGCGTGCCGTTCTGGTCGATGACGCTCACGTTGTCGACGGTGAGGTCCGGCAGGCTGCTCGCGACCAGGTGGCGGATGCCGCTGACCTGCGCGCGGTCCAGCGTCTGGCCCGTGTGCAGCGACACCAGCACCGACGCCGACGGGCCCGGCTGGTCGCGCAGGAATGCGGTGGTGCGCGGGATCGCGAGGTGCACGCGGGCGGTCTGCACCGCGGACAGCGACTGGATCGATTTCGAGAGCTCGCCCTCGAGCCCGCGCTGGTAGTTCACCTGCTCCTGGAACTGGGTCGCGCCGAGCTTCTGGTTTTCCATGAGCTCGAAGCCGACGCTGCCGCCCTTCGGCAGGCCCTGCGACGCGAGACGCAGCCGCGTGTCGTGCACCATCGGGGCCGGCACCAGGATCGCGCTGCCGCCTTCGGTGAACTTGTACGGGATGTTGAGCTGCGAGAGGGCGGCGATGATCGCGCCGCCGTCGCGGTCGGACACGTTCGCGAACAGCACCCGATAGTCGGGCTCGCGGGCCCAGAGCCACGCGCCGACGGCCAGCGCGACCGCCGCCGCCACCGTGACCATCATCGCGACCAACGCACGGGCCGGGAGCCGGCCGAACGTTTCCAGAATCCCGATGGAGCCTGCCGCCGCCACTTGCGTCACCCTCGTCGTGTGCTTTGGTGGGTCCCGCGCATGCGCGACCCGGACACTGCCGATTGTCGGCAAGGAGGGGGCGGCACCAAGGGGGGAACAAGGGCGCTTTTCCCGCGCAGTTCCAACCCTCGTACTTGCGGCGCGCGACTATGCTGGCCACATTGCCGATGGAGCCCCCGATGCGGGTTTTCCCTTATCCGGCAAGGGAGCGCACGATGGATCCGGTCTCGATGGATTCCCTGCTGCAGAAGCTCAACGCGGCCCGCGAGGCCGCCTCGCAGCTGCCCGGCGCGGCCTCGGCCACCCGCGGCGCGGGGGCGGCGCGCGCACTGTCCGGCCTCGGCGCGACCGGCGCGACGACCGCGACCAAGCCCGTCGACTTCGCGTCCACGCTCGCCAAGGCGATCGGGGAGGTGGACAACGCCCAGAAGTCCGCATCGACGATGGCCGAGCAGTTCCAGCTGGGCGCGAAGGGCGTCACGCTGGAGGACACGATGGTCTCGCTGCAGAAGGCCAACATCTCGTTCCAGGCGATGGTCCAGGTCCGCAACAAGGTCGTGGCCGCCTATAGCGAGATCATGAACATGCAGATCTAGACGTCCGCAAGAGACGTCCGTGAGGCCTGGGGATGACGCCAGGTCGGCGTTGCGCCTTTTGCGGCCGGAAGAATCCCACCGCCGCAGCGAAGAACTCCCCCCTCTCCCCGTCCGCGGGGAGAGGGCCGGGGTGAGGGGCAGCCGTCTGCCGACGCGCAGGCGTTCACTGCAGGCCAGGCGGCCGCCTTGGGGCGGCCCGGCGACGGCCGCGGAAAGAGCAAGGAAGAAACGAGTGTCGTGCGCCTGGCTGCGCGCCCTTCGGGGCAGGCAGCGTGCACGTCTTTCCTGCGCACAGGCACAAACCCGCTCCCGACCGCGCCGGCGCCCGGTCCAGGACAGGCTCGTCGGTGCGCGACGGGGCACGGCGCTACCGGTTCTCCACGCGATGGAGCCACGCCAGCAGTTCGGCGATGGCGACGTACAGCGACGGCGGAATCCGCTCGTCCAGGTCCACCTGCATCAGGAGCGCGACCAGCTCGCGCGACTCGTGCACGAACACGCCCGCTTCCTTCGCACGGCGGATGATCTCGTCGGCGATCGGGCCGCGGCCCTTGGCCACGACCACCGGCGCCGCGTCGCTGTCCGCGTAGCGGAGCGCGACCGCCTGCTGCAGGGGTTCATTCGGCCGGCGCATGGGTCACCGTGACGGCGGCGGCGGCGAAGCGCGCGAGGAGCGCGCCCGCGATCTCGTCGCGCGCATTGCGAAGCTTCATCTCGGCCATCGGCGATTCCGGGTGCACGCGCACGGACAGCGACGTCCCGCTCAGCACGAACTCGGCCTCGACCGTTCCGAGGTGCGGCATCTCGAGGCGCAGCCGCGAGCGCCACACCACGCTCGCCGGATCGTGCGAGCCGCACGACCAGCCTTCGGCCTCGATCGCGATGTGCGCCGGCTGGCGGGGCCACAGCTCGCCCTGCCACTGCAGGCGCCCCGACTCGAGCGTCTCGAGCTGCATGCGCAGGTGGCGCAGCGCCGCGATGTTCTCGAGCGGTGCCGGCAGCTGCGCGGCATCGGACGCCGCAGCGCCCGACGTGAACGCGGCGCTCGCCTGGGTCGCCGCCCACCACTGCGCCTGCGGCTCGCGCGCCAGCGCTTCGAGCGACCCGCGGTGGGTCGCCCAGTTGGCGAGGTGCGATTCGTAGAAGAGGCCGCTGGTGGCGATCGACGTCTGCAGCGCCTGCGCGATCGGCTCCGGCCGCCCCGTAGGCGCAGCGAGCAGGGGCTCCGGCGCGCGCACCGTACCACCCGACGATGCGCGCGCCGGCTCCGGGAGGAGCTCGCTCACGAGCTGCCCGGAAACGCTGATCTTCGGCGTCGCATCGCGCGGCGCGTGATAGGCGTCGGCCACGCGTGCGGCGACCGCACCGGGCGCCCGCGACTTGGCGGCGAGCAGTGCGGCGGTCTCGTCCTCGCCGCTGCGCGCGCCGACCTGCGGCACGTCCGCGCGGGAGGCGCCGCCGGGCGGTCCGCGGACCGCGGCCTCGCGCGCGCCCTGCACGAAGCCTTCCGCGCTCATGCGTGTAGCCGCGGTGAGCAGCGCAGGCGTCGCGGTGCGCGCGGCGGACGCCGCCGCTTCCTGTGCGTTGGCGGGCGAGCCGGGTGCGAATCGCGCCTGCGGCCGGTCCGAGGTGGAGGTGCGGTCGTTGCGGCCGTCCGCCGCACCGGCGGGCGGCTCGAGCGGCCAGGGGGTCGCCGTCGTGCGCGCGTCCTGCTGCCCCGGCGGCGCGCCTGAGACGCGTGCCACTCCGGTGGTGGGCGCAGGGCCGAGCGCGTCACGATCCGTTCGCCGGAACATGCGGAAGAGCGATTCGATCGGCGGCGTGATCACCGCACGCCCGCTCTAGCGGCAGGTACCCCGGCCGCCGCGGCCGAAGGCCACGGGCTTGAGGTACGCGTCGGCTTTGCGCAGCCAGGGGTGCGAGAGGTCGCGGATGAGCGCGTCCTCGGCCAGCACCTTTCGGATGATCTCGCGCTTGCGCCGCGCACCGGCCTCGTCCAGCGCCGCGTTCGCGGCGGGCACGGCGCGCAGGCGCGCGATGAGCGAGGCCGCGCAGCGTTCGGCTTCCATGACGCCTTCCCAGTCCCCCTCCTGCGCCGAGGCGAGCATCAGCTCGGAGACGTGGGCGATGGATTCGTAGTAGGGCAGCGTGGCGTTGGACATGATCTTCAGGCGGTGAAGGCGGTGCGGCGGGATGACGCGGTGTCCGGATTGATCTGCATCCAGGCGTCGCGCAGTTCGGCGAGGAGCGCCTCCACTTCGGAGAGCGCGCCCGCGTCGTTGCGCAGGTTCGCCACCAGGAGCCGGCGGCCCATGTAGTCGTAGAGCTGGAAAAGGCGCTCCGCGAGCGAGCCGCCGCGTTCGCGGTCGAGCGTGGCGGACAGGCCCTGCTCGATGATGGCGATGGCGCGGGAGATCGCCTCACCCTTGGCCGCCGTGTCGCGCTTCTGCATGTGCCTGCCAGCTTCGCGGACGTAGCGGATCGCGCCGTCGTAGAGCATCTCCACCATCCGGTGGGGACTCGCCGCGGACACGCCCGTTTCCAGGCCGACGCGGCGGTACTCGTTGACGTAGCGGAGGTGCATGGCGTTCATGCCTCATTAACGGCACGCGCCCCCCGCTGGCGCAGGGCGGATTGCCGCAATTGGTATACAGGGGATGCGCCAGGGGGTGCGGCGTCGGCGCCGCGGCTCCGGTGGGCGGAATCGCCCCGCCGTCACGCCGATGAGCTCCCTCTCCCCGTGCACGGGGAGAGGGCTGGGGTGAGGGGCAGGCGCCCGGCCTCAGCAAAGTCGCTCGCGTCGCCGCACCAAGGCAGCAACGACCGAAATCCACATCGAATCAACGGCGAGTCTAGGCGCTGCGCAGACCAACGCCACGCAGGAAGGCCTGGGAGTCGTCCAACCGACGTCCAGCGCAATGCCTGCCGCCCAAGCGCGGCGGCCGACGAAGCTACGGACGTGCCCCGCCGAGGTCCACCGTCAGCCGCTCGTCCCCGAGTTCGCCTTGATCGCCGCGAGCTGCTGGGTCAGGTAGCTGCTGGTGACCTGCATCTTGCCCAATGCCGTGTCCAGCGCGTTGAACTGGGCTTGGTAAGTCGCCTGGACCTTGGCGAGGCGGGCTTCCATCGCGGTCCGCTGGTTGCCTAGGTCAGTGATGGACTTGTTGAGGCCATCGGTACGGGATGCGACGGCGCCATCCGAGTCGAGGAAGTCGGTCAGAATGGCATCGAGCTGCGAGGCGTAGCCCCGCGAGAAAGTAACGGTTCCCCGATCGCCGGTGGCCCCTCCTTCTACCGTCAGGGCGAGTCCCTCGGCCGCGCTGCCAGTGGCTGCCTTCAGCACCTTTCCTGAGCCCGTTCCCGCCACCCCGTTGATGGTGCCTGCGACATCGAGCCCGAGTGTGGCGAGGGGACTTCCGCCTGCAATCGCGGAAGCACCATTGCCCGCGAGTGCCACCTTGGATGCAGACCCATAGCGCGTCGAGGTCAGCGTCAGGACGCCGGCGTTGTTGGTGACCTTCACCTGCGAGCCGCCATTCGCGATGGCGGTCGCGCCATTGATTTTGGACTGCACCTCGGCCGCGAGTGCATCGGCGCTCGCATAGGTCTTCGCGCTCAGGGTGACGGTCGCGGTGATGCCATCCACCGTGACGTCGAGCGTGTCATTGGTTCCAGCCACGATGTCGAGCGTCGCGGCCGCGGAACCGACGAGCGTTCCCTGCGTCGCCAGTTGACTAATGTTGAGGGAGTAGGTCCCCGCGACGGTCGCGGTGCCGCTCGCCGTGGAGGTGATCGCGCTGTCGGTCGCCTTCGCGACCGCTCCGAAGAGCCGGCCAATGCCGTCGGCCGATTTCGCCACCGCGGCGAGTTTTGTCGCGTCGACGGACAGCGAGCCATCGGCCTTAAGCGAGATGCCCGCCTGGCGCAGCGTCGCCGTCGACGAGCCGTCGTTGCTCAGTCCTGGAACCATGTTCCCGAGCACCGCGGACACACGACTCTGGATGGATCGCACCAGACTGTCGCCCGTGAGCACCGATCCCTTCTTCGCCGTCGCGTCGTACTTGGTCAAGCCCTTCAGGGTACCGAGCAACGTGTTGTAGGCGGTCACGAAGTCGTTGACTGCCTTGGTCGGCGCGCTGGTGTCCGAAGATACCGTCACTTTCGCGCCGTCCCCGGTCGTCTCCTTGACCAGCGTCAGGGTGACTCCTTCGATTGCGTCGCTCACGACGTTCGTGGCCTTGCTCATATCGATGCCGTCGACAGTCAACTTGGCATCCTGTGCGGCGATCTTTTGCTCCATGTTCTTGCCGCTGCCGGCGACAGCCGTCGGGTCGAAGGCCAAGGCCGAAAGGCCTGCAGCATCGGTGTTGTTGCCGTCGGCATCCGCCACGGTCACCTTCATGCTGTTGACGGCACCAGTCGCGCTCGCGGTGAAGACCAGGCGGTTGCCGTTGGCCGAGCCGTCGTTGACGATGCTCGCCGTGACCCCGATGTTGGCGGCATTGACGGCGTCACGGATTCCGGTCAGCGATTGCTGGGCAGCGCCGATGGTCACCGTCTTCACGCCGGCTCCGCTGGACGCGAATTGGCCGCTCGCATAAGTGCCGAAGTCGAACGTGAGGGTGCCGGTTCCTACGGTGTCGCTGGTGGCCGCATAGCCTGCGGAAGCGAGCTTCGCCGCCTTCGCGAGTTGCGTCACCTGAACGGCGTAGGTTCCCGCAGCCGCTCCAGAGCCGGCGTTGGGCACGACTGTCGTGTAGTCGGTCGACGAAGCGCTGAGCGCCGACAACGATGAAGGATTCTTGAGCGCAGCAAGCGCTGCCTGGAACGTCCCGAGGGCCGACTTGACTTGCCCGTAGGCCGAGACCTTCGACTGGAACGACGACTTTTGGTTGTCGAGCGCGGCGAGTTTCTGGTTCTCGACCGCCATCAGCTTGCTGACCAGACCAGCGATGTCGAGACCCGAACCAACGCCGCTTGCCGCCAGCGTACCGGAGGTGTTGGTCGTTGACGAGATGGTGGTCGCCATGGCGCGCTCCTTCGTATGCGGCCCGCCCGCCGGCGGGGAGACGTGCGCCGGCCGCGGCAACGATAGTGTGCCGCGGCCGGGTACTGCGCTAGCTCAACTTACTTCAGCAGCGAGAGCACCGTCTGCGGAAGCTGGTTGGCTTGCGAGAGCATCGCCGTGCCCGCTTGCTGAAGGATCTGTGCACGGGTCAGGTTCGCCGTCTCGGCCGCGAAGTCCGCGTCCTGAATCCGGCTACGCGCGGCCGACATATTTTCGGCGGCGGTGGCCAGGTTCGCGATCGCGGAACCGAAGCGGTTCTGGTAAGCACCCATTGCGCCGCGGGCGGTGCTGACGGTCGACAGCGCATTGTCAATCGACGCAAGCGCGGTATTCGCATTGGCCACCGTGAGCACGTCGAGTTGCGCAACTTGCGTACCCGTCTGCGCCGGCGTCAACGTCCCGTTCGCTACACCCTTGACGTTCGCCGCTGCGCTACCGCCAATGGTAAGCGCGGCCAGCGTCGAGTCGCCGGAGTACGAGAGGCTGTAGCTGCCGAAGGACGTCGCAGCCACTACTGCGCCGGAGCCGTTGCCCAGACCGATGTCGTCAGCGGTGGCGACCGTGGCCGTGCCATTGGCGTAAGCCAATGTGATGTTGCGACCGTCAACTGCATTCAGCTTGATGCCCGCGCCCGAAGCCACGGCACTTACGCCAGTCGCAGCGGAATTCTGGTTGATCACCGAGATGGTATTGGCCACGTCGGTCGTGCCGACACCGGTGATGTTCAGTGCAAGCGCCTTGCTGTTGAGGGTGAGCGTCGCCGTTCCCGCGGTCACCGCGCCGCTGTCCGTGTAGCCGCCGGTCACGTTCGTTGCCGCGGCCGTGGCGGTGAGGCCGGGGACGCCGGCGGAGTTGATGGCATTGGCGAGCGACTGCGCGTCACCACCGATGTTGGTACCGGCATAGACGTCATACGTCTTGCTGTTGGCGGTGAACGTCAGCTGCCCTGCACCGGTGATGCCGGTGGCGGCGGCCAGAGTCGTTCCGGCCTGCGTCGCGCCGTAGCCCTGACCGAGCGCCGTGGTGCGGAGACTCGCAATACTGGCGACGGAAATCGTTTCGCCCGCATTCGCACCAACCTGGAAGGCCTGGCTCTGGAACGTACCGTCGAGCAGCTTCACGCCGTTGAACGACGTGGACTGCGCAACACGGTCCACTTCCGACTTCAGTTGCTGCACTTCCGAGTCAAGCGCCGCGCGGTCCGTGGCGCTGTTCGACGCGTTCAGCGATTGGACCGCCAGTTCGCGCATGCGCTGCAGGTTGTTGACGACTTCGTTCATCGCGCCTTCGGCGGTTTGCGTCAGCGAGATGCCGTCGTTCGCGTTGCGGGCGGCGACGTTGAGGCCGTTGATCTGCGACGTGAAGCGGGTCGAGATCGCGAGGCCGGCGGCGTCGTCCTTCGCGCTGTTGATGCGCAGGCCGGACGACAGGCGTTGCAGGGCGGTCGACAGCTGGTTCTGAGTCGTAGCCAGGTTCTTCTGGGCGTTCAGGCTGCTGACATTGGTGTTGATGACAGAGGACATTGAGAAATCTCCTAGTTCGAAGTATCCGGCTCATTCGCCTGAGACTCCGATCGCCCCAGGCCGGAGGCTTTGTTACCTCCGTCCCGACCAATATCGGACCTGCTCCTGAAAACCTTTAGCGGAATGGGTTTCCGCCGGGCCGATACGTTGCGATCCCGCTTGCCGGAATGGGGTCCATCGTGCGCTTGGGGCCAACCCTTCGATTCGGCGATCTGCGGCCGATATTGCCCCTAGTTGTGAGGATGGATAGGGGGGACCTCGTCCGTTTTTCGGGTGGCGGGGCGGTGTCCGCAGGCGGTGGTGATTTCAGGCTCTGCGACATGGGCGCAGGGCTGCAGTCGCCGCATATGAACAAGACAGGCGCATGCGTCTGAGCTGGATAGTTGGGCTTCATGTGCCTCGGCGCCCTTCGTTGTCTCCCTCTCGGGAAGCTTCATTCAGCACCGTTCGGCATTTCTGATGAGTCACGCGCTTGCCCCTCACCCCAGCCCTCTCCCCGTGGACGGGGAGAGGGAGAGTGCTGCGAAGGGTCGCCGCGAACTCCCGGGCACCCAGAAAGGACCGCGCGACGCCGCTATCGATGCGCAACCGGCCCGCGCCGTGCTCCAACGGCTGCGCAACGCCCTCCCGATGCCCCGCCCGGCGCCCCCGCGACCATCCGCCACACCCCTCGCACAAGTGCGTATTTCCCAAGGCCAACCGGCGCCGCTGCGCGTCACTTCGGGCCCCCGTCCGACCCGATCTGACGCCCCTCGTCACCCCCAAAAACGCCCTATGCCGATGGCATTTCCTGTCTGGCAATTTCCTACACAACGCATTGCGAAAAGCCAGCAGCAGAAGTAGTGGATACGCCCTGTTCCGCAATCTCCCCCAGGTCGAATATGAAGCCGTTGCCACGTAATGCGGAAAACCGCAAAACGAGAATAACGGGGAGAGACAGATGAAGACCGAGCAACTCCTGGAAGAGATCCGCGAAGCCAACCTGACCTACCTGATCCTCGCGCAGACGATGATCCGCCAGGACAAGGCCCAGGCGCTCTTCCGCCTTGGGATCAGCGAGCACGTGGCCGACATCATCGCCGACCTGTCGACGAGCCAGGTGCTGAAGATCGCCGCCTCCAACATGCTCATGTGCCAGTTCCGCTTCGACGACGAGATCGTGTGGGACCTCCTCACGAGCCACGCCGCGGACCGCTCGCGCGACATGATGGCCGGCGTGCGCACCGCCATGCTGATGGCCGAAGAGCTTCCCGAAGCCGCGTGAGGACATCATGGCCAAGCGCAGCGTGATCGACGACGCGCGGGAAGTCGCCCGCGCCCGGGAACTGGTGGAACTCGGTGCCCGCCTGCAGGTGCTGGAGAGCGAGACGACGCTGTCCCGCGAGCGCCTCCTGCGGCTGTACAAGGAGATCCAGGGCAAGTCGCCGCCCAAGGGGCTCCTGCCCTTCTCGATCGACTGGTTCGTGACGTGGCTGCCGAACCTGCACTCGTCGCTCTTCATGAGCATCTACGGCCACCTCATCAAGGCGAGCGAGCTGGACGACGTCGACGCGCTCACCAAGGCCTACCGCCTGTACCTCGAGCATTGCGCCACGCACGAGCTCTCGCCCGAGCTGTCGCTCACGCGGGCATGGCGCCTCATCAAGTTCGTCGACGCCGGCATGCTGCGGCGCGTCCCCTGCACCGAGTGCGGGATGCGCTTCGTCATGCGGTCCGACGACCTCGCGCACCAGTTCGTGTGCGGGCTTTGCCACGTGCCGTCGCGCGCGGGCAAGACGAACCTCGCGCGCGTTGAGCGCGAGCACGGGGAGTGTGCGCACGTGCATTAGGTCGCGCACTTCCCGGGGCCGGTCCGCCGACCGGCCCGGTCAGACCCTCCCCAGCCATCCCAATGGCTGTTAACCGGTGGATGCTTTGAGCGCCTCCACCGGTTCTTTTTTTGGGCGCCCGCCCGGGGCCGCCCCCAGCCCTCCGGTTAAAGAATCGGCCCGCCCGGCCGACATCTAGGACGTCCCCGGCTCCGTTCGGGTGTGCGCCGCAGCCGCGCGCAAGGCTGCAAGGCATCGGGTCCGGCATCCCGGACCCGACCGCAGGGCAGGCACGAAGAAGCACGCAAGAGGGTCGCAATGCTGGTCATCGTCGGTTACCTGATCGTCCTGGGAGCGGTCTTCGGCGGCTTCCTCCTCGCGGGGGGGCATATCGCCGCACTCCTGCAACCCGTTGAATTGCTGATGATTGGCGGGGCCGCGGTGGGCGCCTTCATCGTCGGCAACTCGGGCAAGGCGCTGAAGGCGACCATGTCCGCGCTCCCCGGGTGCTTCAAGGGCAGCAAGTACAACAAGGCCGTGTACATGGAACTGATGGCGCTCCTGTACGAGATCCTGGTGAAGATGCGCAAGGAAGGCCTGATGGCCATCGAGGGCGACATCGAAAAGCCGGAAGAAAGCCCTCTGTTCTCGCGATACCCGGCGGTGGTCAAGGATCATCATCTGATCGAGTTCCTGACGGACTACCTGCGCCTCATGGTCAGCGGGAACATGAACGCGTTCGAGATCGAGAACCTGATGGACCACGAGATCGAGACCCATCATCACGAGGCCGCGGAGCCGTCGCACATCATCCAGAAGATGGCGGACGGCCTCCCCGCATTCGGCATCGTCGCCGCCGTGATGGGCGTGGTGCACACCATGCAGTCGGTGGGCCTGCCGCCCGCCGAGCTGGGCAAGCTCATCGCGCAGGCGCTGGTCGGCACGTTCCTCGGCATCCTGCTGGGGTACGGGATCATCGGCCCGCTCGCCACGCTGCTCGAGACGAGCGCCAACGAGTCGTCGAAGGTGCTCCAGTGCATCAAGGTCACCCTGCTCGCCAGCATCAACGGCTACGCGCCGGCGATCGCGGTCGAGTTCGGCCGCAAGGTGCTGTTCTCGACCGAGCGCCCGAGCTTCGCCGAGCTCGAGGGCCACGTGAAGCAGGCCCGCGCCTAGTGTCAATCCGCCCATGGCCGACGACCACAAGCCGCCGATCATCGTCAAGCGGATCAAGAAGACCGCCGGCGGCCATCACGGCGGAGCGTGGAAGATCGCGTACGCCGACTTCGTGACGGCGATGATGGCGTTCTTCCTCCTCATGTGGCTCCTGGGCAGCGTGACGAAGGGCGACCTGCAGGGCATCGCGGACTACTTCAACACGCCGCTCAAGGTGGCGCTGGAAGGCGGCTCGGGCAGCGGCGACAGCTCGTCGGTGCTTAAGGGTGGCGGCAAGGACCTGACCCGCTCGGAGGGGCAGGTGCAGAAGACCGCCACGCCGACCGATCGCCGGACGATCAACCTGCAGGCGGCCAAGGCCGAACTCGAGCGCCAGGAAAAGGTCCGGCTGGGCGAGCTGCGCGCGCGCATCGACGCCGCGATCGCCGCCAATCCCCTCCTCAAGCAGTACTCGCAGCAGATCAAGGTCGAGATCACGCCCGACGGCCTGCGCGTGCAGATCCAGGACGAGCAGAACCGCCCGATGTTCGACAGCGGCAGCGCGACCCTCAAGCCCTACACGCGCGAGATCCTGCAGGAGCTGGGCAAGCTCATGAACGACGTGCCCAACCGCATCTCGCTCGCCGGCCACACCGACTCCACGCAGTACGCGGCGGGGGAGCGTGGCTACAGCAACTGGGAGCTGTCCGCCGACCGCGCCAACGCGTCGCGGCGCGAGCTCGTCGCGGGCGGCATCGCGGAGACCAAGATCATCCGCGTGGAAGGCCTGGGCGAGGCGGTGATGGCCGACCCCAACAACCCGAAGAACCCGATCAATCGCCGCATCACGATCATGGTGCTGAACCAGCAGGCGCTGCTGCGCATCCTCGGCAAGAGCGACGCCGCCAACGCGGAGACCGCCGAGGAAGCCGCGCGCGCCGCCGCCGCCACCGCCGAAGCCGCGCCCGCCGCCGCCCAGCCCCCCGCCGCGACGCCAACCGCTGCCCCCCAGGTGCATTGAGATGAGCGCAACCGACACCCCCCTGATGAACCTCGTCGACCAGAAGACGAAGCTCGCCGGCAGCAACCGGATGGAGCTCCTGCTGTTCGACCTGGGCGGCCGGGAACGGCACGGCATCAACGTGTTCAAGGTCCGCGAGGTCTGCGAGACGCCCGAGATCACGCGCACGCCGAACATGGTCGAGGGCGTGGAGGGCATCATCTCCCTGCGCGGCAACATCATCCCGGTCATCAACCTCGGCGGCTTCCTCGGCCACACGCCGCTGCCCGACGGGCCGTCGAAGCTCATCATCACCGAGTTCAACTGCCACACGCAGGCGTTCCGCGTCGCCGAGGTCGACCGCATCATCCGCGTCGACTGGGAGCACGTGAAGGCGCCGTACGCGGTGCCGGGCGGCACCTCGCCGCTGGTCACCGCGATCGTGGAGCTGGCGGACGGCAAGCTGGTGTCGATCCTCGACGTCGAGCAGATCCTGCACCAGACCTTCGGCGACGAGCCGATGGAGCCGATCGACCGCGTCGCGCCGGAGGCGGTGCGCACGGTGTTCTTCGTGGACGACTCGGGCTTCGCGCGCAAGAAGATCATCCAGGTGCTGGACCAGCTCGGGCTGCCGTACCTCCAGGCCACCAACGGCAAGGAGGCGTGGGCGAAGCTCACGGCGATCGCCCAGCAGGCCGCGACCACGAAGACGCCGATCCGCGACCTGGTCGGGCTGATCCTCGCCGACGCCGAGATGCCCGAGATGGACGGCTACGTGCTGACCCAGCTCATCAAGGGCGACGCGCGCTTCGCGGGCGTGCCGGTGATCATGCACTCGTCGCTCTCCTCGGTCGCCAACCGCAAGATGGGCCAGCAGGTGGGCGTGGACGCCTACGTCGCCAAGTTCAATGCCGGCGAGCTCGTCGACACCCTCGTCGCGATGCTGCGCAAATAGCAGGACACGGACCATGGACCCCGCCAACATGAAATTCCTCATCGTCGACGACTTCTCGACGATGCGCCGGATCGTGCGCAACCTCCTGAAGGAGATCGGCTACAACAACGCGGACGAGGCCGAGGACGGCGTCGTCGCGCTGACCAAGCTCAAGGGCGGCGGCTTCGACTTCGTGGTGAGCGACCTCAACATGCCGAACATGAACGGCTTCGAGCTGCTGCGCGCGA
This sequence comes from Burkholderiales bacterium, assembly GCA_046347715.1. Classification (GTDB taxonomy): domain Bacteria; phylum Pseudomonadota; class Gammaproteobacteria; order Burkholderiales; family Casimicrobiaceae; genus VBCG01. The sequence continues at coordinate 118,738 of JAXMFO010000004.1, forward strand.
TCCGCGCCGACGCCGCGCTGAAGGCCGTGCCCGTGCTGCTCGTCACCGCCGAGGCGAAGAAGGAGGACATCGTCACCGCCGCGCAATCGGGCGCCTCCGGCTACATCGTGAAGCCGTTCACCAAGGCGACGCTCGAGGAAAAACTCAACAAGATCGTGCAGAAGATGCACGCGTGATGCACCGGGAGCCAGCATGTCCGAAGCCGTCGTCGACACCGATCTCGACCTCGAAGCCCTCTTCGACCAGGTCGCTGCCGAGCACGCCGCCCAGGAGGCCGCGACGAGCGTCACGGCCGCCGCCGGCGCGCCGGTAGCCGCCGCCGAGGCCGCCCCGGCGGTCGACCCCGACGACCCCAACGCGATGCTGTTCCAGCGCCTGGGGCAGGTCACGCGCATGCTGCACGAGGCGCTGCGCGAACTGGGCTACGACCGCAAGCTGCAATCCGCGGCCTCCACGATGCCCGACGCGCGCAAGCGCCTCGAGTACGTCGCCACGCTCACCGGCCGCTCGGCCAACGTCGTGCTGGAAGGCGTCGAGCACGCGCAGTCGCTGCAGACCTCGCTCGAGACGACCGCCGCCGCGCTCGGCGGGCGCTGGAAGTCGCTCTACGCCGGCGCGCTCTCGCCCGACGAGTTCAAGGCGCTCGCGGGCGAGACGAACGCGTTCCTGGGCGACGTGCAGGCCAAGGCGGCGGCCACCCGCGGCCACCTGCACGAGATGATGATGGCGCAGGACTTCCACGACCTCACCGGGCAGGTCATCAAGAAGATCGTGGACATCGCGCACACCGTCGAGGGCAGCCTCGTCGACCTCCTCCTCGCGACCAAGGCGGCGGAGGAGATCGAGGCGGCACCGGCCAGCCTCGCGGGCCCCGCGGTCGGCAACGAGCCCGCGGGCGAGGTGGTCGCCTCGCAGGAGCAGGTCGACCAGCTCCTCAACTCGCTCGGCTTCTAGAAGGCGCGACGCCATGGACGCCGCCGAATCACGCGAACTCCTCGAGGACTTCCTCAACGAGGCGAGCACGCTGCTCGAGGACGTCGAGCAGAAGCTGGTCGAGCTCGAGCATCGCGCCGACGACCGCGCGCTGCTGAACGACATCTTCCGCGGGTTCCACACGATCAAGGGTGGCGCGGGCTTCCTCGACGCGCAGCCGCTGGTCGACGTGTGCCACCGCACCGAGACCATCTTCGACCAGTTGCGCAGCGGCAAACGCGCGCTGGCGCCGAGCCTCCTCGACCTCATCCTCGAGGCGACGTCGACCGTGCGCGCGATGTTCGGGCAGATGAAGGCGACGGGCGCCCCCGACGCCGCGGATCCCGCGCTGATCGCCGCGCTCACCGCCGCGATCAATGCGGACCCCGCGCCCGCCGCGGCGGCGGCAGCGCCGGCACCGGCCACGGCCGCTCCTGCGCCGGCGGCACCGCCACCGGCCGCGCCCGCGACTCCCGGCGAACCGGACTGGAACGCGTTGCACGCGATCGTGACGGGCATCCCGGCCCAGCCGGCCGCGGCCCCCGCGGCGCCGGCGCCGGCCACCGCCACCCCCGCGGCGGCCGCCCCCGCGCCCGCCGTGCATGCGGCCGCGCCTGCACCGGTCGGCGGCCGCAAGAACAAGGATGCCGAGCGCGCGACGACGCTGCGCATCGACGTCGACCAGTTCGACAAGATCTTCAACCTGTCGGGCGAGATGGGGCTCATCAAGAACCGCATCGCGGCGCTGCGCACCGAACTCGTCAACGGCAAGCGGGACAACGAGACCGTCCGCAAGCTCGACACCGCGGTCAACACGTTCAACGCACTGGTCGGCGACCTGCAGAACCTGCTCATGCAGGCGCGCATGCAGCCCGTCGGCCGCGTGTTCCAGCGCTACCTGCGCCTCACGCGCGACCTCGCGCGCCAGCTCTCCAAGGACGTCGAGCTGCAGATCGACGGCGCCGAGACCGGCATCGACAAGACGATGCTGGACGAGCTCTACGACCCGCTGGTGCACCTCATCCGCAACGCGGTGGACCACGGCATCGAGTCGGCCGAGGAACGCGTCGCCGCGGGCAAGCCCGCGAAGAGCATCCTGCGCCTGTCGGCCCGCCAGCTCGGCGACCAGATCGTGATCGAGATGGAGGACGACGGCCGCGGCATGCGCCAGGAAGTGCTGCGCCAGAAGGCGGTCGAGAAGGGCCTCCTCTCCGTCGACGAGGCGGCCGCGCTCGACGAGCAGCAGGCGTTGAACCTCGTGTTCCTGCCCGGCTTCTCGACCAAGTCCGTGGCCTCCAGCGTCTCCGGCCGCGGCGTGGGCATGGACGTCGTGCGCACCAACATCGCCAAGCTCAAGGGCCGCATCGACCTGCGCTCGGTGCCGGGCCGCGGGACCTGCGTGCGCCTCGTGCTGCCGCTGACCCTCGCCGTGCTGCCGGTGCTCATGTTCCGCCTCGGCAAGCAAACCTATGCGCTGCCGCTCGCGCAGGTGCGCGAGATCATCCGCCTGCGCGACGAGGAAGTGCAGTACGTGTCCGGCCGGCCATCCATCCTGCTGCGCGGCCAGGTGCTGCCGCTGCTGGCGCTGGGCGACCTGGTCGGCGGCGACCGCGGCACCTGCGCCGTGGGCGCGGTCCTCGACCACGGCGACATGCCGCTGGTGCTCGCGACCGACAGCTTCGTCGGCCAGGACGACGTGCTCATCAAGGCGCTCGACGGCTACCGGCCGCCGGGAGTCGCCGGCGCCACCATCTCCGCCGACGGTTCGCTGGTGCTCGTGCTCGACCTCAAGGAACTGCTCGACTCGCCGCTGCGGCACGCGGCGTGACACCGCCCTCATCCAGGTGCCCCATGGACCACACGCTGCCCACCCTCGCCAAACCCGCCGCTCCCGCCGCCGCGCCCCCGAAAGGCCGGGCGTCGCTCTACCGGCGCCTCGAGCGCGCGCTCTTCCCGACGCTGCTGCGCAAGCTCGCCGGCAACCTGGCACTCCCGGCCATCGGGTTCCTGGCGGTCGCCGTGTGCGCGTGGCTCGCACTGCGCGACCCGTCGCCGGCGGCCGCCACGCACTGGCTGCACATGATCGTCATCGCGGCGGCGACGGGCCTCTTCCTCACGGTCGTCGCGGCGCTGTACCTCAACCACCTCTTCATCGAGCCGATCCACCGGATGAACCGGTGCCTGTCCGGCATGTCGGCGAGCGAGGGCGACATCGCGCAGACGCTCGAGGTCGACTCGCACGACGAGCTGGCCGACGTCGCGCACAGCTTCAACGAGTTCCTGCGCAAGCTGCGCGAAACGGTCGCCGCGGTGCGCGCGATGAGCATCCGCGTCGCGCTGGAAGGCGCGCACATGGCGAGCCGCGTGCACGACGCCACCGAGATCGGCACCCGGCAGCGCGACGTCACGACGACGATCCACGGCATGAGCGCGCACGCGACCGACGCGCTCGCCACCATCTCCGACAACGCCGGCCAGATCGCGAACGCGACCGACTCGCGGCTCGAGGTGGCGCACCGCTCGTACCGCGAGCTGCAGGAAGTCGCCGAGCGCATCCGCGGCGTCGGCGCCAAGCTGGCCGACTTCACGGTGACGGTGGGCGAGCTCGACCGCAACTCGCAGAACATCGGCGCCATCGTGCGCCTGATCGACGACATCTCCGAGCAGACCAACCTGCTCGCGCTGAACGCCGCCATCGAGGCCGCGCGCGCCGGCGAGGTCGGCCGCGGGTTCGCGGTGGTCGCCGACGAGGTGCGCAAGCTCGCCGAGAAGGTGAAGGGCGCGACCGACACCATCGCGGCGAGCGTGGCCAACATGACGCGCATCGCCGAGGACACCCGGCGCGAGACCGAGGCCATCGGGCACGAGGTCGAGCACGCCCGCGCGGTGGTCGAGAAGTCCTCGACGCACTTCGAGGGCATGATGCAGAGCTTCGAGCAGATGCGCGCGCAGGTGCAGGACATCACGCACGCGATCACCGACCTCTCCGGCACCAACGCCGACATCCACGCCAAGGCCACCGAGATCCGCGGCCTGACCGACGAGGTGTCCGCGCGCATGGAAGACTCGACCGCCTCGGCGCAGACGCTGTCCGGCGCGACGGCCGAGATCCAGGACATGATGGCGCGCTTCCACGTCGGCGCCGACCGCCTGGAGCGCATCGTCGAGCAGGCGCGCAGCTGCCGGGGCGACATCGAGGGCAAGCTCGCGGCGCTGGCCGCGCGCGGGATCGACGTCTTCGACCACCACTACGTGCCGATTCCCGACACCTATCCGCCCAAGTTCCGCACGGCGTACGACGACCGCTGCGCGGTCGAGCTGCAGCCGCTCTTCGACCGGCTGGTGGGCGTCATCGACGGCGCGATCTACGCGGTCGCGGTCGACGTGAACGGCTACGCGCCGACCCACAACACGCGCTTCTCGCGCCCGCCGTGCGGCAACCCCGAGATCGACCTGCCGGAGAGCCGCGACAAGCGCAAGTTCGACGACGAGGTCGGCCTCAAGGCCGCGCGCAACACGCGCCGGTTCCTGCTGCAGACCTACGCCCGCGACACCGGCGAGTTCCTGAACGACCTGTCGCTGCCGATCGAGGTGAACGGCGAGCACTGGGGCGCGCTGCGGCTGGGGTTCCGGCCGGAGGCGCTGTTCGCGCAGGGGTGAGTCTCCTCGCCGGTCGGTGTCAGACACCTCATAGGCGGTGTCTGACACCGATTGGGGGGCAGCGGTGGGGTACGACCCCCGCGGGGTCGGACCCCAACAGTGCCGATCGGAGTGAACCCCGGGCGAGTGATCGACCAGTGCGGCAACCTGCCGCATGACGTTCGTCTTTTCCTGGCCCTTTCCGGTGGTCGCCGCCGGGCCGCCCCAAGGCGGCCGCCTGACCTGCCGTGAATGCCAGGGGTCTGACCCCGGCCATATCGGGGTCTGACCCCGGGTTGGGGCCACGGACGCGGCCCCTCACCCCAACCCTCTCCCCCGCAGGGGGAGAGGGAGAACTCAAGCGGGGCATCGTCACAACCGGTGACGGTGTGCCGGCCGCAGAAGGCGCAACGCCGGCATCAGGCCACCCACCGGCCCCGCGAACGCCTTTTGCGGACGCCGCGGAGCGGACGCCTTTTGCGGACGCCGAAGGCTAGTGGATGGTGTCCCACGACGGCCGTGGAGGCGCCAGGAAGGACTTGTCGCTGCGCTTGCCGTAGACCGCCGTGCGCGGCTTGGCGCGCCGGTCGAGTCCCTCGGACCAGCACATGAGGTCCGTCAGGCGGTCCTCCCCTCCGGGTTCGTCGAGGTTCATGGACAGCAGGTAGGCAATGAAGTCGGGCCGCATCGTGTAGCGCTCGCACCGTTGGGCGTCATCGTCAATGTACGCGCCGGCCGCAGCCGCAACCGGGGGAACAAGGGCGGGAAACCCGGCCTGCTCGGGCCTTCCCGGACCGGGTCCCGGCCGAATAATTCCGACGTCCCCCATTGGCTTCGAGTCATGGCCGAAGAACACGACGTCGAGCGAGAGTTACCGGCGACACCCCGGAGGCTCGAGGAAGCACGCGAAAAAGGTCAGGTCGCGCGCTCGCGCGAGCTCGCGGCCGCCGCGTCCGTGCTGGCCGCCGCCATGGCCTTCGCCTGGCTCGGCCCCCGCGCCTTCGACCGCTGCGCCGACCTCGTCCGGACCGGCCTCACGCTCGACCGCGACGAGGCCCTGGCCACGCCGCGCATGCTCGAGCGCCTCGGCACCTTTTCCGTCGACGCGCTGGTCGCGTTCCTCCCGCTGCTCGCCGTCCTCCTCGCCGCCACCGTCGCCGCCCCGCTGCTGCTCTCGGGCGGCATCTTCTCGTGGCACGTGCTGAAGCCCGACTTCAACCGGATGAACCCGGCGCGCGGCCTGTCGAACATGTTCTCGAGCCAGGGGCTGGTCGAACTGGTCAAGGCGATCCTGAAGTGCGTGCTGCTGGGCGCGATCGCGACCTGGGCGCTCATGCACTACTGGGAAGGCATGCAGTCGCTGCCGCTCCTGTCCGCGCCGAGCGCCGCGCAGGTCGTCGGCGGCGAGCTGCAGGGCACGTTCGTGGCGCTGGCCTTGGGGCTCGGCGTGATCGCCGCGATCGACGTGCCGTGGCAGTTGTGGCAGCACCTGAAGCAACTGCGGATGACGCGCGAGGAAGTGAAGGAGGAAATGCGCGAGTCCGACGGCGACCCGCAGCAGAAGGCCCGCATCCGCCAGGTGCAGCGCGCGATGGCGCGCAAGCGCATGATGGCCGCGGTCCCGACCGCCGACGTGATCGTCGCCAACCCGGAGCACTACGCCGTCGCGCTGGCCTACAAGGAAGGCGGCATGCGCGCCCCGCAGGTCGTCGCCAAGGGCGTGGACGAGATCGCGCAGCGCATCAAGGCGCTGGGCGCCCAGCACGGCGTGCCGATCCTCGAGGCGCCGCCGCTCGCGCGCGCGCTCTTCCGCCACACCGAGATCGGCGCCGACATCCCGGTCGCGCTGTTCGCCGCGGTCGCGCAGGTGCTGGCGTACGTCCACCAGGTGCAGCAGTTCCGCACGCGCGGCGGCCGGCCGCCGGTCGAGCCGACCGACCTCCCGGTCCCGCCCGAGCTCGACCCGCTGCACGAGGGAGCCGCGGCATGAGCGCGCGCCGTAGCCCGCCGACCGCACCCGCCGCGAGGAAGCCGCAATGAGCGCCCTCGCCCTGCGCTTCGGCCTCAACCGCAGCAACCTGACCGGCCTCGCCGGCCCGGTGCTCATCATGCTGATCCTCGGCATGATGGTGCTGCCGCTGCCGCCGCTGCTGCTCGACCTGCTGTTCACGTTCAACATCGCGCTCGCGATGATCGTCCTGCTGACCGCGATGTACACGGTCCGGCCGCTCGACTTCGCGATCTTCCCGACCGTCCTGCTGCTCACCACGCTGCTGCGCCTCTCGCTCAACGTGGCGTCCACGCGCATCGTGCTGATGCACGGCCACGAGGGCCCGGACGCGGCGGGCAAGGTCATCGAGGCGTTCGGGCAGTTCCTGGTCGGCGGCAACTTCGCGGTCGGCTTCGTCGTGTTCGCGATCCTCGTCGTGATCAACTTCATCGTGATCACCAAGGGCGCGGGCCGCATCGCCGAGGTGGGCGCGCGCTTCACCCTCGACGCGATGCCGGGCAAGCAGATGGCGATCGACGCCGACCTGAACGCCGGCCTCATCGGCGAGGACGAGGCGCGCCGCCGCCGGCAGGAGGTGGCCGAGGAAGCCGACTTCTACGGCGCGATGGACGGCTCGTCGAAGTTCGTGCGCGGCGACGCGATCGCCGGCGTGCTGATCCTCGTGATCAACGTCGTGGGCGGCCTCATCATCGGCGTGCTGCAGCACGACCTGCCGCTGTCGACCGCGACCCACAACTACGTGCTGCTCGCCATCGGCGACGGCCTCGTCGCGCAGATCCCCGCGCTGCTCATCTCCACCGCCGCCGGCCTCGTGGTCAGCCGCGTGGGCAAGGGCCAGCGGATGGGCGAGCAGTTCGTGAGCCAGGTGCTGCTGCAGCCGCAGTCGCTGCTGATCGCCGCCGCGGTGCTCGGCCTCCTCGGGCTCATCCCGGGCATGCCCAACTTCTCGTTCCTGCTGCTGGCCGCGATCCTCGGCATCTCCGCCCGCGCGATCCTGCGCAAGCAGCGCGTGGCCGCGGCCGCCCCGCCGCCCCCGCCGCCGGCGCCGACCGAGACGCTCGAAGTGAGCTGGGACGACCTCGTGCCGATCGACGTGCTGGGCCTCGAAGTCGGGTACCGGCTGATCCCGCTGGTCGACCCCGCGAAGGACGGCGAGCTCCTCCGCCGCATCAAGGCGATCCGCAAGAAGTTCGCGCAGGACATCGGCTTCCTGCCGCCGGCCGTGCACATCCGCGACAACCTCGAGCTGCCGCCGTCCGCGTACCGCGTGCTGCTGAACGGCGTGGTGATCGGCGAGGGCGAGTGCCACGCCGGCATGATGCTCGCGATCGACCCGGGCGACACCGCGGTCGCGCTGCCGGGCATCGCCACCAAGGACCCGGCGTTCGGCCTGCCCGCGCACTGGATCGACGCGCGCCACGCCGACCAGGCGCAGGCGATGGGCTGCACGGTGGTGGACGCCGGCACGGTGGTCACCACGCACCTGTCCACGCTGATCCACGCGAATGCCGCCACGCTCCTCGGCCGCCAGGAAGTGCAGAGCCTGCTCGAGCGCGCGGCGAAGACGACGCCGAAGCTGGTCGAGGACCTGACGCCCAAGCTCCTGCCGCTCGCCACGGTGCACCGCGTGCTGCAGGCGCTGCTCGACGAGCAGGTGAACATCCGCGACCTGCGCACCATCCTCGAGACGCTCGCCGACCACGCCCCGCGCACGCAGTCCGTGGGCGAGCTGACGGCGGCGGTGCGCGTGGCCCTCGGCCGCTCGATCGTGCAGCAGCTCTACGGCACGTCCCCGGAGATCGCGGTGATCGCGCTCGACGGCGAGCTGGAGCGCGTGCTGCAGCAGGTGGTGGGACTGGTCGGCAACGACGGCGGCGGCATCGAGCCGGGCCTGGCCGACAGCGTGGCCCGCGAGACGGTGGACGCGGTCGCACAGCAGGAAGCGCAGGGGCTGCCGACGGTGCTGCTCGTGCCCGACCGGCTGCGGCTGCCGCTCATGCGCATGCTGCGCCGCGTGGCGCCGTCGCTGCGCGTGCTGGCACACGGTGAGATTCCCTCGGCGCGGACGATCCGCGTCACGGCGATTGTGGGAGGCAAGCGATGAAGTTGCGCAAGTTCTTCGGACAGACCTCGCGTTCGGTGCTGGAACAGGTGCGTGCCGAACTGGGAGACGACGCCCTCATCCTCGAGAACCGCTCCACGGCCGAAGGCATCGAGATCACCGCCGTGGCGAGCGACACCGTCGACAACATCCTCGCCCCCGCGGCGCCGGTTCCGGTCATCGCGCCGGCCCCCGCGCCCGTCGCGGCGGCCCCCGCCGCGCCCGAGCCGCAGGCGACCGTGCACGCGCTGCGTCCCGCCGTCGCGCGCATCGACGTCACCGACGAGACCCCCGCCGCGCTGCGCCCGCGCCGCCGGCTGGCACCCTCGCCCGAGGTCGTGCCGCCGCCTCCGCCGGCCCCGCCCGCGGCACCGGCCGAGATCATCCGCCTCACACCCGGTCCCGTGCCCACCGAGCTCACGAGCGAACTCGCCGCGCTGCGCGAGCTGGTCGAGCAGCAGCTCGCGCAGTTCGCGTGGAGCGACGCGCAGCGCCGCTCGCCGCTGCGCGCGCAGACGACGCGCGACCTGCTGCGCGCCGGCTTCGGCGCCGAGTACTCGCGGGAGATCACCCAGCGCATGCCCGAGCACGCCAACCCGCGCGACGCGCACGGCTGGCTCACCACCGAGATCACCGCCGGCATCCGCTGCGCCACCGCGGAGGACGACATCGTCACGCGCGGCGGCGTCTACGCGCTGACCGGCGCGACCGGCGTGGGCAAGACCACCACCGCCGCGAAGATCGCGGCCCGCTGCGCCGTGCGCCGCGGCGCGGCGTCGCTGGCGCTCATCACCACCGACAGCTACCGCGTCGGCGCGCACGACCAGCTGCGCATCTATGCACGCATCCTCGGCATCGGCGTGCACACGGTCAATGGCCCGGACGACCTGCGCCAGGCGCTCGACTCGCTCGCCGGCAAGCACCTCGTGCTGATCGACACGGTCGGCATGGGCCAGCGCGACGCGCGCGTCAAGGAACACGCGATGCTGCTCGCGCAGCCCGAGGTGCAGCGGCTGGTCGTGCTGGCCGCGACCGCGCAGGCCGACACCAACGACGAGGTGGTCGACGCCTACCGGCCGGCGGCCGACGGCACCGACCGCCAGTTCGCGGGCTGCATCGTCACCAAGCTCGACGAAGCCGCGCGGCTCGGCGAAGTGCTCGACGTGGTCATCCGCCGGCGCCTCCTCGTCCACTACCTCTCGACCGGCCAGCGCGTGCCGGAAGACCTCTACGTGCCGAACGTCGCCTACCTCGTGAGCCGCGCGCTGCGCGCCGGCGCGAAGCAGCCGAAGTCGGCGCTGCAGGACGACGACGTCGGCCTCGTGCTCGCCGCCGCGGGAGCCCGCCATGGGTAACAGCCACCTCGACCAGGCACGCGGCCTGCGCAGCATCTTCTGCCGCAACGGCCCGGCGATGCTCGCGTTCGTCGGCGCGGCGGACACCACCGGCGTCACGCTGGACGTGGCGCTGACGCTGGCCCAGGCCGGCCACCGCGTGCTGGTGCTCGACCGCACGCACGGCGAGGCGGCGACGGGCCTCGGGCTCAAGGCGCGCTACGACCTCGCGCACCTCCTGCGCGGCGAGCGCCGCCTCGAGGAGCTGGTGCAGTGGTCGCCGCACGGCATCGCCGTGCTGCCGGCCGCCCGCGCGCTCGCGGCGATGGACGACGGCGACCCCGCCATGCAGGCCGGGGTCGCGCGCTTCCTGGCGTCGGTGCGCGACCGCTTCGACCTCTGCCTCGTCAACGGCGCGCCGCCCGCGGTCACCGGCGACGACCTGCCGCACGAGGTCGTGCTGGTCACGGCCCCGACCCGCGCGTCGATCACCGACGCGTACGCGCAGATCAAGGCCCTCGCGCCGACCGCCGACCGCTTCCGCCTGCGCGTGGTGGTGAACCGCGCGGCGAACGAGGATTCGGCGCGATCGATCTACACGAGCCTCGCGGAAACGGCGCGCCGTTTCCTCGCGGCGCAACTCGATTACGGCGGCTACCTGCCGCCGGCCGATGCGGCGCCGGCGCGCCGCGCGCAGCCCTCGCGCAAGCAGGCGCTGACGCGCATCGCCCGCGTGTTGCTCGCGGACGCCGCGCCGCAGTACGCAATGAGCTAAGGGAGAAGCCATGTACACGGCAACCGGGCAAGTGGACATCGAGCAGCGGATCGCCGAATTCGCACCGCTCGTGCGCCGCATGGCGCACCACCTCGCCGCCAAGCTGCCTTCGTCGGTCGAAGTCGACGACATCATCCAGGCCGGCCTCATCGGGCTCATGGACGCCGCCGGCCGCTTCGAGGCGAGCCAGGGCAACCAGTTCGAGACCTACGCGTCGCAGCGCATCCGCGGCGCGATGCTCGACGAATTGCGGCGCAACGACTGGCTGCCGCGCAGCATCCGCAAGGCCTACCGCCAGATCGAGCAGGCGATCGGCCGGCTTGAGCAGCGTCTGGGCCACCCGCCGGACGAGCGCGAGATCGCGGCCGAGATGGGCCTCTCGCTGTCCGACTACCAGGCGATGCTCTCCGAGGCGCGCGGCTACCAGCTCTTCCACTTCGAGGACTTCGACACCGAGTCGGACGGCAGCATGCTCGACCGGCTCGCCGCCGACCACGACCACAACCCGCTCGACAAGATCACGGACAAGCGCTTCCGCGCGGCCCTCGTGAAGGCGATCCAGCTCCTGCCCGAGCGCGAGCAGCACCTCATGGGCATGTACTACGAGCAGGAGATGAACTTCAAGGAAATCGCCGCCGTGATGAAGGTGAGCGAATCGCGGGTGTGCCAGCTCCACGGCCAGGCCGTGGCGCGCCTGCGGGCACGGCTGAAGGACTGGTGACCCAGGGCAGCTGCGTCGTGGACCGCAATCGCCTCGATCCGCTGAGCATCGTCGGGCTCGTCCTGGCGGCGCTCGCCATCCTCGGCGGGCAGTGGCTCGACGGCGGTGCGCTGTCGTCGCTCGTCGACCCGGCCGCGTTCCTGATCGTGATCGGCGGCACGCTGGCCGCGGTGCTCGTGCAGACGCCGCCCGCCACGTTCGTGCGCGGCATGTCGCTGGTGCGCTGGGTCGCGGTGCCGCCGCAGATCGACGACTTGAAGAGCATCGCCACGCTCGTCGACTGGGCGCGCTACGTGCGCTCGGTCGGCTTCCTCGCGCTGGAGGACCGCCTCGGCAGCGTGGCCGACACGTTCACCCGCAGCGGCCTGCGCATGCTGATCGACGGCTTCGACGCCGAGCGCATCCGCGACGCGCTGGAGACGGAGATCGGCTCGTACGAGAAGCGGATGCGCGCCGCCGCGCGCGTGTGGGAAGCCGCCGGCGGGTACGCCCCGACGATCGGCATCCTGGGCGCGGTGCTGGGTCTGATCCACGTGATGGAGAACCTCACCGACCCGTCGAAGCTCGGCGCGGGCATCGCGGTCGCGTTCGTCGCGACGATCTACGGCGTGGGCACCGCGAACCTCCTCTACCTGCCGATCGCCGGCAAGCTGCGCGCGCACATCGACGCCGAGGTCGCGCACCGCGAGCTGCTGCTCGACGGTCTCATCGGGATCGCCAACGGCGAGAACCCGCGCTTCGTCGAGGCGCGGCTCATGGGCCGGCTCCCGTGAGGCCCCGCAGCGCGCAGCGGCACAAGGGCGAGGCGGAGGACGGCCCGCACCGCGAACGCTGGCTCGTCTCGTACGCCGACTTCATCACGCTGATGTTCGCGTTCTTCGTCGTGATGTACGCGACGTCGTCCGTGAACGAGGGCAAGTACCGCGTGGTGTCCGACGCGCTTTTCTCCGCGTTCCGCCACACCGCCGCGGTCCCGCGCGTCGAGCCGATCGCCGCGCCCGTGCCGCCGCCGCTGCCGCTGATCCGCGCGCGCCCGCCGAAGCCCGCGTCCAATCCCGCGCCGGGCAACGAGCAGAAGCTGCGCGACCTCGCGGGCCTCATCAGCGAGACCCTGCGGCCGCTCGTGCAGTCCGGGCAGGTCCGCCTCGCGCAGACCGAGAAGGGGCTCGCGGTCGAGATCAACGCCAGCGTGCTCTTCGCGCCCGCGCAGGCCGTGCTGCAAGCCGACTCCATCACCGCGCTGACCGCGGTCGCCGAGACACTCGCGAAGGTCGACAACCCGATCGACGTCGAGGGCCACTCCGACGTGATTCCCATCGCCACGGCCCTCTACCCGTCGAACTGGGAGCTCTCCTCCGCGCGGGCGAGTTCCGTGGTGCGCCTCTTCATCGACAACGGCGTCGCGCCCGAGCGGCTGGTGGCCGTCGGCTACGCCGCGATGCGCCCGGTCGACACCAACGACACGCCGGAAGGGCGCCAGCGCAACCGGCGGGTGACGCTCTTCATCCGGGCGGAGCCGGGACCGCGGTAGCATCGTCCGCAAAAGGCGTCCGTGCGTGCGGTGGGCAGCGCGACGTCGGCGCTGCGCCTTTTGCGGCCGGCACACCGCAACCGGGTGTGATCCCCGTTCCCCCGCGTGCGGTCTCGATATTCCCTCTGCCCGATTGCTACTCAAGACTCCCTCTCCCCGCTCGCGGGGGCATTTCCGGGAATTCGGCGAGCGCAGCTCGCTGCCGGAAATGCGGCGGTCGCATGCTTGCGACCGCGCGCCCTGCAAGGGAGGGTTGGGGTGAGGGGCAGCACCGACGCGACAACCCGGGATCAGACCCCGATAAGACCGGGGTCTGACCCCTCGACGTTCACGGCAGGTCAGGCGGCCGCCTTGGGGCGGCCCGGCGGCGGCCGCCGGAAACATCCACGCAACGACGAGCGTCGTGCTTCTGATCGCGTGTAACGCGCGCGCCGCGTCAGCGGCTGCGCTGCGCTATAATCCGCCCCGTCTTTGGGGAGTAGCCGCCCTGCACCCGCAGGGGCTCGCGTCAACACACTTGGCCCCCCCGGCCATGGCGCGTGCGACTTCGGTTTGGCGAGACCAGTGACCGCACTCCCGTCCGCAGGGCCCGGGGAGCGTGGTCATTCGGTCAACCGCCGGCCCTGGAGTTCCCGTGGAAGCATTCCTGGTATCGACCGGCATCGTCGCCCTCGGTGAGATGGGCGACAAGACGCAGCTCCTCGCGCTGCTGCTCGCCGCCCGCTTCAAGCGTCCCGTTCCCATCATCGCCGGCATCCTGGTCGCGACGCTCGCCAACCACGCGCTCGCGGGCGCGGTGGGCGCGTGGATCGCCGCGGCCGTCGGCCCCGACGTGATGCGCTGGGTGATCGGCATCGCCTTCATCCTGATGGCGGGCTGGATCCTCGTCCCGGACAAGGCCGACGACGACGTCGAGGCCGCGACGCGCTTCGGGGTCTTCGGCACCACGGTCATCGCGTTCTTCCTCGCGGAAATGGGCGACAAGACGCAGATCGCCACCGTGGCGCTGGCCGCGCGCTTTCCGGACCTGTACGCGGTCGTGCTCGGCACCACCTTCGGCATGATGCTGGCGAACGTTCCCGCCGTGTACCTGGGCGACGCCGTGTCGCGCCGGGTGCCGCTCAAGGTCGTGCGCGCCGTGGCCGCGCTGATCTTCGTGGCGCTGGGCGTCCTGACGCTCGTCAACGCCGGCAACCTGTTCGGCCAATCATGAGCCCCGCCGACGTGGAGCGATGGCGGCACGGGCACGTGTTCGACGCCGGCAACGCGGCCGGCGAGCGCGGCACGCGTGCCGTCGCCGTGCTCACGGCGGTGATGATGGTCGTCGAGATCGTCGCCGGATGGTGGTTCAACTCGATGGCGCTGCTCGCCGACGGGTTCCACATGAGCTCGCACGCCCTCGCCATCGGCCTGAGCGCGTTCGCGTATGCGGCAGCGCGGCGGCTTGCCCACGATCCCCGCTTCGCGTTCGGCACATGGAAGATCGAGATCCTCGCCGGGTTCGCGAGCGCGGTGCTGCTCCTCGCGATCGTGGCCGCGATGGTGTTCGCCTCGGTCGAGCGCCTCCTCGCGCCGCAGCCGATCCGCTACGAGGAGGCGATGCTGGTCGCCGTGGTCGGCCTCGTCGTCAACGTGGTGTCCGCGTTGTTGCTCGGGCACGCGCACCACGGCGGCCACGACCATGCGCACGCGCACGGCGGTGACCCCCATGGCGGCCACCACCACGCCCACGACCACCGCCACGACCTCAACCTCAAGTCCGCGTACGTGCACGTGATCGCCGACGCGGCGACGTCCGTCCTCGCGATCGGGGCCCTGGCCGGCGGCTGGCTCTTCGGCTGGTCGTGGCTCGACCCGGTGATGGGGCTCGTCGGTGCGGTGCTGGTTGCGGTGTGGGCGAAGAACCTGCTGCGGGAGACCGGTCGCGTGCTGCTCGACCGCGAGATGGACCACCCGGTCGTCGCCGAGATCCGGGAGGTGATCGGCGACCGGGGCGCGGGCCGGGTCCAGATCGCCGACCTGCACGTGTGGCGCGTCGGCCGTCACGCCTACGCGTGCGCGCTCTCGCTGGTCAGCGACGACGCCACGGTGACGCCCGGCGCGGTCAAGGCGTGGCTCGGCATCCACGAGGAGATCGTGCACACGACGGTCGAGGTGCACGCCGCGACCTGAGGCGCTCCGTCGCCCCCGCCCGGTTGTCGCGATCGATCA
Organism: Burkholderiales bacterium; assembly: GCA_046347715.1. GTDB lineage: Bacteria > Pseudomonadota > Gammaproteobacteria > Burkholderiales > Casimicrobiaceae > VBCG01. Next base: position 134,033 of record JAXMFO010000004.1, read on the forward strand.
TCCCGCGCGGCGTGAGGATTCCGTATCATCGCGGGCAATGCCTGCCACCGCCGCACGCCGCGCATGACACTCTCCCTCACCGCGCCCGCCACCCTCGCGATCGCAGCGCTGGTGCTGATCGTCGGCCGCGCCGCGCTCGCCCGCATCGCGTTCCTGCGCAAGTACGCGATCCCCGAGCCGGTGGTGGGCGGCCTGCTCGCCGCGGTGACGGTCGCGCTCCTGCACGGCGCGGGCGTGACGATCGCGTTCGAGACGGGGATGCAGCCGTACCTGATGCTCGCGTTCTTTGCGACGATCGGGCTGTCCGCCGACGTGCGCCTGCTCGCGCGCGGCGGCGGCGCGCTGCTGCTCTTCACCGCGTGCGTCGTCGGCATGCTGGTGCTGGAGAACGTGATCGGCATCGGGGCGGCGAAGATCATGGGCATCGATCCGCTGATCGGGCTCGTCGCGGGCTCGGTCACGATGGCGGGCGGCCACGGCACCGGCGCGGCGTGGGGACAGCGCTTCGCGGAGACGTTCGGCGTGACCGCCGCGCCCGCGATCGGCCTCGCGTCCGCCACCTTCGGGCTCATCATGGGCGGCATCATCGGCGGCCCCGTCGCGATGCGCCTCGTGCGCCAGCTGCAGGCGCGCGGCGCGCCGCTCGGCGTCGACGACGCGCAGGCGCAGACGCACGACGCGGCCGCGGCCGAGGGGCCGTTCACGCCCGAGCGCCTGACCGTCACCATCGCGCTCATCGGCGCCAGCATCGCGGGCGGCACCGCGCTCGCGGCGTGGACCGACAACCCGGTGTTCACGCTGCCGACGTTCGTGTGGACGCTCTTCACCGGCACGGTGCTGCGCAACGCGCTGGCGCTCGCCGGCCTGCACGAGGTCGACGCGCGCGCGCTCTCGTTCGCGGGCAGCATCGCGCTGTCGCTCTTCCTCGCCTTCGCGCTCATGAGCCTGCGGCTGTGGGAGATCGCCTCGCTCGCGCTGCCGATGCTCGCGATCCTGGCGCTGCAGGGGGTCGGCGTGGCGGTGTACGCGACGCTCGTCACCTTCCGCGTGATGGGCTCGAACTACGAGGCCGCGGCGCTCGTCGCGGGCCAGTGCGGCTTCGGGCTGGGCGCCACGCCGACAGCGATCGCCAACCTGCAGGCGATCTGCTCGCGCTACGGCAACGCGCCGCAGGCGTTCCTGCTGGTGCCGATCGTGGGCGCGTTCCTGATCGATCTGGCCAATGCCATCGTGATCAGCGGGTTTGTCGAGGTAGCGATACGCCTGCGTTGACGTCCGCAAAAGGCGTCCGTAGGGGCGGTGGATGACGTGAGGTCGGCGTTGCGCCTTTTGCGGCCGGCACTTCAAGTCAGGCCCGGGAAAACCTTCGGGCGGTCGGGCGGTTTTCCCGTAGTAACTTCAGAACCTACGAAGCGCGCCGCTCATACCGCGTTACGCGCGGCGTTCGGTCGCGCGCTGCCTGCGTGCTGACAGCCGTTCGCGCTCGCCGCCGATTTGCAGCGGCTCGCCCCGATCGCCCAGGGGTCTGACCCCGGCCTCATCGGGGTCTGACCCCGGGTCGCGGCCGGTGTCAGACACCGATGCGTCGCGCCGTGACGCTACTTGAAGCGTGCCGCGAGGGCGTCGGCCGCGCCGACCAGCAGGTGCAGATCCGTCCCCACTCCGACGAGTGTGGCGCCGGCGTCGAAGTACGCGTCGGCCTTGCCGTCGGCCGCGAGGATGCCGACCGCACGGCCCGCCGCGCGCGCGGTGCGGATCGCGCCGGCAATCGCCTTCTGCACGTCCGGATGACCCGACTGCCCGCGGTGGCCGAGTGCCGCCGCGAGGTCCGAGGGACCGATGAACACGGCGTCGATGCCCGGCACGCGGCAGATGGCGTCGAGGTTGTCGAGCGCCTCGCGCGACTCGATCTGCACGATGAGGCCGACCTCGTCGTTGGCGCGCGCCATGTAGTCCTTGTGCCGCGTCCAGTTGCCGGCGCGCGTGCTGCCCGCCGCCCCGCGCAGCCCCTCGGGCGCGAAGCGCGACCACGCGACCGCTTCCTGCGCTTCCTGCACGGTGCGCACGTTGGGCACCATGACGTTCGGCGCGCCGGTGTCGAGCACGCGCTTCATCCACGCCATGTCGTGGATCGGCAGGCGCACGATCGGCGTGGCCGGCGTGCCGCGCAGCGCGAGCAGTTGCGTGGCGACGTTGGCGAGGTCGTTCGGCGCGTGCTCCATGTCGAGCAGCAGCCAGTCGAAGCCGGAGTCGGCGAGCACCTCCGCGATGGCGTGGTGCGTGAGGTTCACCCAGAGGCCGATGAGGCGCTCGTGGGCGACGAGGCGCTGCTTGAACGTGTTGCGCGGAAGCGAGGTCATGGGAGTCGTCAGAAGAGGCGTCGGTAGATCGCGCGCATGTCGTCGCGCGTCATCGGGCGGGGGTTGTTGTCGAGCAGGCGCGTCACCTTCGCGGCGCCTTCCACGAGGCCGTCGACGTCGTCCTCGCCCACGCCCTGGTCGGCGAGCGACGAGGAGATGGCGAGGTCGGCGTTGAGGCCGTACAGCGCGTCGATCATCCGCAGGCCCGCGGTGCGCTCGTCGAGGCCCGCGACCGGCAGGCCCATCGCCTGCGCCATCGCCGCGAAGCGCGCCTCCGAGCCTTCGAGGTTGAATTCCATCACGAACGGCAGCAGCATCGCGTTGGAGAGGCCGTGCGCGATGCGGTACTTGCCGCCGAGCGGATACGCGAGCGCGTGCACGGCGGTGGTCGACGAGGTCGCGATGCACACGCCGCCGTAGTACGCGCCGAGCAGCATGTCGGCGCGCGCGACGACGTCGCGGCCGTCCGCGTACGCGCGGCGCAGGCTGCGCGCGATCAGGCGGATCGCCTCCAGCCCGTAGAGGTCGGAGAACGGGTTGCCCTTCTTCGAGCAGTAGCACTCGATCGCGTGCGTGAGCGCGTCCATGCCGGTGGAGGCGGTGACCGCGGCCGGCAGCGTCAGCGTGAGCAGCGGGTCGAGGATCACCGCGTCGGGCACGAGTCGCGGGCTCACGATGCCGACCTTCAGCTCGTCCTCGGGCACCAGCACGATCGAGTTGGGCGTGGCCTCCGACCCCGTGCCCGCGGTGGTCGGCACCATGATCGACGGCAGCCCGCGGCCGGGGATGACGGCCTTGGCGAGAAGCTGCGACAGCGTCAACGGATGCGCGAGCATCACCGCGACCAGCTTCGCGACGTCCATCGCACTGCCGCCGCCGATCCCGATCACGAGGTCGGCACCGCCGGCCGCACGCGCGGCGGCGACGGCCGCCTCCGCGTGCCGTGCCTCGGGCTCCGGCGGCACGTCGTCGATGACGGTCACCGCGATGCCCGCGGCGGCGAGCGCGGCGCGCGGCTCGGCGACGAGCCCGGCGCGCGCCACGCCCGGATCGGTGACGATCAGCGCGCGCTTCGCGCCGAACTCCGCGGCCAGTTCCGGCAGGCGCAGCACGCTGCCCTCGCCCGCGAGCACGCGGTTGGGATGGACGATCGCATAGGCGGCGCTCATCGTGCCTCCCCGGTGACCCACGACTCGGCCACGCGCGAGTGCCGGATGTGCTGGCGGAACACCGTATAGGCGACCTCCAGCGCACCATCGGCCGCCTGGCAGATCGACGGATACGAATACTCGCGGTTGCGCTTGTCCGCGGAATTGTTGGTCATGCAGTAGCCGTCGCCGACCTCGAGGTTGCGCCTGGCCGGCCACGTGACGCCGTCGTCGTAGGAGATCGCGAGCGTGAGCGGCGCGCGCGGGGCGCCCCAGAACGCCGTGCGGGCCGGCGCCTTCGTCGGTGCGACCGCCGTCGCCACCGTGTCGTCGTCCTCGATCTCGTCGTACAGCGACTCGCGGCGCTCCGTCGCGTCCTTCGCCGACGAGTCGTTGAACACCATCGCGAAGTGGCCGTTGGCGAGGCGGATCGCCTGGATCGACGAGTTGTTGTTCGGCAGCGCGAGCGGCACCGGCGCCGTCCACGCGCGGCCGTCGGCGCTCCCCGTGCAGCGGTACACGTGATCGGCCCAGCGGCTGCGGAAGAACGCGACGAGGCCGCCGTCGCGGCCGCGCAGCACGTTCATGTGCACGCAGCCGGTGCTGCCGGGCACGTCGACCGTGCGCCACGTCGCGCCGCCGTCGGAGGACAGCAGCACCGCGCTGTCGTCGTCGTTCCCGGCCCACTTCACGCCGGGCTCCGTGCGGCAGCGGAAGATCGGCAGCAGCCAGTCGCCGTTGGCGAGGACCACCGGCGGCTGGCGCACGAACGTGCCCGGGGTCGCGACCAGCGTGCGGGCGGTGCCCCACGTTCGGCCGCCGTCGTCGGACACGCGGCAGCGCACGAACGCCGTGTCCTGGTGCCCCGACTTCTGCGCCGTGTGCAGCAGCCACAGCTTCCCGTCCGGCGCAACGAAGAGGATCGGGTTCTGCTCGGAACGCGTCGCGTCGTCGGACAGTTGCACCGGGTCCGACCAGCGCGTCGCGCCGGTGGCGAGCCGCGAGAACCAGATCGAGATGTCGGCCACGCCTTCCTGCGTGCCGCCGAACCACACGCAGCCGAGATCGCCGCCGGGCAGGCGCGCGAGGTTCGCGGCGTGGCTCTGCACGCACGGCGCCGGCAGGTCGGCGACGAGGCGCGCGGGGTCGTCAGCGAGGGCGCCCAGCGGCGTGCCCGCTGCGATCACGGCGCCACTCCCTCGGGCACCCGCGCCTGCGCGAGGCGCATCGCGTAGTGCACGGCGTCGACGAGGCTGGCCGCATTGGCGATGCCCTTGCCCGCGATGTCGAACGCGGTGCCGTGGTCGACCGACGTGCGCAGCACCGGCAACCCGAGCGTCACGTTCACGCCGCTGATCGCCTGCCACTTGCCGGTGGCCGGATCGACGTTGAAGCCGAGCAGCTTCACGGGGATGTGGCCCTGGTCGTGGAACATCGCCACCACCGCGTCGAACTGCCGGGCGCGCAGCTTGATGAACACGATGTCCCCGGGCCACGGGCCCGTGACCGCGAGCCCGCGCGCCGCGTACTCGCGCACCACGGGCGCGATCACCGCGTCGTCCTCCTTGCCGAGGATGCCGCCCTCGCCCGAGTGCGGGTTGAGCGCAGCGACGCCGATGCGCGGGTTCTCGATCCCGAGCGCGCGCATCGCGTCGATCGTCACGTCGAACACGCGCCGCAGCCGCTGCGGCGTGACGCGCTTCGGCACTTCGGACAGCGGGCAGTGCGTCGAGACGTGCGACACGCGCATGTCGTCGTGCGCGAGCATCATCACCGCGTCGCGCTGGCCGGTGAGGTGGGCGAGCAGCTCGGTGTGGCCCTCGAACTTGTGCCCCGCGAGGTGCAGCGCTTCCTTCGAGAGCGGCGCGGTGACGACCGCATCCGCCTCGCCCGCCTGCACGAGTTCGACCGCACGCACCACCGCGCGGTACGCCCACTCGCCGCCGGCCGCGGACACCTGCCCCACGGCCACCGGCTCGGCCACCGGGCCCACGTCCACCATGCGGTACGGCTTCGGACCCGCGAGGCCCAGCGCGGCCTCGGTGCGCGTCATCGCGTCGGCGCTGCCGACGACGATGAACTCCGCCTCGCCGCGGGCGACGAGGTCGCGCATGTCGCGCGTCGCCTTGGCGATGATCTCGGGGCCGATTCCCGCGGGATCGCCCATGGTGATGGCCAGTCGCTTGGGTGCAGTCATCCTCGTTCCTTGGTCGTGACGGTGCGCTGCATGACGAGCTGCACCATCGTGGCGAGATCGTCGGGATCGCCGAATGCGCCCGAGCGGGAGAAGCAGGGGACGCCGTTCCAGCGTCCGCCCGTGAGTTGCGCGCAGCCCCAGCCGGTGCGCACCGTCGCGCCGGCGACGAGGCCGTCGGCGCCGGCGGCGCGGCACAGGTTGCGCAGCGTGTCGCCGCCGACGACGATCACCGCGGCGGGGCGCGGCGCCTCGCCGACGATGGCCTGCATCTGGCTCGCGAGGAGCTTCGCGGCCTCGGCGGGGATCAGGAGGCGCGTGGGCGAGAGGTCGAACATCGCGACGTCCACGCCGTCGGCCATCGCGCGGAACGCGGAGCGCAGCGCCGCGGGCCGCGAGTGCGGCACCACGATCGCCGCGCGCTCGACGTCGCGCACCAGCGTCCACTGCTTGCGCACGACCGGGTGGTGGCTCGCGCTGATGAGCAGCAGCGGACCCGGTCCGGCGGCCGGCGGGAACGCGGCCTCGCCGGGCGCGAACCCGTGCTGCCGCGCGAGCGCGAACGCGAGGCCCGCGCTGCCGCACCACAGCCAGCGCTGCCCGTCGCGTTCCGCGGAGTGCGCGGCGATGGCGGTCAGGTCGTCGTCGTTGCGCACGTCCGGGATCCACACGGCCAGCGAGCGCTCGCGGGCGTCGGACGTCGCGACCACCGGCAGCCCGAAGACCCCGAACGCGTCCGCCACCCAGCCGTCGTCGATCGGCTTGCGCTCGGCGAGCGGGCGCCCCGGGGGCAGCAGCCACTGCCGGCCGTCGAGCGTGATGCGGCCCTGCTGCGGGAACGCGGCCGCGAACACGACGCGCGAGAAGTTGCCGGCGCGCGCGGCGTACGCGACCTCCGCGTAGGTGTTGCCGCGCAGGAGGCTGTCGACTTTCTTGAAGCGCAGGTCGCCGCCGGCCAGCCAGCGGACGGGCTCGCTCAACGCGGCGGGCAGCGTGCCGAGCGGCACGTCACGCGTCGCGGTCGCGACGGCCGCGACCCGCGCCGCGTCGACGACGGCCGGCGCGTCGAGGTGAACGGGGATGCCGGCGCCGAACGCGGCCGCGGTGTCGAGCGCGCCCGTGAGGTCGTCGGCGAGGATGCGCAGGTCGTTCATCGCGGGCAGCGGAGCGCTCTCACGCGCGCGGGACCACGGTCACCGCCACGCCGGCATCGCGCAGTGCGGCGATCTCGGCGCCGGGCGCGCCGTCGTCGGTGAGGACGTCGGTCAGCTCGCGCACGTCCGCCACGCGCATGAACGCGGGCGGGCGGAACTTCGAGCCGTCGATCAGGAGCCGCCGCACACGTGCGGCGCGCAGGAACGTCCTCTTGACCGCGACCACCTCGGGCGCGGTCTCCGAGAGCTCGCCGCCGCTCACCGCGTGCGCGCCGAGCAGCAGCACGTCGGCGTGGATCGCGCGCGCGGCCTCGATGACCGCGTCGCCGATCAGCGTGTAGCTGCCGGCGCGCAGCGTGCCGCCCAGCACGGTCACGTGGATCGCGGGACAGGCGCCCAGCACCTGCGCGATCGCGAGGTCGTTGGTGACGGCGGTCAGCGGCAGGCCGCGGCGGGCGGCGGCGCGCGCCGCTTCCAGCACCGTGCTCCCGCTGTCGAAGACCACGCTCTGGCCCGGCAGCAGCGCGGCGGCCGCGGCCTCGCCGAGCGCGCGCTTCTCGTGCGGCGAGAGTTCCGCCGCGGCGGCGTGGTCCGGTTCGAAGGTCGCGTAGTCCTGCTGCCGCAGCACCGCGCCGCCGTGCTCGCGGTCGACCAGGCCGTCCGCGGCGAGGCCGTCCAGGTCGCGCCGCAGCGTGGACAGCGACACCCGCAGCGCCTGCTCGAGCTGCTGCAGGGTGACCGCGCCGTGCCGCTGCAGGAACTCCACGATCCGCTGCCGGCGCTGGACCGGCAGCAGGTGCGCGTCGTTGGCGGCCGCGGGGGACTGGCGGGTGCGGCGGGCGGGTCCGGCAGCAGGCATCGGGCGACAGTCGGATGGTGGAATGTGATTGATATTGACATTTTTTGGAAGATCGTGCAAGGTTATGGCAAGCGCGGGCGCATGCACGTCCGCGATTCCTTGCCCGCCACCAGGAGGCCTCGCCGTGAACCGTGATCGCACCCCCTCGTCCGCGCGCCGCCGCGCGCTCGCGTCCCTCGTCGCCGTCGCCGGCTGTGCCGTGATGGCCGCCGCGCCCGCCTTCGCCCAAGGCGCGTTTCCGTCCAAGCCCATCGTGCTGGTCGTGCCCTACCCGCCGGGCGGCGCCAACGACATGCTCGGCCGGCTGATCGGCCAGAAGCTCTCCGAATCGCTCGGCCAGCCGGTCGTCGTCGAGAACAAGCCGGGCGCGGGCACGATCATCGGGACCAACGTCGTCGCCAAGGCCGCGCCGGACGGCTACACGCTGCTGATCGGCGGCCTCGCGTCGTTCGCGACCAGCCCGCACCTCATGAAGGCGGAGTACGACCCGCTCAAGGACTTCACGGCCATCGGCATGTTCGGCACCGCGCCCACCATCGCCGTGACCGCCCCCGATTCGCCGTACAAGACGATCAACGACGTCGTCGCCGCGGCGAAGGCCAAGCCGGGCACGATCATGTACGGCTCGTCGGGCAACGGCTCGGCGCTGCACCTCGCGGGCGAACTCTTCGCCATCGAGACCAAGACCGACATGACGCACGTGCCGTACAAGGGCGGCAGCGCCCACACGCTCGACCTGATGGCCGGCCGCCTCGCGATCATCTTCGACTCGACCACCGCGTCGATGCCCTACATCAAGGGCGGCAAGGTGCGCCCACTCGCGGTCGCGGCCCCGAAGCGCCTGCCGGAACTGCCGGACGTCCCGACCTTCGCCGAAGCCGGCTATCCCAACTTCGAGGTCACGTCGTGGTACGGCCTCTTCGGCCCCGCCAAGATGCCCCCGGCGGTCGTCGCCAAGCTGTCGGGCGAACTGCAGAAGATCCTGAAGCAGCCGGACGTGATCGAGAAGCTGCGCGGCGTCGGCCTCACGCCCGCGACCGGCGAGCCCGGCCCGCTGGCGGCGCTCATCCCGACCGAGTACGAGAAGTACGGCAAGCTCATCAAGCAGGCGAACATCAAGCCGGACTGAAGACCGTACGCCACCTCGCTTACGCCCGCGGGCGGGACGGCGCGACGCCGTTCCGCCCGTTTCGCTTCTGCGGCGCCCCCGGGAGAGTCGCTTCCGGCCTGGTGCTTCCCGCTGTTTGCGCAGAATCCTGCTGACCGACGGGGACGTCATTGCGTGCGCCCTGCTATAGTGCAGGCTTTGCGGAGCGAGCCTGCGGCCGATCACCGGACGCATCGCCAACACCAAGCTCGCCCGATCGAGGCGGTCCCCGACGGCCGCCGGTTTTCATTGCCCAAGGGGATGCCGCGGCGTCGCGACGACGCGGCAGTTGAAGCACGATGCGTGAGGTCGCTGCCGACCACCGCCCGGCTGCCGGGCGGCGCCAAATCCTGCGACCGATCAACGCCGGGTCGCGTGCCCAGCGCCGCGTGGCGCTCACCTTCGACGACGGTCCCAACGACCCGCACACGCTGCGCATCGCGGACATCCTCGAGGCGCACGGTGCGCGCGGGACGTTCTTCCTCGTGGGCAAGGCCGTCGCCGCGCGCCCCGACATCGCGCGCGAACTGGCCCGGCGCGGCCATCTCATCGCGGCGCATTCCTGGTCCCACAGCCGGCTCGGCGTCTTCACGCCGGGCTATCCGGAACTCGCGCGCGTGCAGTCGACCCTCCACGAGCACGTCGGCGTGCGGCCGGCGTTCTACCGGCCGCCGTACGGCGTGTTCACCGAGTCGATGCTCGCGACGGTCGCCGGCGAGGGCATGCAGACCGTGAACTGGGACGTGAGCGCGCACGATTGGGAGACCAACGACAGCGCGACGATCGCCCGGCGCACGCTGAAGCGCACCAAGCCCGGCTCCATCATCGTGCTGCACGACGGCTGCGAGGGCGACGTGACCGGCGACCGGTCCGCCACCGTGGACGCGCTGCCCGCGATCCTCGCCGGCCTCGCCCAACGTGGCTTGCGTCCGGTGCGGCTCGACGCGCTGCTTGGGCGGCCGGGCTATCTCGCGCCGGCCGGGGGCGGGGTGCTGGCCTCGTAGCAGCGATCGCAGCGAAAGCGACTCGACGTTCAGTTCAGAACGACAACACGACATCGGCCGGAAACGCCCGCGTCTCGCGCCTGCGAACCCAAAGCAGCGCACGTTGCTCCTGCGCGCGGTGATATGCCCACCGGGCAATCCCGAGAGTCGCGTCCTGATCGCTCAGGATTCCGCGTTCCGCAAGGGCGTCGCCGATTGCCACTCCATGTCGGTCATTGCGCGCAAGCCAAAGGTCGAGATGCGGAAGGTCGGCTAGCAGGCTCAACTTGTCGCCATTGCAGCCGGCGTGCGCGAGCACGAGGTTGTGCGCAAGATTCACGGGATACAGCGAAAACGGCACGAAGTGATCGACGTGAACGGCGTCGCGCATAGGCGAGCCACAATAGAAGCACGTGCCCGACTGGATCGGGTCGAGGACTTCGCGCACCCAAACCAACGGAACGCGATCGGCACCGAACAGGAATTCCTCAAGGTTCGTTCCGTCCGCCACCAGATAGGCATTTCCCGAATTCGCGCGAATCGCGGCAAGCCAGCCTTGCCGCGCAAGCGCTCGGATGAGCGCCGCGCATCGCCTCAGGCAGAACGCGACTCCCGGCCGCAATGTGATCGCGCCGTCCTTCACTTCGTTGTCGTACAGGAATTCGAGAAGGCCGCCGCTGCGTAATCGCTGCAGCTTCAGGAGCGGCATTTCCTTCACCAACCGGGCCATTGCCCGCAATACGCCTTGCCATTCCGGCTGGCGCCGCGACTCCGACAGTGATGGGTATCGCATCTGGATCGGGCCGAGGATCGAAAGCACCGCGATGTTCGTCCCCGTGTTCTGGCGCAGAACACCCTTGCCTGCGAAGGGCCTAGTGTGGCCCCAGTAGTACTCGGCAAATTTGTCCGCGATGACCAGCAGCGGAATCTGCAACTCGTTGCCGTCGTCGCTACCGCGTTCGACCGCGATGTCGACCAACGCCATCAGCAACGCATACTTGTAGGTTGCCGTGAACTGCCCTTCCTCGAGCAAACGCTGGACGTGCCCGATGAAGGCCAGCTGTTCGGTGTCGGTCGGGAGGCTCACTTGAGCGATGACCAGTAGTCGGCCTTACCAGGCAAGACCCAGCGCACACCACCGCGCGGATCTTGCGCATCGCCCTGGTAGCGCGGAATCAGGTGGACATGCAGGTGCGGCACGGTTTGGCCGGCGGCCGGGCCGTCATTGATGCCGATGTTGTATCCGTCCGGTCCGTGCGTCCGGTCCAGGGAGCGTCGCGCTTCATCCATAAGCTCCAGCATTTCCCGACGCTCCTCCGCCGTCGTCTCGAACCAGGACGGGAGGTGACGGAGCGGCACGATGAGGCAATGTCCACGACTGACGGGGTACGCGTCCACCAGGACAAGGGCGAGCGCCGAGCGCAATAGGATGCGCTCGGGCGCGACATCACAAAACGGGCAGCGCTCAGTGATCGCCATCCACCGAGCCTAGCACCTTCACGTGTCGCCGTCGGCCGCCGCACCGGACTCCTGCCGCCGACCCGACACCCACGCCCAAGCCGCCCGCACCCGCCGCGCCCGGTCCTCGAGCAGGAACCACGCGACGAGCGCGAGCGCCCCCGACACGGCCCCGGTCAGCAGCGCCTCGCCGAGCGCGCCGCCGTAGTGGCTGCGGTGCGCGTAGAGGTCGCCCAGCGTGGTGAGCACCGCGACCACCGCCGCGTTGCTGTACGGCCGCGTGTACAGCCGGCGCAGCGGCGTGAAGCTGATGGCGAGCGCCAGCAGCGCGGTGCCGAGGCCGGTCTGCAGCGCGATCATCCAGTGCTCGGCGCTCGCGACGTTGGTGAGGCTCCCCGGCATGCACGTCATGCACGCGCTGGTCGGCTGCCAGAAGCGCTGCAGGAAGATCTGCACGCGGGTGGTCCAGCGGATTTCCATGGTCGCGTCCGTCCGCTAGCGCCGTTGCGCGCTGCCGATCTCGAGCAGCTTCACGAGCGCGTGCAGCGTGCGGTTCACCGGCGTGGGCACGCCCAGCGCCTCGCCGCGCTGCGCGACGTAGCCGTTGAGCGCGTCGATCTCGGTGGCCTTGCCCTGCAGGACGTCCTGCGCGGTGGACGAGATCTGCCCGGGCATCGCCGCGCCGAGCGCCAGCACGCGCTCGAGGAGGCCGTCGGTGGGCAGCCGCACGCCGTCGGCCTGCGCGACCGCGATCGCCTCCGCGACCACCTGCGGCATCACCTCGCGCGACCACGGGCTGCCGGTCATCGGGCCGTAGGCGAGCCGCGTGAGCGCCGACAGCGGGTTGTACGCGCAGTTGACGATGAGCTTCCCCCACAGGTCCGCGTCGACGTCGGCGGACACCGTGCACGGCACCCCGGCGCGCACGAAGTGCGCCGCGACCGCGCGCGCGGCGTCGGTGCCCGCGGCCGACCCTGCCTCGCCGCCGACCACGAGGTCGCCGCGGCCCATGTGCCGCACGTGCCCCGGACCCGCCATCTCGCAGCCGACGTAGACCACGCAGGCCAGCACCTGCGCGGCCAGCGGGCGCATGCGGCGCGCGTTGTCCACGCCGTTCTGCAGGCTCACCACCGTCGCGTCCGGCGCGAGGTGCGGGGCCAGTTCGCGCGCCGCGGCCTCGGTATCGCCCGACTTCACGCAGACGAGCACGAGGGAGGCCCCGGCGGCGGCGGCCATCCCGGTCGCGGCGGACACGGCCACGTGCTCCCGCCGGCCGCCGATCTCGAGGACGAGGCCGTGCTCCCGGATCGCGGCGACGTGCCGCGCGCGGCCGATCAGCGTCACGGGCACCCCCGCCCGCGCGAGCATCCCGCCGTAGTAGCAGCCGACCGCACCCGCCCCGACGACCGCAACCCGCGGCCAGGCTTCATCACTCATGCGCATATGCCCGCAAGGGCGTCCGGAAGAAGGCGGCGAGCCGCGACGCGCCGATTATGCCGCGCCCGTGCGCGGCCCCGCGGGGCGGCGCGGCCGCCGTCCCTGTCGTCACAGTCGCGGCAGACGGCGCAACATTACGAGGCCGCGGCGGGCGGCCTCGCGCTGGCATTCGACGGAGAGTGCGGCAATCTGCCGCAGGACGGGGTCAGACCCCGGTGACCAGCGTGCGCGACGACTTGGCTGCCTCGGTGCGGCCGTCCGCGCCGTAGGTGACGTCCTGCCCGGCCGCGCGGCGGAGCGCGGTGGCGGCGCGCTCGAAATAGCGCGACTGCGCCTGGGCCAGGCGCTGGTTGGTGCTGTTGAGGGCGAAGCTTTCCTGCGCGATCGCGATCAGTTCCTGCGTGCGCGCCCTGGTCTGCGCGTCGGCGGGCGCGCCGCCCAGCCAGCGCTCGACGAGGTCCTTGTCCCTGCCGACCGGACGCTCCTGCAGCGCGGCGCCCCGCTCGCGGGTCATGCGGTCGACGACCGACAGCGCCGCAAGCTTGCGGGGCACGAGGTCGGCCAGCGCATCGGGATCGACCCGCCGCAGCGCCTCCTGCTCGCGCCGGAGGACGTCGCGCAGCGCCCCGAAGGCCGCGATCTCGCGGTCGAGGCGCGTGCCGTCGGCAAGGTCGACAGTGGTCATTGCTTCGGCGCGAACATGTCGGCGGCGCCCTGGAGCATCTTGTCCGCCACGACTTCCGCATTGACCGTGAACGACCCGTCGGCGATCGCCTTCTGGACGCGGTCCACCTTGGCCTGGTCGACGACCTCGCCGGCCGCGACCTGGTCGCGCAGCGCCTGGATCTTCGACGAGAACCCGTCGCTCTGCCCGGCCACCGCTCCGGGGGGTGCCGCGGCCGCGCCGCCGGCCTTCGGGTCGGGGGCGCCCACACGCTCGTTCTTGCCCGCGCCGACGGCTTGGCCGCCGACCAGCGTGTCGATGCCATTCGCGGGAATCTTCATCTGCATCTCCTGGTTCCTGCGGGGGGCGCGCCGGTTGGCAAACGCCGCCTGCCAGCCTTTATCGGCCGTAGCGCGGCGAACTTGAACTCGGGCGCCGCCCGGGTCATCGAATCTGCACCACTTTCCCGGGGTTGGCCATCCCCCAGACGGTCTTGCCGCCCTCCAGGGCCACCTGCACGCCGTCGCCGTTGGCCGCCGAGGTCAGGGCCTTGCCCTCGGTGGACACCACGAAGGTGGGCGTCTCGATCACCACCCGGACCGCGTCCCCGGGATGGATCGACGCCGGCAGCTTCGCCTGGCTGCGGCGGATCGGCTCGCCGGCGGTGATCGCCCGGGTCGCCACCCGACCGTCGAGGTCGATGCCGGTCGCGATTTCGCCCACCGGGTACTGCGTGACCTCCACCCGCTCCATGCGCACGTCGTCGGGACCGAACGCCTGGCCGCGCGGGATGGCGCGCGCGGCCACCGGCACCTGCCCGAAGATGCGCACCGTGATCGGCACGTAGGCCGTCCAGTTCGCACCCTCCACGCAGCGCACGCCGATGTGCGAGCGCCCCCACAGCCGCGCATTGGGCGGCAGGAACGGCTCCATGCGCGCGCACGGGGCGAGCTGCAGCCGCGCGTCCGGCTCGCCGACTGCGATCTCGACGTCGCCGGCGGCCTGCAACACCTGCGCGTCGAGGAAGAGCTTCGCCTGCGACTTCAAGTCGCCCGCGGGCGCCGCGCCCGCGAGCCCCGCGACGGCCAGCGCCAGCACCGCGGCGATTACGCCGGTGAGGTGCCGCAGCATGCTGCCGCCGTTGGTGCGTGCCATGCGATCCACGTCCACTCCCGTGTTCCCTGACGTGCACATCCTAGTGCGCACCCGTCAAGGGCGAGGGGTCGAAATGCACGGCTTTTCCGGCACTCCTTGCCCGATCGCGCCACGCGCCAGTTCCCATAATCGGCATCGTGACGGGAATCCTTAGGGTGCGCTTCCACCCGGCGGCCTCCCCTCCATCGCGAAGGGCAGCACCATGATCGATCGCTTGGACCGCATGATGCAATTCCAGCAGACGGCGCTCTCGCTGCGCAGCCAGCGCCAGGAGCTGCTCGCCGCGAACATCGCGAACTCGGACACGCCCGGGTACAAGGCCGTCGACTTCGACTTCGCGGCGGCACTCAAGGCTGCGACCGAAGCGCGCAGCGCCGGCTCCGCCGCGGCGCCGTCGCCGCAGATCCTGTACCGCATCCCCACCCAGTCGAGCCTCGACGGCAACAGCGTCGAGATGGACAACGAGCGCGCGCAGTTCGCGGACAACTCGGTGCGCCAGGAAGCCGCTATGCAGTTCCTGACGGGCCAGATCAAGAAGATGCTCGCCGCGATCGGCAGCTAGGCCCAACGGGAGTAACGCCATGTCCCTCTTCAGCGTCTTCGAGATCTCCAGTTCCGCGATCGCGGCCCAGTCGCAGCGCCTCAACGTGACGGCCAGCAACATCGCGAACTCCGACAGCGTCGCGGGACCCGACGGCCAGCCCTACAAGGCGAAGCAGGTCGTGTTCCGCGCCGTGCCGACCGGTGCCGGCGACGCACCGGCCAAGGTCGAGGTCGCGGGCGTGGTGGACGACACCTCGCCGCCGCGCACCGTCTACAACCCGTCCCACCCGCTCGCCGACGCGTCCGGGTACGTGACGATGCCGAACGTCAGCGTGGTCGAGGAGATGGTGAACATGCTGTCCGCCTCCCGCTCCTACCAGACCAACGTGGAAGTGATGAACACGGCGAAGAACCTCCTTCTGAAGTCGCTCACCATCGGTCAATAACGGGACTTTCCATGTCGACCATCAACGCAGTGGCGCCCGGCTTCACCGTCAAGAGCACGAGCTCGGGCACGGGCAGTACCGGCGGCACGAGCGGCAGCAGCAGCGCTAGCAGCTCCGACGCCGTGGTGGCGGCCTCCGCCAAGGACATCGAGGACCGCTTCCTCACCCTCCTCGTCTCGCAAATCAGGAACCAGGATCCGCTGAACCCGCTCGACAACGCGCAGCTCACGACCCAGCTCGCGCAGATCAGCACGGTCGGCGGCATCGACCGCATGAACCAGACGCTGACGGCGATTCAGGACCTGCTCGCCAACCTGGAGAAGACGACGGGCACCGGCACCGTCGGCTCGTCGGGAAGTACGACCTCCGGCGGCTCCGGCAGCAGCGCCGCATCCGCAACCAAGGCGTCCTGACGCCCCGACCGCAACCAGGAGACCACCATGGCATTCCAACAAGGACTTTCCGGCCTCAACGCCGCAGCCAAGAACCTCGAAGTCATCGGCAACAACGTCGCCAACGCCTCCACCGTGGGCTTCAAGGCGTCGCACGCGATCTTCGCCGACATCTACTCGCACTCGTTCGCCGGCAGCGGCTCGGTCGAGGCCGGCATCGGCGTGTCCACCATCGCCATCCAGGGCGAGTTCGGGCAGGGCAACGTGTCGACGACCAACAACCCGCTCGACATGGCGATCAACGGGATGGGCTTCTTCGTCCTGTCCAACAACGGCGCGATCTCGTACTCGCGCAACGGCCAGTTCCACCTCGACGAGAACGGCTACCTCGTGAACGCCGGCAACGTCATGGTCACGGGCTACGGCGTGGACGACTCAGGTGCCATCGTGGCCTCGTCGCCCGGCCCGATCCAGGTCTCGACCGAGGCGGTGCCGCCCGCCGCGACCACGGCGGCGACCATCGGCTTGAACCTCGACGCACGCCAGAAGATCGCGGCCTCGCCGTTCGATCCCACCGACACCAAGACGTACAACCACTCGTCCTCGATGACGGTCTACGACAGCCTGGGCAACCCGCACACGCTGACGCAGTACTACTCGAAGACCGCGGCGAACACGTGGGACGTCAACGCGATCTTCGACGGCGACACCACGGCCCCGTTCAACGTGGGCTCGATGACGTTCGACGAGAACGGCAAGCTGCCGACGCCGTTCACCCCGTTCAACGTGTCGGTCACGCTCGCCAACGGCGCGACCACGCCGTTCGCGTTCACCGTCGACATGGGCGAGACGACACAGTTCGGCACCACCTTCGCCGTCAACAAGCAGACGCAGGACGGCGCCACCGCAGGCGCGCTCGCGGGCTATGGCGTCAACGACGACGGCATGCTGATCGGCCGCTACAGCAACGGCCAGACGCGCACGCTGGGCCAACTCGTGCTCGCCAAGTTCGCGAACAACGAGGGCCTGCAGCCGCTCGGCGGCAACGCCTACGCCGAGACCACGGCGTCCGGCCAACCGCTCGTCGGCACGCCAGGCAGCGGCAGCTTCGGCATGCTGCAGTCGGGCGCGGTCGAGGAGTCGAACGTCGACCTGACCGAGCAGCTCGTCAACATGATCACCGCGCAGCGCGTCTACCAGGCGAACGCGCAGACGATCAAGACCGAAGACCAGATCATGCAGACGCTGGTCAACCTGCGCTGACGACGACGGCGAACCAGGCGGAGGACGACCATGGACCGCATGATCTACGTGGCAATGGCGGGGGCGCAGCAGCTCTTCAGCCAGCAGGCGGTCGTCGCGCACAACCTCGCCAACGCGGGCACCCCGGGCTACAAGGCCGACACGACGGCGTTCCGCGTCGCGCCGGTGGTGGGCCCGGGCCTCTCGACACGCGCGTACGCGGTCACCAGCACGCCGGGCGCCAATCACGCGGCGGGCAGCATCCAGAAGACCGGGCGCGAGCTCGACGTGGCGATCCAGGGCGACGGCTTCTTCGCCGTGCAGACGCCGGACGGCAACGAGGCGTACACCCGCAACGGCAGTTTCCAGGTGAGTCCGGACGGCATGCTCACCACGTCGAGCGGCCTCACGGTCGTCGGCGACGGCGGCCCGATCTCGGTCCCGCCGGACAGCAACCTGACGATCGCCAAGGACGGCACCGTCTCGCTCACGACGTACGGGCAGTCGGCGGCCAACGTCACCACCCTCGGGCGCCTGAAGCTCGTCAACCCGGACAAGGCGAACCTCGTCAAGGGCCAGGACGGCCTCTTCCGCCTCTCCGGCGGCGGCGACGCCGAAGCCGACGAGAACGTGACGCTGGTGAGCGGCTCGCTCGAGGAAAGCAACGTGAGCGCCGTGTCGACGATGATCGACATGATCCAGCTCGCCCGCCAGTTCGACCTCTCGATGCGCCTCCTGCAGGACGCCGACGCCGACGCGCAGCGCGCCAACCAGCTTCTCTCCATCAACCCGTGACGGCCCGCTGACCGCCACGCGAAGGAACCACGATGCTCCGCTCCCTCTGGATCGCCCGCACCGGCCTCGAGGCCCAGCAGACCAACCTCGACGTCATCGCCGGCAACCTGGCCAACGTCAGCACCAACGGCTACAAGCGCTCGCGCGCGGTGTTCGAGGACCTGCTCTACCAGAACCTGCGGCAGTCGGGCGCGCAGTCGTCGCAGCAGACGCAGCTGCCGACCGGCCTCAACATCGGCACCGGCGTGCGGCCCGTCGCGACCGCGCGCATCCACACGCAGGGCAACCTGCAGCAGACCGGCAACGCGCTCGACGTCGCGATCAACGGCCAGGGCTTCTTCCAGGTCCTGCTGCCCGACGGCACCACCGCCTACACCCGCGACGGCGCGCTGCAGCGCGACAGCCAGGGCCTGCTCGTCACCGCGAGCGGCTACCCGATCCAGCCCGCGATCACCGTGCCCACGACCGCGCAGTCGCTCACCATCGCGCGCGACGGCACGGTCACCGTCACAGTGCCCGGCGCCGCCGCCGGCACGCAGATCGGCACGCTGCAGCTCGCCAACTTCGTGAACCCGGCCGGCCTCGAGGCCCGCGGCGAGAACCTCTATGTCGAGACGGCGTCGTCCGGCTCGCCGACCACCGGCGCCCCGGCGAACAACGGCCTGGGCACGCTGCAGCAGGGGTTCGTCGAGACGTCGAACGTCAACGTGGTCGAGGAGATGGTGAACATGATCCAGGCGCAGCGCGCCTACGAGATCAACTCCAAGGCCGTGCAGTCCGCCGACCAGATGCTGCAGCGGCTGGCCCAGGTGGGATGACCATGAACCGCCTCGCCCGCCTCGTCGTGCTGCTCCTCGCGCCCGCCTTCGCCGGCGGCTGCGTGCAGCTCGAGAACATGATGCGCACCGTCGAGGTCCAGCAGCCGCTGTCCGCGCAGCCCGCGCCGATGCCGCTACCGCCCGCGCCCAACGGCGCGATCTGGCAGCAGGCGTCGTACGTGCCGCTGTTCGAGGACCAGCGTGCGCGCCGCGTCGGCGACATCATCACCGTGCGCATCGAGGAGAAGCTCAACGCCAGCAAGCAGGCGACGACCAACGCCAAGCGCAACGGCGATACCGCCTTCGCGCTCGCGGACGTGAAGTTCGGCAACACCTACCTGCTGAAGGGCGGCTCGATCACCGGCGAATCGAAGAACGAGTTCGAGGGCAAGGGCGATTCGGGCGCCAACAACTACTTCACGGGATCGATCACCGTCACCGTCATCGACGTGCTGCCCAACGGGTACCTGCGGGTCGCCGGCGAGAAGCAGATCGGCATCAACACCGGCTCCGAGTTCGTCCGCCTGTCGGGCGTGGTCAATCCCACCACCATCCTCGCCAACAACATCGTCTCGTCCACGTCGATCGGGGATGCCCGCCTCGAGTACCGGGGCGCGGGCACCATCGACGAGGCGCAGACCATGGGCTGGCTGTCGCGCATGTTCATGACCGTGCTGCCGTTCTAGCCGCAACCGAGGTCCGCCGTGAGCCGCTCCGCCCGCTTCTCCCTCGTCGCGATCCTGGTGATCGCCCTCGCCATCGTCTACGCGCCGGCGCGCGGGGAGCGCCTGAAGGACCTGGCGGGCGTCGCGGGCGTGCGCACCAACCAGCTCGTGGGGTACGGGCTGGTGGTCGGCCTCGACAACACGGGCGACCAGACGACGCAGACGCCGTTCACCACGCAGAGCCTGAACTCGATGCTGGCGCAGCTGGGCGTGACCATCGCCCCCGGCACCAGCATGCAGTTGAAGAACGTCGCGGCGGTGATGGTGATCGGCCAGCTCGAGCCGTTCTCGCAGCCCGGCCAGACCATCGACGTCACGGTGTCCTCGCTCGGCAACGCGAAGAGCCTGCGGGGCGGCACGCTGATCCTGACCCCGTTGAAGGGCGCGGACGGCCAGGTGTACGCGATGGCGCAGGGCAACGTCGCGGTCCCGGGCGCGGGCGCGCAGTCGGGCGGCAACGCGACCAAGGTCAACCAGCTCGCGACCGGCCGCATACCCGGCGGCGCGACCGTGGAACGCGCCGTGCCGTCGGCGCTCGGCCAGGCCGCCTATGTCGACCTCGACCTGCGCCAGCCCGATTTCCTGGTGTCGCAGCGCGTGGCCGACGCGATCAACCAGGCCTCCGGCATGCAGGTCGCGAGCGCGCTCGACGGCCGCGTGATCCGCGTGGCCGCGCCGGTCGAGCCGGACGCCCGCGTGCGCTTCCTCGCGAAGCTCGAGAACCTCGACATCGAGGCCGGCGTGCCGGCGGCGAAGGTCGTGTTCAACGCCCGCACCGGCTCCATCGTGATGAACAAGGCGGTGGTGCTCGACTCCTGTGCGGTGTCGCACGGCAACCTCACGATCACGATCACGCAGGACCAGCAGGCGAGCCAGCCGGCGCCGTTCTCCTACGGCACGACCGCGATCACCAACAACACCAGCATCTCGATGAAGCAGGACGGCAACGGCTTCTCGATGCTGAACGGCGGCGCGAAGCTCCCCGACGTCGTGCGCGCGCTCAACACCCTCGGCGCGACGCCGCAGGACCTCCTCGCGATCCTGCAGGCCATCAAGGCGGCCGGCGCCCTGCGCGCCGAGCTCGAAGTGATCTGATGGACCTGCGCGCCACTGCGCAATACTCGGGCGGCCTCGCGCAGGACGCGGGCGCGCTCGCGGCGCTGAAGGGCCAGGCGAAGAACAATCCGCAGCAGGCGCTCAAGACCGCCGCGCGGGAGTTCGAGGCGCTCTTCCTGCAGCAGCTCATGAAGAGCATGCGCGCGGCGCTGCCCGACGACGGGCCGACCGACAGCGACGCGACCAAGACCTACACCGAGATGCTCGACGCGCAGCTCGCGCAGACGCTGGCGAAGAAGGGCACCGGCATCGCGGACATGCTGGTCATGCAGCTCTCGCGCACGGTCGGTGCCAAGTCCGCCACCGAGGCCGCGACCACGCCGTCGCCGTCCGCGCTGCCGCTGTCGCCGGCACGCAAGCCGATGTCGCTCACGCCGGGCGGCGTGCCGCTGCCGGCCACCACGCCGCCGGTGCTGCCGAAGACGTCGCAGGCGCAGCCCGCGACCTCCGCCGCGGCCACCGCCGCGGGCGTGCTGTCGAACGCGGCCGCCGCCGTCGGCAACGCGGCCAGCGACTTCGTCGCCGCCATGAAGCCGTATGCGGAGAAGGCCGCGGAGGCCCTCGGCATTCCCGTGCACTACATCGTCGCGCAGGCGGGCCTCGAGACTGGCTGGGGAAAGCACCAGCCGCGCGTGGCCAACGGCGCGCCGTCGAACAATCTCTTCGGCATCAAGGCGGGCCCCGAGTGGAAGGGCGCGGTCGCCGAGACGGAGACCACCGAGTACGTGGGCGGCAAGGCGGTCAAGGTGGTCCAGCGCTTCCGGGCCTACGCGTCGCCGCAGGAAGCGTTCGCCGACTTCGCGCAGGTGCTCGCGGGCAGCGGCCGCTACTCCGCGGCGCTCACCGCCAAGTCGGCCGACGGGTACGCGGCGCACATGCAGCGGGCGGGCTACGCGACCGACCCGGCCTACGGCGCCAAGCTCGCCCGGACCATCAAGGCGGTGGCGCGCCGCGACGCATTGTCGCAGACGTGGGCTGCGGCTCAAGAACGGGCGCCGGCGGCCGATACAGGATCGAAGTCCGTCTGACGGCGCCTTTGAGGCGACCCGTCCGCATTCACGTCCCCATCGCGAAGGCTCGTCATGGGCAACAGTCTCTACACCATCGGCGTTTCCGGCCTCAATGCGGCCCAGGCCGGCCTGTTGACGACCAGCCACAACATCGCCAACGTCAACACGGCGGGGTACAGCCGCCAGCAGGTCATCCAGAGCACCGCCCCGCCCGTGTTCTCGGGGGGCGGCTTCCTCGGACAGGGCGTCAACGTCGACACTGTCCGCCGCGTCTACGACGCGTTCCTGACTTCGCGCGTGCAGCAGACCCAGGCGACCAGCAGCGGGGTGGCCACCTACGCCGCCCAGACCTCGGCCCTCAACAGCATGTTCGGCGACTCGGCCTCGGGCCTCACGCCGGTGCTCGACGCCTTCTTCGCCGGCATCAACGGCGTGTCCGCCAACCCCGCCGACATGTCGTCGCGGCAGGTGATGCTCTCCGACGCCCAGGCGCTGGCGACGCGCTTCAACGCGATGGCCGGCCAGCTCGATGCGATCCGCACCGGCCTCGACTCCGAGATCCAGGGCGCCGTGAGCGACATCAACACGCTCGCCACCCAGATCGCCGACATCAACGCGGCGATCGGCCTCGCCCGTGCACAGGGCGGCGACACGCGGCCGCCCAACGACCTGCTCGACCAGCGCGACGCGCTGCTCACCAAGCTCAACACGCAGATCGGCGCCACCGGGATCGTCCAGCAGGACGGTTCGCTCGACGTCTACCTCGCGCACGGCGAGCCGCTCGTGGTCGGCCAGACCGCGAACCAGCTGGTCGCGCAGCCGGGCAACCAGGACCCGCAGAACCTCGACATCGCGCTGGTCATGGGTGGCAGCAACGTCGTGTTCCGGTCCGGCGACCTGCAGGGCGGCATCCTCGGCGGCGCGCTGCAGTTCCGCGCGGAAGTGCTCGACCCGGCGCAGGACAAGCTGGGCGGCATCGCGATCGCGGTGGCCGACAGCATCAACGCGCAGCACAAGCTCGGGCAGGACCTCAACGGCAACCTGGGCGGTGCGATCTTCACGACGCCGCAGCCGCTGGTCCAGGGCGCCCTCTCGAACACCGGCACCGCGAAGCTCGTGGTCGGCGTGGCCAACGCCGGAGCGCTGACCGGCAGCAACTACACGATCTCGTTCGACGGCTCGCTCTACCGCCTGACGCGGCTGTCGGACAACACGACCCAGACGTTCGCGACGCTGCCGCCGCCGTTCAACACGGACACCGGCGGCCTGTCGATCACGCTGTCGTCCGGCAGCATGGCGGCGGGCGACAGCTACCTCATCCAGCCCGCGCGTGGCGCGGCACGCGACATCGGCGTCGCGCTCACCGACGCGCGGTCGATCGCGGCCGCCGCGCCGATCAGGACGGAAGCCGCGCTGACCAATACCGGCACCGGCAAGATCTCGGCGGGCAGCGTCGACGCGTCGTACCTGGGCTCGCCGCTCACGACGGGCCAGAAGCTGCCGATCAAGTTCGCCGGCCCGCCCGCGAACACCCTCGATTTCTCGGCAGGGTACGCCGGCACCGTGACGGTGAGCGGTGACCCGGGCAGTCCCTACCCGGCTGCCGCCGTCAAGTACACCGCAGGCGCCACCTACACCTTCGGCGGCATGAGCGTCTCGATCACCGGCGCGCTGAAGGACGGCGACACGTTCACCGTCATGAAGAACGACGGCGGCACCGGCGACGGGCGGAACGCGCTCCTGCTGGCCGCACTCGCCACCAAGTCGGGCGTGGTCAACGGCACGGACTCGCTGACCGGCGCCAACAGCCAGCTGACGAGCTTCGTCGGCAGCACCGCGCAACAGGCCACCGCCGCTGCGGACGCCGCCGCGTCGCTCGCCTCGCAGGCGGTGGCGGCGCAGCAGGCGGTGTCGGGCGTCAACCTCGACGAGGAAGCGGCCAACCTGCAGCGCTACCAGCAGGCGTACCAGGCCTCCGCCAAGGTGATGACGGTCGCCCAGTCCATGTTCGACAGCATCATGTCGATCTTCAACTAGGAGCGGACATGCGCCTCTCCACCTCGCTCATCTTCACGGCCGGCTACGACGCCATCGCGCGCCAGCAGGCGGACCTCTTCCGCACGCAGCAGCAGGTGGCCACCGGCAAGCGCATCGTGACGCCCGCCGACGACCCGGTCGGCGCCGCCCGCGCGCAGGCGCTGACCGCGTCGATCCACGAGGGCGAGCGCTACTCGGCGAACATCCAGGCCGCGAACTCCGCGCTGGAGCAGAACGACTCCCTGCTGGGCCAGGTGAGCGACCTGCTGCAGCGCGTGCGCACGCTGGCCGTCAACGGCGGCAGCGGCGCGCTGTCGGAGGCCGACCGCACGACGATCGCCACCGAGATCGAAGGCGAGGCGCAGCAGCTCTTCGCGCTCGCGAACTCGCGCGACGCGGCGGGCAAGTACCTCTTCGCCGGCAATGCCATCGACACTCAGCCGTTCGCGCAGGGCGGCACCGGCGTCGTCTACAACGGCGACCAGGGACAGCACCAGCTGCAGGTGGCGGCCTCGCGGACGCTGCCGGTGAACCTCGACGGCAGCAGCGTGTTCATGGCGGGCCGCAACGGCGACGGCTACGTCGTCGCGCGCGCCACCGCCGGCAACGCGGGGACCGGCGTCATCGCGCCCGCCTCGCAGTCGGGGTCGATGAACGGGCACACCTACACGCTGGCGTTCAACAACCCGCCCACCGACTACACGCTGACCGAGAAGGATGCGCTGGGCAACACCGTCGCGACCACGCCGGGCGTGCCGTACACGTCGGGGACCGCCATCAGCTACGGCGGCATGCAGACGACGATCACCGGGGCGCCCGCGGCGGGCGACTCGTTCACGCTCGGGCCGTCGCACGCGCAGGACCTCTTCGCCACGCTGTCGAACCTCGTCGCCACGCTGAAGACGCCGGCGGTCGCGAGCGGGGCCCGGACGCAGGTCGCCAACGGCATCGCGGCCGCGCTGCAGGACCTGGACCAGGGGATCGAGAACATCGTGACGCTGCGGGCGACCACGGGCGCACAGATGAGCGAGCTCGACACGCTCACCAACGCCACCGCCGCGCGCTCGATCCAGGACCAGGACTCGCTGTCGGGAATCGTCGACGTCGACTACAACAAGGCGCTGTCCGACTTCTCGCGCCAGCAGGTCGCGCTGCAGGCCGCGCAGCAGTCGTTCGTGAAGGTGAACGGGCTGTCGCTGTTCGATTACCTGAAGCTCTAGCCGGCGGTCACAAAAGGCGTCCGTGCTTGCGGTGGACGCCGCCGCGCCGGTGGCGCGCCTTTTGCGCCCGTCACGCCGTCACCGGGTGTGACCTCGCTCTTCCCGGTGCCGCTCCCTCTCCCCGCTCGCGGGGAGAGGGCTGGAGTGAGGGGCAGCGCCGACGCGACAATCCGGGGTCTGACCCCGATACGGCCGGGGTCAGACCCCTGGACGCTCAAGGCAGGCCAGTCGGCCGCCTTGGGGCGGCCCGGCGGCGGCCGCCGGAAAACGCAACGCAACTACCGATGTCGTGCCACCGGCTGCGCCAGGGTCGGGCGCAGGCGTGCGCTCACTCCACCAGCTTGTTCTCCAGCGCGTAGCGCGTGAGTTCCGCGTTCGTGGTCAGCTTGAGCTTCGCCAGCAGGCGCGCGCGGTAGACGCTGATCGTCTTCGGCGACACCACGAGTTCCTCCGCGATCTGCGCGAGCGTCTTGCCGGCCGCGATCTGCGTGAGCGTCTGGAACTCGCGGTCGGAGAGGAGCTCGTGCGCCGGCACGTCCTGGTCGCCGGTGAGGCTCGCCGCGAGCGAGTCGGCGAGCTCGGCGGTGATGTACCGGCGCCCGCGCGCGAGCTGCCGCAACGCGTGCACGAGCTGGTCGGCAGCCGACACCTTGTTGAGGTAGCCCGCCGCGCCCGCCTTCAGCGCCCGCACCGCGTACTGGTCCTCCGGGTACATCGAGAGCATCAGCACCGGCAGCTTCGGGTACTCGTGCTTGACCTGCTTCAGCGTCTCGATGCCGTTCTTGCCGGGCATCGCGATGTCGAGGACCAGCACGTCGCACTGCTCGTGGCGCACCTGCTGCATCACCTCGGCGTAATTGCCGGCCTCGCCGACCACCTCCATGTCCGCCTGCGCGGACAGGATCTGGCGCAGCCCCTGGCGCAGGATCGCGTGGTCGTCGGCGATCACCACGCGGATCATGCCTGGGCCTCCAGCGTCGTGTCCTCGGACCGCGCGCGCGGCAGCCACACCGACACCGTGGTGCCGCGGCCGCGCTCGCCCGTCACCTTGAGGCCGCCGCCCAGCGAGGTCGCGCGCTCGCGCATCCCGCGCAGGCCGAAGCACTCGCGCTTGCCGAGGGCGTCGGGCGCCACGCCCACGCCGTTGTCGTGCACGTCGAGCTCGAGCCGGTCCTCGGTGGCGAGGAGGCTCACGTCGACGGCGGTCGCCTGCGCGTGCTTGGCCACGTTGTTAAGCGCCTCCTGGCAGATGCGGAAGAGCGCGATCGCGCTGTCGCGCCCGACCTCGAGGTCGTCGTCGGACGCCGTGAAGGTGCAGGGCATGCGCATCCGCTGCTCGAACGCGCGCGCCTGCCACTCGAGCGACGGCACGATGCCCTCGTCGAGGATGCCCGGCCGCAGGTCGTGCATGATCCGCTGCGACGTCTGGATCGCGCTGATCAGCAGCTGGTCGACCTGTGTGAGCTTCTGCGCCATCTGCGGGTGGTCCTGGCACTGCGAGCGCATGAACGCGAGCTCGAACTTGATCGCGTTGAGCGTGCTGCCGACGTCGTCGTGGATGTCGCGGGCGATCGCCTCGCGCTCCTGCTCGCGCACGGCCGTGAGGTGCTTGGCGAGGTCGCGCAGCTCCTCGCGGGAGTGCATGAGCTCGTGCTCGGCGCGCTTCTGCGGCGTGATGTCGTAGACGACGCAATCCCAGGCGGTGACCCCGGTCGCGAGCGTGCGCGCGCGGCCGTGGAACTCGATCCACTCGGCGCCCCCGCGCGGATGCGGGCTCACATGCCGGACCCATTTCGCGTGCGCGCCGGGCTGGCGGCGCGCCGCCAGCACCTTGCCCAGGTCCTCCCACGGATCGGGGGCGACCAGGTCGAAGAGGCGGGCCGGTTCGGCGTGGATGTCGTCCAGCCCGAGGCCCAGGATGCGGCGCGCCCCCTCGTTCACGTACGTGAGCGCGAGGGCGCCGTCCGTCTCGTGCAGCTGGAAGATCACGCCCGGCAGGTTGGCCGCCAGCGCCCGGAAGCGCGCCTCGCTCTCGGCCAGCGCCGCCTCGGCTTCGCGCTTGCGCCGCCGGACCCCGGCGGACGCGAGCGCGTGCTCGAGCGCCGGCGACACCCGGGCCAGGTCGTGCTTCATGATGTAGTCGTCGGCCCCGGCCCGCATCACCGCCACCGCGACCTCCTGGCCGATGGTCCCGGAGAGCACCAGGAACGGCAGGTCGGCGTCGTGCGCACGGACCATCGCGAGCGACTCGAGCGACGTGAACCCGGGCAGCTGGTGGTCCGAGATGACCGCGTCGCAGGGCCTGGCGAGCGCCGCGGCGAGCTCCTCCTCGGTCTCGACCCGGACGCAATGTGCACTCCAGCCTGCGGCACGCAGTCGCAGGCGCAGGAGCTCGAAATCGCTCGCCGAATCCTCGACGACGATGATCTCGAGCGGCGCAGCGTTAGCGGCGGAATCCAACCGGCGTTCCCCCAGGAGGACGGCGAGTGCCCCCGCAATTCTACCGGGCCGCTTGCCACGAAGCGACACAACGGCAGGGGAGTGCCCCGTTTCGCCCTCTATTTCGCGCTTCGGATGCCGATACATGAACCGACAATCAACGTCGACTGCCGTCCATCGCGCATGAGCAAAGATCCCATGGTGAACCGCTCCCGACTCTCCTCCAAGACACTATTGGGCGGCGCCGTTGCGGCGTCGTTCGTGCTGGGCATGGTGACCTTCGCCGGCCTGGGTGCCGCGGTCGACTGCTCGCCGCGCGACATCGGCGTCGCCGTCGCCGTCTTCGGCGGCTTCATCGCCCTCCTCGGCGGCATCGCGTTCCACGTGCTGGCGCGCGAGCGTGCGCAGGCCCAGGCCCGCGTCGAGGCGGCCGAGGCCGAGCGCGACCGCGCGATCGAGGACTATCGCACGGTGGTGACGTCGGGCACCGCCGAGCTCGAGAACCAGTACCGCGAGTCGACCCAGGAACTGACCCGCCTGAACGGGCTCCTGCGCGAGGCCAACCAGAAGCTCGTCGCCGCGTTCACGCGCATGCACGAGCTGTCGAGCAAGCAGAAGGGCATCACGGACCTCATCGCGGTCGGCGGCACCGGCGACAGCGAGCGCAGCAGCGTCGAGGGCTTCGTGGTCGAGGCCACCGCCACGCTCGAGGAACTGGTCGCCGCCACCGAGCAGAACGCCCGCCACGGCGAGGTGCTGGTCGGCAAGGTCGACTCCATCAACACCGCCGTGTCCGCGGTCGGCCGCGTGCTGGGCGAGATCGAGAGCATCGCGCGCCAGACCAACCTCCTCGCGCTCAACGCCGCGATCGAGGCCGCCCGCGCCGGCGAGACCGGGCGCGGGTTCGCGGTGGTGGCCGACGAAGTGCGCGCGCTGTCCGAGCGCACCAACCACTTCAGCCAGGAAATCCGGACCCAGATGGCAACGGTGCACGAGCTGATCTGCGCCGCCGAGACGGCCATCGGCGAGACGGTCTCGACCGACGTCAACGCCGCGCGCCGCTCGAAGGACGGGTTCGACCGCGCGGTGACCGCCGTCCAGCGCATCAACGCGGCGACGGCCGAGCACGGCGCCACGCTGGCCCGCATCATCGGCGAGATCGAAGAGCAGGTCGCGTACGCCGTGACCACGCTGCAGTTCCAGGACCTCGCGAACCAGATGATCGAGCACCTGTCGCGGCGCTCCGAGCAGGCCGGCCGCATCGTGCACGGCATCGAGTCGGCCGCCGAGCGGCATACGTACGATCACGCGGGTGCGACCGCCGTCGAGACGCGTCTCGCGCAGCTGGTCGAGTCCGCGCGCGACAACACGCGGCACAACCCGACGTCCGCCGTGCGCATCGCGAGCGGCACCGTGGAGCTGTTCTAGGACGCAATGCCGGCGGCACCGCAGGCGCCGCCCTACTCCCCCGGGCCAGGGGCCCGTCGCCATGCCAGCGCACCCCGCACCGCAGTTGATGGAAATCACGACCGAGGTGCGTGACGGTACGGTGACCATCGCGCTGTCGGGGGCCTTCGACTTCGCCTCCCGCCGCGCCTTCAAGCGCGAGTGCGCGCGCTATCTCGCGGGCAGCCAGGTGACGACCGTGTCCGTCGACCTCTCCGGCGTCGCGCACGACCGCACGTTGCCCGGCCTCCTGCTGGTGGTGCGCGAGCACGCGCGCGGCGTCGGCAAGCGCATGCTGGTGCGCAACGCCGACGCGGAAACCGACGCCGCCCTGGCGCTCACCGCGTTCTACGACTGAAGCTCGCGCGGCACCGCGCCCGGCGCACGTCGCGCCGGCTTGCACGCGTCCTCATGCGTCGGCGGCGCCCGCCGCGTCAGGCGGCGACCGCCACGCGGTCGCGGCCCTCGCGCTTCGCGGCGTAGAGCGCGCGGTCGGCGGACTCGAGCAGCGAGCGCGCGTCGCGCACGTCGAGCTCGTGGCTCGCCGCCACCCCCACGCTGACCGTGACGGTGTGAGGCTGCGTGCCCACCATGATCGGGTCGTGCCCGATCGCAAGCCGCAGGCGCTCGGCGCACTGCTGCGCGGCGACCTTGTCGGCGCCCCGGCAGATGACGAGGAATTCCTCGCCGCCGATGCGGCAGACGGTGTCGGCGGCCCGGGCCGCGTCGCGCAGCTTGGCCGCCACGTCGCGCAGGACCTCGTCGCCGGCCGCATGGCCGAAGTTGTCGTTCACACGCTTGAAGTTGTCGAGGTCGACCATCAGCGCGGCCAGCGGCGCGCCCGTGCGCTGCGCGATCTCCCACTCGAGGTCGAGCTGGTCCATCGCGTAGCGGCGGTTCGGCAGCTCGGTCAGCGGATCGGTGCGTGACGCCTCGCGCAGCCGGCGGTTGACCACCGCCTGCTCGGCCGCGTACTGGCGCAGCTCGTCGCGATCCTGCGCGAGTTCGCACTGCAGGCCGGCGATGCGGCAGCCGGCGTGCAGGCGCGCGGCCAGCACCTCGGGCGCGATGGGCCACGGCAGGAAGTCGTCCGCCCCGGCGTCCACGGCGTCGATCAGCGCCTGCTCGGCGTTGCCGCCGGCGACGGCGAGCACGTACGCGGAGCGGCCGATGGCGGTGCTGCGCAGCGTGCGGCAGAACACGAGGCCGTGCCCGTCGTCACGGTGCCATTCGAACAGCACGAGGTGCGGCACCACGCGCAATAGCGCCGGGACCGCGGCCTCCTCGTCGGCCGCCGCGTGGCAGTCGACGTCGAGGCGCGCGAGCGCGCCGGCGAGCGCGTCGCGGACTTCGCCCGGGGGCCCCACGAGGAGCGCACGGAGCTTCGCCGGCGGCGGCAGGCCGGCCCCCTCGGGCGCCGGATCGGCCGGCGCCGCCAGGACCGTCGGCAGGAACGAGATGCGGCCGATCCCCGGCGCATCCACTTCGAGGAGCTCCGCCCACACCGGCCACGCGGTGGCCACTTCGTGGGAGAGCGAGGCGAGCGCGTCCGCGGAGAGCTTGAGCGTGCCCGCGATCTCGAGCATGTCCTCGCCGTGCTCCGGCGCGCGCGCGGGGTCGAGCACGGATGCCGCCGCCGCCTGCGCGAAGCGCAGCGACTCGGCGAACAGGAGCTGGCGCGAGCCCGGCGCGAGCACGTCGCGCGCATCGCGCCCGAACGCGACCACCGGCTCCACCAGGCGGTCGGGGAAGCCCCAGCCGGCCAGCATGTGCTCGCCCAGCTCGACGTGGTCGGTCGCGAAGGCGGCGCGCTCGGTTGCGACCACGGCGGTCGCGGCGCGGTTGCGCGTCTCGGCGTACACCTTGCCGTAGCGGTCCGGGAAGAGCGTGGCCAGCGCCAGATGGCCGACGTCGGCCAGCAGCCCCACGGTGAACGCCTCCTCGGGCGCGACCAGCCGCGTGCGCTCGGCGAGCGACTGCATCGTGATGCCCATGATCACCGAGCTCACCCAGAACCGGCGGTAGTCGAAGCCTGTGCAGGGGCCGGTGCGGTTGCGCGAGAGCACCGAGAAGCCGAGCGCCATCCGGCAGGCGGCGCTGGTGCCGATGCGGACCAGTGCCTCCACGGTCGACACGACCGGCCGGGAACCGTGGCGCCCGAGGGCGTTGGCGGCCCCGATCACGCGCCCGGCGAGCGCCGGGTCGCCCTTGATGACGTGGGCGAATTCCTGCGCCGACGCCGTCTCGCTGCGCTGGAGGCGCAGGAGCTTGAGCGCCACGCCGTTCGGGGTCGGCAGGCGGTTCGCGACATCGAGCTTGCGGAATTCGTCCCGGTTCATGGGCGGCTCCACGGGGTGCACCGGCGGGAGGCGCGGCGGGACGGGCCCGGCCGCGGCGCAAAGGCCCGCGATGCCATGTCGAATCTATCGGCGGTCGATGCCATTCCTGAAGCGCCCCCGGTGTTTCCACGCGCCCAGGCCGCGCGCCACCGGACGAACGGCGCTGCCCGCCGTCCGGCGACAGTTCAACGCAAGTCAAAGCCGGGTCCCGGGTTCGTGACGACAATGGGGAGCGCACCCGTGCCCTACGGGCGGGTGCCGGCGGTGCCCTGCGCCGGAAGGCGCCCGCCGGAACCGCATTGCCCATGGACCCGATTCCCGCCTCTCGCGACCCCGAGCCCGCCGCCGCGCCGCCGGCCGAGTCGCCGCCGCGCCGCCCCCGGGTGCTGGTCGTCGACGACGCCCCCGAGTACCTGATGATGCTGGGCGAGCTCCTGGCCCCGCTCTATGCGGTGCAGGTCGCGAACTCCGGGCCGCGCGCGCTGGAGATCGCCGCCGGCGAGCCGCCCGATCTCGTGCTGCTCGACGTGGTGATGCCGGGCATGGACGGGTACGCCGTGCTCGAGACCATGCGCCACGACGCGCGGCTCTCCGACGTGCCCGTGATCTTCGTCACCGGCCTCGAGGGCGCGGAGGACGAGCGCCGCGGCTTCGCGCTCGGCGCCGCCGACTACGTCGTCAAGCCGTACAACGCGCAGATCGTGCTGGCCCGCGTGCGGGCGCACCTCGAACTCAAGGAAGGCCGCGACCGCCTGCGCGCGCAGAACGCGCAGCTCGCGGCCGAGGCCGCGCACCGCGCGGCCATCGAGGCGGAGGTGCGGTCGCTCAACTCGCAATTGCGCGCGCGGTCGGAGGCGCTCGAGCGCAGCGTGCAGGACCTGCGCGCGTTCGGCTACAGCATGTCGCACGACCTGCGCGCGCCGCTGCGCGCGATCGGCGGCTTCGCGCAGCTCCTGCAGGAGATCGAGGGCGCCCGCCTCACCGACGAGGGACGCGAGATGCTCGCGCACATCACCGGCGGCGTCACGCGCATGGAGCGGATGATCGAGGACGTGCTCGCGTACTCCAACGCCGAAGTGGCGGAGATCCGCAAGGGGCCGGTCGACCTTCGCGCGATCACGCGCGAGGTGCTGGACGAAATCGGCCCGGTGTACGCGAACTCGCAGGTGGTGATCGGCGACCTGCCGGTCGTCGAGGCCGACCGGACGATGGTGCGGCAGATCCTGGCCAACCTCGTCGGCAACGCCCTCAAGTTCTCGTCCAAGGCCCCGGATCCGCGCGTCGAGATCGTCCCGGACGGCGCCGCCGGCGTGCCCGCCGTCGTGGTGCGCGACAACGGCGTCGGCTTCGACCCGCAGAAGTCGCAGCGGCTCTTCGGTCTCTTCCAGCGCCTGCACACCGAGAAGGCCTTCCCGGGCACCGGCGTGGGCCTCGCGATCGTCAAGCGCCTGGTCGAGCGCCACGGCGGGACCATCACCTGCCAGTCGGCGCCGGGGCAGGGGGCGTCGTTCCGATTCACCTTGTAGGTTCGTCCGCAAAAGGCGTTCGCGACGGCGGGGGATGACGCCGCGCTTGCGTTGCGCGTTTTGCGGCCGTCACACCGTCACCGGGTGTTTGCTTTAGGCAACCACGCTCCCTCTCCCCGTACATCGAAAGGCTCCCTCTCCCCGCTCGCGGGGAGAGGGTTGGGGTGAGGGGCTGCGTCCGTGGCCCCAACCCGGGGTCTGACCCCGATAAGGCCGGGGTCAGACCCCTTGCATTCACGGCGGGTCAGGCGGCCGCCTTGGGGCGGCCCGGCGGCGACCGCGGGAAAAGGCAACGCAGAAGCGAGCGTCGTGCGGACGATGGCGTGAATCGCGCGCACGGAGCGTTTGCCCGATCCCCGCGCTTGCTGGCATAGTCGCCCGCTCGCAAACCCGCAGGAGCCCCCATGGAGTACGTGCGTCTCGGCCAGAGCGGCCTCATGGTCTCGCCGCTGTGCCTCGGCACGATGATGTTCGGCGACCGCACCGACGCCACCGATTCGGCGCGCATCATCGCGGCCGCGCACGACGCCGGCATCAACTTCATCGACACCGCCGACGCGTATTCGTACGGCGGTTCGGAGCGGATCGTCGGCCCGGCCGTGCGCGCGCACCGGCGCGACTGGATCGTCGCCACCAAGGTCGCCAACGTGATGACCAAGGCCCCGCGCGACGGCGGCCTGTCGCGCCGCTGGATCATGACCGCCTGCGACGACAGCCTCGCGCGCCTCGGTCTCGACGAGATCGACGTCTACTACCTGCACAAGGACGACAGCCGCACGCCGATCGCCGAGACGGTCGCCGCGGTCGGCGACCTCATCCGCGCGGGGAAGATCCGCTACTTCGGCCTCTCCAACTACCGCGGCTGGCGCATCGCGCTGGTGGTCGCCGAGTGCAAGGCGCAGGGCGTGCCGCTGCCGGTCGTCTGCCAGCCCTACTACAACCTCCTGAACCGCATGCCGGAGGTCGAGATCCTGCCGGCCTGCGATCACTTCGGCATCGGCGTCGCACCGTACTCGCCGGTCGCGCGCGGCGTGCTCACCGGCAAGTACATGCCCGGCGCGCCGTTCCCGGCGGAATCGCGCGGCGCCCGCGGCGACGCGCGCATCACCGAGACCGAACTGCGCGAGGAGTCGTACGTGATCGCGCAGCAGCTGCAGGCGCACGCCGCGAAGACCGGGCGTACGCTGCTGCAGTTCGCGCTCGCGTGGCTGTGGACGAACCGCATCGTGTCGTCGGTGATCGCCGGCCCGCGCACGATGGAACAGTGGCAGGACTACGTCGGCGCGCTCGGCACCGCGTGGACCGCGGAGGACGAGGCGCTGGTCGATTCGCTGGTGACGCCGGGGCACGCGTCGCGGCACGGGTACAACGATCCGCAGTATCCGTTCTTCGGAAGGCGGCGGTAGCACGCGAGGGGTCTGACCCCGGGGTCGGGCCACGGACCCCGCGCAGCCGACGCCTACACCACGCGATTCTTCCCCGCATCCTTCGCCGCACGATTCGCCTTGCTCCCGCGATCGACGAAGTGGTCGGCATCTCGGTCGCTCGCCGGGTCGTACGTGACCACGCCGGCGCTCGCGGTGATCGCGAACGGCCGTCCGTCGAGCGTGGCGAACGAGGCCTTCGCGACCGCCTCGACGATGCGGGTCGCCACCCGGCGGGCCTCGACCATGCCCACCGGCATCACGAGGCAGAACTCCTCGCCGCCGTAGCGCGCGAGCCAGTCGGCGTCGCGGATGCACGTGTTGATGATCTGCGTGAACCGGCGCAGCGCGATGTCGCCGGTCGGGTGCCCGTATTCGTGGTTGACGAGGCGGAAGTCGTCGATGTCCAGGAAGACCAGCGACAGCGGGCGGCCGCCGCGCGCCGCCATTTCCATCTCGCGCGTGATCCGGGTGTCGAAGTAGCGGCGATTGTGGACCTGCGTCAGCGGATCGACGGTGGCCTCGCGCTGCGCCTTGGCGAGCAGCCGCCGGTTGAACTCGCCGGCCATGCTCTCGAGCCGCGCCTTGGCCGCGTCGGCCTGCTCCGAGAGGTCGGACAGCTCGAGCGTCGTGCCGTGCGCGACGGCGAGGTGCCGCACGTCGTCGTGCAGCACGAGCGTGTCGCGCCCGAGGATCTTCGCCATGTACATCGCGGTGTCGGCCTGCTGCAGGGCGGCATAGCGGAAGCCGGACGCGCGCAGGAAGGCGACCCCGCCGCTCGCGGTGACCTGCGCGGTGCCGGTTTCGGTCGTGCAGGTGGCCGCGTGCACCGCGGCCCGGAAGGCCTCCGCGTCGCGGATCAGCGCGTCGCGCGACGCGCGTTCCATCACGATCACGAATTCGTCGAATTCGAGGCGGTAGACGAGGTCCCCCGGTTGCGCCGCGTTGCGCAGGCTGCGCGCGATCTCGACCAGCAGGCGATCGCCGCCCTCGCGACCCACCCGCTCGTTGACGTCGTGGAAGACGTCGAGGTCGAGCAGCAGCAGGGCGCGGGTGCGGTCGCCGGCCCACGCGTTCTCGTCCACGCTGAACCACTCGAGGCAGCGCAGCCGGTCCGGCAAGCCGGTGAGCGGATCGACGTGCGCGCGGCGCTGCGCCAGTTCAAGAGCGACGCGGTGCCGCTCCTGCAGGCGGCGCGCGCGCAGTTCCAGCGCGACCGGTCCGTCGTCGGCCCGCGCGACGTCGTCCTCCGGGCGCAGGCGCGGCAGCACCTGCGCCTCGACTTGCGGCGTGGCGACCAGCACGAGCGCGGGCGCCGGGTCCGCCGCCAGTGCGGCCGCGAGGTCGTCGAGGGTCGGATAGGCGGCCGCGTCCAGCGTGCGCACGGGCGCCTGCGCGTCGGGCGCCGGCCGTACCGGCGCCGCCGCGAATGCCGGAAAGGCGGTGTCGTTCATCGCCGCGGACCGCCTATTCGTTGGCGATGCCGTGCGGCACGTGCCCGGCCGGCACGTGCTGTGCCGCGGACTCCACGTGCCGCGTCTGGTCGTCGAAGAAGAAGTCGGGCTCGAACTGCCGCAGGAATTCGCCCTTCGACAGCCCGCCGAGGAACATCGCCTCGTCGACGTCGATGTTCCAGTCCATGAGCGTGCGGATCGCACGCTCGTGCGCGGGGCTCGACCGCGCCGTCACGAGCGCGGTGCGCAGGCGCATCGGCACGTTACCCTCGTGCGCGGCGAGCTGCAGGCGATGCAGCGCCTCGAGCAGCGGCTTGAACGGCCCCGGCGGCAGCGGGCGCGTCGCGTGGTCGGCTTCGTGGCGCTGGAAGGCGTCGAGCCCTTCCTGCCGGTACACGCGCTCGGCGTCGTCGCCGAAGAGCACGGCGTCGCCGTCGAAGGCGATGCGCACCTCGTCCGGGTGCGGATCCTCGCGCGCCGACTGCGTGTACACGAGCGCCGCCGGAAAGCCCGCGTTGAGCGCGCCGCGCACGTCCTCCTCGTTCGCCGACAGGAACAGGTTGGCCTTGAGCGCCTCGAGGTAGCCGTACGGCGAGCGGCCGCGCGTGAACACGCCGCGCTCGATCGCGAGGTTCGCTTCCTTCACGGAGCGGAAGACGCGCAGGCCCGACACCGGGTCGTTGCGCGAGAGGATCACGACGTCGACGCGACGCACGCCGTCGAGGTTGAACTGCTCGAGCTTCTTCACCAACCGGTAGGCGACCCCCGGCTTGGCCGGCGTGTCGAGGCGCGAGAGCTGGAGCTTGCGGTACGCGCGGTCGTCGGTGGTCTCGAAGACCTGGTTCTCCTCCTCGAAATCGAACAGCGCGCGCGAGGAGATCGCGACCACCAGCTTGGAAGGAAGGGCCGGGCTGTCCATGGCCCATCTTACAACGACGGACGCGCGCGTCGCGTCCGTCGTTCCGACAGGGTGCGCGCGGGCGCGGCGCGGCCGACGGCCAGGCGCACGCCCTGAGCCATGCGGCAACCTGCTGCAGGCACGAAGGGTCAGCGCACCTGGCGCACCACCCAGTCCGCTGCCGCTGCCGGCGGCCGGGCGGTCACTTCCCCGCGCCCATCAGCATGTCCGGCAGCCACGTCGCGATGCCCGGCACGATGCAGATGAGCACGACGGCGGCCGCCATCAGGATCACGAACGGGACCACGCCCCAGATCACGTCGCGCAGGGGAATGTCGGGCGCCACGTTCTTGATCACGAAGATGTTGAGGCCCACCGGCGGATGGATGAGGCCCATCTCCATCACGATCGTCATCAGGATGCCGAACCAGATGAGGTCGAACCCGGCGGCCTTGAGCGGCGGCAGGATGATCGGCGCCGTCATCAGGATGATCGACACCGGCGGCAGGAAGAAGCCCAGCACGATCACGAGCAGCAGGATCATCGTGAGCAGCAGCCACTTCGACAGGTGGAGCGCGACGATCCACTCCGCGGCCGACTGGCTGATGCGCAGGTAGCTCATCACGTACGAGAAGAGGAGCGACATGCCGATGATGAACATCAGCATCGTCGACTCCTTGAGCGTGCTGCCGAGGATCGGGGCGAGGTCGGTCGGCCGCCACACGCTGTAGACGGTGGCGATGAGCACGAGGGCCAGCACGGCGCCCAGGCCCGCGGTCTCCGACGGCGTGGCGAAGCCGCCGTAGAGCGCGACCATCACGCCGATCAGCAGCACGACGAACGGCACCACGCGCGGCAGCATCTCCACCTTCTGCGCCAGCGTGTACTCGGTCATGTCGAGGTAGGCGGACTGCGTGCCGTCCCGCTCGTACGCCGCGATGGCGGCCTTGTGCTCCTGCCGGTAGCGCCACGACGCGTAGCCCGCGAACAGCACGACGAGCAGGATGCCCGGGCCGATGCCGGCCAGGAACAGGCGCCCGAGCGACTGCTCGGCCGCCACCGCGTACAGGATCATCGTGATCGACGGCGGCAGCAGGATGCCGAGCGTCCCGCCCGCGGCGATGATGCCGGCCGCGAAGCCCGGCGAGTAGCCGCGCTTGCGCATCTCGGGAATGCCCGCGCTGCCGATCGCGGAGCAGGTCGCGGGGCTCGAACCGGCCATCGCCGCGAACAGCGCGCAGGCGAAGACGTTGGCGATCCCGAGGCCGCCCGGCACCTTGCTCATCCACACGTGCAGCGCGGAGTAGAGGTCGGCGCCCGCGCGCGACTTGCCGATCGCCGCGCCCTTCAGGATGAAGAGCGGGATCGACAGCAGCGTGATGCTCGCGAGCTCCTCGTAGACGTTCTGCGTGACCGTGTCGAGCGAGGCCGCCGGCATGAAGAAGTACATGAACACGACCGCGACCGTGCCGAGCGCGAACGCGATCGGCATGCCCGAGAACATCACCACGAGCGTCGACCCGCCGAACAGCAGGCCGAGGGCGAGCATGCTCATCGCGCGACCCTCACCGCTGCCGCTCCGCGCGCGTGAGCCGCGAGGCGAGCTGCAGCAGCGACTGCAGCGCCAGCAGCGTCATGCCGGTGGCCATGAGGCCGTAGGGAATCGTGAGCGGCGGGGCCCACGACGACGACGTGGTCTGGTGGTCGACCCACGCCTCGTGGAAGAGCGTCCACGACTTCCACGCGAAGAACGCGCAGAACGCGAAGGTGAGCAGGTCGACCAGCAGCATCCGCACGCGGTTGACGCCCTCGGGCAGCACGCTCGCGAGTGCCTCGATGCCGACATGCCCGCGGTACGACTGCACGTAGGCGCCGCACATGAAGGTGGCGCCGACCAGCAGGAACACCGCGAATTCGTCCTGCCAGTCGGTGGCGGCCTTGAAGAAATACCGCGAGAACACGCTGTAGGTCAGCACCAGCGCGGCCAGCACCAGCGCGATCATCGACAGGAAGACGACCGCGCGGTTGATGCCCGCCAGCGCGCGGGCGAGCGGCACCAGCGGCCGCGGGACCGGCCCCGCGGCGTGGCTGGGGGTCGCGAGCCCGTGGCTCATGGGCCGACCCCGACGCCTGCCGCTGTCGCGGCGGGGAGCATGGCGACGGCCGACAGGTCGGCCATCATCCCAGCGTCTTCACGGCCGCGGCGAGCAGCTTCGCCGACATGTCGGTCCGGGCGGCGTAGTCCTTCCACGCGGTCTCGCGCGCGATCGCCTGCCACTTCTTGACGGTCGCTTCGTCGAGGTCCACCACCTTCGCGCCCTTCTTCGCGTACACGCCCGACACCGCGATGTCGTCGGCCTTGGCCTGCTCCAGCGCGAACTTCTCGAGGTCGGCGCCGACGGTCATGATCGCGGCCTGCTGGTCCTTCGGCAGCTTGTCGAACACGTCCTTCGACATCATGAGCGGCTCGAACATGAACCAGTACGCGTACTGGCGGCCCGTGGTCAGCGCCTTCGCGACCTCCTCCAGCCGGAACGAGATGAGGCTCGTCGACGAGGTCATGCCGGCGTCCATCGCGCCGGTCTGCATCGCGGCGTAGATCTCGTTCGACGGCAGGGTCAGCACCGACGCGCCGGCTTCCTTGAGGATCATGTCCATCTCGCGGCTGCCGCCGCGGACCTTCATGCCCTTCGCGTCCTCGGGCGCCACCAGCGGCTTCACGCGGCTCGCGACGCCGCCGGCCTGCCAGATCCACGTGACCAGGATGATTCCCTTGTCGGCGAGGAACTGCGTCAGCATCTTGCCGACCTCGGCGTTCTTCCACTTGTACGCCTGCTCGTACGACGTCACGAGGCCCGGCATCAGGCCGATGTTGGTCTCCGGCACCTCGCCGCCCGCGTACGAGAGCGGCACCAGCGACAGGTCGAGCGCGCCCTTGCGCAGCGCCGAGAACTGCGAGTTGACCTTCATCAGCGACGAGCCGGGGTACACCTCGAACTTGAGCGCGTTGTTGGTCTTCGCGGCGACGTCCGCGGCGAACTTGCGGCACAGGCGGTCGCGGAAGTCGCCTTCTGTGAGCGTGCCGCCCGGGAACTGGTGCGAGATCTTGAGCGTGGTGCCGGCCTGCGCGAACGCGAGGTTGGACAGGCCGGTGGCGGCGAGCGCGGCGCCGGCAGCGGAGCCGGCGACGACGCGGCGACGGGTGATGTTCATGGTTCCTCCAGGCGGGTGATGGTGTGTTGCAACCGGGCGCGCACCGGGGCTGCTCTTGTCGATCCGGCAGCCTCGCGACGCGCGCACGAGGGTCACGAATTATGCATTCGGAACCCGACGTATGGTTGAAATGGCGGCGGCTCGCATCGCAAGGTCTGCGGGGTCAGCGTGCAGCGCGCCGGGACCGGGCCGTTGATGGTTCGGCCGCGGGGACCGCAAGACCGGGGGCCGGATCACAGCCGTGGGTCATGCCGATGCCCTGGACGCGGCCCGCGAGAGTGCCATGGCGGCCGGTGAGCGCGGCCAGGAGATTTCAGTGCGTCGAACGCCGCCCCGCGGCCTCGCGGTACACCGCGGCCAGCGCCTCGGGGTGCACCGGCATCGCCGCCAGGTCACCCAGCGTCACCGGTTGCACGGGAAAGCGCGGCCGCAGGCAGCCCACGTCGCCCGGCGGGCGCTGCTGCTCGCGGGCGATGATCTCGGTGACCGTGAGGCTGCAGAAGCGGCCCTGGCACGGCCCCATCCCGCAGCGCGTGAACGCCTTCACCTGGTTGGGGCCGGGCGCGCCTTCGCGCGCGGCGGCGGCGACCGCGTCCGCCGTCACCTCCTCGCACCGGCACGCGATCGTCGCGCCCGAGGGCGCGCGGAAGGCCGCGGCCGGCCGGTACAGCGCGTCGAGGAACGCCCGCCCGCGCAGCGTGGCGGCGAGTTCGGCGCGCAAGCGTCGCGCGAGATCGTCGCGCACCTCGCTCGCGAGCCGACCCGCCGCGTTGAGCACCGCGAGCGCGGCGAGCCGCCCGCGCAGCGGCGCCGCCTGCGCGCCCGCGATGCCCGCGCCGTCGCCCGCCACGTAGAGCCCGGGCAGCGACGTGGCGCCCCAGGCGTCGACCACCGGCGCGAAGCACGCCTGCGCGTCGTCCCACGCGAGCGCGCAGCCGGCCGCGCCCGGCAGCGCCACGTCCGGCACCACGCCCTGGTGCAGCAGCACGATATCCGCAGGCAGCACCTGCTCCGCGCCGTCGACGGCATAGCGCACGCCGGTCGCCCGCTCCTGCCCCTCGACGGCGAGCGCGCCGACGTATTCGATCACGCGCACCTGCCGGCGCACGCCGCGCACCAGCGCGAGCCCCTGCCCGAAGTACGGCGAGCGCAGGAACGCGGGTGCGTGGCGCAGCGCCTGCGCCATGCGCCCGCGCGGCGTCGTGTCGAGCAGCGCGTCGATCGCCACGCCCGCACGCAGGTATTGCGCGGCCAGCAGCCACAGGAGCGGGCCGCAGCCCGCAAGCACCGTGCGGCCCCGCGGCACCACGCCGGCCGTCTTCAGGAGCCCCTGCGCGCCGCCGGCCATGAGCACGCCCGGCAGCGTCCATCCGGGGATCGGCAGCGGGCGCTCCAGCGCGCCGGTGGCGAGGATCACTGCGCGCGCCGCGACCTCGATCGTGTGGCGCGCGCCCGGCAGTCCGGCGGTGATGCCGAGACGGAACGTGCCGTCGTCGCGCCGGGCGAGCGACCACACCGTCGCGTACGGGACATAGCGCGTGCCCGACCGCTCGCAGGCCTTCACGAGCGCCGCGCCGGCCCAGTAGTCGCCGTCGAGCACGTCCGCGCGCGCGAGCGGGCTCGTCGTCACCGCGCGATAGACCTGCCCGCCCGCGGTGCCCTGCGCGTCGTACAGCGACACGGAGAGGCCGCGCTCGGCCGCGAGCGTGGCCGCCGCGAGCCCGGCCGGTCCGGCGCCGACCACCGCGACGTCGAGCGTCATGCCGGGGTCCCGCGCACGGCGCGCGCACCGCGCTGCGTGCGCACGTCCATGCCCGCCGCCACCGGCACCCGGCACGCTTCCTGGTTGGGGCGGCCGTCGATCTCGACCAGGCACTCCTGGCACGCGCCCATCAGGCAGAACGGACCGCGCGGCGCGCCGCTCGCAGGCGTCTCGCGGCACGCGAGGCGGCCGGCGGCGAGGAGCGCGGCCGCCACGCTTTCGCCGGCGATCGCGTTGCACGGCTCGCCGTCGACGCGGATCACGACGATGGTTCCGGGAAGGTCAGGCAGCCGCGCGAACATCGAAGCGCTCCGTCGAGAAAGGCGCGCACGCGGCCGGCAGCGCGCCGCGCGCGAGCGCGGGGCCGACCTCCAGCGCGTGCACGGCGGCGAGGGTCACGCCGCTGTGGCAGGTGACGCCGAACGCGCCGGGTGCGGACGCCGACTGCGCGTAGATGGGAAAGGTGTCGGGCGACATCACGCGCAGCGCCGACCACGCCCGCGTGACGCGCACGTCGCGCAGGTGCGGGAAGATGCGCACCGCGCGCGCGGCGATCGCGGAGAGGATCGCGGTGTCGAGGCGTTCGTCCGCGCCGCACTCGCGCTGCGAGTCGCCGACCAGCACCGTGCCGTCGTCGGTCTGCCGCACGTTCTCGAGCGGGAACGGCAGGAACGGCTGCACGCGCTCCAGCGCCACCACGTGGCCCTGGTTCGGCGTCACGGGCATCGCGAGGCCCACGTGCGGCGCGAGGCGCGCGTTGCCGAGGCCCGCCGCCAGCACGACCCGCTCGCAGCGCACGGTGCCCCGGGCGGTGGCCAGCGCGAAGCCGACCGGTTCGACCTCGATCGCGTTCACCGCGTGGCCGTGCAGGTAGGCCACGCCTGCGCGCTGCAACGCGACGTGCAGCGCGTGCAGGAGGCGCAGCGGATTGCAGTCGCCGTCCTGCGGGCACCACGTGCCGCCGGCCACCGACGGCCCCGCGTCGGGCAGGCGCGCGAGCACGCCGTCGCGGTCGAGGACCTCGAGCGGATAGCGCTCGAACCCCGGCTGCGCGAAGAGGCTCTCCATGCGCGCGGCGCGCAGCGCCAGCTCGTCGCGCGAGAGGCACACCGCGAGGCCGCCGCCCGCGCGCAGCGCGACGTCGATGCCGGACGCCTGCGCAAGCTGCGCGGCGAAGCGCGGCCACTCGCGCGCCGAGCGCTGCGTCCACGCGCCGTAGGCGGGCATGCCGAGGCCCTTGCCCTGCACCCAGATCAGGCCGAAGTTGCCGCGCGACGCACGCAGCGCGACGTCGGCCTCGTCGAGGAGCGCCACGCGCGCACCCAAGTGGCGCATGCCGAACGCGAGCGCGGCGCCGGTGAGCCCGCCGCCGACGATCGCGACGTCGAACCGGCGCTCGCTCACGCCGCCGCCTCCACTCCGGCGAACCGCAGGATCGCCGGGACCTGCGCGCCGAAGTCCTGGAAGGTGTGGTCCCCGCCGCCGCGCACGTACTGCCACGCGCCGCCGTAGAACGCGACGGCGAGGCGGTAGTCGAGCACTTCGTCGCCGGTCTCGACCAGCAGGAAGTAGCGCTCCGGCCGCGTGATGCGCGGCACCCGCAGCGCGCGCAGTTCCTCGAAATGCTCGTCGGTGACCTCGAACGCCTCGCCGGTGTAGAGGTTGGTCTGCACGCCGCGCCACTGCGCGAGGTCGTCGTAGGGGCGCGTGGTCGGGTTGACGAGCGCGGCGCGCGCGCCGAAGCGCTCGGCGAGGTGGGTCGCGTAGTAGCCGCCGAGCGAGCTGCCGATGAACGTGAGGCGCGCCGGGTCGGCGTGGCGCGCGACCCAGTCGACCACGCCCGCGATCGCGACCGCGGGGCGGTCGGTGAGCGTGGGGACGAAGAGTTGCGGGCGGGTCGCGGCGGGCAGTTCGGCGACGGCGGCCTCCACGACCTGCGCCTTCTTGCTCGCTGGGGAGGAGCGGAAGCCGTGGAGGTAGACGATGGCGTTCATCGCGGGGATCGCGGTTGCCCCTCACCCCGGCCCTCTCCCCGCAAGGGGGGAGAGGGGGCTTTGGGGCTCGCGATGGGCGCCGTCGCAACCGCCACTGCGGATCGAACCCCCTCTCCCCGCTTGCGGGGAGAGGGTCGGGGTGAGGGGCGCATCGTCACTTCGCCAGCGCCGCCAGCAACTTCTCATGAATGCCCCCGAACCCCCCGTTGCTCATCACGAGCACCTGGTCGCCGGGACGCGCCTCCGCCGCGATCGCGCCGACCAGCGCGGCGAGGTCGTCGCGCACCAGCGCCTTGCCGCCGAGCGGCGCGAGCGCCGCCGCGACGTCCCATCCGAGGTTGGCCGCGTAGCAGAACACCCGGTCCGCAGCCGCGAGGCTGCCCGGCAGCGCGTCCTTCATCGCGCCGAGCTTCATGGTGTTGGAACGCGGCTCCAGCACCGCGAGGATGCGCGCGCCGCCGACGTTGCGGCGCAGGCCGTCGAGTGTCGTCGCGATCGCGGTCGGGTGGTGCGCGAAGTCGTCGTACACGGTGATGCCGCGCACGGTGCCGCGCACCTCCAGCCGTCGCTTGACACCCTGGAACTTCGCGAGCGCCGCGAGGCCGTGGTCCACCGGCACGCCGGCATGGCGCGCGGCCGCGAGTGCGGCGAGCGCGTTCAGCTGGTTGTGCCGCCCCGCCATCCCGAAGCGCAGCGTGCCCTGCGGCGCGCCGCCGAGGCGGATCGCGCCGTCGAAGTCGATGGTCCAGTCGGGACCCGTTCCCGGCACCTCGGCCACGCCGAAGCGCTCGACCTCGCTCCAGCAGCCGCGCGCGAGCACGCGGGCGAGCGACGCCTCGCCGCCGTTGACGATCAGCCGTCCGTTGCCCGGCACCATGCGCACGAGGTGGTGGAACTGCGTCTCGATCGCGGCGAGGTCCGGGAAGATGTCGGCGTGGTCGTACTCGAGGTTGTTGAGGATCGCGGTGCGCGGACGGTAGTGGACGAACTTCGAGCGCTTGTCGAAAGGAGAGCAGCGGTGTCGTACTCGTCCGCCTCGATCACGAAGAACGCGCTGTCGGTGAGGCGCGCCGAGACGGGAAAGTCGACCGGCGCGCCGCCGATGAGGAAGCCGGATTCGGTCCGCGTC
Organism: Burkholderiales bacterium; assembly: GCA_046347715.1. Taxonomy (GTDB): domain Bacteria; phylum Pseudomonadota; class Gammaproteobacteria; order Burkholderiales; family Casimicrobiaceae; genus VBCG01. Next base: position 178,560 of record JAXMFO010000004.1, read on the forward strand.
CTCCAGGATCCACGCGAGCATCGCGGTGGTGGTCGTCTTGCCGTGCGTGCCCGCGACCGCCAGCACCCAGCGGTCGGCGAGCACGTGTTCGTAGAGCCACTGCGGACCCGAAATGTAGCGGCGACCGGAGGCGAGGACCGCCTCCATCAGCGGATTGCCGCGCGACACGACGTTGCCGACGACGAACACGTCGGCGTCGCGGGCGACGGTCTGCAACTGCCCCGCCTCCCAGCCCTGCGTGAGGCCGATGCCCAGCGCCTCGAGCTGCGTGGACATCGGCGGATACACGTTGGCGTCGCAGCCGGTGACGGTGTGGCCGGCCGCCTTCGCGATCGCCGCGATGCCGCCCATGAAGGTGCCGCAGATGCCGAGAATGTGGAGGTGCATGGGGATCAGGCCACCGCGGTGGCCGGCACGTGGACACTGTAGCGCCGCCAGCCGCGGACGAACCACAGGTAGGTGAGGACGTCGCCGGCCAGCACCAGCGTGAACGCCGCGCGGAACGCCGCCGGCGTGTCGAGGCCCGCGAGCGTGCGCGCCGCGTCGACCGCGACGCCGATGCCCCACTGGGTGAGGAAGCTGCCGCCGAACATGAGCAGGTTGAGCGTGGTGTTGGCGCGGGCCGCGAGGTCGCGGCTGAAGCCCTCGTTCAGCACGGTGAAGCCCAGCACGTTGACCGCGGCGCCGAGGCCGTAGCCCGACCACCACAGGTAGCTCCCGGGCAGCCCGCTCACGATGCACGCGAGCATCACGGCGTTGAGCGCGAAGCCGGCCGCGAAGAGGTGCCGCGCGTGGATGCCGCGCTGCGCGAGGCGCGTGCCGAAGAAGCCGATCCCGACATAGCCCGCGAGGATCACGACGTTCATCACGAGGAGGTGGTTCGCCGCCCCCGCGCGCGTCTGCCCGCCGACCTCCATCATCCACGGCACCGCCCACAGCCCCTGGACCGCCATGAACGAGCCCATGACGAAGGCGCCGACGGGCGCGAGCCACCAGAACCGCGGATGCAGGAACACCGTGCGCACCCCGGCGAGCTGCGCGCCCAGGCCGCCGGCGGCGGCGGGCTTGTCGATGTCGGGCACCCGCCACGCGACGACGAGCGCCACGACGAACGTCACGGCCGCCAGGCCGACAAACACCATGCGCCAGTGCGTGACGCGCAGCGCGAGCTCGAGCGGCACCGTCGCCGACAGCGCGCCCACGCCGCCCGCCACCATCATCCAGCCCGCGTAGGAGGCCTGCCGCTCGCGCGGGAACCACGCGTTGATCGCCTTCAGCGGCGCCATCAGGCACGCGGAGACGCCGCCGCCGATGACCGCGCGCGCCACCGCGAGGCCGGTCAGCGAGTCGGCGAGCGCGAACAGCGACGCGCCGGCGGCGGCGATCAGCAGCAGCACGGGCTCCACCCGGCGCGGCCCGTAGCGGTCGAGCAGGATGCCGACGGGAATCTGCATCGCGGCGAACGCGAGGAAGTACGCGCTCGTGAGAAGCCCGAGCGACGACGGGTTGAGTACCAGGTCGCGGGCGAGCTCCGGCGAGATCACCGCGTTGACGTTGCGGAAGAGGTACGACAGCAGGTAGGCCGCCGCGAAGGCGAAGTAGATGGGGAGGAAACGCACGATGGACGGCTAGCTGCGGAAGATGAAGTAGACGGCGCCCATGAGGCACAGGCCCGCCCACAGGTAGTCGAGCTTGATCGGCTGGTCCATGTACAGCACCGCGAACGGCACGAACACCGCCAGCGTGATCACCTCCTGCATGATCTTGAGCTGCGCGAGCGACAGCGTCGTGTAGCCGATCCGGTTCGCGGGCACCTGGAGCAGGTACTCGAAGAGCGCGATGCCCCACGAGACCAGCGCCGCGACCCACCACGGGCTGCCCGCGAGGTTCTTGAGGTGCCCGTACCACGCGAACGTCATGAAGAGGTTCGAGCAGGTGAGGAGCACGGCGGCGGCGAGCGCCGGGTGCGCGACGACCGGGGCGAAGGACATGGGCGGGAGACGGAAGGCGGCGGTCGTCGATTATCGCCGATCCGCGGCGGGTGCCGCGATCACGCGCGCGCGTCGGCCCGCGGCAGGCGCACGCGCATCACCACGCCGCTGCCGTCCGGCTTGTCCGCGGCGTCCACGCTGCCGCGGTGGAACTGCACGATCACGCGCACGATGTAGAGCCCGAGGCCCAGGTGCGGCTCCTCGCGCTGGCCCTCGGGACGCACCGACACCATCGACTCGAAGAGCCGGCCGGCCATGCCCTCGGGCAGCCGCGGCCCGTCGTTGGCGACGGTGAGCAGCACGTCGTCGCCCGCGGCCGCGAGCGCGAGCGCGATCGGCCTCCCCTGCGCGAAGTCGACGGCGTTGCCGACGAGCTTGTCGAGCATCTGGGCGACGAGGTCCGGCGAGCCGTCCACCCAGAGCGGGCCGGCCGGCCCCTCGTAGCCGATCTGCGCGTCCGGATAGGCGACGCGGAAGCCTTCCACGCAGCTCGCGACCACGGGCGCGAGGTCGAAGCGCTCGCGCTCGACGTCGGACAGCGACTGCTCGAGCCGCGCCGCCTCGGTCATGCGGGTCAGGATCTGCGTGAGGCGCGCGAGGCCCTCCTGCGCGCGCGCCATGTACACGCGCGCCGACTCGGGCAGCGGCGTGGCCTTGAGGTTGTCGAGCGACGAGCGCACCACCGCGATCGGCGTGCGCAGCTCGTGCGAGAGCCGGCTCGCCATCTTCTCCTGGTAGCTCGCGTGCTCGGCGAGGCGCGCCAGAACGGAGGAGAAGCTGCGCGACAGGTCGCCGATCTCGTCGCCGGCCCCGGAACTCGCGAGCGGCGCGCGCAGGCGGCCTTCCTCGTCGATCGCGCGCTCGGCGTCGTCGCGCAGGCGCCGGATGCGCGACGAGAGCACCGTCGCGTACGCGGTGAGTGCGAGCGAGCCGACGAGCAGCACCGCGAGCACGATGTTGAAGAGCCGCTCGAATGCGCGGTTGCGCTCGGCCAGCACCGCGTTGCCGGTCTCCTCGGCGATCACTACGCCGCGCACCTGGTCGCCCACCCACACCGGGTGCGCAGCGGAGACGATCACCGCGCGGCCGTCGGAGGTGCGGCGGCGGTCGGTGGTGAGGATGCCCGCGAGCGCGCCCTCGACGTCGCGGCCCTGCGGCGCGCCCTGCGTGGCGGCGTCGTCGGAGAAGTCGTCGGTGGGCTGCTCGAGGACGAGCGGGTAGATGCGACCGACGGTCGCGCGGGTCGCGCGCGCCCAGAACGACTCGGGCGGCGCCGGCGGCGGCGGCCGCTTCAGCGTGCCCGCCCGCGCCAGCACCGTGCCGTTGCGGTCGATCACCCAGATGCGCGCCGTGGTGCGCGACAGCCCCTCGATGATCTGCGCGATCTCCGGGGACGCCGACGGCGGCAACGACCCGGTGCCGTGGTCGTCGGTGCGCTCGCGGGCGAAGCTCGCGATCGGGTCGGGCGGGGTCGCGAAGAGCCGCGGCCGGTCGTGCAGCGCGGTCGCGACCGCCTGCGCGGTGCCGGCGAGCGTGCGCTCCTGCGCGTCGCGCAACACGCGCTCCAGCTCGCGCACGTACTCGTAGCCCAGCCACGGCAGCGCGAGGAAGACCGTCAGCACCAGCAGGAGCTGGGCGCGGATCGACAGCGCGATGCGGCGAACGCGCATCGCGCCCCTAGTGCTCGTTCCAGCGGTAGCCCATCCCGTACACCGTCGAGATGCGGTCGAACGCCGGGTCGATCGCCTGGAACTTGCGGCGGATGCGCTTCACGTGCGAGGTGATCGTGGAGTCGTCGACGACGATCGATGCGTCGCGCATCAGCGCATCGCGGTCCTTCACGTGGCCGGGATGGCGCGCGAGCGAGTGCACCATCCAGAACTCGGTGAGCGTGAGGTCGACGGGCCGGTCCTGCCACTGCGCGGTCAGGCGCTTGACGTCGAGGCGCAGCGGGCCGCGCTCGACGATGTCCTCGGTCGCCGGCGGCGCGGTGAGCAGCTCGCTGCGGCGGAACAGGGCGGCGATGCGCGCGGCGAGGTGCGGCAGGCTCACGTCCTTCGTGAGGTAGTCGTCGGCGCCGAGGCGCAGGCCCGCGACGATGTCGAAGTCCGAGTCGCGCGCGGAGAGGAAGAGGATCGGCACGGTCGCCGACATCGCGCGCAGCTCGCGCGTCAGCGTGAAGCCGCCGTCCACTTCCTCGCCCAGGCCGATGTCGACCAGCGCGAGGTCGGGCAGGCGCGTGCGGAACGCCGCCAGCGCCTCCGGCCGGTTGGCGTAGGTCGCCACCTCGTAGCCGTGGCGGCGCAGGGCCTCGGCGTAGTTGGCGCGGATGGCGGGCTCGTCTTCGACGATGGCGATGCGGCGCATGCGGGATTCGGGGTCGGGGAAGGGGGATCGGCCGCGGGGCGCCGGTGGCGCCCGCCGGGGTTGCGCCGACTATACCCCAGCGTTTCCACGTGCTGCGCCGCCGTCCGGCGCGCCCGGCGCACGTGCCATCGGTTTGCCACACTTGCTCGCCGCCCCGCCCTTTTTCGCCCGGCCCGTGCCGCACGGCGCGCGCGTAATGCGCTCCATCGAGGGCGTGCCGCCGGCGGCGCCCCGAGCGCACCACCACCTCCGCCGGCCACGCAGGACAGGCAGTCGAAGGGGCAGGGGAAAATGGCAAACGTCGAACGCTGCAACGGCAACGCGGTGCTCCGTCGCGAATGGCGCACCCTCGCGCGGCTCGTCGCGGACAGCTTCATCGCGGGACTGGTGGTGAGCCTCGCACTGGCCCTCGCGGTCTTCATCGTCACCACGCCGGCGCAGGCCGCGGCACCGGACACGCCGCCCGGTATGCTGTACCTCAAGGATGCGGCGGGCGGCCGCACCGCCACGCCGCTCGTGTTCACCGACGTGCACATGGACGTCACGGGCATGATCGCCCGGGTCGCGGTGACCCAGCGGTTCGTCAACCCCACGGCCGAGTGGCGCGAGGGCGTCTACGTGTTCCCGCTGCCCGAGAAGGCCGCGGTCGACCACCTGCACATGCAGGTCGGCGAGCGCGTGATCGAGGGCCTGATCAAGGAGCGCGGCGAGGCGCGCAAGGCGTACGAGGCCGCGAAGCAGGAGGGTCGCAAGACCACGCTGGTCGAGCAGGAGCGCCCCAACCTCTTCACGACCAGCGTCGCCAACATCGGGCCGTCCGAGGAAGTGACGGTCGCCATCGAGTACCAGGAGACGCTGCGCTACGACGCCGGCACGTTCCGCCTGCGCTTCCCGCTCGCGATCACGCCGCGCTACATCCCGGGCGCGCCGGTGGCGGGCGGCAGCGGCATGGGCTGGTCGCCGGCCACGCAGCAGGTCCTCGACGCGGACCGCATCACGCCGCCGGTCGTCCCGCGCGCCGACGGCTACGTCAACCCCGTGCGCATCGCGATCGACCTCGACGCGGGCGTGCCGCTCACGAACCTCGCGAGCACCTACCACGCGATGAACGTCGAGGACCGCGGCAGGAACCGCTACCACCTCGCCCTCGCCGACGGTCCGGTCCCCGCCGCGCGCGACTTCGAGCTCGCGTGGACGCCCACGACCGGCGCCGCGCCCGCCGCCGCGCTCTTCACGCAGACCAAGGGCGGCAAGACCTACGCGCTGCTGATGGCGCTGCCGCCGACCGCCGCCGAGACCGGCCCGCGCGTGCCGCGCGAGGTCACGTACGTCATCGACACGTCGGGCTCGATGGAAGGCGTGTCGATCACCCAGGCGCGCGAGGCGCTCGCGCTGGCGCTCGACCGCCTGCAGCCCGGCGACCGGTTCAACGTGATCGAGTTCAACTCCGTGTCGCACTCGCTGTTCGCGGCGCCGATGCCCGTGGACACCGAGACAATGGCGCGGGCGAAGGCGTTCGTCGCGGCGCTGCGCGCCAACGGCGGCACCGAGATGCTGCCCGCACTGGAGATCGCGCTCGCCGGGCCGCGCGAGGCGGCGATGATGCGCCAGGTGGTGTTCCTGACCGACGGCGCGGTGGGCAACGAGGATGCGATCCTGCGCTTCGTCGGCGACGCGATCGGCGATCGCCGGCTCTTCACCGTCGGCATCGGCCCCGCGCCCAACAGCTTCTTCATGACCAAGGCCGCGCAGTTCGGCCGCGGCACGTACACCTACATCGGCGACGTGCGCGAAGTGCGCGAGAAGATGACCGCCCTCTTCCGCAAGCTCGAGTCGCCCGCGCTCACCGACATCACGGTCGCCTGGCCCGCCGGTGCGGACGTGTGGCCGCGCACGGTGCCCGACCTCTACGCCGGCGAGCCGGTGATCGTCGCGGCGCAGTTCAACGCCGACGCGATCGCAGGCAACGTCGCGATCGCCGGCCGCCGCAACGGCGAGGCGTGGGGCACGACGCTCGCGACAGCCGGTCACGCCGACGCACCCGGCGTGGGCGTGCTGTGGGCCCGCGCGAAGATCGACGCGCTGATGGATGCCGGCCGCCGCGGCGCGCCGCAGGACGAGATCCGCAACGCGGTGCTCGACGTCGCGCTCACGCACCACCTCGTCTCCAAGTACACGAGCCTCGTCGCCGTGGACCTGACGCCGACCGCGCCGCTCGGCACGACACCGCTCAAGAGCGCGCTGCCGGGCAACATCCCGGACGGCCTCACCGGCTTCGACCAGCTGCCGCGCACGGCCACGCCCGCGCCGCTCCTGCTGGCCCTCGGTGCCGCGCTGCTCCTCGCCGCGGCCGCGCTCGCCCTGCGCCTGCGCGCCGCCGGCGCGGTCGCGTGCGTCGCGCTGCTCGTGGCGGCGGGCACGGTCGCCGACGATGCCACCGCGCAGGTCGCGCGCAAGACCGCGCAGGTCCGCAACCTGCTGCTCCTGCCCGGCCACTACGACGGCGACGACGGCGCGATGGGCGCGGAACTCGCGGCGATGCCCGACCGCGGCTGGTACGTGCTGGTCAAGGACGCCGCGGGCTCGTACGTGCGCCGCATTCCCGATGCCGCGGACGGCCGGCCGCTCTTCCTGCGCGAGCTGGAGCACGCGTCGCTCGCCAACAGCGCGACGTTGCAGTCGGCGCTCGGCCAGCTCTTCTACGTGAACCTGCCGCGCACGCCGCTGCGCGAAGGGCCGGTGACCGAAGTGTCGCTGCCGCGCCGCGCGCTCACGCCGGTGAACGGCCGCACGTACGCGCTGGCGCTCGGTCACACGCCGTTCACGCTGACCGTGAACAATGGCCGCAAGGGCCACGCCGGCGCGCACTACGTGGTCGCGGTCGGCGGCAGGACGTACGAGTGGCTGCTCGACGGGTTCGGCTGGGACAGCGAGGTCCAGTACGCGGGCGACCTCGACCGCGACGGCAAGCCGGACCTCATCGTGTACGTCAACGGCAACGACCGCGGCACCTGGTACGTGCTGCTGTCGGGCGAGGCCCACCCGGGGCTCAACGCGCCCGCCGCGCAACTGACCGGCGCCGGCTGCTGACGCGGCCGCCGCGCGCCTTCCCCCACCTCATTCACCCACCACGGAGTCGAAGCATGAACAGCGCCACCGATCGGGGAGGACCTTTCGTCCGGCAGGAGGCCGTGCCGCGCAACTGGATGCGCGCGTCGGCGCCCGGCATCGCGTTCCGGTTCCCGCCGGACGAGTCTTCCCCTATCGGTGGCGCCGCGCCGCGCGCCACGCCGACCGCGCCGGCGGCCGGCGGCCGCGTGCGCCTCAAGCGCGCGTGGACGCTCGTCATCGCGCTGCTCGTCGTGACCGGCTCGCTGGCATTCGGCCAGGGCGCGTACATCTACGCCAAGGCCGGACTCGCGCAGGCGCTGCTGCAGTCGGCGTGGGCGCGGGAGCGCGCAACCGGGGTCCCGGCGCGGCCGTGGCCGTGGGCGGACACCCACCCGGTGGCGCGGCTCACCGCCCCCGCGCTCGGCGAGGAGGTGCTGGTGCTCGCGGGCGCCACCGGCCGCACGCTGGCGTTCGGCCCCGGTCACCTCGACGGCTCCGCGCAGCCGGGCGATCCGGGTAACGCGGTGATCACCGCGCACCGCGACACCCACTTCCGCTTCCTGCGCCTGATGCAGCAGGGCGACGAGATCGCGATCGAGCGCGCCGACGGCGCGACGCGCCACTTCCGCATCCGCCGCACGTACGTCGCGGACCACCGCACGCTGGCGCTGCCGCGCGACACCGAGGTGCCGACGGTGACGCTCGTCACCTGCTATCCGTTCGACGCGCTCAATCCCGGCGGGCCGCTGCGGTACGTGGTGGTGGCGGAAGCGGCGTAATCCCGGCCTCCGCCGACGGTCTCCCTCTCCTCCGGCGGGCGAGCGGGTTGGGCGCGGGCCACGTCCGTGGCCACAACCCCGGGGTCGGACCCCGCCGGGACGCACTCGCGCCCTTACCGCAGGATAGTGCCCGCGGGGTCAGACCCCGATGCAGCCCTGCGTGCCGCCCCCCCTTGGCACTGCCTCTCCCCCTGCGGGGCGATACCCCGGGATCAGACCCCGATGCAGCCGGGGTCAGACCCCGGGCCCGCACTACGTCGTTGAAGGCGAACGTTGGCGGCACACCACCCATGCTCCATCTCCCCGCTTGCGGGGAGAGGGTTGGGGTGAGGGGTTGCCACCGGAGCCACGAAGCCGGGGTCGGACCCCGCGCGTCCACGCAGCGCATCGCCCGGAAGTTCGTATCATGGCGGTCCGATGGACGCGTGGATTCCCCAGCTCCTGGCCGCCCTGGCCCTGCCGCAGTACGGGCTGTCCACCGTGTTCGTCATATCGTTCGTGTCGGCGACGCTGCTGCCGATGGGCTCGGAGCCCGCGGTGTTCGGGCTGGTCAAGCTCAACCCCGACCTCTTCTGGCCGGCGGTGCTCGTAGGCACGGCCGGCAACACGCTCGGGGGTGCCGTCACGTGGTGGATGGGCTACGGTGCCGAGCGCGCGTACGAGAAGATGACCCACGGCGGCGGCGCCCACCCGCGCGCGCTGCGCTGGCTGGAGCGCTTCGGGCCCCGCGCGTGCCTGCTGTCGTGGCTGCCGATCCTCGGGGATCCGCTGTGCGCGGTCGCCGGGTGGCTGCGCCTGCCGTTCTGGCCGTGCGTCGGCTACATGGCGATCGGCAAGTTCCTGCGCTACGTCGTGATGACCGGCGCGCTGCTGTGGGTCTTCCCCGGCGCATTCACGATGTAGGCGCGACCGGGGACGACGCCCCGGCCGCATCCGGCCGTCAGAACGGCAGCAGCTTGCGCATCTTGTTGAGCGTGTCCGTCGCGTCGTCGAGCGGCGAGGCGGGCTTCGGCTGCGCGGGCGCCTGCTGCTGCATCTGCGGCGGGGCGTCGTCCGGCGCGCGGTTGCCCCGGCGCGCGCCCGCGCGCGAGCCGCCCGAGTCGCCCATCCCGAGCGGCGTCATGCCCGTGGACTTCACGCGCACCTTCACCGCCCACACCTGCTCCCACGCGACCTTGGGATCGGCGGGCCGGGGCGGATGCACGAGGTTCAGCTCCTCGCCGTACGCGATCGAATTCACCATCGCGCCGTCCGCGCCCTCGAAGATGCCCTTCGGGATCGCGCACGCGGTGGTCGACGGCGGCAGCACCACCTTCTCGTCGATCATCTTGCGCAGGAAGTCGTTGGGCAGGTAGTTCATGAGCCCGAAGCCCGTGTCCTGCAGCTCGCTCGACGTCCACAGGATCATCTCGCCGCCGTTCTGGCGGAAGCCCATCGCCTGCAGGAAGTAGCCCTGCGCGTTGGCGACCGGCGCCCACGTGAGCGGCGTCGGGCCGGCCAGCTCGCCGCCGGCGCTCACCTCCATCGGCGGCATGAAATCCTGCCGGTCACCGATGACGAACTTGATGTCCGGCGTCGCGTTGCCCTTGACGAGCTGGTCGCCGGCGAGGCGCGCGTTGGCCGGCACTGGCTGCTTCTCGCGCTCGTTCGGCCACAGGAGCTGCGCGTTGCGCTGCGCGCTCCAGCGCTCGGGCGGCGAGCGGCCGGCGAACGCCTGGCCGAACTGCACCATGTCCATCTTCTCGGTGTCGGCGATCTTCGGCTGGCCCGGGCGGACCGTGTCGCCGCAACCCCAGTAGATCAGCATGCGCGCCTTCGGCTTCTCGGGCGGACGCTCCTCGTCGTAGCGCTCGCGGCCGGGCGTCGACGGCGGCGGGGCGACCAGCGGCAGCGCTGGACCCATGCCCATGCCGGGCGGGATCATGTGCTGCGCCTCCGGCGTCCCGGCCGGCTTCTGCGTGGAACGCAGGCCGAGCCACAGCTCCTTCTGCGGTCCGCCCATGCCGGGCGGCATCATCGCTCCCGCCAGGCCGCCCATGCCGCCCGCGGGCATGCCGGGGATCGACATCGTGCGGGTGCCGACGTCCACGCCATACGTGGAGACCGGCGGCTTGACGACCTGCTGCTGCGCGAGCGCGCAGAGCGGAACGAGGGCAGCGGTGGCGACGGCAGCGGCGGGAAGGCGGCGGATCATCGGAGGTCCCTGCGAGGCGAACGTGGGCGCACCGATTCTAACTGCGGTCGCAGCCACGGGCCTTCGACACTTGCACGACGCGCCCCGCACGACGGGGCGCGGACGCGGGGGCCGACCCCGCGTGGCGGGGACTACTTCGGCGGCAGCGCTGGGTTCATCGCGGACGGCGACGTGACCTCGGTCGGGGACGAGCCCACGCCGTCGCGGACGGGGATGTTGCTGCCGATCCGGTATTCCTTCTCGGCCTTGCGCGGCGTGTCGTTGGCGGTGGTGGTGCCCTGGGAGGCGCACGCGGCGAGCGCGAGCGCGGTGAGCGCGATCAGAAGATTCTTCATCGGAATGCCTTCGATGGGGCCGACGCCACTTGTGGCGGCGCCGCCTTTGCAAAAAGCTGCGATTGTAATGGGGCGCGGTGCCCGGGTCAGCTTAGGGTTACCCGTAATCCGGCGACGCCGAGGGTGCCGTAGTCGCTCGACCACGTCTGGCCCGCCGCGATGGGCCACGCGTCGGTGACCGTGCCGGTCGTGACGATCTCGCCGATGGCGAGCGGCGGTGCGTCGGGCTGGTCGGCCAGCACGCGCGCGAGGTGCGCGAGCGCGAGTGCCGGGCTGCCGAGCACGTTGCTGCCGACGCCGTGATCAATCACGCCGTCGCCGTGGCGCAGCGTGACCTCGAACGTGGCGAGCCGCGCCGCCACGGCCGCGCGCTCCGCTTCCGCGATGCGCGTGCGCGGGCCGACGACGAGGTGGCCGTGCAGCCCCCACGACGCCGTGCAGTCGGCCGCGGTGAAGTGCCATCCCGGGTAGTGCGACTGCACGATCTCGAAGCCGGGCGCGATCCACGCGACCGCGCCGAGGATCGCTTCGGCGTCGTCCGTGAGCGGCACCGGCCCGGAGAGGCCGAACACGACCTCCGGCTCGAGGCGCGGCTCGACCATTCCGGCGAGCGACACGCTGGCCACCCCGCCGGGGGCGTTGGTGATCGTCGCGTCCCACACGTGCGCCCACATCGGCGCGAACACGCCGTAGCGCGGCCACAGCGTGCGGTTGGTGAAGCCGATCTTGCGGCCCACCGGCCGCCAGCCGCGCACGGTGCGCCGGCGTTCGAGTTCGGCCAGGACGCGATAGGCGTCGGGCACCGTGAACTCCGGCGCCCAGCTCGTGATGGGCGCCAGCGGCACCGCACCCGCTTCGGCGGCGGCCAGCGCGTCGGCGACCGTCGCCAGGGCTTCGGGGGTCACCGCACGATTCCCATGCGCCGCAGCGCCACGGTCAGCGCGACCCACACGGCGGTCGCCACGACCATCGCGACGAGCACCGCCACGATCGCGCCGGGCGTCCCGCCAATCCCGAGTCCGCCGATCAACCACCAGCCGGCGAGGCCACCCAGGCCGCCGGCGACGAGGATGCCGATCACACTCCAGAAAATGCCCACTGCCCTGCTCTCCTGCGCTGCCTCCCCGCGGCTCCCGACGCGAGTTTAGACGGGAAACGCGCGGTCCCAGGTTCCCGGGTCGAACCCGACCAGGATCCCTTCGTCCGATTCCACCACCGGCCGGCGGATCGCCGTCGGGTTCGCGAACATCAGCGCGATCGCCGACTTGGTGTCCACCACCCGCGCCTGCTCCTCCGGCTCGAGCTTCTTCCAGGTCGTCCCCCGCCGGTTGAGCAGCGACTGCCAGCCGGCGGCGTCGCACCACGCCTGGAGCTGGTCCCGGGTCGGCGGCGTCTTCTTGAAGTCCACGAACCGATGCGATACCCCCCGCTGGGCAAGCCACGCCCGGGCTTCCTTCACCGTGTCGCAATTGGTGATGCCGTATACGTTCATGGCGACTCCCCTTCCCGTTGGATGGCCAGGTGTTTCCCCGACTCGAGGCGCCATGATACGACCCCCAGCCCCTGTTGCCATTGGGGTTGGCGCAAACTCGGGCGCTTTCGCCGTGCGAAGATAAGGGCCCCTCGCCCGCCGCCGCCTGCCATGCCCGCCGCCTCCCACCCCGCCGCCGCCCGCGACGCCGTGCGCGCGCTCGCGGCCTCGCGCATCCGCGAGGTGGCCAACGCCGGGATGGGCGACCCCGACGTGCTGGCCTTCTGGTTCGGCGAGCCGGACCAGGTCACGCCGGCCTTCATCCGCGACGCCGGGGCGGCGTCGCTCGCTCGCGGCGACACCTTCTACACGCAGAACCTGGGCATTCCGCCGCTGCGCGAGGCGATCGCGCGCTACCTCACCGACCTGCACCGGCCCGTGCGGCCCGACGACGTGGCGGTGACCGCCTCCGGCATGTCGGCGCTGATGCTCGCCGTGGAGGCGCTGGTGGCGCCGGGCGACCGGGTGGTGGTGGTGACGCCGCTGTGGCCGAACCTGGTCGAGATCCCGAAGATCCTCTCCGCGAACGTCGAGTGCGTGCCGCTCGCGTTCGCCGGCGGCGCGTGGACGCTCGACCTCGACCGCCTGCTCGACGCGCTCACGCCGGACACGCGGGTGCTGCTCGTCAACTCGCCCAACAACCCGACCGGCTGGACCATCACCCGCGAGCAGCAGGAGGCCGTGCTCGCGCGCTGCCGCCGCCATGGCACGTGGCTCGTCGCCGACGACGTCTACGAGCGCCTCTACTACCGCGACCCCGCCGCGCGCGCCGCGCCGTCGTTCCTCGCGCTCGCCCAGGCCGGCGAGCGCGTGATCAGCACCAACAGCTTCTCGAAGTCCTGGCTGATGACGGGGTGGCGGCTGGGCTGGCTGGTGGCGCCGCCCGACCTCATACCGGACCTCGGCAAGCTCATCGAGTACAACACGTCGTGCTCGCCCGCCTTCGTGCAGCACGCGGGCGTGGCGGCGATCGAGGGCGGCGAGGCGGTCGTCGCGCACACCCGGGCGCGCTTCCTCGCGGCGCGCGACTTCCTCGTCGGCGCGCTCGCGCGCCTGCCCGGCATCGAGGTGGCCCCGCCGCCGGGGGCCATGTACGCGTTCTTCCGGGTCGAGGGCCTGCGCGACAGCCTCGCGTTCTGCAAGTCGCTCGTGCACGAGGCACACCTCGGGCTCGCCCCCGGCAGCGCGTTCGGTCCCGAGGGCGAGGGGTTCGTCCGGTGGTGCTTCGCGTCGGAGACGCCGCGGCTCGCGGAGGGCGTGGCGCGGCTCGCGGCGTTCCTCGACGGGAACCGGGGGTAGCGCGTGCGACGCGACGCACCCGACACCGGTCGGCGGCGCGTCGTGGGGGCGCTCGCGCTGGCGCTCGTGTCCGTGGCGCGGGCCCAATCCGCGACGCCGCCCCGCGTCGGGATCCTGATCGCGGAGACCGTCGCCGACCAGCGCACACGCCTGACCGCGCTCACCGCCGGGCTCGCGGACCTGGGCTACGTCGACGGCAGGACCGTGACGCTGGAAATCCGCGCCGCCGACGGACGCTACGAGCGCCTGCCGGCACTGGCGCGCGAACTCGTCGAGCGCAAGGTGGCGGTGCTGGTGGCGTTCGGCGTCAAGGCGCTGGTCGCCGCGCACCAGGCGACGACGCGCGTGCCGATCGTGATCCCGTTCACGACCAGCGACCCGGTGGCCATGGGCGTGATCGGCGACCTCAAGTCGCCGACGCGCAACGTCACCGGCACCGTCACCTTCGGACCCGAGCTCATGGCCAAGCGCCTGGAGCTCCTGGGCGACCTCATGGCGGGCATCGACCGCGTGGCGATCCTCCGCAATCCGGCCAACGCGAGCTTCGGCCCGACGCTGGAGAAACTGCAGGAGGCCGCGCGCCGCCTGCACATGCAGCTCGCGACGTTCGACGTGCGCAGCGCCGCCGAGGTCGACGGCGCGGTGGCGGCGATCGCCCGGGCGCGGATGGAGGCGGTCCTGCTGCAGGGCGACACGCTGCTCGCGGCCAACGCGCGCCGCATCGCGCAGCAGTGCGCGCAGCGGCGCCTGCCGTCCGTCGGCAGCCAGGAATACGCGGCCGCCGGCGGCCTGCTGGGCTACGGCGCCAACGAGGCGGCGCTCTACCGGCGCGGCGCGTACTTCGTCGACCGCCTGCTGAAGGGTGCCCGGCCGGGCGACTTGCCCATCGAGCAGGCGACGACGTTCGAGCTCGTGGTAAACCAGCGCACGGCGACGGCGCTCGACCTGCGCATCCCGCAGGCGTTGCGCATCCGCGCCGACACGACGATCGAGTAGGGAGGGGATCGACATGAACCATGGCCGGAAGCTCGCCGCGGCGCTCGCCGCGCTCGCTCTCGTCAATGCCGCCGCCGCGGCGACCGAAGCCGACGTCCGCGACACCTCGTACACCGCCCCCGACGGCACGCGCGTGCTCGAGCTGTCCGTCGACATCCCGGCGCCGGTGGGCGACGTGTGGAAGGCGTTCGCGACCAGCGACGGCTTCGCGTCGTGGGCCGCGCCCGTGGCGAGCGTGGACATGCGCGACGGCGGGATGATCGAGTCGAGCTACGACCGGAAGGCGCAGATCGGCGCTCCCGGCAACATCAGGAACGCGATCGTGCTGGTGGTACCCGAGCGCCTCATCGTGATGCGCAACGTGCAGGCGCCGCCGAAGACCTCGTTCGACGTGCCGACGTTCCAGAAGCTCAACACCGTCATCGGCTTCGCGCCGCTCGGTCCCAAGGCGACGCGCGTCACGCTGCAGAACCCGGGCTACGGCAGCGGCCCGCTCTACGACGGCGTGTACGCCGCGTTCAAGGGCGGCAACACGTGGACGTTCATGAAGCTCAAGGAGCGGTTCGAGACCGGTCCCGTCGACTGGAACGCGCCGCCGCCGGCCACGCCGGCGAAGTAGTCGGGCGCGCCTTGCCCTCGCGGCCCGCACCCCTGTGCTACGCTGGCCCGCACCCATGAGCACGAGGCGCGCGCGGCGATGTCGGTGATTGCGGTCGGCGGTTTCCAGCACGAGACGAACACGTTCGCGCCGAGCAAGGCCGACTACGCGACGTTCGAGCAGGGCGGCGCGTGGCCGCCGCTCACCTTCGGCGACGCGATCGCCCCGCGGCTCGCCGGCGCCAACATCCCGCTGACCGGCGCGCTCGACGTGCTGAACGTCGCCGGGCACCGCACGCCCGGGCTCGCGTGGGGCGCGGCGTCGCCGTCGGCGCACGTGACGCGCGACGCGTTCGAGCGGATCGTCGGCGAGATGACGACGCGGCTGGCGCAGGCCGGCCCGGTCGACGGCGTGTACCTCGACCTGCACGGCGCGATGGTCACCGAGCACCTCGACGACGGCGAGGGCGAGATCCTCGCCCGCGTGCGGCGCGTGGTCGGGCCCGACGTGCCCGTCGTCGCGAGCCTCGACCTGCACGCCAACGTCACGCGCGCGATGCTCGCGCACGCCGACGGCATGGTCGCCTACCGCACGTACCCGCACGTCGACATGGCGGCGACCGGCGGGCGCGCGGCGCGGCTCCTGCTGCGCACGCTCGCCGCGGGGCGGCCGCTCGCGAAGGCGATGCGCCCGCTCGACTTCCTCACCGGCCTCTCGTCGCAGTCGACGTTCATCGAGCCCGGCGCGCGGCTCTACCCGTTGCTGGAGCAACTCGAGCGCTAGCACGACACGGTCCTGTCGTTTACGCCGGGCTTCCCCATGGCCGACTTTCCCGAGTGCCAGATGGCGGTGCTGGGCTACGGCCCGGACGCCGCGCGGGTGCAGCGCGCGGTCGACGCGCTCGCCCGCGCCGTGCACGACGCGGAGCCGGAGTTCGCGCTCGACCTCTACGAGCCCGACGTCGCGGTCGCACGCGCCGCGCAGCGCGGCAGCGTCGGCGCGCCGGTGGTGCTCGCCGACACGCAGGACAATCCCGGCGCCGGCGGCAACGGCGACACCACGGGACTGCTCGCGGCGCTGCTGCGCCACGACCCGCGCGACGCGGTGCTGGGCCTTCTCATCGACCGCGCGAGCGCCGTGCAGGCGCACGAAGTCGGCGTCGGGCGCGCCGCGGCGTTCCGGCTCGGCGAGACGTCGGGCGTGCCCGGCCACGTGCCGCTCGCCGGCGAGTTCACGGTGGAGCGCGTGGCCGATGGCACGTTCACGTGCACCGGGCCGATGTTCAAGGGCTTCCGGATGACGCTGGGACCGATGGCCGTCCTGCGCCGGGGCCACGTGCGCGTCGTGCTCGCGTCGAAGAAGGTGCAGGCCGCGGACCAGGAGATGTTCCGTCACGTCGGCATCGAGCCTGTGCAGCAGCGCATCCTCGCGCTCAAGAGTTCCGTGCACTTCCGCGCCGATTTCCAGCCGATCGCGCGCGAGATCCTGGTGGTGGTCGCGCCCGGGCCGGCGAAGGCGGATCCGACGTCGTTCGCGTGGACGCGGATGCGGCCGGGATTGCGCTTGAAGCCGCTGGGGCCGGCGTTTGTGCCTGGCGGTCCTGCGGGTGGGGCGAGTGAGCGTTGAGTGAAGCAGCGGACCCGACTCGGCGGTTGCCCCTCACCCCGGCCCTCCCTTGCAGGGCGCGCGGTCGCAAGCATGCGACCGCCGCATTTCGGGCGGCGAGCATGCTCGCCGAATTCCCGGACATGCCCCCGTGCACGGGGAGAGGGAGTGTTGAGGCGGGCGCGGGGAGACTGACGGCGTGACGCGCCGCTTCGTCGTCGCCCTCGTCAAGCACGAGACGAACACGTTCTCGCCGCTGGCTACGCCGCTGTCCGCGTTCGGCCACGGCGAGGGGCCCGCGTTCGGGGAGGAAGCCCGCGCGCGCTTCGAGCACACCAACACGCCGATGGCCGCCTACCTCGACCTCGCGCGGCGCGAAGGCGCGGAGGTGGCAACACCAGTGGCCGCGGAGTCGTGGCCGTCCAACCGGGCGTCGCGCGCGACGTTCGAGACGCTGGTGCGCCCGATCGAGGACGCGGTGCGGCGCGGCTGCGACGCCGTGCTCCTCGACCTGCACGGCGCGATGGTGATCGAGGACTGCGACGACGCGGAAGGCGAGATCGTGCAGCGCGTGCGGCGCATCGCGCCCGACGTTCCGGTCGCGGTGACGCTCGACTACCACACCAACCTCTCGGCGGCGCTGATGGACCACGCGACCGTCGTCACCGGCTACAAGACGTATCCGCACGTCGACATGTACGAGGCGGGCAAGCTCGCCGGCGGCATCCTGGTCGGCGCGCTCGACGGCCGCGTCGAGCCCGTGCTGGCGTGGGGATGGCAGCCGCTGCTCGCCTCGGTGATGCGCCACGCGCCGGAGGACGGGCCGTCGGGCGACATCCTCGCGTATGCGCGGCGCATGGAGGCCGACGGCACGGTGCTCGCCGCCACGCTCTTCCCGTCGTTCCCGCACGCCGACACCGCGTTCACCGGCGTGTCCGCGGTCGTGGTCGGCGACGCGCGCCGCGGCGGGCGCGAGCACGCGCAGGCGGTGTGCCGCCACATGCTCGGGATCGCGTGGGAGCGGCGGCACGAGTATGTCTTCCACGCGCCGCCGCTCGCGCAGTCGGTGGCGCACGCGAAGGCGCTCGGGCTCGCGTCGCCCGGCGCGCCGGTGCTGCTCGTCGACCACTGCGACAACTGCGGCTCCGGCGGCGCGCAGGACGTGATGAACGTGGTGGACGAGATCCTCCGGCAGGAACTCGACGACGTGGCCGTCGCGCCCATCCGCGACCCGGAGGCCGTCGCCACCATGCAGGACGCCGGCGTGGGCCAGCGCGTGCGGCTGGCCCTCGGCGGCAAGACGGCGATGCCGCAGATCGGCCTGCCCGGCATGCCGCTCGAGGTCGAAGGCCGCGTGGTCACCATCACCGACGGCGAATTCGTCATCACCGGCCCCATGTACACCGGCATCCGCACGTACCTCGGGCGCACCGCCGTGCTCGACGTGGACCGCGGCGGGCGCAGCGTGCAGGTGCTCGTCTGCGAGCGTCCGCACGAGCCGTTCGACCTCGGGGTCTTCACGCACGCCGGCATCGACCCGCGCGCGAAGCGCTACCTGATGCTGAAGTCGCGCATCCACTACCGCGCCGGGTTCAAGCCCATCGCGTCGCACATCGTGGAGTGCGCCGGTGCGGGCTGCACCAACGCCGACCTGTCGGTCTATCCGTACCGCAAGCTCACCCGGCCGATCTTTCCGCTCGATCCGATGTAAGCTTCGCCGGTTCGCACCGTCTCCTGCCCAGGACGTGACCCGCAACTTCACCCTTCTCATCGACGTCGGCAACACGTTCCTCAAGTGGGGGCTGTTCCGGCCGACCGCCTCCGGCCAGGCGCACGACAACCGCGTCGAGACCGGGCACGCGCTGCACGAGGAGATCACCGCGCTGCCGGCGCAGTTCGCGAAACTGCCCACGCCGGCGCGCATCGTCATCAGCAACGTGGCGGGCACGCGCGTGCGCGCCTCGCTGATCCGCGTGCTGGAGACGTGGCCGGACGCGCCCGCGCCCTACTGGCTGGTGCCGCAGGAACGCCAGTGCGGCGTGGCCAACAGCTACCGCAACCCCGCGCAGCTCGGCAGCGACCGCTGGGCGGCGCTCATCGGCGCGCGGCACCTGCTGGGGCCGCGCCCGGCGATGGTCGTCGTGTGCGGCACCGCCACCACCATCGACTTCCTCTCCCGCGACGGCGTGTTCAAGGGCGGCGTCATCATGCCGGGCGTGGGCCTCATGCTGCGCTCGCTGCACGAGGGCACCGCCGCGCTGCCCGACCAGGGAGGCGAGTTCTTCGCGTATCCGACGCAGACCGTCGACGCGATCGCGAGCGGCTGCCAGCACGCGCAGGCCGGCGCCATCGAACGGCTGTTCGCGATGGAAACGCGGCACACGCCGGATACCCTCTGCCTGCTCTCGGGCGGCGCGGCCGCCGCGGTCGCGCCGCGGCTCTCCATTCCCTTCCAGCTGCAGGACAACCTGGTGCTGGAAGGCCTCTACCGGATCAGCCAGGCGGTGTGACGCCGGTCGGGCAGGCGGCGCCCGGCCGCCCGCGCATGGCGCGTCCGGCGGTCGCGGCTACACGCAGCGGAATTCGCTGCACGGGGGACAGTGCATGGCCGCGAGTTCCTCGGCCACCTCGGCCGCCTCGTTGAAGATCATCGCGTCCATGACGTCGAAGATCGATTCGTCCGTGATCCGCTGGTCGAGGTCGCCCATGTCCACCTCGATCTCCTGCTCGTAGACCTCGCGGTCGGCGCACACGACGACCACCGTCGCGTGCACCTTGAAGTAGACGCCCAGCCGCCCGTAACGCTCGGTCTGGCCGCGCACGATACCCCAGCCCTCCATCCCGCACGGGGTGTCGTTGCGGCCGCGGTGATTGGAGACGGGCGTGATGTCGCAGTCGCAGGACGCGTGCGGCCGCGCGGGCGGCTCGGTGAAGTACGTGCCGTCGAGCGAGTGGCACACGTCGCAGCTCGTGCCGCCGGCCTGGAAGAGATAGAGCTCCTCGGCGTCGTCGGTTTCGTCGTCGGTGAGATCGGACATGGCGGCTCCCTAGGAGTGGGCAGGCGAGGCGAGCGCGCCGGAGCGCGCAAGGGCGTGCACGTAGCTGCGGATGGCACGGCGCCGTGCGGTCGCGTCGCGCGGCAGGCGCGGATGCGGCACGGCGCCCCGCGCGGCGAGGAACGCGCGGTAGGCCGCGAGCTTGCCGGGCGCATAGCGCGCCGGCAGCAGCGCCGCACCGGTCGACAGGAAGTTGGCGCCCACCACCGACCCGGCCGGGAGCAGCGCGAGCGGCACGCGGTAGACCAGCACGACCCGCTCGTCGTCCTCGAGGCGCTGCAGGCGCGAGAGGAGCCGCGCCTTGCGCTCGCCCTGGTTCACCGACAGGAGCATCACCCACTCGCCGGCCGGCACGCGGCTCGCCGCCAGCGTGCGCCGGATGCTGGTCCGCCAGCCCGACGGCGCGACGCGGTCGCCCGCGAGTTCCGACTGCGACGGCGTGCGGCGCCGCGTCGCGGCACCGCGCCGGGCCCGGGCGAGCGGGATCACGAGCACGCGCGTGGTCTCGTACGCGTCCGGCCGTGCCACTTCCAGGGTGGCCGCGACGTGGCCGCGGGCGCGGATCTCGAGCCGCGCGACGGCGTGGTGCGGCAGCCGCGTGAGGCGGAAGCGGCCCTGCCGGTCGGTGTGCGCTTCGTTGCCGCCGAGGCGGACGGTGGCGCCGGCGACGGGGTGGCGCCGCGCGTCGAGCACGGTCCCCATCACCACGCCGCCGGACTGCAGGCGCACGGCGTCGCGCAGCACGTCCGCCACCCGCTCGGCGTCGGGAGCGGGCGCACGGGCGGCGCGGGCGGCGGCGCGCAGCAGCGCCGTGGCGTCCCCGAACGGCTTGTCCGCCAGTTCGCGGACGGTGCGCACGTCGCGCGCGCCGAGCGCCTTCGCGAAGGGGAGGGTCATGCCGTCGATCTCGAGCAGCGCCGCCACGCTCTTCCAGTGCCGCACGGTTTCCCAGTCCGCGGCACCGCGCAGCGCCTCGAACAGCGGCACGGCCGGCACCCGGAGCAGGTCGCCGATGGTGTGGATCCGGCACCGGGCCAGCGCCTCGGCAAGGCGCCGGGACGACCCGGCGAGGCGGCCAATGGGCCCGGCCAGCGGGCTCCTGCGGGTGTTGCCGGTCCGGCTTGGCATGGCGGCTCCTCGGCGCGGTGGCGGTTGTGCAGTATCCCGGGGCAAACCCTCGGCGTCAAACGCGGACGCGGGCCGGCCTCCGATCTGGAAACCAGGTGAACTTCCCGGCCTATGTGACGGAATCCGCAACACTTCCGGGGACCACCTGCAGGGGCAGTTTGACTAAAGTCAAGGAAACCGGGACTGGCGTTGCGGACCGCAATACTTGGGTCTAGCCTCCCACCGTACCCACAAGATGTTGTGTCGGGCGGTCATTCCGGACCGTCCGCCACGGGAGGGATGTTCCGGATGCAACAAGACGAGCTCGTGCGGGCCCAGCCCCCGCTTTCCCCAACGAACAAGCCCGCGCTGCCGGGCCACGTGATCAAGCGGGACGGGCAGCGCCTCCCCTTCGACCTCACCAAGATCGCCTCGGCGATCGCCCGGGCGGGCGCCGCCACGGGCGAGTTCGACGCCCAGGAGGCGCTCTCGCTCGCCCAGCAGGTCGGCCGCGTGCTGGCCCACAAGCACACCGGCGGCGCGCCGGACATCGAGACCATCCAGGACTGCGTCGAGCACACGCTCGCGGCCGCCGGCTGGTTCCACACGGCGCGCGCCTACATCGTCTACCGCGACCGCCACGAGCGGCTGCGCGCCGACCGCAAGACGCTGGTGGACGTCGCCGCCTCCGTCGACGAGTACCTCGAGCAAAAGGACTGGCGGGTCAACGCCAACGCCAACCAGGGGTATTCGCTGGGCGGCCTCATCCTCAACGTGTCGGGCAAGGTGGTCGCGAACTACTGGCTCTCGCACGTGTACGCGCCGGAGATCGGCCACGCGCACCGCGAGGGCGACGTCCACATCCACGACCTCGACATGCTCGCCGGCTACTGCGCCGGCTGGTCGCTGCGCCAGCTGCTGCACGAGGGCCTGAACGGCGTGCCGGGCAAGGTCGAGGCGGGGCCGCCGAAGCACATGTCGAGCGCGGTCGGCCAGATCGTGAACTTCCTCGGCACGCTGCAGAACGAGTGGGCGGGCGCGCAGGCGTTCTCCTCGTTCGACACGTACATGGCGCCGTTCGTGAAGGCGGACGGGATGTCGTACGACGCCGTGAAGCAGTGCATCCAGGAGCTCATCTACAACCTCAACGTGCCGTCGCGCTGGGGCACGCAGACGCCTTTTACCAACCTCACGTTCGACTGGGTGTGCCCCGAGGACCTGCGCTGGCAGATCCCGGTCATCGGCGGGCAGGAGATGCCGTTCACGTACGGCGATCTGCAGGCCGAGATGGACATGATCAACCGCGCGTACATCGAGGTGATGATCGAGGGCGACGCGAAGGGCCGCGTGTTCACGTTCCCGATCCCGACGTACAACATCACGCCGGACTTCGACTGGGATCACCCGAACTGCGAGGCGCTGTTCGCGATGACCGCGAAGTACGGGCTGCCGTACTTCCAGAACTTCGTGAACTCGGAGCTCAAGCCCAACATGATCCGGTCGATGTGCTGCCGCCTGCAGCTCGACCTGCGCGAGCTCCTGAAGCGGGGCAACGGCCTCTTCGGCTCCGCCGAGCAGACCGGGTCGCTCGGCGTGGTGACGATCAACTGCGCGCGCCTGGGCTATCTGCACGCCGGCGACGAGATCTCGCTCTACGAGCGCGTCGACGAGCTCCTGGGCTACGCGCGCGACAGCCTCGAGGTCAAGCGCAAGGTGATCCAGGGCCTCATCGACCAGGGGCTCTTCCCGTACACCAAGCGCTACCTCGGCACGCTGCGCAACCACTTCAGCACGATCGGCGTGAACGGCATCAACGAGATGATCCGCAACTTCACGCGCGGCCGCGAGGACATCACCACCGAGTACGGCCACGCGTTCGCGGTGCGCCTGCTCGACCACCTGCGCGCGCGGATGCTCGAGTTCCAGGAGGCCACCGGCCACATGTACAACCTGGAGGCCACGCCGGCCGAAGGCACGACCTACCGCTTCGCGAAGGAAGACCGCAAGCGCTGGCCGGACATCCTGCAGGCCGGCACGCCGGACCGCCCCTATTACACGAACAGCTCGCAGCTGCCGGTCGGCTTCACCGACGACCCGTTCGAGGCGCTCACGCGCCAGGACGACCTGCAGCGCAAGTACACGGGCGGCACCGTGCTGCACCTGTACATGAGCGAGCGGCTGTCGTCGCCGTCGGCGTGCAAGGCGCTCGTGCGCCGCGCGCTCGAGCGCTTCCGCCTGCCGTACATCACCGTGACGCCGACGTTCTCGATCTGCCCGACGCACGGGTACCTCGCCGGCGAACACGAGTTCTGCCCGAAGTGCGACGAGGAGAAGCTCGCGGAGAAGCGCCGCAAGCTCGCCGCCTAGCCACCCCACAAGAAAAGGACGACCCCGATGAACGACATGACCGAGACCCGGCACCTGCTCGAAGCGCTCACCCTCACGAACGACGAGCGCCAGCGCTGCGAGGTGTGGACGCGCGTGATGGGCTACCACCGCCCCGTCGCGTCCTTCAACATCGGCAAGAAGGGCGAGCACGCCGAGCGGCAGTTCTTCCGCGAGTCGCGCTGCGCGAATCTCGCGACGACCGCGCAGGCCTGATCGTTTGCCGGCGGCACGCGGCGGCCGGCCGCGTGCCACGGCGCTCCGCACCGCGTTCCGATGCTCCGCGACGGCCGCTTCCCGGCGGATGTCCCCCCGCTGACCGGCACCGGCGTTCCGGTGGCGGCGTCGGCGTTGCACGTCGGCGGCGTCGTGCCGTTCACGACGACGGACTATCCGGACGCGCTCGCGGCCGTGGTGTTCTGCCAGGGCTGCCCCTGGCGCTGCGGTTACTGCCACAACCCGCACCTCATCCCCGCGCGCGGCGACGTCGGGCACGACTTCGGCGCGATCCTCGACTGGCTGCAGTCGCGCCGCGGGCTCCTCGACGCGGTCGTCTTCTCGGGCGGCGAGCCGACCGCGCAGCCCGCGCTGCCGGAAGCGATGGCGGAGGTGCGCCGGCTCGGGTTCCTGGCCGGCCTGCACACCGGCGGCGCGTACCCGCGGCGGCTCGCGGACGCGCTCCCGTTCACCGACTGGATCGGCCTCGACGTGAAGGCGCCGCGCGGCCGCTACGAGGCGGTCACCGGCGTGGCCGGCAGCGACGACGCGCCGTTCGCATGCCTCGACCTCGTCCGCGAGCGGGGCGTGGCGCACGAGGTGCGCACCACGGTGCACCCGGGGCTGCTCCCGGCGGACGCCCTTGAGGACCTGGCCCGGGAACTCGCCGCGCGCGGCGTCATCCGCTGGATCCTCCAGCCGTTCCGCCCGACCGGCTGCGCGAACGACGCCGTGGTCGCGGCGGCGCCGCACGGCGCCGTGCTCGACTCCGAAATGCTCGGGCGGCTGTCGCGGCACGTGCCGATCATCGAGGTCCGCGGCTGACACGGGCTGCGTTCCAGCGCGGTTGACGGGGGTCAAGGCGCGCGGGTCGGGGCGCCCGTAGTCTTGTCCGCTCGCTGCGGCCCTTCGCCGCACACAGAGGTCTCCCATGAGCGTCGCGTCGCCTACGGTATCACCGTTGCCCCCGCTCACCCTGCGCGGGCGTGAAGTCGTGCCCATCGTCCAGGGTGGCATGGGCGTGGGCGTGTCCGCCCATCGCCTGGCCGGCGCCGTCGCCCGCGAGGGCGCGGTCGGCACGATCTCGAGCGTCGACCTGCGCCGCCACCACCCGGACCTCCTCGCGGAGAGCCGGCACGGCGACAAGGCGAGCGTGGACCGCGCGAACCTCACCGCGCTCGACCGCGAGATCCGCGCCGCCAAGGCGCTCGCGCAGGGCGTGGGCCTCGTCGCGGTGAACGTGATGCGCGCGGTGAGCGAGTACGCGGTGTCGGTGAAGCAGGCGTGCGCGAGCGGCGCCGATGCGGTCGTGGTCGGGGCCGGCCTGCCGCTCGACCTGCCCGAGCTGACCGCCGAGCACCCGGACGTCGCGCTGATCCCGATCCTCTCCGACGCGCGCGGCATCGCGCTGGTCGTGAAGAAGTGGCTGCGCAAGGGCCGCCTGCCCGACGCGATCGTGGTCGAGCACCCGCGCTACGCGGGCGGCCACCTCGGCGCGGCGAAGATCGAGGACCTCGCCGACCCGCGCTTCGACTTCGAGCGCGTGCTGCCCGACACGCAGGCGTTCCTGCGCGCCGAAGGGCTGGAAGGCAAGATTCCCCTGATCCCGGCCGGCGGCATCAACACCCACGAGCGCGTGCGCGAGCTCTTCGCGCTCGGTGCGTCGGGCGTGCAGCTCGGCACCGCGTTCGCGGTGACGGACGAAGGCGACGCCGACATCGAGTTCAAGCGCGTGCTGGCGGGCGCGCAGCCCGACGACATCGTCGAGTTCATGAGCGTGGCCGGGCTGCCCGCGCGCGCCGTGCGCACGCCGTGGCTCGAGAGCTACCTCAAGCACCTGCCGAAGCTCGCGGAAGCCGCGCGCAAGAAGCCGCGCTGCACGCTCAAGTTCGACTGCCTGATCCAGTGCGGGCTGCGCGACGGCATCGCGAAGATCGGCCAGTTCTGCATCGACACCCAGCTCGCGGCCGCCCTGAAGGGCGACGTGGCCAAGGGACTCTTCTTCCGCGGCGCGTCCGCGCTGCCGTTCGGCAGCGAGATCCGGCCCGTGCGCGAACTCATCCGCTACCTCACGACCGGCGTGCGTCCCGCGCCCCTGCAACCCGCGTAATCCCCGATGAAGACGATCCCGCTCGCCGTCCGCCCGACTCCGCCCGCCTCCGCCGGCACGCTGCTGTCCACCGTGCCGCACCGATTCTTCTTCCTGGCGGGCATCGTCGAGGCCGTGATCGTCTCGCTGTGGTGGCTGTGGGTGCTCGCAGCGCGCTTCCTGCCGGCCGTGCCGCCGCCCGCGACGCCGATGCCCGACATGGTCGTGCACGCGCTCGCGATGACGTACGGCTTCGCGCCGTTCTTCATGTTCGGCTTCCTGTTCACCGCGGGTCCGAAGTGGCTGGCGGTCGACCCGCCACCGGCGCGCGCGTGGCGCATTCCCGGCGCAATCGCCGTCGCCTGCGTGCTGCCGATGGTGCCGCTGCAGGTGCTCGGCATCGGCGGGCTGCGCGTGCTGGCCGGCGTCTACGCGCTCGCGTGGCTCGCGCTGTGCGCGATCTTCGCGCACCTGATCCGCATGAGCCGCAACCCGGACAAGGTGCACGCGAAGCTCGTGCTGGCCGGGCTCGCGGCAGGCGCGTTCGCGGTCGGGCTCTTCGCCGCCGTCGGCATGCCCGCGTACCCGTGGCTCACCACGATCGGCGTGTGGCTCTTCCTGCTGCCGGTGTTCGTCACCGTGTGCCACCGCATGATCCCGTTCTTCACGGCGAGCGCGATGCCCTTCGTGCATCCGTTCCGTCCGGGCTGGCTGCTCGCGGTGATGGTCGGCGCCCCGGTGCTGCACGGGCTCGCGGTGCTGGCGGGCTACGACCGCTTCACGTGGTGCGTCGACTTCCCGGCCGCCGTGTTCCTGCTCGTGCTGGCCGTGCGCTGGGGCGTCGTGCAGAGCATGACCAACCGCCTCCTCGCGATGCTGCACGTGGGCTTCATGTGGTACGGCGCGGCGTTCTTCCTGGCCGGCGCCAACTCGCTGTGGCTGCTGACGCATGGGCCGTCGCTGGGCCTCGCCCCGCTGCACGCGATGACGATCGGCTTCGCGTCGTCGCTGCTCCTCGCGATGGTGACGCGCGTCACGTGCGGGCACTCGGGCCGCACGCTCGCCGCGGACGCCGTCACGTGGCGGCTCTTCCAGTGCCTGCAGGCGGCGGCGTTCCTGCGCATCGGCGCCGACCTCCTCGGCCACCCGGCGCTGCTGCTCGTCGCGATCGCGTTCTGGGCCGTGTGCCTCGTGCCGTGGGCGGTGAAGTACGCGCCGGTGTACTGGCAGCCGCGGGCGGACGGGCGCGCAGGGTAGCCGTCGCCCGCATCGCGCCCATGGGACTCCCTCGCCCCGCTTGCGGGGAGAGGGTTGGGGTGAGGGGCCGCCTCCGTGGCCCCAACCCGGGGTCAGACCCCGATGCAGCCGGGGTCAGGCCCCTGCAGCCCCGGACTACTGCCGGATCGTCGCCAGCAGTTGGTTGACGTCGAGGTTGCGCGCCTTGTCCGCGATCTGCCCGCTGTACTGGCCCTGCAGTTGCTTCGCCTGCCCGAGCATCTCGCTGAACGCCTGCTTCAGCCCCGCCGCGTCGATCGTGCGCCCGCCGGCGTAGTAACGCTTCGCGACCTGCCCCAGCGCGTACGTCGTCGCGAACGAGAACGTGGCGCCGGTGGCCACGCTGCCCATGCCGCGCAGCAGGCCGCCGCCGATGCTGCCGAGCAGACCACCGATGATCCGGCGTCCGAACTGCTCGACGTACTGCCCGGTGAGGCCCACGCCCATCGTGGCGAGCAGGTCCTTCACGTGCCCCTGGTCGAGCTCGTAGCCGTAGGCCTTGCCGATGCCGTAGACCATCTTCATCTGCAGCGGGATGATCACCATCGACGCGAGCGACTGCGGCAGCAGCTCCAGCGCGCCGTTCAGGATCGAGTAGTTGAGGATCGACTTGTCGAGCTCGGCCGCATTCGCGGGCGTCGCGCCGACCAGCGTTCCGTCGCCGGTGCCGGCCGCCAGGGGTGCGGCCGCCAGCGCGTTGCCGGTCTGCGCGATCGACTGCGCGGATGCGGCGGGCAGACCGAGCGCGGACGCGAGGTCCGCGAGGAACGCGCTCTCCGCGGCCGACGTCACGCCGTCGGCATTGCACACGCCCACCGCGGCCTCGTAGGCGTGCTGGCGCGCCTCGGGGCTCGCGAGCGGACGCACGACGGCGGCGAGCGTGGGCTTGCGCAGCAGCACCTCCTCGTACACGGAGGCGAGTTCGCCGCCGCCGGCGGCGCCCAGCTCGTCGGTGACGGCCTTGAGTTGCGCCCGCTCGCGGTCGTCGGTGTTGCCGTCGGCGACGGCGGCCATCAGGCACAGGGTGAGTACGGCACGTTGCTCGGCGTCGGTCATGGCATCGGTCCGGGGAATGCGATGCGCGCAGTCTAGCGCGGGCCGCGGACGGCGCGGCCGCGTGCGACGAACTGCGATGCGGGCGGGACGAACTGCGCCCGCGGGCGGCGACGCGCGCTACTTCGGCGCCGGGTGGATGTTGTCGACCCAGTGCACGGACTCGGGATTGGGCTCCACGTTCGGCAGGTCGAGGTTCACCACGACCGGCTCCTGCCCGCTGCGGCAGAGGACGCACGACAGGGCTTCCGTCTCGCTCGCGTTGATCTCCTGGTGCGGCACGTACGGCGGGACGTAGATGAAGTCGCCGGGCCCCGCCTCGGCCGTGAACTCGAGCCGGTCGCCCCACTTCATGCGCGCCTTGCCGCTCACCACGTAGATCACGCTCTCCACCGGGCCGTGGTGGTGCGCACCGGTCTTCGCGTTCGGGTGGATCACCACGGTGCCCGCCCACAGCTTCTCGGCACCCATCCGCGCGTGCGTGATCGCCGCGGCGCGATTCATGCCCGGCGTCTGCGGCGTGTTGGTGTCGAGTTCGCCCGCCTTCACCACGCGCACGCCGTGCAACCGCCACTTCGCCGCATCGCCCATCGCCGCCTCCTCGAAGCCGTTCACTCCAGGCAATCGCGGTCGAGCGCGCTGCGCACGGTGGCCGCGAATTCCTCGATCGAGCACGGGAACCCCGGCTCGCTGCTGCTGCATCCCGCGAGCCGCAGCGGCGTGCGCAGCGGCGGCACTTCCGCCGACAGCGGGATCGCGCTGCGCATCTGCTCGATCGACTGCGCGACGTACGACGCGTACACGCGCTGCTTGTGGTCGCCGCCCTCGCGCACCTCGAACACGAGCGCCCCCGCGGGCGGTGTCTGGTTGCGCTGCCAGCCCGGCTGCAGCCACGACACGTCGAGCATGGCGGCCAGGTTCCAGAGGTTGGTGTCGTGGCCGACGTAGGCGATGAACTTGGCATCGCGCACCGCGGGGTCGGCCGGGCCGAAGCCCAGCGAGCGCGCGCTGGTGACCGCCGCGGCGACCCGGTACAGCAAGGCCGAGCCCGCCCGCCGCGCGAGGTAGGGTGTGCGCTGCGTGAGGTCGTAGTGGGCGGTGTGGAGGCGCAAGGCCTCGCGCAGGCGCTCCGGCGTCGCGCGGCCCCAACCGACGCCGGCGGGCGGCACGCCGTCGAGGTACTGGAGCAGCAGCGTCTCGGAGGTCGCGGACGCGATCGGCAGCGCACCCAGCAGCGCGAGGCTGCCCTCCGGCGAGATCGTCATGGCCGTCGGCAGGTCGGGCAGCGTGCAGGCGCTGCCGCGACCGAACGCCGCACACAGCGCCGGCCGGCAGCACTCGAGCACCGACTGCAGCGCCGAGAACTGGGGCTTCAGGTCGCGGGTCAGGCGATTGAGGTCGCCGCCGGCCCGCTCCAGCACGCGGTTCTGCGCCTGCAGCGGGTCGAGCGGGCAGACCCCGGCGTCGACGGGGTGGAAGAGCGGGTCGAGCGGCACCGCGCCCCGGGTGCGGAACGGGAGATTGCAGTTGGCCGCGAAGCCGTCGAGGAGCGCGCGGGCGGTCGCCTGCGTGCGCTGGGGGACGTCGGCGTAGACGTAGACCGAGGCCGGCAGCGGGCAGCCGGCCGCCGGCAGCGCGCCGAGGAGGCCCGCGTAGTCGCGGTACCAGCGCCCCATCAGCGCCGCCAGCTGCGCACCGCGCGGGGTCAGCGCGCCCGGCGGGTCGCTGCCCGGCGGCCACGGCTCGCGCGCCCATTCGGCGAGTTCGCCGGGCGCGGTCAGCGGCGTGCGCACGCCGTGGCGGCTCACCACCACCATCTTGACCAGCACGTCCTCACCCTGCGCGGCGGCCGGCAACGCCGCGACGACGGCGAGCGCGGCGGCGAGGAACGCGAGGAGCCGGCGGGTGGCCACGGCGGTCAGGACCATCGTCCGAGCGTAGCAGCGCCGGGGGGGCGGCGCCAGCGGCGCCGGGGCCGGGTCGGACCCGCCGGGAAGCGCCCGGCGGGGCGCCGCGGCCGGACGCAGGGTTGGGTCCGTCATCGTCCGCGCGGCGCACGCCCGGGTCGCCCCACCGCCATCGGGGAATTTGAACACCCCCAGCGGGCCACCCCCGGCCGGCGCAGTAGAATACGAGGTTCCCGTCGAGGAGGTTCCCCCCATGAGCAATCGCGAAGTCGTCATCCTGTCCGGCGTGCGCACCGCAATCGGTGACTACGGCGGCTCCCTGAAGGACATCCCCGCCCACGAGCTTGGCGCCAAGGTCGTGAAGGAGGCCGTGGCCCGCGCCAAGATCGACCCGGCGCAGGTCGGCCAGTGCGTGATCGGCAACGTCATCCACGGCGAAGCGCGCGACATGTACATCTCGCGCCTGTGCGCGGTGAACGGCGGCCTGCCGCTCGACACCGGCGCCTTCACCGTGAACCGCCTCTGCGGCTCGGGCATGCAGGCGATCGTCTCGGCGGCGCAGTACATCCTGCTGGGCGAGACCGACGTGGCGGTCGGCGGCGGCGCGGAGAGCATGAGCCGCGCCGGCTACCTGTCGACCACCCAGCGCTGGGGCGCGCGCATGGGCGACTCCAAGATGATCGACATGATGGTGGGCGCGCTCACCGACCCGTTCGACGTCGTGCACATGGGCATCACCGCGGAGAACGTCGCGAAGCAGTGCGGCCTCAACCGCGAGGTGCAGGACCAGTTCGCCGTCGAGTCGCACAAGCGCGCCACGGCGGCGCTTAGCGCCGGCCACTTCAAGAGCCAGATCCTGCCGATCGAGCTCAAGAGCAAGAAGGGACCGATCCAGTTCGACACCGACGAGCACGTGCGCGCCGACGCGTCGCTGGAGGGCATGGCCAAGCTGAAGGCCGTGTTCGTGAAGGAGAACGGCACGGTCACCGCCGGCAACGCGTCGGGCATCAACGATGCCGCCGCCGCCGTCGTGCTGATGGAGCGCGCCGCCGCCGAGAAGCAGGGCCTGAAGCCGATGGCGCGGCTCGTGTCCTACGGCCACGCGGGCATCGACCCGAAGATCATGGGCCTCGGCCCGGTGTCGGCGGTGAAGCGCGCGCTGACCAAGGCCGGCATCTCGGTCAAGGACCTCGACGTCATCGAGTCGAACGAGGCATTCGCGGCGCAAGCGCTCGGCGTGTCCAAGGAACTGGGCCTCGATCCCGCCAAGGTGAACCCGAACGGCGGCGCGGTCGCCTTGGGCCACCCGATCGGCGCGACCGGCGCGATCCTCACCGTCAAGGCGATGTACGAACTGCACCGCACCGGCGGCCGCTACGGCCTCATCACGATGTGCATCGGCGGCGGCCAGGGCATCGCCGCGATCATCGAGCGCCTGTAACGCGCACCTCGCGTTCGCGCGCAAGGAGCCCCGCACTGCGGGGCTCTTTTTTTTCGCCTCGCGGCGGCGGCGCCGTGCGGCCGGCACTCGCCGGCAGCCGGCGGACCCCCTCCCGCGCGGTCGGCTGCACCCGGAAGTCGGCACCTCGCGCGCCCGCGCCTGCCGAACGAGCCGGGTGGCGCTCCACGGCCAAGGCTGCCGCCGGGACCAGCGCCACGACCCACCCGCCGGACCCGACGCCCCCGGACCTTCCTGCCCACCCGCCTCCCCTGCCCGGGTCAAGGATCGGCCAGCGCGGGGCCGGAGGCGGTCGGGCAATGGCCTGCAAGGCGCCGGACCCGGGGGCCGCACGGGGCCGGGACAAAGTGCGGTGCATTCCACTCTCAACTTCGCGCTTCGGCGGCCGATGTCACTCGGGACAATTGCAATTGTCGCGACCCCCGCGCGGACGGCTGCGCTTCCGCAGCCGCGGCGGCCCGGCGCGACCCGGAGGTCGCACATGGAAGAAGTCACCGCCAGCGGCACGGCAAAGGAGTTCCTGACGCTCAAGCTGGGCGCCGAGGAATACGGCATCGATCTCCTCAAGGTCCAGGAGATCCGGGGCTACGACACCGTCACCCGCATCGCCAACGCCCCCGACTTCATCAAGGGCGTGATCAACCTCCGGGGCAGCATCGTCCCGATCGTGGACCTGCGCACCTGGTTCCGGCTGGAGCAGGCCGCGTATGACCAGTTCACGGTGGTCATCATCCTGAACGTGGCCAACCGCGTGGTCGGCGTGGTGGTCGACAGCGTCTCCGACGTGCTGACGCTCGATACCGCGAGCATCCGGCCGCCGCCGGAGTTCTCCGCCACGTTCGACACCCGCTACATCACAGGCCTCGGCACGATCGACGGCAGGATGCTGATCCTGGTCGACATCGAGCGCCTGATGGCGAGCCCCGAGATGCAGCTCTTCGACGAGATGCCGGCCGCCGCCTGATCTTCGGCACGACAACGCCAATACTGCCGGCCATCACCGGACGGCAAAGGAAGGATGTCATGAAACGCTTCTCCGACATGTCGATCGCGACGCGGCTCGCCATCGGCTTCGCGACCCTGACCCTGCTCCTCATCGCGATAGCGATCATGGGCTACAACCGGATGGCGATGATCGAGGGCCAGGTCGAGAAGTTCGCGACCGTCAACCTGGTCAAGACCAACCACATGACCGACATGCGCGACCTCGTCAACGACCAGGCGATCGCGGTGCGCAACCTCGGCATCCTCGACGACGAGAAGGACGAGCGCGAGCAGATGGATCGCATCCGCAGCAACTGGACCAAGTTCGACGCGGAGGTGGCGAAGCTCGAGCCGATGCTCGTGACCGAGGCCGGCAAGGCCGCCATGGCGGGGATCAAGTCAAGCTCGGCCGACATGCGCAAGGCGACGGACAAGGTGATCGCGCTCAACGAGGCCAACAAGCACGAGGATCTCAGGAAGGCGATCTACGCCGACGTGCGCCCCCCGCAGCGCAAGCTGCTCGCGCAGACGGCGGACCTCGTCGCCTCGCAGAAGAAGATCAACGACGCCGACGAACTGGCCGCGGAGTCGGCATTCATGTCGGCCACCTGGGTGCTGGTCGCCATCGCCGGGCTGGCCGTCGTCATCGCCGCCGTCCTCGGCTGGCTGATGACGCGCAGCGTGACCAAGCCGGTCGACGAGGCGATGCATGCCGCGCGATCGATCGCCGAGGGCAACCTCGACGTCAAGCTCGCGCACCACAGCAAGGACGAGGTCGGCCGCATGCTCGAAGCCATGCGGGGCATGGTCGGGGTGCTGAAGCGCTTCGTCGCGGCGCAGGAAGAGATGAAGAAGCAGCACGACGCCGGCATGATCGACTACAACATCCCGGACCGCGAGTTCGCCGGCGCCTACGGCGACATGGCCCGCCAGATGAACGAGCTTGTCCAGTCCCACATCGCGGTCAAGATGCGCATCGTGGAAGTCGTCAAGCGCTACGCGATCGGCGACCTGTCGCTCGACATGGACCGCCTGCCGGGCAAGAAGGCGCAGATCACCAACGCCATCGACGGCGTCAAGGCGAGCCTCCAGGCCGTCAACGGCGAGATCGCCACGCTCGTCAACGCCGCCGTGGTCGGCGACTTCGGCAAGCGTGGCGACGAGGCCAAGTTCCAGTACGAGTTCCTGCAGATGGTGCAGGGCCTGAACAAGCTGATGGAAGTCTCGGACAAGGGCCTGAACGACGTCGCCCGCGTCCTCCAGGCGCTGGCCGCCGGCAAGCTCACCGAGCGCATCGACGGCGCCTACCAGGGCATGTTCGGCCAACTGAAGGACAACAGCAACGCCACGGTGGACAGCTTGAAGCGCCTGGTGTCCGACATCCGGGTCGCCTCGGAAGCCATCGGCACCTCGTCCGACGAGATCGCCACCGGCAACGCCGACCTGTCCAGCCGGACCGAGGAGCAGGCGTCCTCCCTGGAAGAGACCGCCTCCTCGATGGAGGAACTCACCAGCACGGTCAAGCAGAACGCCGAGAACGCGAAGCAGGCCAATGCTGGCGGCCGGGGCCTCGGACGTGGCGGTGCGCGGCGGCGAGGTGGTGGGCCAGGTGGTGGCGACCATGGAGTCGATCACCGAGAGCAGCAAGAAGATCGCCGACATCATCGGGGTGATCGACGGCATCGCGTTCCAGACCAACATCCTGGCGCTGAACGCCGCGGTGGAAGCCGCGCGGGCGGGCGAGCAGGGTCGCGGGTTCGCGGTGGTGGCCTCGAAGTGCGCAACCTCGCGCAGCGGCTGGCCGCGGCGGCGAAGGAGATCAAGACGCTGATCGGCGACTCCGTGGGCAAGGTCGAGACGGGATCGAAGCTGGTGGACGCGGCCGGCAAGACGATGGAAGAGATCGTGCAGGCGGTGAAGCGGGTGACGGACATCATGAGCGAGATCACGGCGGCGAGCCTGGAGCAGTCGTCGGGGATCGAGCAGGTGAACCAGGCGATCGCGCAGATGGACCAGGTGACGCAGCAGAACGCGGCGCTGGTCGAGGAAGCGGCCGCCGCCGCCGAGTCGATGAAGGGTCAGGCCGCGAACCTCAACCAGTCGGTCAGCGTGTTCGTGCTCGACGCGAGCGCGCACGGCAGCGCCGCGCGGATGGCCGCGGCCGCGGTGGCGAGTGCCGCCGAGCGCGCGCCGCGCGCCGGCAACGTCGCCCGGCTGAAGCCTGCCGCGGCGAAGCCGGCCGCGCCTGCGCCGAAGGCCAAGGCCGTGGCCGGTGGCAAGTCGGCGGTTGAAGCCGACTGGCAGGAGTTCTAGACCGACGCGTGACGGGTCGCGCGAGGAGCGCGCGACCCACGGCGAACCTGCCGCATCGCTCGGCCGCAGTGAACACGACGACCGGCCACGCGCCGGTCGTCGCGCATTGACAAGACGAACCAGGGGAGCACTGCGATGTCTGCACCGGAAACGCAAGGGAACGCGCCCCCGCGAACTTCGCGGCGCCCGGCGCTGGGGCTCGGCACCAAGATCACGGTGCTCGTCGCGCTGATCGCGGTCCTCACCTTCGGCCTCGCCATCGGCGTGGCGACACTCCAGTCCCGGCGGGCACTCGAGACGCGCAATGCCGACGAACTCGTGCACCGCACGCACGAGGTGGCGGCGCTGACCGCGGCATTCATCGACGCCGAGCAGCAGGCGCTCGACCGCGTCCACGCCCAGTTCGTCGACGAGCACGCGGGGACGCTGCGCCTCGACACCGCACGCACCCTGCCGGCCGGGGCGACGACGGTGCCGACGCTGCTCCTCGACGGTCGCGTGCTCAACGGCGACAACGCCGCGGTCGACCGCTTCACGAAGAACACGGGCGGCGCCGCGACGCTGTTCGTGCGCAAGGGCGACGACTTCGTGCGCGTCGCCACCTCGCTCAAGGACACGGCCGGCCAGCGCGCGCTCGGCACGACGCTTGCCGCGGACCACCCGGCGCAGGCGTCCGTGCGCGCCGGCAAGCCCTACATCGGGCGTGCCGTGCTGTTCGGCCGGGAGTACATCGTCAAGTACGAGCCGATGCGCAATGCCGCCGGCGAGGTCGTCGGCCTGTGGTTCACATCGCTCGACTATTCGAAGGAGCTGAAGGCGATCAAGGCGATGATCGCCGCGATGCCGGTCGGCAAGTCCGGCTACTTCTTCGTGCTCGACGCGACCCCGGGGCCGTCGTTCGGCAAGATGGTGATGCACCCGACCCGCGAGGGCCAGAACGTGGCCGACCTCAAGGACTCGGTCACCGGCCACCCGTACATCCGGGAGATGCTGGAGCGAAGGAAGGGCACGCTGCACTTCCAGCTCAAGGACGAGACGCGCGGGGACACGTCCGCGCGGGCGAAGATCGCCGTCTTCGACGAACTGCCCGCCTGGAACTGGGTGGTGGTCGCCACGACGTTCGAGGACGAGTTCGTCGCCGACGCGAACACGCTGACGCTGAGCCTCGCCGCGCTCGGCGCGCTCGCCATTGCTGCGCTCGCCGTCGCCGTCTGGTTCGCGGTGCGCCATCTCGTAACCCGCCCCCTGCGGGAGGCCGTGGGCACCGCGAAGGCCGTGGCCCAGGGCAACCTCGACGTCGCCATCGAGTGCCGCACCGGCGACGAGGTGGGCGCGCTAATGTGCGCGATGCAGGACATGGACGCGGTGCTGAAGCGCTTCGAGCTCGCGCAGGTGGAGATGAAGAAGCAGCACGACGCGGGTGCGATCGACTACACGATCCCCGACCGCGAGTTCGCCGGCGCCTACGGCGCGATGGCGAGGCAGGTCAACGAACTCGTGGCCTCGCACATCGCGGTCAAGATGCGCGTGGTCGAGGTGGTCAAGCGCTACGCACTGGGCGACCTCACGCTCGACATGGATCGCCTGCCGGGCAAGAAGGCGCAGATCACCAACGCCATCGACGGCGTCAAGGCGAGCCTCAAGGCCGTCAACGGCGAGATCGCCGGCCTGGTCAACGCCGCCGTGGTCGGCGACTTCAGCAAGCGCGGCGACGAGGCCAAGTTCCAGTACGAGTTCCTGCAGATGGTGCAGGGTCTCAACAAGCTGATGGAAGTCTCGGACAAGGGCTTGAATGACGTCGCCCGCGTCCTCCAGGCGCTGGCCGCCGGCAAGCTCACCGAGCGCATCGACGGGTCCTACCAAGGCATGTTCGGCCAGCTGAAGGACAACAGCAACGCCACGGTGGACAGCCTCAAGCGCCTGGTGTCCGACATCCGGGTCGCCTCGGAAGCCATCGGCACCTCGTCCGACGAGATCGCCACCGGCAACGCCGACCTGTCCAGCCGGACCGAGGAGCAGGCGTCCTCCCTGGAAGAGACCGCCTCCTCGATGGAGGAACTCACCAGCACGGTCAAGCAGAACGCCGAGAACGCGAAGCAGGCCAACAAGCTGGCGGCCGGGGCCTCGGACGTGGCGGTGCGCGGCGGCGAGGTGGTGGGCCAGGTGGTGGCGACCATGGAGTCGATCACCGAGAGCAGCAAGAAGATCGCCGACATCATCGGGGTGATCGACGGCATCGCGTTCCAGACCAACATCCTGGCGCTGAACGCCGCGGTGGAAGCCGCGCGGGCGGGCGAGCAGGGTCGCGGGTTCGCGGTGGTGGCCTCGGAAGTGCGCAACCTCGCGCAGCGGTCGGCCGCGGCGGCGAAGGAGATCAAGACGCTGATCGGCGACTCCGTGGGCAAGGTCGAGACGGGATCGAAGCTGGTGGACGCGGCCGGCAAGACGATGGAAGAGATCGTGCAGGCGGTGAAGCGGGTGACGGACATCATGAGCGAGATCACGGCGGCGAGCCTGGAGCAGTCGTCGGGGATCGAGCAGGTGAACCAGGCGATCGCGCAGATGGACCAGGTGACGCAGCAGAACGCGGCGCTGGTCGAGGAAGCGGCCGCCGCCGCCGAGTCGATGAAGGGTCAGGTCGCGGGCCTCGAGCAGTCGGTCAGCGCCTTCGTGCTGGATGCCGGCACGCCGGTCCGCAAGGCCGCGGTGGTGCAGCACGCGGTGGCGCCCCGCAAGCCGGCGCGACCGCCCGCGAAGGCGGCGGCCAGGATCGCCGACAAGCCCGCGGCATCGGCCGCCTGACACCCGCCTGACCCTCCCGCCGACCGCGCCCGCGCTGCGGACGGCCGGCCCCCGTGGCAGGGCACGACCCCTGCCACGGATCAAGACGCCACCCGGCGCGCGTGGCCATAATGAAGAACGCCTGCGGCCCGCTGCCGCAAGCGCGCCCGATGCCCGCCCTCCCTGCCTTCCTCGGTCACCGCTGGTTCCGGCTCGGCATCGCCGCCGCGGTGCTGCTCGCCGGCCTCGTGTTCCTGCTGCGCAACGCGCTGTTCGGGCCCGTCGTCGACGTGTACGAAGTCCGGCGGGGCGACCTCGCGCAGACCGTCGTCGCGACCGGCCGCATCACCACGCCGCAGCGCGTCGCGGTGAGCAGCGTGGTGACGGAGCGAGTCGTCCGCATCCCGGTGGCGGAAGGCCAGCAGGTGCACCGCGGCGACGTGCTTCTGGTGCTCGACGACAAGGACGAGCAGGCCGCGGTGGCGCAGGCCGAGAGCGCCGTCGCGGCGGCGGAAGCAAGGCTCGCGCAGTTGCGCGACGTCGCCGTCCTCGCGGCCGAGCAGGCGCTGGTGCAGGCCGAGGCGAACCAGCTGCTCGCGCGCACGCAGTTCCAGCGCAACACCGACCTCGCGGCCAAGGGCTTCATGTCGAAATCGGCGCTCGACGACGCCAAGCGCAACGTCGACGTCACCGATAGCCAGGTGAAGGCCGCGCAGCTGGCCCTCGCGGCCAACCGGCCGGGTGGCGGCGAGCACCGGCTCGCGGTGACGGCGCTCGCGCTGGCGCAGGCGAGCCTCACCGCCGCGCGCGCCCGCCTCGCCGACACGGTGGTGCGCGCGCCGGCCGACGGCATCCTGATCGGCCGTTCCGTGGAGCCGGGCGACGTCGTGCAGCCGGGCCGCGAGCTGATGGCGCTCGCCCCCGCGGGCGAGACGCAGGTGGTCGTGCAGATCGACGAGCGCAACCTCGCGCGCCTCGCGGCCGGGCAGAAGGCGCTCGTCTCCGCGGACGCATACCCGGGCCAGCGCTTTCCCGCCGAACTCTTCTACATCAACCCGGGCGTGGACGCGCAGCGCGGCGCGGTGGAGGTCAAGCTGCGCGTGCCCTCGCCGCCCGCCTACCTGCGGCAGGACATGACCGTGTCGGTGGACATCGACGTCGGCCGCCGGACCGGCGTTCCGGTGGTGCCCGCCGCGGCGATCGTCGACCTCGCCGGCGAGCACCCGTACGTCCTCGCGGTAGAGCACGGCCGCGCGGTGAAGAAGCCGGTCACGCTCGGCCTGCGCGGCAACGGCAGCGTCGAGATCGTCGCCGGCGTCGCGCCCGGCACGCTCGTCGTCGCGAACACGACCGGCATCGGCGACGGCGACCGCGTGCGCACCGGCGCCGTGCAGGGGCCGTGAGCGCCGGTCGATGAACCCGCTGCGCCGGTTCGAGGCCATCGTCGCCTTCCGCTTCATGCGCGAGGGCCTCACCCAGACGCTGCTGATCGTGTTCGGCGTCGCGCTCGGCGGCGGCGTCATCATCTTCATGTCCGCGCTGCTCGGCGGGCTGCAGTCCAACATCATCCGCCGCACGCTCAACTTCCAGGCGCCGATCCAGGTGCTGGCACCCGACCAGGTCGCGCGGCCGCTGCGCGGGGGCAACGACGTCACGGTGGCCCTGCAGCCGCGCTCGCAGCAGCTGCGCTCGGTCGACCAGTGGCAGCAGATCCTCGCCGCCATCGCGACCCGCGCGGACGTCACCGCGGCCACCCCCGTCCTGACCGGGCCGGGCTTCGCGCAGCGCGGGGAAGCCGCGAAGTCGGTGTCGATCACGGGCATCGACCCCTCGACGTATTTCGAGGTGGTCGCGCTGCCGGAGAAGATCGTCAGCGGTGAAGCCAACGTCGGGCCCATCGAGATCGTCATCGGCATGGAACTCGCGAACGATCTCGGCACCGCCGTCGGCGACAAGCTGGTGCTGAAGTCGGCGGGCGGTATCGCGACCACCCTCACCGTCTCCGGCATCTTCGACTTCGGCAACAAGGGCGTGAACCAGCGCAACGTCTACGTGTCGCTGCGCACCGCGCAGAGCCTCCTCGACCTGCCCGGGGGAGCCACGAGCATCGACGTGCGCGTGCACGATCCGTTCGCGGCCGAGGTCACCGCGCAGGCGCTGCGCGGCATGGGCGACGTGCGCGTCGATTCGTGGATCTCGACCAACGCGCAGTTCTTCAGCGCAATGTCGGCGCAGATGCTCGCCAATTCGCTGATCCGGCTCTTCGTCGGCCTCACGGTCGCGCTCGGCATCGCGAGCGTACTGGTGGTGTCGGTGGTGCAGAAGTCGAAGGAGATCGGCATCCTGCGCGCGATGGGCACCGGGCGGCGGCAGGTGCTGCGCGTGTTCCTCATCCAGGGCGCGTTCATGGGCCTCACCGGCGCGCTGTGCGGCTCGCTGCTCGCGTGGGGCTTCCTCGTGCTGTGGCGCGGCGTCGCCCGCAACGCGGACGGCACCCCGCTCTTCGTCGTCGTGATCGAGCCGTCGCTCTTCGCGATCGCGTGCGTGGCGGCGACGCTGGTCGGCACGCTGGCTGCGGTCGTGCCTGCCGTGCGCGCGGCGCGCCTCGACCCCGCGGTGGCGATCCGTGGCTGACGCCCCCACGCTCGTCCTCGAAGGCGTGCGCAAGTCCTACGGCGCCGGGACGCCGCTCGCCACCGAGGTGCTGCACGGCATCGACCTCACGCTGCGGCGCGGCGAGTTCACGGCGCTGATCGGGCCGTCGGGTTCCGGCAAGACCACGCTGCTCAACCTCATCGGGCTCCTGGACCGCGCGAGCGCGGGCCGCATCGCGATCACCGGCGAGGAGACGGCGGGGCTGGGCGAGGACGCGCTCACCGCCCTGCGCGGGCGCGCGATCGGCTTCATCTTCCAGTACCACCACCTGCTGCCGGCGTTCACCGCGCTCGAGAACGTGATGATGCCGATGCTCGCGGCGCGCGGGGAGCGCGACGACGCGATGCGCGAGCGCGCGACGATGCTGCTCGACCGCGTGGGGCTCGCCCGCTGGCGGGACAACAAGGCGTCGGCGATCTCCGGCGGCCAGCAGCAGCGCGTGGCCATCGCACGGGCGCTGGCGATGGATCCCGCGCTCGTGCTCGCCGACGAACCGTCCGGCAACCTCGACACCGAGAACGCCGACGCGGTATTCGACCTGATGCGCGACGTCAATGCCGCGAGCGGAACGACGTTCCTCATCGTGACGCACGACCCGCGGCTGGCGCAACGGTGTGATCGCATCGTCGAGTTGGTCGACGGGCGGCTGGTCTCCGATCGGGCGAATCTGGAGGTGGTGCGGCGGGGTTGAGTCTCGGGCGAGCGGCTGTGCGGCCGGACGCACCCCTCACCCCGGCCCTCTCCCCGCGAACGGGGAGAGGGAGGCTTCTCAGAGCCGACGTCGGGATTTCGCTACGCCGCGCGCCATGATCTCCCTCTCCCCGTGCGCGGGGAGAGGGTCGGGGTGAGGGGCAACCACCCGCAGGAAAACAAAGAGCCCCGCCAAGGCGGGGCTCTTCGTCGTTGCCGGACTTCCGAAGCTTACTTCTTCGCCTCGCCCTTCGCTTCCACCGTCACGCGGCGGTTGGGCTGCAGGCACTCGATCAGCTGCTTCAGGTTCTTCTGGTCGCAGGTCACGACGGGCTGCTTCTCGCCGAGACCCAGCGCCTCGATCTTCGCCTTGTCCACGCCCTTGCTGACGAGGTAGTCGCGCACCGCATCCGCACGACGCTCGGACAGCTTCTGGTTGTAGGCCTCGGTGCCGATCCGGTCGGTGTAGCCGGTGACCAGGACCACGTCCAGCTTCGTCATCGTGTTGAGCTTGCTGATGACCTGGCTGTCGATCGCCGCCTTGCCTTCGGGCTTCAGGACCGCCTTGTCGAAGTCGAACAGGACCTTCGAGTCGAGCTGGATCTTCTGCACCTGCGGCGCGGGGGCCGGCGCCGGCGCGGGGGCCGGAGCGGGCGCCGGGGCCGGCGGCGCGGCGACCGGAGCCGGCGCAGCGGCGACCTTCGGCGCGTTGTAGACCTGCGGCGGCGGGTCGAACTTGTACGTCACCGTCAGCCAGAACAGGTTGGTCGTGTACGCCGGGTTGGCGAACGCGCCCGTGTACCACGCATAGTTCGAGCCCACGGCGGCGGTGTTGTAGTTCGCGAAGTACGGGTAGAAGCTGCCGTACCCGGACATCTGGCCGTCGCTGTAGCTGTACTTCTCGAACGCGTAGCCGGCGTTGAACTGCCACTTCGGGCTGTAGGTGTACGTGCCCTTCAGCTGGAAGCGCTGCAGCGTGGTGTTGTCGGTGTTGTAGTTGACCAGCGGACCACCGAGGAAGCCACCCGCACCCGCCGTGTTGCCCGAATTGAAGTCCACGCCACCCGAGGTCTTCTGGTAGCTGTACGACCCGTTGAGGCTCAGCTTCTCGATGGGGATCCAGTCCACGCTGGCGGCGGCCATCCAGCCGTCCTGCGTGTTGTTGCTGCTCCACTCGAAGTTGGTGGCGGTGTTGGGCTGCGGCGCCGGGTAGTTGCCGTTCAGGTACGACTGGTTGAACTTGAGCTTGCCCCAGTTGCCGATACCCGTGATGCGCAACTGGTCGTCGCCCCACGACGCCGTGACGTCGTAGACCTGGTTGTCGTCCTTCGTGCGGCCGTACAGGTTGTCCTTGTAGTCGACCTGCCGCCACGTCGCGCCCAAGCCCAGCAGCAGCTTCGGCACCGGCACGTAGTCGAGGTTCAGCTTGACGACGTTGGCGTCGAAGTTGTTGACGTCGTACGCGGTGTAGTAGCGCGTGACCGACGTGATCGCGGCGTTGTTGACGAGATCGGAGCGGCGCTGCAGGTACTCGTACTTCAGGCGTCCGGTGAGGCCCTGCACGGTGCCGTTGTTCCGGTACTCGATCCACAGGCGGTTGTCGGTCGATTCAGGCGCGGCTTCGAGGTTGCGCTTGATCTGCTCCCAGTCCCAGCCGCCCAGCAGCTTGTTCTGGCGGTTGAACGTGTAGGAGAGGTCGAGGCCGGCGGCGTTCTTCGTGTAGCTGAACTCCTCGCCCGCTTCCTCGGTCAGCGCACCGATCTGGTAGCAGGTGGCGCTGTTCACCGGCGGGGTCGCGCAGTTGCTGCCCTGCGAGCCCTGGCGGTACGACACCGTGGTCGAGTTGTTCTGCTTGTCGTAGTAGTTGTAATACACCTTCATGTCGAGCGCGGCCAGCGGGCTCGAGTTCCACGCGAAGTTGAACGTGGTGGTCTTGATGTCGCCGTTGAAGTTCGTCAGGTTGCCGTTCGTCGCCGAGTCGTACGGCTGCGTGAACAGGTAACCGACGCCCGGCGGCTGCGACTGCCCGGACACCGTGTTGCCGGTCGGCTTCAGGCTCGACGTGTACGCGAGGCCCGTGAGCCCGACGTTGTTGGTCAGCTTCGCCTGCGTGAACTTCGCGATGATGGCCGAATCCCACGGCAGCTGCTTCCAGTACCCCGACAGCGACCACTTCTGGTAGTCGTTGTCCGGCGGCAGCGGCGAGTAGTCAAGGCCGTTCAGCATGTAGAAGTTCGTCCACGTCGCGTAGTTGTTCGCGTCGGTGAACTTCGAGTCGAGGTACGCGAGCTTCACGCCGTACTGCTTGGTGTTGTAGCCGCCTTCCAGCGTGGTGTTCTTGGTCGTGTAGTTGACCGGCATCCCCAGTTCGATCAGGCCGTTGGACGAACCCGTGCCGAGCGAGCCGCCACCGTACTTCGTGCCGGTCTGCTGGACTTCGTTGTAGTCGGCCTTGAAGTAGAACGGCGACTTCAGCGACACCTCGAAGTTGCCGCCCGTCTGGTTGCGCTGGGTGCTGTAGTTGAAGTAGTTCCAGCCGTTCGGGTTCTGCGCCGGCGGATACGGCGGCGTGCCCGGGTTCGGCATGAACGTCGTGCCGGAGTTCTGCAGCGGCGTCAGCGCGTTGAACGACAGGTTGTGCGGGATGTCGTTGTTGTAGATCGACGCCTTCCACGACCCGAACTGGCCACCGACCACGTTGATCCACTGGTCGTCGCGGCCGAATTCCTCGCCGTAGCCGTACAGGTAGTAGTTCTTCGAGGCGCCGCGGACGTCGATCACGCCGATGGGCGCGCTGTTGATGTCCTGGTACTCCTGCGCCTTGGCGGTGTTCTCCGGTCCCTTGAACGGGTTCCAGGTGAGCGGCGTCGACGAGCCGTAGGCGCCGTTGACGTTGCTGCCGCTGATGCTGGTGCCGCGTCCGCCGACCTGGGCGGAGCCGCCCCACACGAAGTCCTCGTCGGCATACGCACTCTGTGCGAACAGGCCGGCGACCACGATGGCAATGAGCTTGACTTTCATGATCTCGTCCCCTCTCCTAGCGGATGAAGTATTCGCCAAAGGCGGAAGACGGCGCGTTGCTGCCGTGGATCTGGCGGTGGCAATTCACACAGCCGGAGCTGACGAAGCGGACGTTCGACGGCAGGGTGTTCGGAAGCGTGCCGCGACCGTCGTAGATGCCGTGCGTGTGGCCACCCGGATGGCAGTCACCACAGAGTTCGGGCGGCTTCTGGTTCAGCAGGGCGCGATGGCTCGAGCCGTGCGGCATGTGGCAGGTCGCGCAGTTCTCTTCGACCGGCGGGTGCTCGTGGATCCACGGGCCGCGCTTGTCGGTGTGGCAGGACAGGCACAGGTCGTTGATCGATTCGTTGCGCAG
The DNA here is from genome assembly GCA_046347715.1 of Burkholderiales bacterium. GTDB lineage: Bacteria > Pseudomonadota > Gammaproteobacteria > Burkholderiales > Casimicrobiaceae > VBCG01. The sequence continues at coordinate 222,712 of JAXMFO010000004.1, forward strand.
GCTGGCCTTCTGCATCGAGCCGTGCGGGTCGTGGCAGTTCTCGCAGCCGATCTTGCCTTCGATGATCGGGTGGTGCGAGGGCTTCAGGATGTCGCCGCGCACTTCGGTGTGGCATTCGATGCAGCGCTTGTAGGTCAGCTCGCGCTGCGTCGTGGTGTACGGCGCGGCCGCGAACGACGCGTTCTTGACGTTCTTGTTGTTGCTGGCGGACTGCGGCTGGTGGATCGAGTGGCAGTTCACGCACGTCACGTCGATCTTGCGGTGCTTCGCGATCGACCAGTTCTCGAGCTGGCGCTGGCCCGCGTGGCAGGTCAGGCACACCTCGGACTTCTCGGCCGCGGTGGCGGTCTTCGAGCCCAGGATGTTCGACGGCTTCTTGCTCGGGTCCTTCAGGTGGTCCGCAGCGTTGCCGTGGCAGGCCTGGCACTGGCTGCCGTCGGCGTCGTTGGCAGCGCCGTGGGCCGTCAAGCGGATGGTGGCCGTGGGCTTTTCGTGGCAGGTGACACAGATGGGCCCGTTGTCGGCGGCAGGCGCGGCTTTCTTCTCCTGCGCGAGCGCAGGCGAGGCGTAAAACGCCGCGACGGCCGCCACCAGCCCTGCGGCTGCAATGATCGACTTGAATCGCATGTGGAACTCCCGAGTGGTGCTTCGTTGTTGCGGCGTGCGTAACATTGCCGTTGTAAGCTGCACTCGCACGTTCGCGGGCGCATTGGGACCGATGCTGCGCCGGGGTGTCGACCACAGGATTGACGGTCGTCAAGTGCGCCGAAGCGCGGCAATTGACACCGCTCAATTGCGACAACGATGCAACAACCCGAGCAAAGCACTCGGGCATTGGCATACGGGGATTTGCTTACGAGACCGCGTGCGCACCGACACGCCAGGCGTGCGACATGCGCGTGCCGGTGCTACCGTGCCGCGCGCAGGCCGGCGAGCATCGCGTCGCCGACCTCGATCCCTTCGCGCGCGGCCGCGCGCCGCAGCGCCTCGCGCCGGGCACCGGGCAATCGCACGTTGTCGTCGGCGAGCATCTCGGCGACGAGCACCTCGAGCCGGTCGAGGTACGCGTCGCGTCCGGCGAGCGCGCCCGGGTCGAGCACGACGAAGGCCTGCCCGATGCCGGGCCGGTTGCCCTCGTCGACGAAGAAGCTCGACGCCTCGAACCCGAAGCGGGCGCCGATCACCGCGGTGACCAGCAGTTCCACGACGAGGGCCAGCATCGCGCCCTTGGGCGACGTCGCGGCGCCGACGGGCAGCATCGAGCCTTCCAGTGCCGCGCTCGCGTCGGTGGTGGGATTCCCGTCGCGGTCGAGCGCCCAGCCCGCCGGGATCGGCTTGCCGTCGCGCGCGGCCACCAGCACCTTGCCGCGCGCGGCTTCCGACAGCGAGAGGTCGACGAGCAGGGGATCGGCCGCGCGGCGCGGGAAGGCGGCGGCGATCGGGTTGGTGCCGAAGATGGGATGCCGGCCACCCGCGGCCGGCATCGCGGCGGGCGAGTTCGCGAACGCGAGGCCCACGAGACCGGCCGCGGCAACCGGCCGCAGGTGATCGACCAGCACGCCCGCGTGATGGCTGCGCACCACCCCCGCGAACACGACGCCGTGCGCCGGCACCGCGGCGATCGCCTCCGCGACCGCGAGGTCGCACGCGGGGAACGCGAGCCCTTCGCCGGCGTCGACGACGAGCGCCCCGCCGGTGCGGCGGACGACGGCCGGGACCGCGTCGCCCACCACGCGGCCGTTGCGCAACTGCGCCGCGTACTGCGCCACGCGCGACAGCCCGTGCGACGGCATCGCCTGCGCTTCGGCCTGCACGAGCGCGCGGGCGGTGGACGCCGCCATGGCCGCGCTCGCGCCGGCGCGCGCGAGCACGCCGGCGACGAGTGCGGCGAGTTCGTCCTGGGCGATCCGCACGCGGCTACTTCTTGCCGAGACCCATGTCCGCGGCGCCCTGCGTGTAAAGCTTGATCTTGTCCTTCATGAACGCGTCCATCTCGGCGTTGCCGACGTTGACGAGTTCGAAGCCGCTCTTCGCGGCCAGTTCCTTCATCTCCGGGTCGGTGTTGAGCGTGCGCCACAGGTCGGCGAGCCTGCGCCGCGCCTCGGGCGACGTGCTCTTCGGCACGCCGATGCCGCGGTACGCGCCGTCGACCCAGTCCACACCCAGTTCCTTGAACGTCGGCACGTCGGGCAGTAGCGGGTGCCGCTGGTCCATCGCCACCGCGAGCGCGCGCACCTTGCCCTTGTTGTTGATCGCGAACGCCGTGTACGACATCGCGCCGTCGACCTGGCTGCCGACCACGGCCGTCGTCATGTCGCCGGTGCCCTTGAAGGGAACATAGATCGTCTTGATGCCGAAGATCTTGTCGAGCCGCTCGTGCGCGGCGTGATTCGCCGAGTTGAGCCCGGAGCCGCCGAGCGAGACCTTCTCCGGCTGCGCCTTGGCCGCCTTCACGAAGTCGGCGAGCGTCTTGTACGGGCTCGCCTCGGGCACCACCAGCGCGTCGGGCGTGTAGTGGAACCAGAACACCGGCACCACGTCCTCGGTCTTGTAGCTCACCTGCCCCTCGATCGGCTGGAACACGATGTGCGGCAGGTTGATGCCGACCACGTTGAACCCGTCGCCGGGCAGCGTGTTCATCTGCGACCACATGAGGCCGCCGCCGGCACCGGGCTTGTACTGCACGATGGTCTCGATCGCCGGGCACTTCTTCTTGAGCACCAGCTGCTGGTGGCGCGCGGCGAGGTCGGACTCGCCACCGGCCGGGAATGCCTGCCAGTACATCACGTTCTTCTCGGGGCACGGCTGGGCGAGCGCGCACGCCGAGGCGAGTACCAGCAGCCACGCGGAAAGCTTGCGCATCGTTCGTCCTCCTCCTGTGAATCGCAAGGTCGTCGTCAGGCTGCGCGCCGTGCGCGTCCCTCGCGCACGAACGTGCACACGGCCTGCGTCACCTGCGCGGTGGTCGCGGTGCCGCCCAAGTCCCGCGTGTGCAGCGCGGGGTCGGCCGTCACGCGCTCGATGGCGGCCATGAGTTCCACCGCGGCGCCGGCCTCGCCCAGGTGCTCGAGCAGCATCACGCAGCTCCAGAACGTGCCGACGGGATTGGCGAGCCCCTTGCCCATGATGTCGAACGCCGAGCCGTGGATCGGCTCGAACATCGACGGGAAGCGGCGCTCCGGGTCGAGGTTCGCGGTGGGCGCGATGCCCAGGCTGCCCGCGAGCGCGGCGGCGAGGTCGGACAGGATGTCCGCGTGCAGGTTGGTCGCGACCACGGTGTCGATCGACGCCGGCCGGTTCACCATGCGCGCGGTCATCGCGTCGACCAGTTCCTTGTCCCACGTGACGTCGGGAAAATCGCGCGCGACCTCGCGCGCCACCTCGTCCCACATCACCATCGCGTGGCGCTGCGCGTTCGACTTCGTCACCACCGTGAGGTGCTTGCGCGGCCGCGACTGCGCGAGCCGGAACGCGAAGCGCTGGATGCGCTCGACCCCGGCGCGGGTCATGATCGACACGTCGGTGGCCACTTCGATCGGGTGCCCGCGGTGCGCGCGCCCGCCCACGCCGGCGTACTCGCCTTCGCTGTTCTCGCGCACGATCACCCAGTCCAAGTCCTGCGGCCGGCAGCGCTTCAGCGGCGCGTCGATGCCGGGGAGGATGCGCGTGGGCCGCACGTTCGCGTACTGGTCGAAGCCCTGGCAGATCGCGAGGCGCAGGCCCCACAGCGTGACGTGGTCCGGGATGTCGGGGTCGCCCGCCGAGCCGAACAGGATCGCGTCGACGGCGCGCAGCGCGTCGAGGCCGTCGGCGGGCATCATCACGCCGTCCGCGCGGTACCAGTCGCCGCCCCAGCCGAAGTCGGTGAACGTGACGCCGAAGTCGCCGCGCGCGGCGGCGAGCGCGGTCAGCACTTCCCGACCCGCCGGGATCACTTCCTTGCCGATGCCGTCGCCGGGAATGGTGGCGATGCGATAGGTCTTGGTCATGGCTCGCCCGCCTCCTCCGCGGGCCGGGTGCGAAGGGTAACCCGCAGCGTGCGGGTTTGGCGAGACGTGACGTGCGTGCAGCCCGCCGCCGCCGCGCCGGCACCGGCCGACATCGAGCCGGCGCGGCGGTCGCCGGTCCGCGGCGTTGCGTCAGCCCCCGTCCTCGCGGACGCCCTTGGCGGACGGACGCAGGAGGCGATCGAGCTTCGCCGCATAGAGGTCGTGATCGCGCCGCGTGGTGCTGTTCTTCACCGCGAGCGCCAGGTGCCGGCGCGCGGCCTCGGTGTCGCCCAGGCGCAGCAGCGTCACGCCGAGCCAGAACTGGAACTCGTGGTAGTCCGGGGCGCGCGCGACCTCGCGTGCGAACGCGTCCTTCGCGGTCGCGAAGTCGCCCCGCTCGAACGCGGCGACCCCGCGGTTGAAGTGCACGAACGCCGGCTCCGGCTCGAGCTTGGCGAGCTGCGCCGCGAGCGCGTCGGCCTCGGCGACCTGCCCCCCGTCGCGCAGCACGGCGACGAGGTTCGCCATCGCCTGCGTGTTCGCGGGCTCGCGAGCGAGCACGAAGCGCAGCACGGCCTGCGCGTCGGGCAGGTCGCCGTGGCGCTGGTAGACGGCGCCCAGCGTGTTGTACGCGGCCAGGAACTCCGTCGACTGCGCGACCGAGGCGCGCGCCCACCAGTAGGCGTCGTCCACGCGGTCGCGCGCGAGCGCCTCGACCGCGCGGTTGTTCATGTACATCGCGACGATCGCGTCCTCGCCGATCTCGACGGTGCGCAGCCGGCGCATGTCGTCCGGGGGCAGGAAGTCGATCGTGAGGCCCTCGCTCTCGAACGGCTTGCGGCCGACGCGATAGCCGTAGCCGCCCTCGTCCGTCTTGCGCTTGCCGAGCACCAGGTTGACGTGGCCGATCGCGAGGTAGAGGTCGCCGCTGCGCGCCCACTCGTCGTCCACGAACACCTTCTGGTAGTGCACCGGCAGGTCGAGCGCCTTCGCGAACGCCGCGGTCATGATCACGAGCGACAGGCAGTTGCCGGAGCGCGCGGCGAACGCCTGCGCGGCGTTGCGGGTCATCTCCGAGTCGTACTCGAGCTTCAAGTCGCCCTGCGTGTAGAGCACGTCGACGAGCGCGTTCTGGCGGCCACGCCTCACGGCCCGGGGCAGCACCTCGGTGTCGAGGTACTCGCGCATCGCCGGCGAGAGCGCGAACACGTCGTCCACGCGGATGGCCTCGCCGGCCGGGCGGAAGCGCGCGTCGTGGAAGTAGCGCTCGTCTTGCGGCGCGCGCGGCGCCGCCGCGCAGCCCGCAAGCAGCACGCAGGGGAGCAACCAGCGCCAGCGGATCGTCATGTCGCCTCCCGGGGATGGGCTTGCGTCCGATTGTAGGCGCGATCGGCACAGCCCGCGACTGGGGTCGCCGCGGCCGGGAGGCGCACGCGCTGGCCGCCCGCCCCCGGCCCCGCTAGAATCCCCCATCCCCTCCCGACGTCCCGTACCGCGCGCTACCCGCGTGCGGCGCGGCGCAATGGCGAAACCACCATGTTCGCGTTCTTCGAGTCGCGCGTCCGACCCACGGCGCTTCCCGTCGCCGCCCCGCCCAACGGGCTGCTCGCCTTCTTTTGGCACTTCATCCGCCAGACCCGGGGGTTGTATGCCGCGATGTTCTGCACCGGCATCGTCGTCGCGCTGATCGACACGCTGATCCCGGTGTTCATCGGCCGGCTGGTCACGCTGATGCAGGCCGACGACCGCGCCGCCGCGTTTGCCGCGGCCCTGCCGACGCTGGTCGCGATGGCGCTCGCCATCCTCTTCGGCCGCCCGCTCGCGTTCGTCGCCGACAGCCTCGTGCGCAACAACGCGGTGGTGCCGAACGTGACCAGCCTCATCCGCTGGCAGAGCCACTGGCACGTCGTGCGCCAGAGCTGGCCGTTCTTCCAGAACGACTTCGCGGGCCGCATCGCCAACCGCGTGATGCAGACGTCCAACGCGCTGCGCGAGTCGGTGGTGTCGACGATCCGCGGCGTCTGGTACATCGGCATCTACGGGGTCACCGCGCTGTTCCTCATGGCCCATGCCGACTGGCGGCTCGCACTGCCGACCATCGCGTGGTTCGCGGCGTATGTCTTCTTCCTGCGCCACTTCGTGCCGCGGATGCGCGACCTCGCGAAGGCCTCCTCGGAGGTGCGCTCGCACGTGATGGGCCGGGTGGTGGACAGCTACACGAACATCCTCACCGTCAAGCTCTTCGCGCGCGCCCGCGACGAGGACGCGTACGTGCGCGAGGTGATCGACGAGCACGCGCGCGCCATCGCCGCGCACATGCGGCTCATCACCACCTTCATGGGCACGCTGTCGGTGATGAACTCGCTGCTGCTCGTGGGCACCGCCACCATCGGCATGGTGCTGTGGGCGCACGGCGAGATCGGCGCCGGGGCGGTCGCGACGGCGCTGCCGCTCGCGTGGCAGATCGCGAGCGTGGCCGGCTGGGTGAGCTGGGAGGTGACGAGCATCTTCGAGAACATCGGGGTCGTGCAGGAGGGCATGGAGACGATCGCCGTGCCGCACACGCTGGTCGACAAGGCCGGGGCGCGCGAGCTCGCCGTCCCGCGCGGCGAGATCCGCTTCGAGCACGTCACGTTCACGTACGGCCGCAACGACGGCAAGCGCGTGCTCGACGACTTCAACCTCGCGATCCGGCCCGGCGAGCGGGTCGGCCTCGTCGGCCGCTCGGGCGCGGGCAAGTCCACCCTCGTCAACCTGCTCCTGCGCTTCCACGACCTCGAGCAGGGGACGATCCGGATCGACGGCTGCGACATCCGCGACGTGACGCAGGAGAGCCTGCGCGCGGCGATCGGCATGGTGACGCAGGACACCTCGCTCCTGCACCGCTCCATCGCCGCGAACATCGGCTACGGGCGGCCGGACGCCACGCCCGCGGAGATCGAGAGCGCCGCGCGGCGGGCGCACGCGCACGAGTTCATCGCCGAGCTCATGGACTGGCGCGGGCGCACGGCGTACGACGCGCACGTCGGCGAGCGCGGCGTCAAGCTCTCCGGCGGCCAGCGCCAGCGCATCGCGATCGCGCGCGTGATCCTCAAGAACGCGCCGATCCTGGTGCTCGACGAGGCGACGTCCGCGCTCGACAGCGAGGTCGAACTCGCGATCCAGGAGCAGCTGCTGGGCCTCATGGAAGGCAAGACGGTGATCGCCATCGCGCACCGCCTGTCCACCATCGCGCGCATGGACCGGCTGGTGGTGCTCGACGGCGGGCGCATCGTCGAGGAGGGCACGCACGAGGCGCTCCTGCGCCGCGGCGGGCACTACGCGCTGCTGTGGAAGCACCAGTCGGGCGGCTTCCTGCCCGACGACCTGCCACAGGACGAGGCCGCCGCGCCGGAAGGCGGTACGATGGCGACGGCGCGCGCGCCGGCCTGACGGGCGCGGCCGGCGCCCCGGCGCGACCGCGCCGCCCGCGAACGATCCGATGCCGCGCCGCCTCCGCCTCCTCGCCGCCGCCGCGCTGCTGCCGTTCCTCGCGTCGTGCGTGACGGTCACCGAGAATGCCCGGGCGCTGGTGCACGAGCCGCAGGGCATCGCCGTGCGCTCGCTCGACTGCGACGAGGCCGCACGCACGGCGGCGGAGCGGTGGTCGCAGGCCGCGCCCATCGACGCGTCCGCCATCCGCCTCCTCACCTGGAACCTGCACAAGCAGGACGACGCCGGCTGGGACCGCGACCTCGCGCGCTTCGCCGGGGACGCGGACGTCCTGCTGCTGCAGGAAGTGACGCTGACCGAGCCGGTCATGCAGGTCCTGCAGTCGGCCGACTTGGGCTGGGTGATGGCGAGCTCGTTCATCTACAACGAGCGTGACGTCGGCGTGCTGACCGCGACGCGCGTCGCCCCGGTCGCCACCTGCACGCAGCGCATGACCGAGCCGCTCCTGCGCCTGCCCAAGTCCGCGGTGATCAGCTGGCTGCGCCTCCCGGGGACGGCGGACACGCTGGCGGTGGTCAACGTGCACGCGGTCAACTTCTCGCTGACCCTCGGCGCCTATCGCGACCAGCTGCGCGCGATCGGCGATGCGCTCACCGGCCACCGCGGGCCGATCGTCCTGGGCGGCGACATGAACACCTGGACCGACGAGCGGCTCGACGCCGTGCGCGAACTGGGCGCGCGCCTCGGGCTCGCCGAGCTCACCTATCCCGAGCACGACCTGCGCTCGCTCTTCCTCGGCAAGCAGCTCGACCACATCTTCGTGCGCGGGCTCGCGGTGACGAAGGTGGAGGCGATCCCGGTCACCTCGTCGGACCACAATCCCGTGCAGGCGGTGCTGCGCTATCCGCCGTGAGGCTGGGGGCCCGCTGAGCCGCAAGGGGTCTGACCCCGGGTTCATCGGGGTCTGACCCCGGACCGAGGCCACGGACGTCGCCCCTCGCCCCGACCCTCTCCCCGCGCACGGCGAGCGGGAGGTACCGGGCGTCCAGGGTCTGACACCGCAGGCACGCTGCACCGCCGAAGGCAACCTGGTTGCGAGCGGTGTCGGACCCCTCGCCGCTTCGGGGAGAGGCGATCCCTCAGCCCATCACGCCTGCCACGGCGCGTTGTCGTCTACCCCGGTCACCACCTCGTGCAGCCGCATGCGCCGCCGCCAGACGTCGAGCAGCGCGATGCCCATCGCGAGCAGCATCGGCCCCAGCACGAGGCCTGTCGCACCGAACGCGAAGAGGCCGCCCATCGCGGCGATGAACACGGGGACCGTGTGCATCTCGACGCGGCCCTTCATGAGCAGCGGCAGCAGGAGGTTGTCGACGAGGCCGATCACGATCGCGCCCCAGGCGGAGAGGATCAGCGCCTTCTCCCAGTGCCCCTCGACCAGCAGGAGCGCCGCCGCGGGCAGCCACACGATCGCGGCGCCGAGGAACGGCAGCACCGCCACCAGCGCCATCACCGCGCCCCACAGCAGCGGCGCCGGCAGGTCGAGCCACCAGAACATGAGCCCGCCGAGCGCACCCTGGACGGCCGCGACGATCAGCGTGCCGTACACCACCGCCGCGATCATGTTGCGCACCTTCTGCACCACCTGCCCGGTCTCGACGTCCGAGAGCGGCACCAGCCGCTCGACCAGCGCGAGGATGTGCCACTTGTCGCGCAGGAAGAAGAACAGCATGAAGAACGTCACGAGCAGCGACACCCCGAACTCGACCGCCGCCTGCAGCGCGTTGCCCACCCCGCGCGCGACGTCGTCGCCCTTCGCCTTGGCGCCGCTGTCGATCTGCTGGTCGAACCAGTCGTGCAGGGGTGCCAACTGCGGGAACTCGCGGATAGTGTGCTTCCAGCGCTCGGTGTCGAAGAGCTGCTTGACCTCGTCCGTCCCGGCGATCGCCTCGCGGCCCACCTCGCGCACGAGCCACGCGGTCGGCAGCGCGATGACCACGGTCACCACCACCAGCGCCAGCGCCGCCGCCGTGTTCGGCCACGACGGCATGCGCGCGAGCACGCGCTCGTGCAGCGGATGCGCGATCACCGCGAGCACGAGCGCCCAGGTGAGCGCCGGCACGAACGGCTGCACCATCAGCCAGCACAGCCAGCCGACGAGCACGCTCGCGGCGACCAGCACGAGGACGAGCACGCGCTCGCGGGTGAGCAGGTTGTCGACATGGCGGTGCGGCATCGGACCCCTCCTGCGCCCAAGGGACGCGGCGCGCATTATGCGGTGCGGCCCGCCCGGACGCGAGATCGGGCCCCGCGCCGCGGACGGCGCGCCCCCCAATCGCGGCCGTTTGTGCTAGCGTTCGCGCCGTGCGACTGCCCTTCCCCGACCTCCTCGCGACCAAGGCGGGGCGGCTCACCACCTTCTTCCTGCTCTACGTGACGGAAGGAATCCCGCTCGGATTCACCGCCACCGCCATCGCGACCCAGATGCGCCGGCAGGGGCTGGGGCCGGTGGCCATCGGCGCCTTCGTGGGCTCGCTCTACCTGCCGTGGGCCTTCAAGTGGGTGATGGGGCCGTTCGTCGACACCTTCTCGTCCGACCGCTTCGGGCGGCGGCGCCTGTGGATCCTGATGATGCAGGTCGGCATGGTGGCGTCGCTCGCCGTCGCGATGCCGGTCAACTTCGCGACCGAGGTCGCGCTCTTCACCGCGATCATCTTCCTGCACAACGCGTTCGCGGCCACGATGGACGTCGCCATCGACGCGCTCGCGGTCAACGTCCTGCCGGAGCACGAGCGCGGGCTCGCCAACGGCTTCATGTTCGCCGGCGCGTCGATCGGCCAGGCGATCGGGGGCAGCGGGGTGCTGTTCCTCACCGAGTTCTTCCCGTTCAACTCGACGTACTTCTTCGTGATGGGAGCCATCCTCGCGGTGACCGTCTTCGTCGTGCTGCCGCTCAGGGAGCCGGCCCGCGCGCCCCGGCCGCCGTCGGCGGACGGCGCCTTCGCCACGGTGATGCGCGAGCTCGCGACCTTCGTGCGCGAGGCGTGGCGCGCGTTCACCGGCTCCCGGCCCGCGCTGGTCGGGGTCGTGGTCGCGCTGCTGCCCGCCGGCGCCTATGCGCTGTCGCTCGCGCTGCAGTCGAACCTCGCGGTGGAGCTGGGCCTCACCGACAACTCGATCGCGCAGCTCAACCTCGTGACGACGGTGGTCTTCGCGCTGACGTGCGTATGGGGCGGCTGGCTGTCCGACCGCTTCGGCCGCCGTCGCACGCTCGCGTTCTTCATCTTCCTCACCGTCATTCCCACGCTGTGGCTCGCGTGGACGATGCAGGAGGCGCACTGGATCATGCCGGTCGAGATCGACGCGCCGAACCGGCCGCAGCCGCCGGACCACCTCGTGTGGGTGTTCTGGGCCGCGAGCATCGCGTTCAACGCGTTCCAGGGCCTCTACTACGGCGTGCGCACCGCGCTCTTCATGGACGTCACCACGCGTGCGGTCGCGGCCACCCAGTTCACGGCGTACATGGCGATGTCCAACCTCGTGATCACCTACACGTCGTGGTGGCAGGGGCTGTCGATCGTGCGCTGGGGCTATCCGGTCACGCTGCTGATCGACTCGATCGTCGGCCTCGTGGTGATCTTCCTGCTGCCGCTGATGCGCCCGCGCCGGGACGCCGAAACCCCCGCCGGGCCCGCACCGCGCCTCGATTGAGCGCGGGCCCCGATACATACGAATCCCATCCGGCACGCGCCGGGCGCGCGGTGCCTTTGCGCTTGACCCGCGTCAACGCCGCTGCGGCGCGTGCGCCGCACAATCCCCGATCGACACCCGCGCACGCGGGGCGCCGTACGCCGTGAAAACCTCGTCCCTCCCCGCACGCCGACCGCCGCGACCGCTCCTCGGGTTCCTGCCTCCGGTCGTCCGCGGTGCCATCAGCGCGACGCTGCTCGCGCTCAACACGCTGTTCTGGTGCCTGTCGCTGTTCGCGTTCGCGGTCGTGAAGTGGGTGCTGCCGTTCAAGCCGGTGCGCAAGGTCGTCGACCGCGTGCTCAACTTCATCGCGACGTGCTGGATCGCCGGCAACAGCGGCTGGATGAAGCTCGTCGGCCGCACCGAATGGGACGTGCAGGGCATCGACGACCTCGAGTACGGGGGCTGGTACCTCGTCAACGCCAACCACCAGTCGTGGGTCGACATCCTGGTGCTGCAGCACCTGCTCAACCGGCGCATCCCGCTCCTCAAGTTCTTCCTGAAGCAGCAGCTGATCTGGGTGCCGGTGATCGGTCCGGCGTGGTGGGCGCTCGACTTCCCGTTCATGCGCCGCCACTCGACGGCGTACCTGCTCCGCCATCCCGAGAAGCGGCACCAGGACCTCGAGACCACGCGCCGCGCGTGCCGCAAGTTCGGGCTGGTGCCGACCAGCGTGATGAACTTCGCCGAAGGCACGCGCTTCACCGCCGCCAAGCACAAGGCGCAGCGCTCGCCGTACCGCCACCTGCTGAAGCCGAAGGCGGGCGCGCTGGCGCTCGCACTCGACGTGCTGGGCGACCGCTTCGACGAGCTGCTCGACGTGACGATCGTGTATCCCGGCGGCGTGCCGACGTTCTGGGACCTGCTGTGCGGCACGGTCCGCAAGGTGATCGTGCGCGTGCAGCGGCGGCCGATCCCGCCGGGCCTGCGGCACGGCAGCTACACCGACGACCCCGCGTACCGCCACGCGTTCCAGCTCTGGCTGAAGACGCTGTGGGACGACAAGGACGCGCGGATCGACGCGCTGCTCGCCGGGCGCGAGCACGTGCACCACCCCCACTGATCCCGAGGACTTCGCCATGACGCGCTCCCGCCGGTTCCCCCTCACCGCCACCGCGCTCGCGCTGGCCCTCGCGGTGGCGCTGCCCGCCGCCGCGGCGACGCCCGCCAGGCGCAAGGCCGATGGCGTGCCCGTCGAGGTCACGTCCGAAATGACCGGCGCGGGCATCGTGTCGAGCGGCGCCACGCTGCCGCCGATTCCGCCGCTCACCGGCTCGCACGAGCAGCCGGTGCCCGCGTGGAGCGGGCCGCTGCCCTACCCGATCGTCATCGCCGACCGCCGCAACAACCGGCTGATCGAGATCGCGCCCGACAAGCGCATCGTCTGGGAATTCCCGTCGCCCAACCTCAGGATCTACCGCGGCAACGACGACGTGTTCTTCTCGCCCGACGGCAAGAAGCTGGTGGTCAACGAGGAGGACAACTACGACCTCCACTTCGTCGACTACGAGACGCGCACGCTGACCTACACGTTCGGCGTCTCCGACGAGCGCGGCACCAAGCCCGGGCACTTCAACTATCCCGACGACGCGCACCTGCTGCCGGACGGCCGCATCGTGGTCGCGGACATCCGCAACTGCCGCATCCAGTTCATCGACCCGGCGACGTCGAAGGTCGTCCAGCAGTGGGGCAAGGAAGGCCAGTGCCGCCACGACCCGCCGCGCACGTTCGCCTACCCGAACGGGTCGACGCCGCTCGCGAACGGCGACCTCCTGGTCACCGAGATCACGGACGCCCGCATCTCCCGGCTCGCCCCCGACGGCAAGGTGCTGTGGAGCACGCGCGCGCCGAACGTGCGCTATCCGTCGGACGCGTTCCCGACGCGCGACGGCAACGTCATCGTCGCCGATTTCAGCAAGCCGGGGCGCGTGGTGATCTTCGACCCGAAGAGCGGCAAGGCGAAGTGGGAGTATATGGTCAAGGAAGGCGAGAAGATGCTCGACCATCCCTCGCTCGCGCTCGAGCTGCCGAACGGCAACGTGATCGTCAACGACGACGCGCGCCACCGCGTGATCGTGATCGACCGGGCGACGAAGGAGATCGTCTGGCAGTACGGCGTGACCGACAAGCCCGGCCACGGCCCGAACGAGCTCTTCTTCCCGGACGGCATGGACATCGACGTCTTCCGCGACTGGCGGCCGGTCGCCGCGCGCTAGGGCGCGCTACAATCGCCCTCCCGTTTTTGGAGGAGGAGGAAGCGATGCAGATGTCCATGTACCAGGCGTCCGTGCCCGTGCTGGCGCGCGGGCTCACGAGCCTCAGGACCGTGCTGCAGAAGGCGCAGGCGCACGCCACGGCGAAGAAGATCGACGAGTCGGTGCTGATCGGGCTGCGGCTCTTCCCCGACATGTTCCCGCTCAACCGGCAGGTCTACATCGCCACCGACTTCGCGCGCGGCACGGTCGCCCGCCTCGCCGGCTCGGAGCCGCCGAAGTGGGAGGACAACGAGGCGACCTTCGACGCGCTGATCGCGCGCGTCGACCGCGCGATCGAGGCGGTGCGGTCGTTCACGCCGGCGCAGATCGACGGCAGCGAGGCGCGGCCGGTGACCCGCCCGATCCGCGGCGAGCCCAAGACGTTCACGGGCATCAACTTCCTGTCGCAGTACGCGCTGCCGAATTTCTGGTTCCACTGCGTCACGGCCTACAACATCCTGCGCGCCAACGGGGTGGAACTCGGCAAGGGCGACTTCATCGGGGGCCTGGACTAGTCGTCCGCAAGAGGCGTCCGCCAGGGCAGTGCCCGCCGTGCGATCGGCGGCCGGCTCGCCATGGAACTCCCTCTCCCCGTGCGCGGGGAGAGGGTTGCGGTGAGGGGCGGCCCCGGAAAAAGCACAGTCCCCACCCTCACCCCGGCCCGATCCCGCCGCGGGCGGGAGAGGGAGGACGATCAGCCGGCCGTCGCGCCCACCGGCACCCGCCACGCATCGTTCACCCGCGGCACCGCCCACACGCGGTAGTGCAGGCGCGACAGCGCCACCGGGTCCGACAGCAGCACCGCCTTCTCGCGCGCCGTCAGCGCCTCCGGCCCTTCGGCCAGCGCGCGCTCCACCAGCGCCCGCCGCTCCTCGCGCACCGCCGCCGGCAAGCCCGGGCGCGGCACGGTGAGCGCGGCCATCAGCGCGTTCAGGCGCGGGTCCACCACCGCGTCCAACCACCCCGGCGGCGCCGGCGCCTCGTCGTTGTAGCGGTCGGTCGCCGCGATCTCCGGCGGCGGGCTCGTCTCCTCGGGGATGAGGAACAGTCCCGCCTGCCGCGCGCGCACGCCGAGCGACGCCCGGCTCGTGTACACCGACACGGGAATCGAGAGGATGAGCGCGCCGGCCACCGGCAGCAGCCACCACAGGAAGGACGGATTCAGCCACCACACGCCGGCCGCCCACGCCACGCCGAACACCGTCTGCAGGCCGTGCCGCTGGACGGCCTCGCCCCACGACGTCTGGGCGTCCTCGCGCGGCGGCGACTTCCACGTCACCGAGCGCCCGAGCAGCGCCATCACCACGAAGCGCGTGTGGAAGAGCATGCGGATCGGCGCCAGCAGCATCGACATCAGCACCTCCAGCGCGACGCTCGCGACCAGCTTGACCCGCCCGCCGTAGCGCGAAACGCGCGCCACCGTGACCATGAACACCGACAGAATCTTGGGGAGGAAGAGCAGCAGCGCGGTACCGGCGACGAGCGAGAGCGCCCACTCGGGCCGCCACTCCGGCCAGCGCGGGAAGAGCTGGTAGGGCTGCGTGAAGTACGTCGGCTCGACCAGCGTGTGCACGGCGAGCTGCGCCGTGGAGAGCACGAGGAACAGGAACCACAGCGGGGCCGACAGGTACGCCATCACCCCGGTCATGAACACGACGCGGTGCGCGGGATGCAGGCCCTTGGTCAGCATGAGGCGCGCATTCATGAGGTTGCCCTGGCACCAGCGGCGGTCGCGCTTCAGCTCGTCGATGAGGTTGGGCGGCATCTCCTCGTAGCTGCCCGGCACGTCGTACGCGATCCACACGCCCCACCCGGCGCGGCGCATGAGGGCGGCCTCGACGAAGTCGTGCGACAGGATCTCGCCCGACAGCGCCCCCCTGCCCGGCAGCCGCTCGAGCGCGCAGTACTCGATGAACGGCGCGACGCGGATGATCGCGTTGTGGCCCCAGTAGTGCGACTCGCCGAGCTGCCAGTAGTGGAGCCCGGCGGTGAAGTGCGGCCCGTACATCCGGGTGGCGAACTGCTGCATGCGCGCGTAGGGCGTGTCGCGGCCGGCCGCGCGCGGCGCCGTCTGGATGATGCCGGCGTCGGGGTTCGCCTCCGCGATCTGCACGAGGCGGGTCAGGCACTCGCCGCTCATCACGCTGTCGGCGTCGAGCACGATCATGTAGCGGTACTTGCTGCCCCAGCGGCGGCAGAAGTCGGCGATGTTGCCGCTCTTGCGCTTGATGCGGTGCTGCCGCCAGCGGTAGAAGATGCGGCCGTACGCGCCGAGCGTGCCGCACAGGTCGTTCCACGCCGCGACCTCCGCGACCCGCGTGTCAGGATCGCCGGTGTCGGACAGCACGAAGAAATCGAAATGCCCGAGCCGTCCCGTCCGCGCGAGCGACTCGTAGGTAGCGCGCAGCCCCGCGAACACGCGCGGCACGTTCTCGTTGGCGATCGGCATGACGATCGCGGTGCGCGCGGCGTCCGCGATCGGCGCGTCCCGGGCCGCCGTGCGCGAGATGGCGAAGCCGTCGCCGCGCGACACGAGCACGAGGAACCCCGCGAGCGCCGTCCAGAAGCCCAGCGACACCCACGTGAAGAGGATCGCGAACAGCACGAGGATCGCGACCTCCAGCGGCTGCTGGCCGTGGTAGGGCAGCACGGCGCCCATCAGCGCGGTGGCAAGCCACGTCTGCGCCAGCGCGAGGGCGAGCAGCACGATCCGCCGCCGGTTGGCGACGTAGAACCAGCGCTTGCGCCGGCCGTCGCCCGTCGCCTTGTCGTGCTCGCCGCGGGCCGGCCACGGGCGCGGGACCATCGACGTGCGGCGCATCGGCGGCGTGGTCACGAGGCGCGGGAAGCCGTGCACGTCGTCCTGCACGACCGGCTCGGGAGCGCCCTCCGGCCCGCCGCGCAGCGCGACGGCGAGGCGCGCGCGCAGCGACGCGAACGCGGGCTCCGCGGCCGGCACCGCCGCGTGCGCGAGTTCGCCGTGCAGGGCCGCGAAGGCCGGCTCCGCGGGATGGTCGGCGAGCGCGCGCGCCACGCGCTCGCGGTCGGCGCCGGCGAGCGGCAGGCGGTCCAGGTAGGCCGCGACGTCGCCGGGCACCCGTTCGTCGCGCATCATTCGCCCGGCAGGATGTAGCTCCACGTCGGCGTCAGCGTCGTGTCGCCCGCGCGCAGGAACGCGCGCAGCTCGACCGGCTTCTTGTCGTCGATGGGCTTCACCCGCAGCCGCAGGCGGTAGCCGCCCGTCACCTCGTTGCGGTACGGATGGTTCTCGACGATCTCGCCGTTGCTGTCGGCGGTGATCACGCTCTCGACCTTGGCGTCGGGACCGAGCTTCGCGAACACCGGCCCCTCGAAGTCGATCACGAAGCCGACCGACGGGTCGGGGTCCTTGGTGTAGCCGTGCCCGCGGCGCGTCTGCGCAATCCAGGCGAGCGGCGGCTTCACCTCCTTGTCGCGCTGCCAGCGGATCGTGTACTCGAGGTCCAGCGGACGCTTGAGGGCGGGCAGGGTGTCGGGCACCCAGAACGCGACGATGTTGTCGTTGGTCTCGTCCGGGGTCGGAATCTGGATCAGCTCGACGCGCCCCTTGCCCCACTGCCCCTTGGGCTCGACCCACGCGGAGGGCCGCAGCTCGTAGCGGGCCTCGAGGTCCTGGTAGCTCTCGAAGCTGCGGTCGCGCTGCATGAGCCCGAATCCCTGCGGATTGGTGAGCGCGAACGACGTGACCAGCAGCCGCCGCGGATTGACCAGCGGGCGGGTGATCCACTCGCCGGTGCCCGACTGGATGAGCAGGATGTCCGAGTCGTGGACCTCGGGCCGGTAGTCGGGCTTCGCCGAGCGCTGGTTCTCGCCCGAGAAGAACATGCTGGTGAGCGGCGCCAGGCCGAGCTTTGCCACGTTCTCGCGCAGGAACACGCGCGCCTTCACGACCGTGAGCGTCTCGCTCCCGGGCTTCAGCACGAAGCGGTACGCGCCGGTCACGCTCCTGGAGTCGAGGAGCCCGTAGATCGTGAGCTCCTTCGCCGACGGGTCGGGCCGCTCGATCCAGAACTCGACGAAGCGCGGGAACTCCTCGCCGGAGGCGAGCGCCGTGTCGACCGCGAGCCCGCGCGCGGACAGGCCGTAGCGCTGGTCCTTCCCCAGCGCGCGGAAGTAGGACGCGCCCTGGAACACCAGCACCTCGTCCTTGTACTTCGGGTTGTTGAGGTTGAAGTGGACGCGGAAGCCCGCGAAGCCCACGCCCTTCATCGCCTGCGGATCGATCTTGTTCTTGCCGTAGTCGAAGAGCTCCGGATCGAACCGGATCTCGCGCGCCGCGCCGTTGACGATCTCCGACAGGCGCACCGGCAGGTCGTAGTAGAGGCCCGGGTGGAAGAGCTGCAGCTCGAACGGCAGGTTCTGCGCGCGCCAGATCGACTTCGACGGGCGGAAG
The DNA here is from genome assembly GCA_046347715.1 of Burkholderiales bacterium. Classification (GTDB taxonomy): domain Bacteria; phylum Pseudomonadota; class Gammaproteobacteria; order Burkholderiales; family Casimicrobiaceae; genus VBCG01. The sequence continues at coordinate 240,570 of JAXMFO010000004.1, forward strand.
CGGATGTCGCGGTACTGGTCGTACGTCAGCTCGCGCAGCGCCTTCGGCAGCGTACCGGTGGGCGCCTTGTACGGCTGACCGGCGAGCGCCGCGGCACGCCGGCTCACGTCCTCGAAGTCGAACGCCGCGGCACGCGCGGGTGCGGACGCCAGCAGGGCGAGGAAGGCGCAGGCGCACAGGGCGCGGGTCAAGGAGGCAAGCATGGAGCCCAAAGATCGCAGGAAACCGGCCGGGGCGGCCAACCCGTGACCTTACCCGAGATTCGGCGCGAGGCGCCGCGCCGCATCGTCGCGGGTCAGCCCGGCGCGCGCCGCGAAGTCGTCGAGCTGGTCGTCGCCGATCCGCCCCACCGCGAAGTAATGGGCGTCGGGATGCGACAGGTAGAACCCGGACACGGCGGCCGCCGGCTGCATCGCGTAGCTCTCGGTCAGCGTGATCCCGACCTCCGGCGCGCGCAGGTGGGCGAAGAGCGGCGCTTTCGCCGCATGGTCGGGGCACGCCGGGTACCCGGGCGCCGGCCGGATGCCGCGGTACTCCTCGCGCACCAGCGCGTCCAGGCCGAGCAGCTCGTCCGACGCGTAGCCCCACAGCTCGCGCCGCACCTTCTGGTGCAGCCACTCGGCGAACGCCTCCGCCAGCCGGTCGGCGAGCGCCTTCAGCATGATCGCCGCGTAGTCGTCCTTCGCCGCGGCGAACTCCGCGAGCTTCGCCTCGATCCCGAGGCCGGTGGTGACGGCGAAGCCGCCGAGCCAATCCTTGCGCGTGCCTTTCGGCGCGACGAAGTCGGCGAGGCTGTAGTTCGGCTTGCCCGCGGGCCGCTCGTTCTGCTGCCGCAGGTTGCGCCAGCAGAACGCGATCTCCGCCCGGCGCTCGTCCGTGTAGACCTCGATGTCGTCGCCCACGGCGTTCGCGGGCCACAGGCCCATCACCCCGTTCGCGCGCAGCCAGCGCCCGGCGACGATCTTCTCCAGCATCGCCTGGCCCTCGGCGTGGACGTTGCGCGCCGCCTCGCCCACGATCGGGTCGTCGAGGATCGCGGGGAACGGGCCGGACAGCTCCCACGCCTGGAAGAACGGACCCCAGTCGATGTACTCGACGAGCTTCCCGAGGTCGACGTTGCGGAACTCGCGCCGCCCGGGCGCGTGCGGCGCCGGCGGCGCGTACCCGCCCCAGTCCGGGCGGAACGCGTTGGCGCGCGCCGCGTCGAGCGCGACGAGCTTCGGTCCCTTCTTGCCCGCGTGCTGGACGCGGATCTTCTCGTAGTCGGCGGCGACCTCGGCCACGTACGCGGCGCGCAGTTCGTCGGACAGCAGGTTGCTGGCCACGCCGACCGCGCGCGAGGCGTCCGGCACGTAGACCGTCACGCCGCCGTAGTGCGGCGCGATCTTCACCGCCGTATGCGTGCGCGACGTGGTCGCGCCGCCGATCAGCAGCGGCTGCGTGAGGCCCATGCGCTGCATCTCGCGCGCGACGTGCGCCATCTCCTCGAGCGACGGCGTGATGAGGCCGGAGAGCCCCACGATGTCGGCGTTGCGCTCGACGGCGGTCTCGAGGATCTTCGTCGCCGGCACCATGACGCCCAGGTCGACGACGTCGAAGTTGTTGCACTGGAGCACGACGCCCACGATGTTCTTGCCGATGTCGTGCACGTCGCCCTTGACCGTGGCCATCACGATCGTGCCCTTGGGCTTGCCGGCGTCGCCGCTCCTCTTCTTCTCCTCCTCGATGAACGGGACGAGGTGGCCGACCGCCTGCTTCATCACGCGCGCCGACTTCACGACCTGCGGCAGAAACATCTTGCCGGCGCCGAAGAGGTCGCCGACGACGTTCATGCCGTCCATCAGCGGACCCTCGATTACCTGGATCGGCCGCGCGTACTTCTGCCGCGCCTCCTCGGTGTCCTCGACGATGTACGTGGTGATGCCCTTGACCAGCGCGTGCGTGAGCCGCGCCTCGACCGGCTCGCCCCGCCACGCGAGGTCCTCGACGACCGCCTTGCCCTGCGCCTTGACCGTCTCCGCGAACGCGACCAGGCGCTCGGTGGCGTCGGGGCGGCGGTTCAGCACCACGTCCTCCACCCGCTCGCGCAGCTCCGCCGGCAGCTCGTCGTACACGCCGAGCTGCCCCGCGTTGACGATGCCCATCGTGAGGCCGGCGCGGATGGCGTGGAACAGGAACACCGTGTGGATCGCCTCGCGCACGGGCTCGTTGCCGCGGAAGCTGAAGCTCACGTTGGAGATGCCGCCCGAGACCTTGGCATGCGGCAGGTGCTCGCGGATCCAGCGGGTCGCCTCGATGAAGTCGACCGCGTAGTGGTTGTGCTCCTCGATGCCGGTCGCGATCGCGAACACGTTCGGATCGAAGACGATGTCCTCGGGCGGGAACCCGACCCGGTCGACGAGCAGGTCGTAGCTGCGCCGGCAGATCTGCGTCTTGCGCTCGAACGTGTCGGCCTGGCCCTTCTCGTCGAACGCCATCACGATGACGGCGGCGCCGTAGCGGCGCACGAGCTTCGCCTGGTGCAGGAACGCGGCCTCGCCCTCCTTGAGCGAGATCGAGTTGACGATCGGCTTGCCTTGCACGCACTTCAGGCCGGCCTCGATCACCTCCCACTTCGAGGAGTCGATCATCACCGGGACGCGCGCGATGTCGGGCTCGGCGGCGATGAGATTCAGGAAGCGGACCATCGCCGCCTTCGAATCGAGCATCGCCTCGTCCATGTTGACGTCGATGATCTGCGCACCGTTGGCGACCTGCTGGCGCGCGATGTCGACCGCGGCCGCGTAGTCACCCGCGAGGATGAGGCGCGCGAACGCCTTGGAGCCGGTGACGTTGGTGCGCTCGCCGACGTTGACGAACAGCGAGTCGTCGCCGATGGTGAGCGGCTCGAGGCCGGCGAGGCGCATGAAGCGGGACATGATGGTCGCCAAGGGCTGGATCGACCCCCCTCTCCCCGCTCGCGGGGAGAGGGCAGGGGTGAGGGGCGGTCGGTGCGGTCTCCACCTTCCCCTCACCCCGACCCTCTCCCCGCAAGCGGGGAGAGGGAGATCCTACGCAGCCGCCTCCTCGGGTTCGGCCGCGGCCTCCACCGCCGCCGGCAGCTTTCGCGGCGGCAGCGTCTTCACGGCCTGCGCGATCGCCCGGATGTGCGCCGGCGTGGTACCGCAGCAGCCGCCGACGATGTTCACGAACCCGCTGCGCGCGAAGTCCTCGAGCATCGCGGACGTCTGCACCGGTGTCTCGTCGTAGCCGGTGTCGGACATCGGGTTCGGCAGCCCCGCGTTCGGGTAGCACGACACGAACGTGTCGGCCACGCGCGCGAGCTCCTCGATGTACGGGCGCATCAGCGCCGCGCCGAGCGCGCAGTTCAATCCCACCGCGAGCGGGCGCACGTGGCGCACCGCGTTCCAGAACGCCTCGGGCGTCTGCCCGGAGAGCGTCCGGCCGGACGCGTCGGTGATGGTGCCCGACACGACGAGCGGCAGCCGCTGCCCCGCCTTCTCGAAGTAGCTCTCGATCGCGAACAGCGCCGCCTTGGCGTTGAGCGTGTCGAACACGGTCTCGACCAGCAGCAGGTCGGCGCCGCCCTCGCACAGGCCCGCGGCCGCCTCGCCGTACGCCGCGACCAGTTCGTCGAACGTGACGTTGCGCGCGCCCGGGTCGTTGACGTCCGGCGAGATGGAGGCCGTGCGGTTCGTGGGCCCGAGGGCGCCGCCCGCGAAGCGCGGCTGGCCGGGCGTGCGCGCGGTCCACGCGTCGCACGCCTCGCGCGCGAGCCGCGCGGCGGCGAAGTTCATCTCGTACGCGCGCCCCTCCATCCCGTAGTCGGCCTGCGCGATGCGCGTTGCCGAGAACGTGTTGGTCTCGATGATGTCCGCGCCCGCCTCGAGGTAGCGGTCGTGGATCCCGCGCACCACGTCGGGCCGCGTCAGCACCAGGAGGTCGTTGTCGCCCGCGAGGTCGTGCGCGTGGCCGTGGAACGCGCCGCGGAAGTCCGCCTCGCCCAGGTGGCACTGCTGGATCATCGTGCCCATCGCGCCATCCAGGACCAGGATGCGTTCGCGCAGGAGACGGGTCAGCAGGGCGGTGCGATCGGGCTGCATGGCGGTGTTGCGTCGGGGCGGCTGGGGTTGCACCAAAGCATTGAATTTTAGCATCAATGTGCCCACGACCCGCGCGCCGGCGGCAGGCTTGCGCAGGGCCGGCGGACGCGTCGCACCAGCGGACCATCGGCACGCCGGCGGCGGGGGATGCCGGCAGGCCGAACCCGCGCGGAACCCGCCGCGCAACGCGCGGTCTGTGCAAGGATCGATGGCGCAAGACTTCCCCGAGACCCGTCCATGACGACCCGTCCGTTCGCCCTTCCGCGCCGCGTGCCACCCACCGTGGCGGCGGTCGTCGCCGGCGCCTCGCTCGCCGCGGCCGGCTGGCGCTGGTACCGCCTGGCGCAACTCCGGCGCGTCGGCGACCGCCTCGCGGACGCTGCCGTGGTGTTCGAGCGGCCCGCCGACGGGCACGCCGCGACCGTGCTCGTGATCGGCGACAGCACGGGCGTGGGCACGGGCGCCAACCGGCCCGAGGATTCGATCGCCGGCCTGCTCGCCGCGCAGTTCCCACACGCGGCGATCGTCAACCGCGCGCGCAACGGCGCGCGCACGCTCGACGCGTTGCTGCAGGTGGCCGATGCCGCGACCGCGCGCTACGACCTCGTCCTGATCCACGTCGGCGGCAACGACGTCCTGCGCCGCACGCCGCTGCGCGCGCTGCGCCCGCAGGTCGACGCACTGGTCGCGCGCGCGTGCCGGCTCGCGGACCACGTGGTGGTGACCACCACGCCCAACGTCGGCCTGGTGCCCGCGTTCGCGCCGCCCGAGTCGTGGTGGCTCACCCGCCGCTCGCGCGAGGTGTGCCGGCTGTTCGAGGACGCGGCGCGGCGCCACGGCGCCCACTACGTCGACTTCTTCCACACGAAGGCGACCGACCCGTTCAGCCGCGAGCCGCGGCGCTTCTTCGCAGAGGATGGCCTGCACCCGTCCACCGACTGCTACCGCTACGTGTACGAGGACCTGGTCGCGCGCGCGCCGATCGCCGCCGCGCTCGCGCCCGGGCGGCCCGGCGGCCCGTAGGGCGCGGGGGCGGCGCATGGTAAATTAGGGCCGCCATGAAGCACCTCACGCCCGTCGAGGCCCACGCGTTCCTGCAGGCGAACCCGCAGGCCGTCCTCATCGACTGCCGCAGCGAAATGGAGTTCTTCTTCGTCGGCCACCCGGTCGGCGCCCAGCACGTCGCGTGGAACGACGGCCCCGACTGGGAGATCAACCCGCACTTCGTCGGGCAGGTGAAGAAGGTCACCAGCGCGAGCCGCCCCGTCGTGCTCATCTGCCGCAGCGGGCACCGCTCGGTGGACGCGGGGCTCGCCCTCGAGAAAGCCGGCTTCACCGACGTCTACAACGTGCTGGAAGGCTTCGAGGGGCCGCTCGACGAGAAGCACCACCGCGGCACCAAGACCGGCTGGCGCAAGGACGGGCTCCCGTGGGAGCAGCTCTAGCCCGGCGATGACCGGCCCCGGCCCCCTGCAGGCGCTGTTCGCGCAAGCGACGGCGCTGCTGCCGGACGAACTCGAGCTGGGCTGGTATCGGCAGCAGTTTCCCGCCCCTGACGGGCTCGTCCTCGACGCCCTGTGCGGCATGGGCCGCGTGCTGGTGCCGCTCGTGGGGCAGGGCCACAAGGTGCACGGGGTCGAGCCCGCGCCCACCCTCCTCGCGCGCTGCGACGAACGGGTGGCCGCCGCCGGCCTCGCCACGCCGACGTTCCGCCAGGACATCGCGCAGCTGAACCTCCCGTTCCGCTACGGCGGGGCGTACGTCGCCGACGGCGCGCTGCAGGCGATCACCGATCCGGCCCTGGTGCAGGCGGCGCTCGAACGCATCCGGGCGCACCTCGTGGCGCCGGGCACGCTGGTCGTCGACTGCCGCGTCCCGCCGACCGCCCAGCAGCGGCTCGCCGCACCGCTGGTGGAGGTGCGCACGGCGAAGCTGCCGGACGGCTCGCAGATCGCGCTGCGCTCGGAGACGACGTGGACGCCGGAGGCGCGGCTCGTGCGCGCGGCGCACCGCTACGCCCACCGCCGCGGCGCGCAGCGCCTCGCCGAGGAGCACGCGACGCTGCGCGCGACGTGGTACGCGCCGGAGGAGATGCTGGAGGTGGTGCGCGCGGCGGGCTTCCGCGACGCGCGCGTCGTGGCGGCACCCGTGGCCGGTCCGGCCGACGAGGCGTTCGCGGTGCTCGCGAAGGCGTGACGCGGGCGCGGGCGCGCTACCAGCTGCCCGAGCTGCCGCCGCCGCCGGAGCTGCCGCCGCCGCCGGAGAAACCGCCGGAGCTCGACGAGGACGACGACCAGCTGGAGCCGCTGCTGCTGCCGGAGCTCAGGACGAAGCCACCGATGCTCGCGGAGCCCTTCTTCTTCAGGTCGGCCTGCGCCTTCTCGTACCACGGCATGCGCGAGATGATGATCTTCGCGACCGGGAAGCCGACGATGTAGATGCCGAGCAGCACGAGCGCGCCCTTCACGCCGACGATGACGATCGGGAACATCGCCCAGAACGGGATGAGGAAGAAATACAGGAACCAGCCCATCCCGGGCGTCATCACGCCGATGACGGTGAAGAGCCCGATGATGCCGAAGATGAAGCAGCCGAGCAGGATGCGCATCGGCCACGGCGGCAGTTCCGATTCGGTGACCGTGAACGAGCCCAGCTTGGTGGTCGTGCCCCCGCCCGTGTCGGCCGGCGGCTCGCCGCCCTCGAGGCGCGCGACGATCGCGTTGACGCCGTCGGTGATGCCGCCGTCGAAGTCGTTGGCCTTGAACTTCGGCGTCATGTCGTTGCGGATGATGCGCGACGCCATCACGTCGGTGAGCGTGCCCTCGAGGCCGTAGCCCACCTCGATGCGCATCTTGCGGTCCTTCGGCGCCACCACCACCAGCACGCCGTTGTCCTTGCCCTTCTGCCCGAGCTTCCACGCGGCGAAGACGTTGTTCGCGTATTCCTCGATGCTGTCGGAGCCGAGCGACGGCACCGTCAGGACGACGACCTGGTTGGTGGTCTTCTGCTCGTGCGCCTTCAGGAGGTCGGTGAGGCGCTGGCGGGCGGCGGGCGACAGGATCTCCGCGTTGTCGACCACGCGGCCGGACAGGTAGGGCGCGTCGGTCGCGTGCGCCGGCAGCGCGAGCGCCGTGACGGCGAGGATCGCCGCCAGCGCGCGCAGCCACCGCCCTCCGTGCGTCGTCGGCATCGCGCTCACGGTCCCGCCTCCTCGACCGGCCCGTCGGCGAACGCGTTGCCGGCGCCGCGGGCGATGCCCTTGTTGGCGAGCACGGCCTCGGTCGCATCGAGCCCCGCGAGCAGCGCCGGTCCGACCTGCCCGTCGCGCAGGCGGGCCGTCACGGCCGCGATGACACCGTCCCACTCGTCCTTGCCCACGTGGCCGTCGAGGCCGACGTCGGCGACGATCACCACCTGCCGCTCCAGCAGGCTCACGACCAGCAGCACCGCGGTGCGCTCGCGGGTGGCGAAGAGGCCGCGCTCCAGGAACCGTCCCCGGGCGTACTGCAGCGATTCGAGGGCCGCCCGCTGCGGCCGGATGAAGAGCCGCGCGAACGCCGGCACGTAGACCGCGCCGAGCGCGCAGGCCGCGCCCACGGCGAGGATCGTCACCGCGGCCGAGAACACGGCCCACGTGCTGATCCACTCGGGGTGCAGCACCTCGCCCACCGCGACGACCAGCGCCGCGAGCGACGCACCGAGCGCGAACGCCTTCCACACCGCCTCGGGGTACGCATCCGACTTGGGCGTGACGAGCGTCACGACCTCCACGCCGGTCGCCCGCTCGAGGGCGGCGACGCGGGCGGTGATCGACTGCTTGTCGCTGGCGGACAGGAACATGCGCGAGTTCCGCGGGTGACGCGCTAGAGTTCCCGGCGCATGTAGACGGTGCCGGGGTGTGGGTTGTGATAATACGGCGAACACTCGGCGAAGCCAAAGCGGCGGTACAGCGACTGCGCCTCGCGCATGGTGTCGAGCGTGTCGAGCATGAGCGCGCGATAGCCGATCGCGCGCGCCTCGGTCACCAGCCGCTCGACGAGGCGGGCGCCGAGGCCGCCGCCACGGGCGGCCGGGCGCACGTACAGCCGCTTGACCTCCGCGGTGCCCGGCGGCACGCCGTCCTTCACGAGCGGCCGCAGCGCGATGCACCCGACCGCGCCGCCCGGCGGCCCGGCCAGCAGGAGGCGTCCCGCCGGCGGCGCATAGGTACCCGGCAGCGTGGCCAGCTCCTCCGCGAACCCCTGGAAGCAGAGGTCGATCGCGAGCCACGCCGCGTACTCCTCGAACAGCGCGCGCGCCTCGGCCATGTCGGCCGCGCCCGCGGCCAGCCGGATCTGTGGCGCGGTCACGTCGTGCGCTCGCAGGCGGCGATCTTGATCTCGCTGCCTGCGTACTGCGCCTGGAGGTCCTTCAGCCGCGCCACGACGGTCTGCTGGGGGTCGCGCACGACGAGCAGCGTCTGCGCGATGGCCTGCGAGCGGGGCTCGACCTTCGCGAGCTTGATGCCGAGCGTGGCGAGCTGCTCGGCGTAGGCGACCGCGGCGGCCTCGGTGCGGAAGGTTCCCAGGAGCACCAGGAACTGCCCGCGCGGCGCGTCGGCCAGGGCCATGTCCCGCACCCCGGCCTTCTTCAGGTCGGCGACGCGCGCCTCCGCCGCGGTGCGGTTCGCGATCGGGCCCATCACGACGACGAAGCCGCCGTCGAACTCGACCCGCTTCTGCGTGAGCAGGCGGCCGAGGTTGAGCGGCTCCAGCTCGGCGAGCGCGCGCGTGCGGTCGGGGTCGGAGAACGGGCCCCACTCGACGCACACGTCGGCGAGGGCCGCGACCTTCGCGGGGCCGAGCGCCGCCACTTCCTGCGGCGTCAGCAGCTTGATCTTGTCGGGCTGCACCTGGTCCTGCAGCAGCATGCCCTCGCCCCCGCCGCTGTCGAGGCGCGTGTACGCGTAGAGCGTCAGGTTCGCGAGCAGCAGGAGAACGATGACGATGCGCATGGGACGGTCGGCGGTCGTGGCGGCGGGCGTGGGCGGAGGCCGTCGCGAGCGACGGACCTAGTCCCCGGAGGCGATGACGAGGACGCCTTCGAGCACCAGATTATCCACGACCTCCAGAGGGCCGGTAAGGTGGGGCGCGATCTCGTGCGCGGCGCCGCCGGTCAGGTAGCACTTCACCACCACGTCGACGCTGCGCAGCGCCGCGCGCATCTGCTCGATGGCGCCGCACACCGCCTGCACGGTGCCGGTGGCGAGGCCGTCGGGGTTGTTCGTCGGGTAGTCCTGGAAGTGCCCCGGCGGCACCTTGAACCCGGCGGTGCGCTCGGCGATCGCCTGCTGCATGAGGCGCGGGCCGGGCAGGATGTAGCCGCCGCGGAACACGCCATCGGCGTCCAGCGCGTCGACGGTGACCACCGTGCCGGCCTTCACCACCACGCACGGCGGCGGGAAGAGCTCGCCGCCCTTTGCGCGCCGGCGCGCCGCGACCAGCAGCGCCCAGCGGTCAGCGGAAAGCTGGGTGGGCGGCTGGTAGCCGTTGACCACGTCGCCGCCCGCCTCGGGTGCCACCAGCCACTCGACGCCGACGCGCCAGCGCGCCACGACGCTCTCGACGCGCACCCGCGCCGCCTCGCCGGCCGCATTGACGCCGACCGCGCGCGCGGGCCGCTGCAGGTTCTGCCAGTCGCGCAGGGCGAGCGTGCCGATCTCGGAATTGGGGACCACGCCGTGGGCGAGCCAGCCGCGGGGGCCGAAGAGGCCCCACTTCATCCGGCTGTTGCCGACGTGCAGGATCAGCGTGGGCGTCATGCGTCAACGCGCGACCGGCGCGACCGCGCTGCGCGAAAACGCGCCCGATGGTCGACAGGACGCGATTGGAACCGACGGACGCACAGACGCGCGCACGACGCTCGTTCTTCCGTTGCCATTGCACGCGGCCGCCGCCGGGCCGCCCCAAGGCGGCCGCCTGACCTGCGGTGGAAGTTCCGGCTGCAAAAGGCGCGACGCCCGCGTCACGTCAGCCACCGACGCCGCGGACGCCTTTTGCAGGCGTCGCCGCTAGGCGCGGCGAAGCGAAATTTCGCCGGAGAGGAAGCGCGCGCGACGGGGACCGTCGGCGAGCACGAGCGCGCCCGTGCTGTCCACGCCGGCCACGGTGCCCTTCACGCTGCCACCGTCGGGCAGCAGGAGCTTGACCGGCTTGCCCTGGTAGGCGTGCCGGCGCTGCCACTCGGCCGCGAACGCCGGGAAGCCGGCCTTCGAATAGGCGTCGAGCGTGACCGCCAGCTCGGAGGCCACGCGGGCCAGCAGGTGGTTGCGGTCGATGGCGGGTGCGCCGCGTCCCGCGACCGTGGTGAGGTCGCTGACCGGCTGCTCGATGTTGCGGCGGATCTCGGCGGGCAGGCGCACGTTGAGGCCCACGCCCACGACCACCACCGACGGCCCGAGCGCATCGCCGTTGAGTTCGACCAGGATGCCGCCGACCTTGAGGTGCTTGTGCACGAGGTCGTTCGGCCACTTCAGTTCGACGCCCGCGAGCCCTTCGGCCTCCAGCGCGCGGCACACCGCGACACCGACGGCGAGCGAGAGGCCCGCCAGGAAGCCGGCGCCCTGCTCGTAGCGCCAGCCGAGGGAAAACGTGAGGCTGCCGCCGGCGACGGCGGTCCACGCCTTGCCGCGCCGGCCGCGGCCGGAGCTCTGCCACTCGGCCGCGAGCACGCAGCCGTGGATGTCGCGCCGCTGCGAGCGGCGCAGGAGTTCGGTGGAGGTCGAGCCGATCTGGTCGACGACCTCGATCTCGAGCGGGGGCACCGCGGGATTCTTCTCGGTGAGCTGCGCCAGGGACTTCCGGACCTCGTCGGCGCTCAGGAAATCGGGGGCGGCCGTCAGGCGGTACCCCAGGCCACGGACGCGTTCGAGCGACAGCCCGGCGGTCTCGGCCTGCTTCAGGAGCTGGGACACGCGCGCACGGGTAAGCCCCACCGTCGCGGCCAGGTCTTCGCCGGAGTGGAAGGCGCCATCGGAGAGCTGGCGCAAGAGCGAGAATCCAAGAGGAGTGAGCACTGACATCTACCCGTCATGTTGCACCGCCGAATGTAGCACGACGGCGCGTTTGGCGCACCAGGTTTGGGCCCCAGAGCAAGCGATGTCGGGGCGCGACGACCGGATTGCAAGTATGTAGGACAGCGAGCGGCGAAAAAGGTTGATCCGTGTCAGCCCTAACGACGATTCTCCAGGAAATTCAAGGCCCCGCCTGTCGGACGGGTCAGTGCCCGATCCGCCGCAGCAGGTCCTCGTGCAGCTTCCGGTCCCCGGAGGCCAGCACGGCCCCGCCCTGGTCGCACGGCCCCCCGGTCCAATTGGTGATCGCCCCGCCGGCCGCCTCGATCAGGGGGATCAGCGCCTGCACGTCGTAGGGCTGCAGCCCGTTCTCGATCACCACGTCCACGAAGCCCATGGCGAGCTGGGTATAGCAATAGCAGTCGCCGCCGTACCGGAGGTAGCGCGCCGGGGCGGTCACCGCCGCCAGCGCGCCCCGCTCGCGGTCCGTGACGAATTGCCGCGGGTCGGTCGTGACGGCGATGGCGTCCTCGATCCGGGCGCAGGGGCGGGTCCGGAGGTCACGGCGCGCGTCCCCGCGCCGCCACTGGGCGATGCCGCAGGCGGCGCTCACGAACGATTCCCCGACGAACGGCTGGTGGACCACGCCGACCACGGGCGCGGTCCCGTCGTGCAGCGCGAGCAGCGTCGCCCAGTGGTGCTGGCCGAGGATGAAGCTCTTGGTGCCGTCGATGGGGTCGATCACCCAGGTGAGCGGCGACGTGCCCGCCTCCTTCCCCCGTTCCTCGCCGTGGAGACCGTGGTCGGGAAAGGTCGCCTTCACCGCGTGCCGGATCACGTCCTCGGCGGCGCGGTCGGCGACCGTCACCGGGTCGTAGCCCATGAAGTTGCGCTTGTCCTCGATATCGAGCGTCGCGCGGAAATGCGGGAGGATCGCCGCGCCGGCCTCGATGGCGGTGCGCCACGCGAAGTCGAGGTAGCGGCGTTGGTCGTCGGCGTTCATGCGGTCCTTCGGATCGAAGCGGACTGTAACGGTCGCCGGGCGCGGGCGCCACAGGCGGCAAATCGACGCAAGGGCGCACCGCGGGGCAACCCCGGAGGAGCGATCGTCGTGTCGGGCCGTCCCATTGGGGTCAGACCCGTCACATTGGGGTCAGACCCCGCGGCGCCGACCCGCGGCGCCGGCGGTCAGTGCACGCTGCCGCGGGCGGCCAGCACGTCGCGCTCCGCGTCCGCGGCCAGCACGTCCTTCCAGGCTCCCGCGTTGTCGCGCGCGGCGAGCCACGCGGCCGTGTCGGCCACCGTGGCCGCGAGCGGCCGCACGGCGAGCCCCGCCGCCTGCGCCTTGCGGCAGTCGATCTCCATGAAGCCCGCCTCGTCGGCGAACGACGCGGGGATCCACAGCGGCAGGCCGGTCCACGGGGTCACCTTCTGCTCGAGCAGGAGCGCCTCGTCGGTCCACGCGGCGCGCGGGGCGCCCGGCCCTGCCATCTCGCGGCAGGCCGCGACCAGGTCGCCGAACGTCCAGTGACCGGCGGGGCTGGTCGCGTTGAACGTCCCGCTGCGGCCGCCGGCCACGAGGTCCAGCATGAACGCCGCGAGGTCGCGCACGTCCACGAGCTGGATGCGCCGCTCCGGGGGCAGCGGCACCACCGCCTCGGGCGGCCGGTCGCCGAGGAGCGCCGGGTGGCAGAAGCGCGCGGCCCAGTAGCCGAAGCGGTCGGTGGGATCGTGCGGCCCGACGATGAGCCCCGGCCGGACGTTCAGCGCCCGCGCGCCGTACACCGCGGTCACCACGTCCTCGCACGCGGCCTTGAGCGGTCCGTAGTGCTTGCCGATCTCCTCGCTGGCGGGATCGTCCAGCTTGCCCACGGGCGCCGCCTCGTCGAGGCCGGGCCGGCTCGCGTCGGTGAACACGGAAATCGACGACACGAAGAGATACCGGCCCACGCGCGGCGCCAGCAGCTCCGCGGAGGCGCGCACCACGCGCGGCACGTACCCGCAGGTGTCGATCACCGCGTCCCACTCGCCGCGGCCGAGGGCGGCCAGGCCCGGCGCCTTGGCCGGGTCGCGGTCGCCCGTGAGCGCCGTCACCGCCGCGCCCCAGTGGTTGGGCTGCTTGCCCCGGGTGAAGACCGTCACGCGGTCGCCGCGCGCGAGCGCCGCGTCGACCACGTGGCGGCCGAGGAAGCGGGTGCCGCCGAGGATCAGGAGATTCATGGTGCGCTTCCTCCGCCCGCGGGATCAGCCGCGCGGGACGATCGCGATGCCGTTGAGCTTCTCCTGCGCCTCGACCAGCGACGCCACGTACTTGTCGCCGAAGCCCAGCAGGTTGGCGTTGACGAGGCTCTGGTGCACGGCCTCGCCGACGATCGCCGACACCGGCAGCGACTCCGCGAAGTGCGTGTAGTAGCGCAGGTCCTTCATCGCGTTGACCAGCGTGAACTTGAGGCCGGTGAGGTCGCCGTGGTTCTCGAGCATCTTGCCCACGATCATCTGGAAGATGCCGGAGTTCACCGCGCCCGCCGAGATGACCTCGTGCAGCTTGCGGATGGACAGCCCCGACTTGGCCGCCGCCGCGAGCGCCTCGGCGGTCGCGGTGGCGATGGCCTGCGCGATGAAGTTGTTGATGAGTTTCAGCACGATGCCATGCCCCGGCGGCCCCGCGTGGATGATGTTCTCGCAGAACGCCTGCAGCACCGGCTTGAGGGCCGCGAACGTCGCGTCGTCGGCGCCCACCATGATGTTGAGCCGTCCCTGCTCCGCCTCCACCGGCGTGCGGGCGAGCGGCGCGTCGACGAACAGCATGCCCTTCGCCGCGAGCTCCTCGCGCATCTTCGCGGTGGTCGCGGGCTCGCTCGTCGACGTGTCGACCACGATGAGTCCCTTGCGGGCGACGGACGCGATGCCGTCCTTCCCGTTGACGATCTCCTCGACCTGCGGCGCGCCGGTGACGCACAGGAACACGATGTCGGCGTCGCGCGCGACGTCGGCGTTGGTCGCGACCTCGCGCGCGCCGGCGGCCAGCAGGTCCTCGAGCGGCTTGCGGTTGCGGTTGACGCGCACGGTGAGCGGGAAGCCCTTGGTGACGAGGTTCTTCGCGATGCCGTGGCCCATGAGGCCGATGCCGACGAAGCCGATGCGGGGTTTGTCCATGGTGTTTCCTCCTTGAAGTGATGCCGTCAGTCGACCGCGGTCGGCTCCGGCGGCACGATCAGCGCGCGCCGGCGCTCGTACCAGGTGAGCAGGAACCCGCTCCCGGCGATGAGCGTCATGCCGGCGAACGTGAGCGAATCGGGCAGGTCGCCGAACGCGAGCCAGCCGACGAGGGTGGCGAACACGAGCTGCAGGTAGGTGAAGGGCGTGAGCGCCGAGGCCGGCGCCCGCTGGAACGCGAGGATGAACAGGAAGTGCCCGACGGTGCCGGACACGCCCACCGCCAGCATCGCCGCGACGTCGAGCCACGTGAGGTCGCTCGCGACGCCGAACCACGGCCAGATCAGGGTCATGAGCGCCGTGCCGACGAGCGCCGGGTAGAAGAGCGTCACGCGCGGGTCCTCGCCGCGCAGCATGCGCGTCGTGATCTGGTAGAGCGAGTAGCACGCCGCGGAGATGAGCGGGAACAGCGCCGCCGCGCGGAAGATGTCGGCACCCGGCTTCACGATCATCAGCATGCCGAGCACGCCGGCGGCCACGAACCAGGCGCGCGCGACGGTGAAGCGCTCGTGCAGGAAGAGCACGGCCAGCACGATCACGATCGTCGGCGTCGTGTAGTTGAGCGCGGTCGCGTCGGCGAGCGGCATCAGCTTCAGTGCGGCGATGAACGCGGCCGACGAGCCGATGAGGAGGCATCCGCGGACGAGCTGCATGCGCAACTGCGCCGTGCGCACCATGCGCATGCCCATCGACGGGGCGAGCCACACGAGCATCGCCAGCACCTGCGCCGCCCAGCGCGCCCACACCAGCAGCGGCACCGGGTGCCGTTGCGCGAGCCACTTGATCATGGCGTCGGAGGCGGAGAAGAAGGCCACCGCACCCACGATCATCAGCACCGCCGAGGACGGGATGTGGGCCTGCGCGCGCGTCACTTGGCGCGGCGCAGGAACGCGTCCAGCGCGGGCTGCTGCGCGGCGGCCACGGCGAGGCATAGGTCGATGCTCTCCAGCGCCTGCCGATAGCTGCGCGCGCCGCCTTCGATGGCGGCCACGCGCGGCTCCAGCAGGGCGACGAACTGCGCCCGCTCGGGCGCCGTGCAGATGTCGCCCCCCGCCACCACCAGCCACCGCCGCGATTCGCCCGGCATGCGGGCGAGGAGCGGGTCCACGTTCGTCGCGAGCCAGGCGAGCGTCGCCGGCCGGTTGGCGTCGTCGCCCACCAGCTCCGACACGGCCTGCGCGAGGTCGCGGGGCGAGATCGCCGGGTCGAGCAACAGGGCGAGCGAGCGGGCGCGCAGCGCGGGGTCCCGGAAGCTCGCGAGCGCCGTCACCACGTCCTCGCGCTCGTTGCCGTCCTTCGTGTCCCGCGCCACCTGCACCAGCGCGTCGAAAAGGCGCCCACCGGCGGGATCGCCGGCGCGCGCCGCCGCGACCAGCACCATGCGCCGGGAGGCCGGCGGCAGCGCGCTGCGATGCTCGATCCACCGGTGCGCGAGCTGCACCGCCTTGCGCGCGAGCGCGGTGTCCGCACCGCGGTCGGCCACGAACGGCACCGCCGCGTCGCGCAGCCGGCGCAGGTCCGGCGAGTCGCCGCCCGGGTTGGGCAGCCACGCGAGCCTGCGGGCCTGTTCGCCCATCTCGCGGCGCACCCATCCGGCGTAGGCCGCGGCCCGCGGCCCGTCGAGCATCGCCGGCGGCACCGAGGCCGCGAGGGCGTAGCCGCGCAACGCGACCTGCGGCTGCGGGCTCGCGGCGTTGCGCGCGGCGAGCGGCAGCACGTCGGCGAAGCTCAGCACGCCCGTGCCGGCGAGGAGTTCGATGTCGCCCAGCGCGACGGCGGACTGCGCGGGCTCGAGCGTGCCTTCCGCCTTCGGGAGCGCCGCGTACAGGGCCGGCGAGAGACGCGGCAGGAAGTAGCCGTTGCCGCCCGGATCGGCGACCACCCACGCGGGGCACGACGTGACCGGCAGCGGCAACGCCTGCTGCGCATCCGTCACCACCGTGCAGACCTCTTTCGCGCCCTTGCCGTCGGCGACGAGGAAGCACGCCGGAAACGTCCACCGCGTCGCGTCGGCGGGTGCCCCTGGCGGCAGCAGGCGGCGCTGCGCGAGCTTGAGCGCCGGCGCGCGCGTGCAGTCGAGACCGACGTCGAGGAGCGGCAGTCCCGGCCGGTCCACGAAGCCGCGGAACGCCGGCACCAGCGCGGGGTCGGACCCGCCGATCGCCGCGAAGAAGTCGTCGGCGGTGGCGTTGCCCCACGCGTGGGCCGCCAGGTAGCGGCGCACACCGTCGCGGAACTTGTCCCTGCCCTGCCAGCGCTCGAACATCCCGATCACCACCTCGCCCTTCGCGTACGTGATGCCGTCGAAGGCCGTGCGCACGTCGTCGGCGACGGTGATCGGCTGGCGGATGGCGCGCGCCGACGGCAGCCGGTCCTGCCCCATCGCGCGCTTCCGCTGGTAGCTGCGCCAGCCGCCGCGCGGCCACTCGGGGTGCACCTCGGCGACCATCGTGGTCCCCATCCACGAGGCGAACGCCTCGTTGAGCCAGATGTCGTCCCACCACGCCATCGTCACGTAGTCGCCGAACCACATGTGCGCGAGTTCGTGCGCGGTGATGCCCGAGATGCGCTGGCGCGTCGATGCGGACAGCTCGTCCGGCCGCGCGAGCAGGCTGCGCGAGTCGTAGGTGATGAGCCCGGGGTTCTCCATCGCGCCGCCGAAGGTCGCCCGCGGATACGCGAGGAGGTCGAGCTTCGGGAACGGGTACGGCATGCCGAAGTAGCGCTCGGCGGCGGCGAGCAGCGGGCCCACCTCGCCCGCGGCGAACGCACCCTCCCCGGCGCGGCCCTTGGGCGCCACGATGGACACGGGGACGCCCTTGCTGCCCGCGCGCCCCGCGTCGAGCACGTCGAAGTCGCCGACCGCGAACGCGACGAGGTACGACGACAGCAGGGGCGTGCGCTGGAACACCACTTCCTTCGTGTCCGCGCCCTGTGCGCGTTCGCTCTCCACCGGCATGTTGGAGAACGCGCGCAGCTTCGCAGGCACCACCAGCGTGAGCTTCCACGTCGCCTTGCGGTCGGGCTCGTCGAAGCACGGGAACACGCGCCGCGCGTCCATCGGCTCGAACTGCGTCACCGCGTAGTAGCGGCCGCCCTCCGGCTGGCGGAAGAGGCCGACGCCACCCTTGCTGTCGATCTTGCCTGCGTACGTCAGCGCCAGCCGGTGTTCCCCGACGGGCAATGCGCGCGGGAGCTGCAGGCCCAGCACGTCGTCGTTGCCGGGGACCACCGTGGCGGACAGCTCTTCGCTGCCGGACACCGCCTTCGCCCCCGTGACGATGAGGTGCTTCGCGTTGAGCCACACGAGATCGGTGGGTTCGGTGACGCGCACCGCGATCTCGATGCTGCCCCCGAACGCCTCGCGCGCCGGGTCGAGTTCGAGCCGCGCGTCGTAGGCGAGCGGTACGACGGTGCGCGGCAGGCGCAGGCCGGGAACCTCCGCGTGCACGAGCAGCGCCACCATGAGCAGCGCGAGCGCGACGAGCCCGCGCACGGGGCGCAGGCCGGTGAGGGTGATGCGGGCGGGCACCATCGGGGCAGGTCCTGAAAAAGACTGTGCCGGGCGGCAACCCGGCACGGACGTGCATCGGATTCTACCCGGGACCCGCCACTGCCGGTAGTTCGCATCGGCCGTCGCGACGACCCGCTACACTCGGGCGTTGCCCGACCACCCTGTCCGCACGCCATGCACGACCTCGCCGTCATCACCACGCTCGCCGGAGGCCTGGCCGCCGCGCTGGTGTTCGGCTGGCTGACGCAGCGCCTCGGGCTGTCCACGCTGGTCGGCTACATGCTCGCCGGCATCCTCGTCGGGCCGCACACGCCGGGCTTCGTGGCCGACCCGAAGCTCGCGTCGCAGATGGCGGAGATCGGCGTCATCCTGCTCATGTTCGGGGTGGGCATGCACTTCCACCCGCAGGAACTCCTGCGCGTGTGGCGCGTCGCGGTGCCGGGCGCGGTCGCGCAGAGCGCGGTGGCCACGCTGGCGGGATGGGCATTCGCGCGCTGGGTCGGCTGGAGCAACGCGGCGGGAATCGTGTTCGGGATGGCGCTCGCCGTCGCGAGCACCGTCGTGCTGATGCGCATGCTCGTCGACCAGGATCGGCTGTCGACGCACGCGGGACACGTTGCCGTCGGCTGGCTGATCGTCGAGGACCTCTTCACCGTCGTCGCGCTGGTCGTGCTGCCGGTGCTCGCCACCGACGCCGACGACCTCGCCGCGTTCGGCGTGCCGCTGGCGCTGGCGCTCGGGAAGGCCGCGGTGTTCGCGGCCCTCGTGTGGGTGGTCGGCGGCCGCGTGGTCGGCCGCGTGCTGGAGCGGCTCGCGCGCACCCGCTCGGAGGAACTGCTCACGCTCGCGGTCTTCGTGGTGGCGCTGGGCGTGGCGATCATCGCGGCCGAAGGGTTCCACGTGTCGGTGGCGCTCGGGGCGTTCTTCGCCGGGCTGGTCGTCGGGCAGTCGCGCTTCGGCCCGCAGGCGTCGGGCTACATGACGCCATTCCGCGACGTGTTCTCCGCGCTCTTCTTCGTGTCGGTGGGCATGCTGTTCGACCCGCGGTTCGTGCTCCTGCACCCGCTGCTCGTGCTGTGCGCGATCGCCATCGTGCTGGTGGTGAAGCCGCTGGTGGCACTCGCGATCGTGCTCGCGATGCGCGGCGAGCGGCAGAGCGCGCCCACCGTGGCGGTGGGCCTCGCGCAGATCGGCGAGTTCTCGTTCATCCTGGCCGCGCTGGGTCAGGGCCTCGGCGTGCTGCCGCCGGAAGGCCTCGACGCGCTGGTGGTGGCGGCCATCTTCTCCATCGCGATCAATCCGCTGCTCTTCCGCGCACTGCGCGCGTGGGAGGTGCGCCACGGCCAGGTTCCGCCGCCGGCGACCGCCGGCGAGCCCGCGGCGGGCACCGACGTGCTGCTCGCCGGCACCGGCGAACTCGCGCGGCGGGTGGTCGCGCAGTGCACCCGCGAAGGCATCGCGGTGACCGTCATCGGCGACGACCTGCCCGCCCTCGACCGGTTGCGCGACGCCGGCGCGACCGCGGTCTTCGGGCAGGCGAGCCGGCAGGACGTGCTGCGCGCGGCACACGCGGCGACCGCGCACGCGATCGTGCTCACGGAGGGCGCGCTGGCCGACAAGATGACCGTGTGCATCGCCGCGCGCGCGCAGAATCCGCGCATCGCGATCGTCGCCACCGCGGCAACGACCGCGGAGCACGCCTGGCTCACCGAGTTCGGCGCGGCGTTCGTGTGCGACACGCTCGAAGGACCCACGGATTCGATCGTGCGGTCCCTGCGGCGGACGCTGTGACGGCCGGGCCGAGGGTGCCCGGCGGCGGCGGGCGCCGGTAGAATGCCCCGTCCGCCGCGCGCTGCGGCGCCCCGTCCCCTGCCGAGGAGTGCCCATGCCGCCCTTCACCCGTTACGCCGTCCGGACCGCGAGCGCCTGCGTGCTGGCGCTTGCCCTCGTCGCCGCCCAGCCCGCCACCGCACAGTCCGCCGCGCCGCGCGCGCGGGTCGTGCTGCAGGTGAGCGACGGCGACACGGCCAAGTGGAACCTGGCACTCAACAACGCGAAGAACGTGCAGGCCGACCTCGGTGCCGCCAACGTCGACATCGAGATCGTCGCGTACGGGCCGGGCATCGGCATGCTGAAGGCCGAGTCGACCGTGGGCAACCGCATCGAGGAAGCCATGGGCAGCGGCGTGAAGGTGCTCGCCTGCGAGAACACGATGCGCGGCCAGAAGCTCACGCAGGCGGACATGCTGCCGAAGATCGGCTACGTCTCCGCGGGGGTGGTCGAGATCATGCAGAAGCAGCAGCAGGGGTGGGCTTACATCCGTCCGTAAAAGGCGTCCGTGGGTGCGGTGGATGACGTGGCGCCGGCGTTGCGCCTTTTGCGGCCGGCACACCGTCACCGGGTGTGACCTCCCTCTCCCCCGGCGGGGGAGAGGGTTGGGGTGAGGGGCAGCGTCCGGGGCCACACCCCGGGATCTGACCCCGATGAGGCCGGGGTCAGATCCCTGGCATTCACGGCAGATCAGGCGGCCGCCTTGGGGCGGCCCGGCGACGGCCGCTGAAAAATTCTATTGGGAACAACGAGCGTCGTGCGGGCGTTTGTGCGCGCGTGACTACGTGTGCGCGTTGAGAATCCGCAGCGCGGCCTGCGCCGCCCCGAACCCGTTGTCGATGTTGAGCACCGACAGCCCCGACGCGCAGCTCGCGAGCGCCGCGTTGAGCGCCACCTGCCCGCCCGCGCCGACGCCATAGCCCACCGACACCGGCACCGCGAGCACCGGTGCCGACACAAGCCCCGTCAGCACGCTGAAGATCGCACCTTCCATCCCCGCAACCGCGATGACCACGCGGTGCCCGCGGATCGCGTCGAGGCGCTCGGTGAGCCGCCACAGCCCCGCGACCCCGACGTCCAGCATCAGCGTCGCGGCCTCGCCCTCGAACGCGAGCGTGCGCGCCGCCTCGCGGGCAACGGGCGCGTCGGAGGTGCCGCCCGCGACGATCGCGACGCGTCCCGACTGCGCCGGTGCCACCGGCGCACCGAGGAACGCGGTGCGCGACGACGGATCGTAGTCGAGCAGCGCCTGCAGCTCGCCCGGCAGCGCGTCGCGCTGCGCCGGGGAGAGGCGCGTGAGCAGCAGCCGGCGCTCGAGCTCCTGCGCGTGGCGCACGATCGCGGCGATCTGCGCGACCGACTTGGGCTCGCACAGCACCGCCTCGGACGCGCCGGTGCGCGCCCGGCGCTCCCAGTCCATCGTGAAGTCGGTCATCGCGGATGGAGGAACGCGGCGCCGCGTGCGTACGGGCGCACGCCGGCGAAGCTCCGTCCCGCCTCCGCGCACGCCCGCTCGCCGATCCGGCGCGCGATGCCGGCCGCGGCGCCGTCGTCGCGGCCGAGTTCGATCACCACGCCGCCGTGCGTGACCCGGCAGCGCAGCACGGCGTCTCCGCCGAGCTCGCCCGCGAGCGCGGTCTCCACGCGGTCGATGAACGCGAGGTCGTCGACCGCGATGCGAATGCCCGTCTCCACGCGGCTCGCGAGGCACGGCTGCGCGGGCAGGCGCTCCAGGTCCGCGAGGCCGAGCGTCGTCGCGAGCGCGTAGACGTCGTCCTTGCGCAGGCCGGCCTCGACGTACGGGTGCACGACGCCGTGCTCGCCCGCCGCCTTGAGTCCGGGGCGAAAGTCGCCCAAGTCGTCACGATTGGTGCCCGACGCGATCGGCTCGCCGGTGCGCTCGCGGATGCGCGCGTACAGGTTGGTCTTGCACCAGTAGCAGCGATCGAGCGGATTCGCGCGATAGCGCTCGTCCGCGTACTCGCCGGCGTCGAGGAGGATGAGCGTCCAGCCGTGCTCGCGCGCGTGCCGCTCGACGCGCTCGCGCGCCGCGACGGGCACCGCCGGGCCGCACGCGTGGTACATCGTGGCCTCGGTCGCGGACAGCCGCTGCGCGACGTGGGCGAGGGTCATCGAGTCGACGCCGCCGCTCACCGCGAGCGCGAGGCGCGGGTGCGCGTCGAGCGCGGCGACGAGGCGGTCGAGGGCGGCGCGGCTCATTGCATGCATCCCGGCGAGAATCCGGGATCTGTCACGGTCGTGCGCGAAGCGTGCACGCCGGTATCAGGCCCCTCGCGTCCCCGGTCAGGTCCCTCGCGGTCACGCCCCGACGGTCGGATGCGGGGGGTCTGACCCCGCATGGGGTCTGACCCCGTCCCGCGCGCCGATGCGTGGAGAATCAAGACGCCTCCCCATCGAGCGCACTTCGCTCCGCCGTCGTGCGCGTCGCGCGCCGCTCCGCGAGCGTGCCGCCGCCTGCCACGTCGTCGTGCGCCGCCTTCGCGGTGACTTCCCCGCCCGGCCGCTGCGCGCGCTTGACCGCCAGCGGCGGCGTGCCGACCGCGACCTCGTCGCGCCGCAGGACGCGGCGGCGCTCCTCGCGCACGCGCACGCCGAGCGTCGAGGTCTCGCGGAAGCACGCCTGCAGCGCCGCATCGGCCGCCCCCGGCGCCACCAGCAGCCGGAAGTCGGTGAGCGGCCGCCCCTTCTTGCCCTGCCGCGTGCCGAGCGAGACGTCGCGCACGCCGGGCACGTCGCGCAACCGCTCCGCCGCCAGCGCCAACTCCTCGCCGGTCATGTCGTCCACGTCGAACGCGAGCACCGCGACCGCGTCGTCGTCGGCCGCGTGCGCGATGTCCAGCACGAGCGCGCGCACGACGTTGGGCACGCCGGCGAGCGTGCGCGTCCCCGCGCCGTGGCCGGTCGCGCGCAGGCGGCCCGCGGTGCGCGGGCCACCGCACGCCGCGGGCGGCACGAGGTGGCGCAGGATCGCCGCTCCCGTGGGCGTCACGCGCTCGCCGCCGATGCCGTCGTCGTGCACCGCGTAGCCCGCGAGCAGCACGGCGGTGGCCGGCGCGGGCACCGGCAGCATCCCGTGCGCGGTCTTCACCTGCCCGTGCCCGAGCGGCACCGCGGACGCGCTCCAGCGCGCGCCCGCGAGCCGCGCGGCGATCGCGCCGGCCGCGACGACGTCCTGCAGCGAGTCCCAGTCGCCGATCTCGTGGAAGTGCACCGCGTCCACGGCGATGCCGTGCACCTGCGCTTCCGCGTGCGCGAGCAGCGACAGGATCGCGAGCGCGTGCGCGCGCACGTCGGCGGCCAGCGGCGCCGCCGTGATGCGCGCCACCAGGTCCGCGTGCGAGGTGCCGGCATGCGCGGACGCGTGACGGTACGGCGTGGCACTGCCGAAGCGGCGCGCGGCGAGGCCGCCCTGCGTCGCGGCCGCGAACGCCGGCAGCGCGGCGCCGGCCGGCGCCACCGCCTGCACCGCCGCCATCACGTGCGGTTCGAGCGCGGGCAGCGCGTCGACCAGCGCGGCGACGAACATGTCGCCCGCCAGCCCGCCGACGAGGTCGAGGTGGAGCGCGAGCGACGCCGCCGCCGGCAGGTCAGGCGACGACCGGGACGACATACGGTCCTTCGGGGATCACGGCCACCGCCGGATCGCCGGCGCGCGCGAGCGCCGCGCCGATCGCGTCGGGCAGCGATTCCACGCACGTGACGCCGGTGACGCGGCGGTCCGCTTCGGACAGCCCGGTGCTGTAGAGCTCCACGCGGCCCGCGCGCATGGGTTTCAGCTGCATCTCGGTCTGCCACTCGTCGACGTCCGCGAACGCCTTCGGCAGGATCGACTGCAGGAACGCGTCGGGCCCCAGCGCGACCAGCCGTTCCTGCGCCGCGCGGAACTCGTGCGAACCGATGCCCTCCGAGCACGCCGACGCGATGATCAGCGTGCCGCCCGGCTCGAGGATGTCGAGCGGCGTCACCATGCCCTTCACGGTCTGGTAGTACGTCTTGTCGAGCGGGTGGCCCGCGGCGGACGTGACCACGGTGTGGAACCGCCGTCCGACCGGCACGCGCACGCTATCGGCGACGAAGCGCACTGCGACCATGTGGCTCTCGACGATCTCGCCGAAGTTCACGTGCGACAGGCGCCGGTGCTCGTCGATCACCGTGTTCACCGCGTACACCTCGCCCAGCATGCGCACGATGGCGAGCTGCTCCTCGTGCAGCGGGTTGCGTTCGAGGTTGCACTGGATCGCCGCCGGGTCCTCCATGAAGCGCGCGCTGTGGAACGTGCGGATCGTGGCCTCGTGCGCGATGCCGGGCGCGATCACCTTGCGCCCGCCCGACCAGCCGGCCATGAAGTGCGGCTCGACCAGTCCCGTCGCGATGCGCAGGTCGGCCTCGACGAAGCGGCGGTCGATCTTCACCGGCGTGCGCCGGCCCGGCGTGTGCCCGAGGTCCGCGTGCGCCGCGTCGTCGCGCGCGAAGTGGTTCACCACCGTCGCGTGCTCGAACACCCACGGGTCGCCGATCAGCTCGGCCAGCTCCTCGCCTTCGTTCGGCCGGTGCAGCCCCGTCGCGACCAGCACGGTGATGCGCTCGCGCGGCACGCCGGCGGCCGCGAGGCCCTCGATCAGCGGCCGCAGGAACAGATGGTTGGGGACGGGCCGCGTGATGTCGCACACGAGGATGCACGCGCTGCGCCGGCCGCGGACCAGTTCCGCGTACGGCCGCGCGTTGACGGGCTGCGCGAGCGCCGCGCGCACCGCCGCGTGCGGGTCGGCGAGCACGGGGAGCGGCCGCTTGCCGATCACGGTCGCCCGCGCGGACGCGGGAAGCGGGACCGTGAGGCCCTGACGCCCGTAGAGGAGTTCGACGGTGGATGCGCTTCCAGGCATGGGGCGCGCGGGGGCACCGGGGTCGAGGCGTCCCTCGCGGGTATGCGAGTGTATCCCACCGGGAGGAGCCCGTTGGGTATCATCGGGCCATGATCGGATCCGGGCACGTCGAGCGCTACCTCACCGCGGACGAGGTCCGCGGGCTTGTCCACGACGCCGTCGAGGCCTTGCGCCCGGACGGCCGGCGCTTCCTCTTCATCATCCCCGACGGCACGCGCACGATGCCGATGCCGCAGATGTTCGCCCTCGTGCGCGACGCGCTCGCGGGCCGCGCGACGGCCGTCGACTTCCTCGTGGCACTCGGCACCCACCAGCCGATGAGCGACGAGGCGCTCACGAAGCACCTGGGCGTTCCCGTCCGCGACGGCATGGCGGGCACGTCGCGCGTGTTCAACCACGCGTGGGAGGACCCCGCGACGTTCCGCACCATCGGCACCATCCCCGCGGCGGAGATCCACGCGCTGTCGGGCGGGCGGCTCGCGCAGGACGTGCCCGTGTCGCTCAACAAGCTGATCTACGACTACGACCAGCTGGTGATCCTGGGGCCCGTGTTCCCGCACGAGGTGGTGGGCTTCTCCGGCGGGAACAAGTACTTCTTCCCCGGCATCGCCGGGGCGGAAGTCATCAACTTCACGCACTGGCTCGGCGCGCTCATCACCAACTACGAGGTGATCGGCTCGGGCTACACGCCGGTGCGCGCGGTGATCGACCGCGCCGCGTCGATGGTCACCGTGCCCACCGCCTGCTTTGCCCTCGTGGTCACGCCGCAGGGCATCGCGGGCCTGTACTGCGGCGACGCGCGCGAGGCATGGCAGGCCGCCTCCGAACTGTCGCGCCAGCGGCACATCGTCTGGGTCGACCGGCCGTACCGGACGGTGCTCTCGGTGATGCCGATGTACGCCGACGTGTGGACCGCCGGCAAGGGCATGTACAAGATCGAGCCCGCGGTGGCCGACGGCGGCGAGGTGATCATCTACGCGCCGCACATCCGCGAGGTCAGCGTGACGCACGGCGTTCGAGGAAGTGGGCTACTACTCGCCGCGACTACTTCACCGCGCAGCCGGGGCGCTTCGCGCGCTACCCCGGCGGCGTGCTCGCGCACTCGACGCACGTGAAGGGGCTCGGTACCTACGATGCCACGACCGGCGTGGAGACGCCGCGCGTGACGGTGACGCTCGCCACCGGCATCAGCGAGGCGCGCTGCCGGAAGATCAACCTCGGCTACCGCGACCCGGCGTCGATCGACCTCGCGGCGTGGCAGGGGCGCGAGGAGGAAGGCATCCTCGTCGTGCCGCGCGCCGGGGAGATGCTCTACCGGCTGAAGCCCGGGGTCGCCGCCACGTCCCGTTGACGGGCGTCAACGCGGCCGCGACCGCGGCGGCATAGCGTGAAATCATCCATTCCGGCACGCGCCGGGCGGTCGTGCTCACCCGGCGCGTCCTCCTCCCCATGCGTGCCCTTCGCACCGTCGCCGCCGCGCTCGTCGCCGCGGCCGTGCTCGGCGGTTGCCACACGGCCCTGCTGCGCGATACGGACCGCGAGCACCTGTGCCGGGTCACGGTCGAGTCGAGTTCGGAGTCGGCCGCGTTCGCCGGCAATCCCTGGAACGATCCCGCCGGCGGAGTGGCGATGGGGACGGGCACGGCGGCGCTCGCGGTGGTCAGCGCCCTGGGCAATCCGGTCATGGCCATCTTCGTTCCGGTCGCGCTCGTGCGCGGGATCGAGTGCAGCATCGGCGCCCGCGAGCACCCCGCACTGGACGCCGATTTCACGCGCGTGCTCGCCACGGTCGACGGCAGCGTCCTGCCGCGCACGCTGGAGCAGCACCTCGACCGGCACGACGCCCGCTGCGCCGGCGGGCCGGAAGGTGCCCGGGCCCCGGATGCGGTGATCGTCCTCGAGCGGGTGGCCGTGGCGCCGGGATGCGGCTACGGCGACTGGGGCTACTCCGTCGTCGTCACCTGGCACGCGACGCGCGGCGACGGGCGCCCGCTCGTCGCGACGCGCAAGACCGGCTGCAGCGCCTCCGGTGCGCGCACCGTCGACGACTGGCTCGCCGACCCCGCCAAGGCGCGGCTCGAAGTCGAGCAGTTGCTCGACGCCGCCGGCGAAAAGATCGCGGCCGACCTCCTGTCCGACAGCGAACCGCTACCCGGCTGCGGGTTCTACGTCGGCACGAACGCGACGATCCGCCGGTAGGCGGTCGCTAGCCCGCCGCCACCTTCGTCCCGCACTTCGCGCAGAACGCGCTGTCCGGCACCAGCGGCGCGCCGCACTTGCGGCAGAACTTGGCCCCCCCCTGCGTCGAGGGTTGCGCCGCGGCCGCGGGAGCACCCGCCTGCCGCCGCCACATGAGCGCGACGACCAGAGCGACGATGATGCCGAACATCGCGAAGCCGCCGACCGGCACCGCCCAGTTCGGCAACCCGGTCTGCGCCGGCGGCACCGGCGCGCTGATGGACTCCACGCCCGGCGGCGCGGAGGGCGCCGGCGTCGGCGCCGCCTGCGCCGTGCGCATCCCGCGGATCTCGACCGACGGACGCGCGTCGGCCTTGGTGTAGTTGATCTTGATGGTGGCGGGCTTGCCGGCCGCCAGCGCGCCCAGGTCGCCGATGCGGTAGTTGAGCCCGTCCGCGCCCTGCGAGGTCTGGTTGAACGGCGGCTCGGTGACGAGGCCGAGCGCGCCGGCCGGCTCCTGCACCACGACTGCCGTCTTCTCGACCGGCAGGTCGCCCAGCCACGTGTAGCTGTACGACCGCGCGGGGTCGGTGGTCGGCAGCTTTTCGTAGAACTCGATGTGGAAGAAGCGCGTCGGCGTCTCGAACTTGACGGTCACGCCGTCCTTGCCCTTCACCTGCTCGTTCTTGAGGTTGAGGAGGTTGCCGTCCTGCGTGGGCGCATAGGCGACCGCGGCGGCGCCGTCGGCGCCTGCGGGCAGGCGCAGCGTGATCGCCGCCGGCAGCTTGACGTCCTCGGCCACGGTGCCGCGCAGGATGACGAGCGCCGCCGGCCGGTCGTACTCGGGCCAGATCTCGATCGAGAGGCTCGACAGGCGCGCGCCGCCCCCCTTGGCCGGGGCCTGCGCGAACGCGAACACGGGCACGAGCAGCAGCGCCAGCAGGAGAAAGGCGAGGCGCGCGAGGACGGAAGCGGCGCGGGGGCGCGCGAGCGGGGCGTGGGTCATGGCGGGTTTTCGCAAGGGTCGTGGCGGCGAGACTTTACCTGCCCGCGGACGCGCGGGGCACCCCGCCCGATCAAACTCGGTGGTTAATGGCCGGTTAATGGACGCGGGCCAACCTGTGCCCCACGTGCGGGCCGGGCGGCAGGGGCCGCCCCAGGACGCCGCGCACGCATCCAAGGAGATCGTCCCATGTCCTTCGCCCGTGCCCTCGTTCCCGTCGCCCTCCTCGCCACCCTCGCCGCCGGCGCCAGCGCCGCGAGCCCCGCCCCGAACACGCTGTCGGGCGTCGTGCAGGCGCTGGAGGCCCGCTACCCCGGCCAGGTCACCGCGATCGAACTCGACGCCGCCGGCGACCGGCCGGCCCACTTCCACGTCGACATGCGGTTCCCGGAAAGCGGCGTCGCGCGGCTCGACGTGGACGCCGTCACGCTCGCGGTCGCGAGCCGCGAGCCGGCCGCTACGGCGCCCGCGACGCCGTTCGTCTACGCGGTGGCGCTGGTCGGGTCGGCGATCGACGGCCGCGTGGTCGGCACCCGCTTCGACGACACCAACGGCGCGCCGGCGCACTACGACGTCGACGTGGCGCTCCCGTCGGGCGCGGTCGCGCGGCTCAAGGTCGACGCGGCGACCGGCGTCGTCGGCTGGCGCACGCCGGCGATCGCGGCCGAGTAAGCGGCGGCGCCTGCCGCAAGCCCGCGGGCCTTCCCCCGGCCCGCGGGCGGATCTCCCGACCTGCCCGGCGGCGATCGCATGCCCGCACCCGGAAGTCCGCTCAGGGCGGACCGGGCGCGGGGCGCCGCCAGCGCCACCCTCACCCGCACCTACGTCCGCGCTGCCGCCGGCCGGCCGATCAGCGCACCGGCGGGAACTCCACGGTCACCGTCAGTCCGCGTTCCCGCTCCGATGGCGCGAAGGCCAGCGTCGCCCCGTGCACGTCGGCGATGCGCCCGACGATGGAAAGCCCGAGGCCGCTGCCGCTCTCCCCGGTGCCGAGCACCCGGTGGAACCGCTCGCCGAGGCGCGGCAGCTCGTCGGCAGGCACCCCCGGGCCGTCGTCGGCCACCGTGAGGCGCACGCCGGCATCCGAACGCGCCACCGCCACGCGCACCGTCGTGCCCGCGTGGCCGTAGCGCACCGCGTTGTCGAGCAGGTTGCGCATGAGCAGGCGCAGGAGCCGCGCGTCGCCGCGCACGGGCACGGCGTCGCCGGCGACCTCCACCTCCACGCCCTTCGCGTCGGCCGCCGGCAGGATGTCCGCGACGGCGAGGCGTGCGACCTCCGCGAGGTCGCAGTCGCCCGGCGCGGCCTGCGCGGCCCCCGGCTCTAGGCGGGCGAGCGTCAGGAGCTGCTCGACCAGGTGCGCCGCGCGGTCGCTGCCCTCGATCACGTGGTCGAGCGCACGCGTGCGCTCGCCGCCGTCGGCCGCCCGCTGCGCGACCTGCGCCTGCGCGCGCACCGCCGCGAGCGGCGTGCGCAGCTCGTGCGCCGCGTCGGCGGTGAAGCGCCGCTCGCGGTCGAGGGTCGCGGCGAGGCGCGCGAGCAGCCGGTTGATCGCCTCCACGAGCGGCGCCGCCTCGGTCGGGACCGGGCCCGCCGGCAGCGGCGACAGGTTGTCCGCGGCGCGGTCCTCGACCTCGTGTCCGATCCGCTGCAGCGGGCGCAGCGCGCGCGCGATCCCGAACCACACGAGGACGCCCAGCGCCGGCAGCGCGAGCAGCAGTGGCCACGAGAGGTTCTTCGCGATCTTGGCGACGATCTCGTCACGCGCGCGCGCCTGCTCGCCCACCTGCACGAGGAAGCGGCGCTCCTCGTCCCAGCTGCCGAACACGCGCCAGCGGCGCCCCCCGGCCTCGGCGTCGGAAAAGCCCTCGAGCGTCGCCGACAGCGGCCGGTCGTTGGGCGCGTTGGCGGAGTGCAGTCGCAGCGTGCGCCCGCCCTCCCAGAACTGGAACGCGACGCGCCGCTCGTAGGGATGGAGCTGCGGCGAGTGCTCGACCTCCACCTCGTCGGACTCGCCGCCGGTGCGCGCGATCAGCAGCGCGGCGGTCTGCGCGAGGTGCGCGTCGAGGAGCTCGTCGAGCTCGTGGCGCGCGTCGAGGTAGCTCGTGACCGCGGTGACGATCCAGGTCGCCGCCACCGCCGCGAGCACACCGAAGAGGAGCTGAGCGCGGATCGAGCGCGGGCGCGTTTCAGCCACGCGGCGGCTCCTTCGCCAGCACGTAGCCGACGCCGCGCACCGTGCGGATCAGCTCGGGCGCGAGCTTGCGGCGCAGGTGGTGGATGTGCACGTCGACCGCGTTGCTCTCCACCTCCTCGCCCCACGCGTACAGCCGCTGCTGGAGCTGGTCGCGGGTGAGCACGCGCCCGGCGTTGAGCGCCAGTTCGTGCAGCACGTTGAACTCCTTCGCCTGCAGCTCGACGTCGGCGCCGCGGAAGCGCACGCTGCGCGCGGCGGGATCGAGTGCCAATTCGCCGACCTCGAGCACCGGCGACGGCTCGCCGCGCGAGCGCCGGACCAATGCCCGCACGCGCGCCGCGAGTTCGTCGAGGTCCACCGGCTTCACCACGTAGTCGTCGGCGCCCGCATCGAGGCCCCGGATCCGGTCCTCGACCGCGTCGCGCGCGGTGAGCACCAGGATCGGCACCGGGTTGCGGCGCGTGCGCTGCGCCGCGAGGACCTTCATGCCGTCCTGCCGCGGCAGCCCGAGGTCGAGCACCACCGCGGCGTAGCCGCCCGCATCGAGGGCGAGCCCCGCGGCCACGCCGTCGCGCACCCAGTCGGCGTCGAAGCCGCGCTGGCGCAGACCCGCGTGCAGCGCGTCACCCAGCAGCGGGTCGTCCTCGGCGATCAGGAGGCGCATCGCGAGAGAAGGTCAGCCGTCGTCGTCATCGTGCGTGTCGCCGTGCTTCGGCGCGTGGGCGGGCGCCTGCGCCGACGACGGGTGCAGGGGATCGGCGGGACCCTGCGCCACCCACAGTCCG
Organism: Burkholderiales bacterium; assembly: GCA_046347715.1. Classification (GTDB taxonomy): domain Bacteria; phylum Pseudomonadota; class Gammaproteobacteria; order Burkholderiales; family Casimicrobiaceae; genus VBCG01. The sequence goes on from JAXMFO010000004.1 coordinate 271,351, forward strand.
GTGACGGCCGCCACGACCGCCGCGGCCGGCGCCCAGCGCACGCCGCGGATGCCGTCCTCGGGGCGACCCTGCCGGCGTCCGGTGATCATCGCGCCCACGAGGTTCTCGCGATGCAGGAACGAGGACACGAACACCGCGGCGACGTGGACGATCACCAGCGCGAGCATCGCGCTCGCCGCGCCCTCGTGCAGTTCCGCGAGCCAGTCGCCGCCCCACCCCGCGTGGTTCGCGTACCCGCTCGCCGCCACCGCGAGGCCGAGCAGCAGCATCGCGACGATCGCCCAGCCGCCGGCGGGGTTGTGCCCGACGTGATGCTCGGGCCGGGACGAGAGGAGCGAGCGCAGGTAGCGCAGCACCGCGCCCGGCCCGCGCACGAACGACGCGAACCGCGCGTGGCGGCTGCCGATCACGCCCCACAGCACGCGGAACGCGAGCAGCCCCGCGAACGTGTAGCCGAGCGCCACGTGCACGTCGCGCACGCGTTCCGACTCCGCCGTCAGGAAGGCTCCGGCGAAGCTCGCCGCGAGCACCCAGTGAAACACCCGCACGGGCAGGTCCCATACCAGGATTCTAGACTTTTCCATCGTCGTTCCCCGTCACGCGCGCGGGAGGCGCACGTCGTGTTCGTCGAAGCTGCCCGCGGCCGCGCCGGGATGGCACGCACCGCAATTGCCGGCCGCCGGCGCGCCGCCGGTCCCCGCCCTGGCGAGGACCTTGCGGTGCTCGCGGACGTACCACTGCGCCTGCGTGATGCGCGGCACGTCCGGCTCGTAGCGCTTGCCGCCCGCCGGCTGCGCATTGGCGGTGAGCCAGGTACGCAGCGCGGCCGCCGTCTCGGCATCGACGCTCGCGTCGACGCCGAAGTGCCGGGGCAGCCCGGCGACGATCCGCTCCCACGCGGGCGCGGCGAGAAGCCGCGGTGCATACGGAACGTGACAGCCGCCGCACTCGGACGCGTAGACGGGATTCGCGGGCGCCGGCGCCGCGTGGCTGCCGGCGATCGCGTCGGCGACCAGGAAGAGGGAGAACGCGAACCCGAAGGTCCACGCGGTGACGTCGAAGACGCGGCGGGCGAAGTCGCGGTGCATGGTCATCTCCCTAGCGTCCGGCCTGCATGAGGAAGGCGAGCACGTCGCCCTTCTCCTGCACGGTGCACTCGCGCCCGACGACGTCGTTGCAGTTGCGCCGGAACCACTTCTCGACCTTGGCAAGATCGGTGAAGCGGTCGGCCTTCGCGGCCGGCGCGAGCGGCTGCAGGTCGACGCCGGTGCGCGCATGGCGGCCGGGCTTCGCCGGGTCCGCCGTGTGGCACGACGCGCAGCTCCAGTCGTTGCCGTGGGTGCTGCGGAAGAACTGCGCGCCGCGCTGCGCCGAGAATCCGCTGAACCCGGGGACCTCGCGCTTCGCCGCGGCCGCGTAGCCGTCGGCGATGCTGGCCGGCGTGTCGGCGGCGGCCGCAGCCGCCACCACGAGCGCCGCGACAAGCACCGCGGCCTTCCCAGAAAGATTGCGCATTTCGACTCCGTCTCGATGAGGACGGAACGAAGGTTAGGCGCGCAAGATTAGCGGTCCGTTAACGAACGAAACCGGTGTCAGACACCGCATAGGCGGTGTCTGACACCGAAGCGGCCGGCCGCGGGAGCGCCCGCCGGCAGCGCGTTCGGCCGTGCGCCGCAACCGCGCCGGTGCAAACCCCGGGAACGCACCATCGCGCGCATCCCCTATGACCCGCATCAATCAGCGCGCGCAAGCCGATGTCTATCGTGGTTGGCCGGCCCGCTCGTTGTTGCGGCCGCACTCGTTACCGTACGTGGAGCCCCATCGTGCTGCGCCCGTTCGCTTTCGCCATCGCTTTCGCCGGCCTCGTCGCCGGCGCATTCGGCCCGGCCGTGCCTGCGCACGCGCAGGCAGCGCAATCCACCGCCAGCGCACAAGCCGAAGGCGAAGTGCGCAAGGTGGAGCCGGCCACCGGCAAGGTCGTCATCAAGCACGGCCCGCTGACGACGCTCAACATGCCGCCGATGACGATGGAGTTCACCGCGAAGGACCCGAAGCTGCTCGCGGGCCTCAAGGTGGGCGACAAGGTGCGCTTCACCCCGGAACAGGGGAAGGACGGCACGCTGCTCGTGACCGCGATAACGCCCGTCAGGAACTAGCGCCGCGCGTCACGTCGGGTTCGCGCATCATGCGCACGGCGAACCGCTCGCCCGTGCGCCGCGCGGGCTCGCCGCCGAAGACCCACCAGAAGGGAACGATGCGGATGCCGTGGGCGAGCGCCGCCACGGCCCCGCACGGCCCGAAATTGCGCTCGACGACGTAGTCCTCGCCGGCGAACTGGACGACCTCCCCCGGCTCGAACCGGCGGTCCTCGTTGGTCGTTCCGCGCATCCCGGTCCCCCGCCACGTATCTGTCGCAAAAGGAGCAAGAGCCGCGCCACCCGCGCGACGCTGCGTCACGACCGGCGACGAGCGGCGTTGCCGCCCTGCATCGGTCCCCGTCGCGGCGGTCTGCCGCAGTGCCATCGTCACCGCGCACGCGGCCACGTGCGCGCCCGCGCCGGCAACTGCCGTGCGCGGGCAGGCCCGGGAGCCGCACGCGGGGTCGGCGCGCCCTCGTCGGCCCCTGCACTTTTCGTCAGGGCCATGCGCGCGATACCGCGGCAACTCCGTGGGGTCGCCGAGTGCCCGACTGTCGAAACCTGTATGCGCGCGCATGTCGCACGCGGGTTGGCATGCTCGTTGCGCACATCGCAACACCACGGCGCGCGCATCCGCGCTGTGAACGACAACGAGAAGGGGAGACCACGCAGCATGCTGGAGGCCGTGACGCCCGATCCGTCGCGTGCGGCATTGCGGATCGTGCCGCCGATCGCGGCGCCGCTTGCCGCAGCGCACGCCGCAGGCGAACCGCTCGCGTCGGTCATGCGCGCGATCACGCAGGACCTGGGCTTCGACCACTTCATGTACGGCGTGTCGACGACGATGCAGCCGACGCGGGCGACCCGCGCGGGCGTCTGGACCAGCATGCCTGACGCGTGGGTGCGCGAATATGTCGCGGCGGCCTACGTCGAGATCGACCCGCGCCTGCGCGGTGCCTGGAACTCGACGCTGCCGTTCCTGTGGGACACCGGCGCGTGTGCCGGCACCGCGCAGGAGCGGTCGTTCTTTGCCGCCGCCGCGCGCTACGGCATCCGCAGCGGCGTGGCCATCGCGCTGCGCCATCGCTTCGACCGGCCCGGCGTCTTCGTGCTGAGTTCGGGCGCACCCGCCAACGACGCGCCGCGCCGCGCCCACATCGCGCACGTGCTCGGCCAGGCGATGGCCCTCGCGACGTACGTGCATGACATCACGCTGCACGCGGTCACGGCAACGGCCGCCACGGGCGCGCCCGATCGCCTGAGCCCGCGCGAACGCGAGTGCCTGCAGCTCGCCGCGCGCGGGCTCACGTCGCGGGAGATCGGCGCCACGCTGGCCATCGGCGAGCGCACCGTGCACACGCACTTCGCGCACGTGCTGGCGAAGCTCGGCGCCGCGAACCGCCAGGAGGCGATCGCCCGCGCCACCGCGAGCGGACTCATCGCCCCGCCGCCATGCTGATGCCCGTCGTGCTGCCGGAGCGCGTCGTGCTCCCGCCCGATCCCACGCCCGGATTCCTCGTCCCGCTGCGGGACGCGGCCATCGCCCGCGGGTCGGTGCACGACGCGCTAGCGCAGGTCACGGTCGCGCTGGGCTTCGAGCACTTCACCTACGGCACGAGCTCGGTGCCCACGCCGACCCGCGAGAGCCGCATGTACGTGTGGACCAACATGCCCGAGGCGTGGGTGCGCCGGTACGACGAGCGCGCGTACTTCGAGGTCGACCCGCGCGTATCGGAGATCGTGCACGCGGCCACGCCGCTGGTCTGGGACCGCCACGCGTTCCCGGAGACGCGCAAGCGCCAGGCCTTCTTCGACGACGCCGCCGCGCACGGCCTCCGCAGCGGGGTCGCGGTGGCGGTGCGCGATCCGTCGCGCGCGCTGTCGGCGTTCTACCTGAGTTCCGGCCGCGAGCGCATCGATCCCGCCTTTGCCGCGCACTGCGCCGCGCACGAGGGCGACATGCTGCTCCTCGCGCACTACGTGCACGCGATGCTGACCGCCAGCGTCGTCGACCGCGCGCTGCCCACCCCCCTCGAAGGCGCACCGCTGTCCCCGCGCGAACGCGAGTGCCTGCAGCTCGCGGCGAAGGGGCTCGCGTCGCCGCACATCGCGGAGCTTCTCGGCATCGGCGAGCGCACGGTGCACTTCCACTTCGGCAACGTGCTCGCCAAGTTGGGCGCCGCGAATCGCCGGCATGCCGTCGCGCTGGCGATCGCCGCCGGCATCGCGACGCCCTGACGACCGGCGCCGGGCGCCCGATCGCGGGCTAGTGGGTGGTGGCGCACTCCCCGGCGAGCGCCGCGAGCCGGAGCCGGGCGCCGTCGTGGCCCTGCCGCGCCGCACGCTCGTACCACGGACGGGCGAGGTCGGGCAGCGGCTCCCGGTCGCAGCCGAACTCGTACAGGAGCCCCAGCGCGAACTGCGCTCGCGCCACGCCGGCCAGCGCCGCCTGCCGGTAGAGGTGCCCCGCCTGCAGGACGTCCCGGCCGACCCCATGCCCCAGCTCGTAGGCCAGGCCGAGCGTGGTCTGGGCGTGCGCGTCGCCGCGCGTGGCGGCTTCGATCAGCGCATGCAGTTCGGCGAGGTTGCCGGCGTCCATGGGTGCCCTCCGGAATCGTGATGGAGGGCACTATGCCGGGTCCGACCCCGGGGCGGCATCCGTAGACCTGGCAGGAGGGACTCCCGGCGCGCGGTGCGCCGCAGGCGGGAGGTGGGGCGTGGAGCGGGTGAAGGGAATCGAACCCTCGTCGTAAGCTTGGGAAGCTTCTGCTCTACCATTGAGCTACACCCGCGCGCCGGCCATTCTACCAACCGCCGCGGGACTTGGGGCGTGCCCGCCGCACGGGCCGCCGCGCCCGCATTGGCGTACACTGGCGCCGACGCTAGGGGTCCTGGCCGCGCAGTGCGTCGCGCAGCCGGGTGAGATGAAACCCTTGGAACCTGATCCGGATAATGCCGGCGCAGGGAAGCGTGAAGCGCTCCTTCCGCTCCCCTCGCGCCGTTCTTCGAGGAGGAGTGCCCCATGAATGCCAACGACCGCTTCTTCGCGCGCGACGCGAAGGTGGATTCGGCCGCGATCGCGCCGCTGCCGGCGTCGCGCAAGGTGTACGTCGCGGGCTCGCGGCCCGACGTGCGCGTGCCGATGCGCGAGATCTCGCAGTCGGACACGCCCGCCTCGTTCGGCGCGGAAAAGAATCCGCCGCTCGTCGTGTACGACACCTCCGGTCCGTACACCGACCCGGCGGTGGCCATCGACATCCGCAAGGGGCTGCCGGCGTTGCGCGCGGCGTGGATCGCGGAGCGCGGCGACACGGTCGAGCTGGCCGGCCCGACGTCGAGCTACGGCCGGGCCCGCCTCGCCGACCCCGAGCTCTCCGGCCTGCGCTTCGATCTCGGCCGCAAGCCGCGGCGGGCGCAGGCGGGCAGCAACGTCACGCAGATGCACTACGCGCGCCGCGGCATCGTCACGCCGGAGATGGAGTTCGTCGCGATCCGCGAGAACCTGCTGCGCGAGGAGTTCGTCGCGCGCTTCCCGGAGAGCGTGCGCCGCCAGCACCCGGGGCAGAGCTTCGGTGCCGCGATTCCCGCGGTGATCACGCCCGAGTTCGTCCGCGACGAGGTCGCGCGCGGCCGCGCGATCATCCCGGCGAACATCAACCACCTGGAAACCGAGCCGATGATCATCGGCCGCAACTTCCTCGTGAAGATCAACGCCAACATCGGCAACTCCGCCGTGTCGTCGTCGATCGGCGAGGAGGTCGAGAAGATGACGTGGGCGATCCGCTGGGGCGGCGATACCGTGATGGACCTGTCCACCGGCAAGAACATCCACGAGACGCGCGAGTGGATCGTGCGCAACTCGCCGGTGCCCATCGGCACGGTGCCCATCTACCAGGCGCTGGAGAAGGTCGACGGCAAGGGGCCGAGGAGCTGACCTGGGAGATCTTCCGCGACACGCTGGTCGAGCAGGCCGAGCAGGGGGTGGACTACTTCACGATCCACGCGGGCGTGCTGCTGCGCTACATCCCGTGGACCGCGAAGCGCATGACCGGCATCGTGTCGCGCGGCGGCCTGATCATGGCCAAGTGGTGCTCGCCCACCACAAGGAGAGCTTCCTCTACACGCACTTCGAGGACATCTGCGAGATCATGAAGGCGTACGACGTTGCCTTCTTCGCTCGGCGACGGCCTGCGCCCGGGTTCGGCGCACGACGTCAACGACGACGCGCAGATGGGCGAACTCGCCATCGCCGGGTGAACTCACGCAGATCGCGTGGAAGCACGACGTGCAGGTGATGATCGAGGCCTCGGCCACGTGCCGATGCACATGATCAAGCACAACATGGACGAGCAGCTGCGCCTGTGCGGCGAGGCACCGTTCTACACGCTGGGGCCGTTCTACCACCGACATCGCGCCCGGCTACGACCACATCACGAGCGCGATCGGCGCCGCGATGATCGGCTGGTACGGCACGGCGATGCTCTGCTACGTCACGCCCAAGGAACACCTCGGGCTGCCGAACAAGGCCGACGTCAAGGACGGCATCATGGGCGCGTACAAGCTCGCCGCGCACGCCGCGGACTCCTCGCCAAGGGCCACCCGGGCGCGCAGATGCGCGACAACGCGCTGTCCAAGGCGCGCTTCGAGTTCCGCTGGGAGGACCAGTTCAACCTGGGGCTCGATCCCGACAAGGCGCGCGAGTTCCACGACGAGACGCTGCCGCAGCACGGTGCCAAGCTCGCGCACTTCTGCTCGATGTGCGGGCCGCACTTCTGCTCGATGAAGATCACGCAGGACGTGCGCGACTTCGCGGCGAAGCAGGGCATCGCGGAAAGCGACGCGCTCGCCAAGGGGATGGAGGCGAAGGCGGTGGAGTTCGTGAAGAAGGGCGCGGAGATCTACTCCAAGGCGTGATCGCCAGCGCCTTCCCGAGCGCCACGGGTCGTCGCCACACGTTCGCCAACAGGACTCTCTCCCGCCGCGGGCGGGAGAGGGAGCCGTCTTGCGGCGGGCGCAGCCGAACGCCCACGCACCACCAGCAGACCCCCTCTCCCCGTGCGCGGGGAGAGGGTTGGGGTGAGGGGCGGCGTCCCTTCGCAACAAAGTCCCCACCCGCATCCATTGCCGATCCTCGCCGGCACGCCGCGTGACCGGCCCCGCGCCTCCTCACTTCGCGGCGGGCACGTCCGCCTTGCGCTTGGCCATGTGATAGAAGTACGCGACCAGGTCGTCCAACTCCTGGTCGGTGATGGCGCTGGCGTCGAAGCCCGGCATCTTCGAATCGGGCCACGTGCGCACCGACTGCGGGTTGCGCACCAGCTTGCGCAGGTACTCCTCCCGCAGGTATTCGGTGGGGTTGTACGGCAGGTTGAGGTCGGGCCCGACCTTCGCGTCGCCGCCGTGGTTCAGCGTGTGGCACACGACGCAGTTGGTGGTGAACACGGTCAGGCCGCGCCGTATCGGGTCGTAGGGCGACACGCTCGCCGCCGGCAGCAGCGCCGGGAACCGGGTCGTGAGCGGTGCGATCTCCTCGATGCGGGCCACCTGGTAGGGCCACTGCTCGGGCGCGATGCGCGACTTCTGCGGTTCGAGCCACACCACGTAGAAGGGGCCTGCCGTCGCGGCCGCGCCGGCCTTCAGCGCGGGCCAGCGCGCGGCCGGCGGCTCGATCGCGAGGTACGCGTGCGCGGCGTCGGCGCCGGTGGCGAGCAGCGGCGCAGCTGCGATGGTGGCGGCGAAGCCGTCGGCCGCGACGAAGCGCAGCGACTCGTCCTTCGTCACCCCCGGGAGCAACGCCGGCAACGGGATCGCCTTGTACGTCATCGCGCGGTGGTACGCGACGTCGTTCGGGACCGCGATGGTGACCAGCGCCGGATGCGCGAGGAGCGCCTCGGTGGTGAGCTTCTGCGTGCGGCCGCCCGCGGTCACCGTGAGGTCCGCCGCGCCCGCGTCGGCGGCGATCGCGCCGAGCATCAGCAGGCCCGCGGCCAGGAAGCGGCGCGCCGGCACCGTCACTCTTCCGGCGCGGCGAGCCGCACCAGGTAGCCGCCCGATTTCTCGTCGCGCTCGAGTTCGAGGCTGCCGGCGGCGGCCGCCGCCTCGAGCATGCCGTTGAACGAGCGGAAGCCGTAGTACGACTCGTTGAAGCCGGGCTTGCGGCGCTTGAGCGCCTGCTTGACCATCGAGCCCCACACGCGCTCGTCGGCGCCACGCTCGGCGGCCAGCGCATCGACGGTCTCGACGATGAGGTCGAGCGCCTCGAAGCGCCGTTCCTCTTCCGACTTGCCCGGCGCGGCCGGCACCTCGCCGTCGCCTGCGGGCGCCGCGGGCTCGGGCGCGGCGGCGTCGGCGCCGACGACCTCCGGGTCCACGGCCTCGGCCGCCGTCTTGGTACCGCGCGAGCGCGACCCGCCGGACCTGGCGGCGGCCGGCTTGGCATCGGCCTTCGCGCCCTTGGCCGTGGTCTTCGCCGCCGTCTTGGCGCCACCGCGCCGGGTGGCGGCCTTCTTCTTCTCCGCACGCACGAGGTCGTCGTAGAAGATGAACTCGTCGCAGTTGGTGACGAGGAGGTCGGACGTCGAGTTCTTCACGCCGACGCCGATCACGACCTTGTCGTTCTCGCGCAGCTTGGAGACGAGCGGCGAGAAGTCGGAGTCGCCGCTGATGATCACGAACGTGTCGACGTGCGACTTCGTGTAGCAGAGGTCGAGAGCGTCCACCACCATGCGGATGTCCGCGGAATTCTTGCCGGACTGGCGCACGTGCGGGATCTCGATCAGCTCGAACGACGCCTCGTGCATCGGCGCCTTGAACGTCTTGTAGCGCTCCCAGTCGCAGTACGCCTTCTTGACCACGATGCTGCCCTTGAGCAGCAGGCGCTCCAGCACCTTGCCGATGTCGAACTTGTCGTAATTCGCGTCGCGCACGCCGAGCGCGATGTTCTCGAAGTCGCAGAACAGCGCCATGCTGGTGACGTCGTTGATGCCGGCCATGGGAGGCTTCACTCGGGACGAAGACCGTATCGTCGCACGAAACGCCCGGGATCCGGCCCCGGGCCGGCAAGGCGCGGGATCAGGCCCGGGCGAGCCGCACGGGGACGCGCCGCCGCCCGAAGCCCCGCCCGAAGGCGCCGAAGCGGCCCGGCAGCACGGTCGCGCAGTGCGGGCAGGCGCCGTCCGCGCCGACCTCGCAGCGCCGCACCTCGTGCCAGTCGCGCACGATCAGCGCCGCGCCGCAGCCCGGGCAGCGCGTGGTGCCGCCGTCGACGTCGTGCACGTTGCCGGTGTAGACGAAGCGCAGCCCGGCCCGGTGCGCGATGGCGCGGGCGCGCGCGAGGGTCGCCGCCGGCGTGCGCACGAGGTCGGTCATCTTGTAATCGGGGTGGAACGCCGTGAAGTGCAGCGGCACGTCCACCGTGAGGTCGCGCGCGATCCACTCGCACATCGCGGTGAGTTCGGCGTCCGAGTCGTTCCGGCCCGGGATCAGCAGCGTCGTGATCTCGGTCCACACGGCGGTCTCGTGCACGAGGTAGCGCAGCGTGTCGAGCACAGGGTCGAGGCGCGCCCCGCAGAGCTGCACGTAGAACTCGTCGGTGAAGCCCTTGAGGTCGACGTTCGCCGCGTCCATCTTCGCGTAGAAATCGCGCCGCGCGTCGGGGCCGATGTAGCCCGCGGTGACCGCGACCGTCGCCACGCCCTGCGCGTGGCACGCGTCGGCCGCGTCCATCGCGTACTCGGCGAAGATGACCGGGTCGTTGTACGTGAACGCGACGCTGCGGCAGCCGCTGGCGGCCGCGGCCTCCGCGATCGCCTCCGGCGAGGCGGCGTCCATCAGCGTGTCCATCGCGCGCGACTTGCTGATGTCCCAGTTCTGGCAGAACTTGCACGCGAGGTTGCAGCCCGCGGTGCCGAACGAGAGCACCGACGAACCCGGGTGGAAGTGGTTGAGCGGCTTCTTCTCGATGGGATCGATGCAGAAGCCCGACGAGCGCCCGTAGGTGGTCAGCACCATCGCGTCGCCCTTGCGCTGGCGCACGAAGCACGCGCCGCGCTGGCCCTCGTGCAGCCGGCAGTCGCGCGGGCACAGGTCGCACTGGATGCGGCCGTCGGGCAGCGCGTGCCACCAGCGCCCGGGATGCTCGCCCGGCACCGGTGCCGCGACCACGGGGCTCCCCGTCTCGCTCACGATGCGACCCTCGCCGGCGCGCGCTCCGCGAACTTCTCGACCGTGTAGCGCGCGAGCCGCACGTCGTCGCTCCAATAGTCCGCAGGCAGGCCGGCCTTGCGCTTCAGCGCCTCCAGGAATGCCTGCGGATCGGGCATTTGTTCCCAGACCTGCGGCAGGAACGTGGCGCGGTGGCGGCCGCATTCGAGGACGACGCCGTCCACGTCCGGCCGCAGCAGCGCGAGCGCCTCGCGCTCCGACGCTGCGGGCAGCGGCTCGCTCGCCGAGAGCAGCGACACCTCGGCCGCCGTGCGCGCGAACTCGTCGCGGGCGAGCGGGGGGAAGCGCGGGTCGCGGAATGCCGCGGCGCGCGCGTTGGCCTCGACGTCGTCGCGCAGCGCGCGGAACGCTTCGAGACTGCCGATGCACCCGCGCAGGTCCGCGCCCTGGCGCAGGGTGACGAATGACGCGCCCGGCGCGGCGAGCCGCGGGTGGCCCGGCGCGGGCGCGGGCGCGGCCGTCAGGCCGAGCGCCCGCGCGATCGCGTTGCGCGCGAGCGCGACGAGGGCGGTGCCGAGGTCAGTGTCCATGGTCGGTGAACGCGAAGGAGGCATAGCCGACGACGCGGTCGCGGTCGCCGGCGGTGTCGCCGGAGTTGCGCAGGTCGAGGAGCGCGGCGGCGAGGCCGCGCCGGCGGGCGACGAGCGCGAGGCCGTTGATCGGCGTCGCGCCGCACGCCTGCTCGTGGTCGAGGTTCGCGTTCAGGGCGAGGATCGCGTCGGCGGTCGCGCGGTCGCGGCGCGCCGCGGCGGCGTACGCGTGATAGTGCGAGAGGTCGGAGCTCACGACGACGAGCGTCTCCGGCCCGCCCCAGACCGCCTCCAGCACTTGGGCGACCTCCTCCGGCGTCGCCATGCCGACCGCGAACGGCACCAGCGTGAAGTCCCCGAGCACCGCCTGCAGGAACGGCAACTGCACCTCGAGCGCGTGCTCCTGCGCGTGCGCGGCATCGCTCGCGACCACCTGCGGCAGCGCCGCCACGCGCGCGATCGTCGCGCGGTCGAGCGCGACGTTGCCCAAGGGCGTGGCGAAGGCGTCGGCCGTGGGCACCGCGAGGCCGCGCACCGCCACGCGATGCGTGGGGCCGAGCAGCACCACGCGGCGGACGGTGCCGCGCAGCGCGGCGAGGCGCGCGTAGGCGGCCGCCGCGACCGGCGCGGAGTAGACGTAGCCGGCGTGCGGCACGATGACCGCCTTCGGCGCCGGCCCGGTCGAGGGCACGGCGGCCGCGAGGTAGCCCCGCACGTCGGCGGCAAGCCGCGCGCCGGACCCCGGATAGAACATGCCGGCCACGGCGGCCGGTCGCACTGCGTGCATCGCTGCGCCTCGCTGTCAGGACTCAGGCGGACACGCCCTCCGCTCCCGGAGCAACCGCCCCAGTCTACGCCCGGGCCGGGCGCGCTACGCCTCTTCTTCCGACGTGGGGGCGCACGCCCGCGGGGCAAGGCCGCGCGGCCGGAATATCCGGTGCCCCGCCGGCGGCCGCCCCGGACGGCTGCGGTACACTCCCCCGCCCGTCCCGGTCGCTCCCGCAGAATGTCCCTTCCCGCGCTTTCCCTGCTCGAGACGCGCGTCCTCGGCGTGCTGGTCGAGAAGCAGCACACGGTCCCCGACACCTATCCGCTCACGCTCAACGCGCTCGTCGCCGGCTGCAACCAGAAGACCAGCCGCGACCCGGTGCTGGAGGCGTCCGAAGCCGAGGTGCAGGCGGCGATCGACCACCTCATCGGGCTCACGCTGGTGGTCGAGTCGAGCGGCGGGCGGGTGATGCGCTACGCCCACAACGTCGGGCGCGTGCTCAACGTGCCGACGCAGGCCGTGGCGCTCCTCACCACGATCATGCTGCGCGGGCCGCAGACCGTGGCGGAGCTGCGCACGCACAGCGAGCGGCTGCACCGCTTCGCCGACATCTCGTCGGTCGAGGGCTTCCTGGACGAACTCGCACAGCGCCCGGCGGGCCCGCTCGTGGTCGAGCTGCCGCGCCAGCCGGGCGCCCGCGAGACGCGCTGGGCGCACCTCCTCTCCGGCGCGCCGGCGCTGCCCGCGGCAGACGCGGCGGCCACGGCCGCCGACCCGGCCGAGCGGGTGAGCCTGGGCGAGCTTGCCGCCCTGCGGGCGGAGGTCGCAGGCCTCAAGGCCGAGCTCGCCGCCCTGCGCACCATCGTCGAGCGCGTCACGGCCGAGCTGGGGATCGGCGGCGGATGACACCATCGTCGCATTGCCCATCCCCGCGTGACGCGGGAAAATCCCGGGTCCGGTACGAACAACAAAGGGGAATTGCATGGATTTCGTGAGCATGTACGACACCGCGCGGCCGGTGGTCATCGCCTTCGCGCTGAAGGTCGCCGGCGCGGTCGTCCTCTACATCATCGGCCGCTGGCTGATCGGGATCGTCGGGGCCGTCATCAACAAGGCGCTCGAGCGGCAGAAGGTCGAGCCGACGGTCATCCGCTACATCGGCAACACGATCAACGTCGCGCTGAACGTGCTGCTGGTCATCGGCATCCTCGGCTACTTCGGGGTCGAGACCACGTCGTTCGCGGCCCTGATCGCGGCGCTGGGCATCGCCGTCGGCGCGGCATGGGGCGGCCTCCTGTCCAACTTCGCGGCGGGCGCGTTCATCCTCGTGCTGCGGCCGTTCAAGGTCGGCGACTACGTGCTGGCCGGCGACGTCGAGGGCACGGTGCGCGCGGTCGGGCTCTTCACCACCGCGATCGACACCCCGGACAACGTGATCACCATGGTCGGCAACGCCAAGGTGATGAACGGCACCATCAAGAACTTCTCGGTGAACCCGTACCGCCGCGTCGACCTCACGGCGCAGCTCGACCACACGGTCAACGTGTCGGACGCCATCGCGCGCCTCAAGGCCGCGCTGCCCGCGATCCCGAACGTGATCGCCGAGCCCAAGCCGGACGTCGAGATCCTCACTTTCAACGAGCGCGGCCCGGTGCTCGCCGTGCGTCCGTACGTGCACACCGACCACTACTGGCAGGTGTACTTCGACACCAACCGCACGATCCGCGACACGTTCGGCTCGGCGGGCTACCCGGTGCCGGAAGCGGCGGTGCGCTACCGCACGGTGTAGGCTTTTCGCCACGGGTTCCGGCGCCGACCCCGGCGCCGGCCGCCGCAACGCAAGGAGACGACGATGGGACTGCTCGACGGACTGCTGGGCGAGGTGATGAGCGGCATCCAGGGCCGCCTGCCCGGGTCGCTGGACAACGCGGCCCCGACCGGCGGTGCCGCCGGCGCCGCGGGCGGGGGCGCGCTCCTCATGATGGTGCTGCAGCTCCTGCAGCAGAACGGCGGCATCGGCGGCCTGCTGTCGCGCATGCAACAGTCGGGCTACGGCGGGCAGGCGCAGTCGTGGATCGGCACCGGGCAGAACCAGCCGATCCCGCCGGATGCGCTGTCGCAGATCTTCGGCGGGCAGCTGGGGCAGATCGCGCAGCAGCTCGGCGTCTCGCACGAGCAGGCGGCGAGTCAGGTGTCGCAGGTGCTGCCCGACGTGGTGGACCGCATGACGCCGCAGGGCAGCATCCCCGCGGGCGACAACGACATCGTCGCGCAGGCGATGGCGATGCTGCAGAACCAGCGCCGGTAGGCCGCAGAACCCGTTCCTTATCCGCCGCCGGTGGCTTCATTGTCCCGCGCGCGGCGGGAGCGTGGCAACGTTGCGGCGACGGACGCAGCCCCTCACCCCCACCCGCTCCCCGCGCACGGGGAGAGGGAGCCCGCAAGCAGCGCGCTGCCGAACGCTCGCGCGCAGCGCGAGGATGATCGGCGCGCTTCGTTGCCTTTGCCGCGAGGAAAGCGCGCGGCCGCCCGAAGCTTTCCTCGCTGACCGCCTTTCGGCCATGGATCGTGCGCGCACGCCTTTGGCGCGCGCGATCCGCGGCCGCTACGCCGTCGTCCAGGGCAGTCCTGCCATCTGCCACCCGTTCACCCGGCGCTGCCCCGCCGCGTTCTTGTCGCCCTCGAAGCCCTCGAGGATGTTGTACGCGGCCCGCCACCCGTGCTGGGTCGCGAGCGCCGCGGCGTGGTTCGAGCGCACGCCGCTGCGGCACAGGAACGCGACCGGCTGCTCCGGCGGGACGCGCTCGCGCAACTGGTCGAGGAAGCGCTCGTTGCGGACCTTGGCCGGATAGTCGTACCACTCGATCGGGATGCTGTCCGGCACGAAGCCGATGAAGTCGCGCTCGGCGGCCGTGCGGGTGTCGACGAGCACGACGACGCCGGCGGCGACGAGCTGCCACGCCTCCTGCGGCGTCAGCAGTCCCTGCATCGGCGCGCCCTTCTCGCGGGCGCGGGCCGCGGCCGCGGCGAGGATGGATTGCGGGTCGAACGAGTCGGTCATGGGCAGCAGGCGGCACGCCGCGCGGGAAAAGCCTGCATTCTAGGGCACCTCTCCACCGAGTCCCGCACCGGGGAGGCCGGGGCCCCGCTGTGCGACAATGCCCCGGTTCACCCGCCTGCGCGCGGCCGGCTCCCTGCCCCCGGCCCTGGATCGCCTTGGACCATCCCACGCTCATCGTCGCCCTCGTCCTCGGCATCGTCGAGGGCCTCACCGAATTCCTGCCCATCTCGTCGACCGGCCACCTGATCCTGGCCGGCTCGCTCCTGGGCTACACCGGGGACCAGGCCAAGGTCTTCGAGATCGTGATCCAGGCGGGCGCCATCCTCGCGGTGTGCTGGGAGTTCCGCGCGAAGCTATTCGCCGTGCTCGCGGGACTGCCGTCCGATCGCCGGGCACAGAAGTTCGCGTTCAACCTGATCGTCGCGTTCATGCCCGCCGCGGTGCTCGGCCTCGCCTTCAGCAAGTACATCAAGGCCGCCCTCTTCGCGCCGGTGCCGGTGGCGATGGCGTTCATCGTCGGCGCGCTGGTCATCCTGTGGGCCGAGCGGCGGCAGCGCGCGCGCCCGGACACGGTGCGCATCGACAGCGTCGACGACCTCGCGTGGACCGACGCGCTCAAGATCGGCTTCGCGCAGGCACTCGCGCTGATCCCGGGAACGTCGCGCTCGGGCGCCACGATCATCGGCGGGATGCTGTTCGGGCTCTCGCGCCGTGCGGCGACCGAGTTCTCGTTCTTCCTCGCGATCCCGACGCTCTTCGCCGCGTGCATCTACGAGGCGGTCAAGAACCGGCACCTCCTGCACGCGGCCGACCTGCCGGCCTTCGGGATGGGCTTCGCGGCCGCCTTCGTCTCGGCGTTCCTGTGCGTGCGCTGGCTGCTGCGCTACGTGAGCCGCCACGACTTCACGCCGTTCGCCTGGTACCGCATCGCCTTCGGCGCCGTCATCCTCGTCACCGCGTACGCCGGCCTCGTGCGATGGGAGTGAGCGAGGGCACGCCTGCCTCGCTGCCCTCGCGCGCCTGGCACGCGGCCCCGTGGGTCGGTCCCGCGTGCGCGGCGCTCGGCGTGTTCGGCTTCTCGTTCAAGGGCATCTTCATCAAGCTGGCGTACGCGGCGGCGCCCGTCGACGCAATCACGCTGCTCGCGCTGCGCATGCTCTACTCCGTCCCGCTGTTCGCCGCAATGGCGTGGTGGTCGGCGCGCCGCCCCGGCAGCCGGCCGCTGGCCGCGAAGGACCTGCGGCAGCTCGCGTGGTTCGGCTTCATCGGCTACTACCTCGCGAGCCTGCTCGACTTCATGGGCCTGCAGTACATCACGGCGTCCCTCGAGCGGCTCGTGATGTTCCTGTACCCGACGATGGTGGTGCTGCTCTCCGCGCTCCTGCTCGGCAAGCGCGTGACCGGGCGTGCGGTGCTGGCGCTCGCCCTCTCCTACGCCGGCATCGCGATCGTGTTCTGGCAGGACCTGCGGCTGTCCGCCGACGCCGGCGCGACGCTGGCGGGCGGCGCCCTCACGTTCGGCTCGGCGGCGCTCTATGCGCTCTACCTCGTGCAGGCCGGGCCCGTGATCGCGCGGCTCACGTCGCCGCGCTTCATCGCGTGGGCGATGCTGGCCTCCACGATGTTCGTGCTCGCGCAGTTCGTCGCCACGCGGCCGCTGTCCGCGCTCGCGGTCCCCGCCTACGTGCACCTGCTCTCGATCGGGATGGCGGTGTTCGCCACGGTCGTGCCGACATGGCTCATCGCCGAGTCCGTGCAGCGGATGGGCGCCAACGCGGCGTCGCTGGTCGGCGCGCTGGGACCGGTCTTCACCGCGGCGCTGGGCGCGCTGATCCTCGGCGAGGCCTTCGGGCCGGTCCAGATCGCCGGCGGCGCGCTGGTGCTGGCCGGGGTGCTGCTGGTCACGACGTCCGCACGCGGCATCCGCGGGGCCGGTGCCTGAGCCGGCGCGGGCGCGGCGTCGCTTGCGACCGGACTTTCTCGGCCGCCTCGCTTCAGTGCCCCCTCTCCCCGCCCGCGGGGAGAGGGTTGGGGTGAGGGGTGCCGTCCGTCGCGATAATCCGGGGTCCGACCCCGATGCAACCGCGGTCAGACCCCTCGACACTCATGGCGCTTCATGCGGCCGGTCGCACGCGTTCGTCAGAACGACGGCGCGGGTTCGGACGTGTCGGCAGCGGTCGGGTGCAGGTCGGGCGGCAGCCGATCGCCCGCGACGGGAGCGCCCGCGATCGGCCCGGCGGCCGCGGCCGCCGGTGCGACGGCGTGCGGGGTCACGTAGAACGCGTGGTCGGCGACCGCGGCGAGCGTGCCGAGGACGACGACGACCACGGCGGTCTTGATGCCGGAAGCAAACCCGCGGTCGCGGGCGGGGGCGGGGGCGGGATAGCGGTCCATGGCGACTTCCTCTGGTGACGTGGTTCCGGTGGCGACCGGCATTTGAGGCCGGTGCGAAGACGCCGGACGGCGCGTCTTCAGGAACGTACGTTACGGAAGCGCCGCGGCGCGCGCGCCGGAACACTCGGGCGCGGCGATGCGGAAGATTCGCCAGGCGGCGCGGGCCGCGCGGAAGCGCCCGCGGCGCCGCCTACCAGCCCGGCGGAAGCTTCTTGAGGACCGTGATCTGGCGGTCTTCCACCAGCAGGTAGCCGCCGGCCACCAGGTCCTTCATGAGCTTGCCGATCATGTCGCGCGACGCGCCGACGCGCTCGGCGATGTCCTGCTGCGTCAGCCGCTCGCGGACCATGAGCTGGCCGTCGTGGTTGACCGCCAGTGCGTTGATGAGGCGCACCAGCCGCCCGTAGACGTCGGAGAGCGCGAGGCTCTTCACGTTCTCCGTCGCGCTGCGCGCACGCCGGATCAGCGTCTGGATGAGGTGCTGCGCGAAGTCGGGATTGGCGGCGATGAAGTCGCGCAGCTGCGCGCGGTTCACGATCGCGCAGGTGGTGGGCTCGACTGTCACCACCGACGCGGAGCGCGGCTCGCCGTCGAGCGACATCTCGCCCACGTACTCGCCCGCGCCGTGGAAGTTGATCACGACCTCGCGCCCGGCGGCGTTGCTCGCGTAGACCTTCACGCGACCGGACAGGATGATGTAGAACGAGTCGCCGACGTCCCCTTCGTGGATCAGCACCGTCTGCTTCGGGAACGAGCGCACGACGCCCGAGGCAGCGATGGTGTGGAGGATGTCCTCGCGCAAGGGAGCAGGGGCGGCTGGCGTAGCGTCGGGCACGCGGATGGCCTTCGGGGTGGCGCGGAGGAATCCTAGCACGCGGGGCGGCGGCGCGTACCGCCGGCCCCGGGGTGCCCGCCGGTGCGCGTCTTCGCCGCGCCGGCCCTAGGTGTACTGGCGGATGTCGTCGATCACCTTACCGTCGTTGGGCAGCTCGCCGGGGGCGCGGAAGGCGACGTCGCCGCGCAGCTTGGTGACGTCGCGGATCGTGGCCACGATCGCCTCGGTCGCCGACGAGGCGTTGCCGGCCACCTCGACGTGCAGCGTCATCCGGTCGTTGCCGTCGGGGTTGTCGACGACGAGCCGCGCCTTCCCGATCTCGCGGTGGCGCTTCACGATCTCCGCGACCTGCGACGGGTGCACGAACATGCCCTTGACCTTGGTGGTCTGGTCGGCGCGGCCCATCCAGCCCTTGATGCGCATGTTGGTGCGCCCGCACGGCGACACGCCCGGCAGCAGCGCGGAGAGGTCGCCGGTGCCGAAGCGGATCAGCGGGTAGTCGGTGTTGACGAGCGCGGTGACCACCACCTCGCCCACCTCGCCCGGCACCGGGTCGCCGGTGCCCGGCCGCGATCTCCACCAGCACGCCCTCGTCCACGACGAGGCCCTCGCCGCGCCGGCGTCTCGTAGGCGATGCAGCCCAGGTCCGCCGACGCGTAGGCCTGGTAGCCCGCGATGCCGCGCGCCGCCAGCGCGTCGCGCACGCTCGGCGGGAACGCCTCGCCCGAGACCAGCGCGCTTGGTGAGCGACGGCAGCCGCCGCGTCCGCGTCCGCCTTCTCGAGGATGATCTTCAGGAACGACGGCGTGCCGGCGTAGCCGTGGGGTCCGAGCTCGGCCATCGCGAGCACCTGCAGTTCCGTCTGCCCGGTCCCGCCCGCGAACACGGTGCAGCCGAGCGCGTGCGCGCCGGTCTCCAGCATCGAGCCCGCCGGCGTGAGGTGGTACGAGAAGCAGTTGTGGACGAGGTCGCCCGGCCGGAAGCCGGCGGCGAAGAGCGCGCGCGCGAAGCGCCAGTAGTCCGGCCGCGCGCCCTCCGGCTCGTAGATCGAGCCCGGGCTCGCGAACACGCGGCGCGCCTCGCCCCAGCGGGTGGCGGCGAGGCCGCCGAACGGGCGCTGCGCCTTCTGCAGGTCGGCGAGTTCCGACTTGCGCGTCACCGGCAGCCGCGCCAGCGCGGCGCGGTCGGTGACGGCGTGCGGGTCCACGCCCTCCAGGATGCGGGCGAACGCCGGGGCATGCGCCTTCGCGTGGGCGAGCTGCCGCGGGAGCATCTGCATCTGCGCGCGCTCGCGCGCCTCGGGGTCGCGGGTTTCGAGGAGGTCGAAGTGGTCGGTCATGTCAGCGCCTTGCCGGAGCGGGGGCGAGGATCGCGTCGCGCTCGCGGCGCGTGAGCTTCGCCAGGATCAGGGAGTGGGAGCGCGCGAGCAGATCGCGCGCCTGCGGGTCGGTCAGCGCCTTCGGGTCGCGCACCTGCACCCAGCGCGCCCGCGCGAGGTAGGGCGCCGGGACGATGCCGGGCACGTCGGTCAGCTCGAGGAAGCGCTCGGGGTCGCACTTGAAGGACAGGTTGCGGGTGCCCTTCTCCTTCGGCCCGAACACCGCGAACATGCGGCCGCCGACGCAATGGCACTCGTCCACGCCCCACTTGATGTCCACGGTCGCCCCCGGCAGCGAAGCGCAGAACCGGCGCATGGCGTCGAGGTGCACGCGGGCGGGGCGCTGCCGTCGCTACGCGAGCCAGCGCTTGCGGCGGCGGTAGTGCTTGACGTCGCGGAACGACTTGCGCCCCGCGGAGGAGAGGCCGAGGTAGAACTCCTTCACGTCCTCGTTGGTCGCGAGGTCCTTCGCGTCGCCGTCCATGACGACGCGGCCGTTCTCGAGGATGTAGCCGTAGTTCGCGTACCGCAGCGCGACCATCGTGTTCTGCTCGGCGAGCAGGAACGACACGCGCTCCTTGCGGTTCAGGTCCTGCACGATCTCGAAGATCTCCTCGACGATCTGCGGCGCGAGGCCCATCGAGGGCTCGTCCAGCAGGATCATCGACGGCTGCGCCATCAGCGCGCGGCCGACGGCGGTCATCTGCTGCTCGCCGCCGGACGTGTAGCCCGACTGGCTCGTGCGCCGCTGTTTGAGGCGCGGGAAGTAGTGGTAGACGCGCTCCAGCGCCGCGCTGATTTCGCCGCGCGACGCCTTGCGCGTGAACGCGCCGGTGAGGAGGTTCTCCTCGACGGTCAGGTGCTGGAAGCAGTGCCGGCCCTCCATCACCTGGCACACGCCCATGCGCACCAGCTCGTTGGCGGTGAGCTTGTCGACGCGCGTGCCCTTGAACTCGATCGTGCCCTTGGTGACGTCGCCGCGCTCGGCCGCGAGCAGGTTGGAGATCGACTTCAGCGTGGTGCTCTTGCCCGCGCCGTTCGCGCCGAGCAGGGCGACGATGCCGCCCTCCGGCACGTCGAGCGACACGCCCTTCAGCACGAGGATCACGTGGTCGTAGATGACCTCGATGTTGTTGACGCGCAGGTAGGGCGCGGTGGCGGCCGCGGGGGCGGCGCTGGCGGTCGTGGCCATGGTCGTGGGTTCGCTCGGGGTCGTGGGGACGCGGGGCGGCTGTTCAGCCCGCCCCGCGGCGGCCCCGCCAGCAACGGCGGGGCCCCGGGGACGACGGCCTTATTGCTCCTTCGAGCAGTCGCGGAGCGCGATCTTCTTGTCCGCGGCGTACTTGTCCGCGCCCTCGGTCACCATCTTGCGCACCAGCTCCTTGTCGCCCGTCATGAAGCCGGTCACGGGCTTGAAGCTGGTCCCCGTCCACTCGACGAACTTCACGAGGCCGGAGCCCTCGTGGTCGGCGCAGCTCGTCTTGATCGGCGGCATGAGGCCACCTGCGCCCAGCTCCTTCAGGCGCGCTTCGGTGAGGTTGATGTGCTCGAGCGCCCAGCGCAGCTGGTCGGGCGTCACCACCTTGCCCTTGCCGTACTTCTCCTGCGCGACGCGCAGCGCCTCGACGAGGATGATGCCGTACGCGACGCCGCGCGAGTACATGACGTTGCCCAGGCGCGACGGGTCCTCGAGGTTGCCCTTGTTGGCGCCGTACACCTTCTTCTTGATGTCCTGCATCACCGGGAAGCCCATGCCGCTGTCGGTGAACGCGGCGCTGACGTAGCCCTTCGACGCGTCGCCCGCGGGCACCACGTCCTCCTCGGACGCCGACCACCACACGCCAAGCAGCTTGTTGCGCGGGTAGCCGGTCTTCGCGGCGGTCTTCATCGCGACCGTGCTCATCACGCCGTACGTCCACACGATGACGTAGTCGGGCTTGGCCTGCCGGACCTGCAGCCACTGCGACTCCTGCGTCTGGCCGGGCGGCGTGACGGGAATCTTGAGCGTCTCGAAGCCGTACTTCTGCGCGTACGCGTCGAGGACGGGGATCGGCTCCTTGCCGTACGCCGACTCGTGGTAGAGGAAGCCGATCTTCTTGCCTTTCAGCTTCTCCATCCCGCCTTCCTTCTGCCCGATGTACGCGATCATCCCGGACATCTGGTCCCAGTACGTCGTGCCGAGCGGGAACACCCACGGGAACGCGCGGCCGTCGGCCGCGATGGCGAGTCCGTAGCCGAACGTCGTGAGCGGGATCTTGTCGTTGGGCACGCGGTCGAAGAGGGCGTACGCGATGCCGGTGGACAAGGGCTCGACGGTCGTCGCGCCGCCGTTCTTGCCCTTCAGGCGCTCGTAGCACTCCACGCCCTTCGACGTGTTGTACTCCGTCTCGCACTCCTCCCACTTGAGCTTCACGCCGTTGATGCCGCCGTTCATGTTGACCAGCGTGAAGTAGTCGATCGCCCCGCCGAAGTAGCCCGAGCCGCCGGCGGCGGACGGACCGGTACGGTACGAGAGGATCGGCACGTACTGTTCCTGCGCCGTGGCCGTCGCGGCCGCGGTCAGGAGCGCCATGCCCAACAGCGCGGATTTCCAGGTCTTCATGTAGCTCTTCCTCCAAGTGAAACGTCGGTCAACCCACCCGCGGCCGCCCATGCGATACGCGGGTGCGACCAGCCGGACTCCTCCACTGCCTCACCACCTTGCGCGCCCGTGCCCCGCTAGTGCGGGAACGGCCACAGGCGCAGCTTTTCCTTGGTGATCTGCCACAAGCGCGCGAGCCCGTGGGGCTCGACGATCAGGAAAAAGATGATCAGCGCGCCGAACACCATGAGTTCGAGGTTGCTGATCGTGCTCTCGGCGATGCCCATGCCGAACGCCCGGTCCAGGAAGCGGACCACCACCGACAGCAGCACCGGCAGCAGGGTCACGAAGCCCGCGCCCAGGAAGGCGCCGAGCACGGTGCCCACGCCGCCGATGATGACCATGAACAGGATGCGGAACGAGAGGTCGAGGTTGAACGCCTCCGGCTCCACCGTCCCCAGGAACGCGTAGGCGAAGAGCGCGCCCGCGACGCCGCAGTAGAACGAGCTGATCGCGAACGCGAGCAGCTTGGTGCGCATCAGCCGGATGCCGATCACCTCGGCCGCGACGTCCATGTCGCGCACCGCCATCCACGAGCGCCCGACGTTGCCGCGCGCCATGTTCTTCGCGGCCAGCGCCATCAGCGTCACGATCGACAGCACCAGCAGGTACTTCGACTCCGGGCCCGCGAAGCGGTAGCCCAGGATCTCGATCGGCTGCGCGGTGATGACGCCCGACGTGCTGTAGTTGGTGACCCAGCCCACCTTCGACAGGAACCAGACGATGAAGAACTGCGCCGCCAGCGTCGCGACCGCGAGGTAGAACCCGCGGATGCGCAGGCTCGGCAGGCCGAACAGGATGCCGACCAGCGCCGACACGACGCCGCCGCCGACGAACGCGAGCAGGATCGGGATGCCGGGGATGCGCAGCACGAAGTTGAACGACGCGAACGCCCCCACCGCCATGAACGCCGCGGTGCCGAGCGAGAGCTGCCCCGCGTAGCCGGTGAGGATGTTGAGGCCGAGTGCGGCGAGCGAGAAGATGAGGAACGGGATCAGGATCCCGGTGAACACGTAGTTGCTCGCGACGAACGGCACCACCAGGAAGGCGATGGCGAGGATGACGACGAGCCCGATCTTGTCCTGGCGGATCGGGAAGATGGCCGAGTCGGCCTGGTACGAGGTCTTGTACTGCCCGGCTTCGCGGTAGAGCATGGGTGCGCGCTTTCCGCGTCAGATGCGCCGGATGATCTTCTCGCCGAAGAGGCCCTCGGGCCGCACCAGCAGGAAGAACAGGGCGAGGATGTACGGGAACCAGCTCTCGATGCCGCCGCCGACGTATTCGCCGAGGTAGACCTCGGCCAGCTTCTCGGAGGCGCCGACGATCAGGCCGCCGACGATCGCGCCGGGGATGGAGTCAAAGCCGCCCAGGATCAGCACCGGCAGCGCCTTCAGCGCGACGAAGGTCAGCGCGTACTGCACGCCGTTGCGCGCCCCCCACAGGAGGCCCGCGACCAGCGCGACCGCGCCGGCCACGCCCCACACGATCGCCCAGATCTGCTGCAGCGGGATGCCCACCGCGAGCGCGGCCTGGTGGTCGTCGGCCACCGCGCGCAGCGCGCGGCCGATGCGCGTGCGGTTGAAGAAGATCGCCAGCGCCGTCACCAGCGCGGCCGCGATGCCGGCCGCCACGAGGTCGAACTTGGAGACGTTCATCCCCGTGTTGTCGGTGATCCAGCCGATCGGCTCGTCCTGCAGGCCGATGTCGAGGCCGCGCACGTTGGCGCCCCACACCCACTGCGCGAGGCCCTCGATGAAGAAAGTCAGGCCGATGGTGGCCATGAACAGCGTGATCTGCGGCTGGTTGACGAGCGGCCGCAGCACCACGCGCTCCGTGACGAGCCCGAGCACGATCATCACGAGCAGCGTGGCCGGCGCGGCCGCCCAGAACGGCAGCCCGTGCTCCAGCAGCCCGACGTAGGTCAGCGCGGCCATGAACACCATCGCGCCCTGCGCGAAGTTGAAGACGCCGGACGCCTTGTAGATCAGCACGAAACCCAGCGCGACGAGCGAGTACATCACGCCCGACAGCAGGCCGCCGATCAGCACCTCGAAAAAGAACGACATACCGCGCTTCCCCCTAGTGCGCCACGCCGAGATAGGCTTCGATGACCTGCTGGTTGCTGCGCACCTCGTCGGGTGGCCCGTCGCCGATCTTCTTGCCGTAGTCGAGCACCACCACGCGGTCGGAGATGTCCATCACCACGCCCATGTCGTGCTCGATCAGCACGATGGTCGTGCCGTACTGCTCGTTCACGTCGAGGATGAAGCGGCACATGTCCTGCTTCTCCTCCACGTTCATGCCCGCCATCGGCTCGTCGAGCAGCAGCAGCGACGGCTCCGCCGCCAGCGCGCGCGCCAGTTCGACGCGCTTCTGCAGGCCGTAGGGCAGGCGCCCGACCGGCGTCTTGCGCACGTGCTGGATCTCGAGGAAGTCAATGATCTCCTCCACCTTGCGCCGGTTCTCGAGCTCCTCGCGACGCGCGCGGCCGATCCAAATCGCCTGCTCGAGGAAGGTGGACTTCATCTGCAGGTTGCGGCCGGTCATGATGTTGTCGAGCACCGTCATGCCGCGGAAGAGCGCGATGTTCTGGAACGTGCGCGCGATGCCCTGCGCCGCCGCCTCGTGCGGGTTCATGTCGCGGCGCACCTCGCCGCGGAACGTGATCGTCCCCTGCTGCGGCCGGTAGACGCCGTTGATCACGTTGAGCATCGAGCTCTTGCCGGCGCCGTTGGGGCCGATGATCGCGCGGATCTCGTGCTCCCGGACGTCGAAGCTGATGTCGGTGAGGGCCTTCACCCCGCCGAACGACAGGGAGATGTTGGCGAGCGTGAGGATGACCTCGCCGCCGCGTCGCTGCGCTTCCGCCATCGTCAGGCCGCCTTCCCGTGGGTAGCCGGGAACTGCTTCGCGTCCTCGATCACGAGGTCGGCGGCCACCATGTTGGTGCGGCCGTCCTCGAAGCGGACCAGCGTCTCCACGTGCTGCACCTTGCGTCCCTCGTACAGCGCGTCGATCAGCACCGCGTATTTCTCCGCGACGAAGTTGCGGCGGACCTTGCGCGTGCGGGTGAGCTCGTCGTCGTCGGGGTCGAGCTCCTTGTGCAGGATCAGGAAGCGGTGCACCTGCGAGTCGGCGAGGTCGCCCTCGGTCGCGAGGTCCGCGTTCACCTTCTCCACGCACTCGCGGATGAGCTCGTAGACCTCGCGCTTGCCCGCGAGGTCGGTGTAGCCCGAGTACGCGAGGCCGCGCCGCTCCGCCCAGTTGCCCACCGAGCCCACGTCGATGTTGATGAACGCGCACACCTTGTCGCGGTCGTTGCCGAACGCGACGGCCTCCTTGATGTGCGGGAAGAACTTGAGCTTGTTCTCGATGTAGTTGGGCGCGAACATCGTGCCGGTGGCGAGCTTGCCCACGTCCTTCGCGCGGTCGATGATCTTGAGGTGGCCCGAGTCGTCGAGGTAGCCGGCGTCGCCCGTGTGGAAGAAGCCTTCCGCGTCGATCGACTCCGCCGTGGCGTCCGGCCGCTTGTAGTACTCCTTCAGCAGCATCGGTCCGCGCACCAGCACCTCGCCGTTCTCGGCGATGCGCAGTTCCACACCCGGCGCCGGCTTGCCGACGGTGTCGAGCTTCACGTCGCCGTCCGGCTGCAGGCACGCGTACGCGCAGGTCTCGGTCTGGCCGTACAGCTGCTTCAGGTTGATGCCGATCGAGCGGTAGAACCGGAAGAGGTCCGGGCCGATCGCCGCGCCGGCGGTGTAGGCCACGCGGATGCGGCTCATGCCGAGCACGTTGCGCAGCGGGCCGTAGACCAGCAGGTTGCCGAGCCAGTACTGGAGCCGGTCACCGGCCGAGACCGGCTTGCCGGACAGGATCTCCGCGCCGCAGCGCCGGGCCACGCCCATGAAGTAGTGGAACATCCCGCGCTTCACCGCGCCGGCGTCCTCCATCCGGATCAGCACCTGCGTCAGCAGGTTCTCGAAGATGCGCGGCGGGGCGAAGTAGAAGGTCGGCCCGATCTCGCGCAGGTCGGTCATCACCGTGTCGCCGGACTCGGGGCAGTTGATCGTGAAGCCCGCGTGCACCCACTGGGCGACCGAGAACAGGTGGTCGCCCACCCACGCCATCGGCAGGTACGAGAGCACGCTGTCGTCGGCGGTCAGGCCGTCGAACTGGCAGCCGCCGCGCGCGGCCGCGACGAACGCCGAGTACGTCGCGCACACGCCCTTCGGCTTGCCGGTGGTGCCGGAGGTGTAGAGCATCACCGAGATGTCGCCCGTGTCGCCCTTGGCGATCTCGGCCTCGTACCACCCCGGGTGCGCGGCGTCGAACTCGCGGCCCGCGGCCTCGAGCGCGTCGATGCCCTGCACGCCGTCGTAGTTGCGCAGGCCGCGCGGATCGTCGTAGTAGATGTTGCGCAGCGTCGGGACCTGCGGCTGCGACTCCAGCATCTTGTCGACCTGCTCCTGGTCCTCGACGATCGCGTACGTGATCTCGGCGTCGTTCAGCACGAACACGAAGTCGGCCGCGGGCGCGTCCTGGTACATGGGCACGGGAATGCCGCCCAGCGCCTGCGCGGCGAGCATCGCCCAGTACAGCCGGGGGCGGTTGTCGCCGATGATCGCGAGGTGCATGCCGCGCTGGAATCCCTGCGCCGCGAGCCCGCAGGCCATCGCGCGCACGTGCGCGGCGACCTCGGCCCACGTCCACGACTGCCAGATGCCGAGGTCCTTCTCGCGCGTAGCCGCGTGCGTCGGCCGCACCCTGGCGTGGTGCAGCAGCAGGCGCGGAAACGTGTCGAGCCTTTCCTCCATCGGGTCCTCCGTGCGGTGCGTGGTCGCACCGTCTGGCGCGCACTCTTGGCGGTGCGCGGTCAAGTGCCGTCCCTGCGCGGATGCCGCAAACGGCACCCCGCGACGTCCGGGCGGTCGGCGCATCTTAGCCGCTTCGCCGCACGCCGGGTAAGTCCCCCGGCGGACAAAGCGAGCCCGACGGCGCCGCACCGGGCCGCGCCCGCTAGAATGGACAGCTTCCGGAATGTAGGTCCGATCCGGCGCGCGAGTTGTCGTCGCGCCGACAATTGCCGGACGCGAAGACGCCATGGCATCGCCCGCCGCACTCCTCCGCACTGCACCATGGGCGCGCACGCTTGCGCCCGCCGACCTCGCGCGCGTGGAAGCCGAGACCGTGACGCGCGTCGTCCCGGCGGGTGCGTTGGTCTGCCGCAAGGGCGAGGCGGTCGAGGCGTGGATCGGCGTGCTCGACGGGCTCGTCAAGATGGCGAACGTGTCGCCGGACGGCAAGGCCACGAGCTTCCTCGGGGTTGGCAGCGGCGGCTGGTTCGGCGAGGGGTCGCTGCTCAAGAACGAGGCACGACGCTACGACATCATCGCGCTGCGCGAGAGCACCATCGCGTACGTGCCGCGCACGACCTTCATGGCGCTGCTGGACACCAGCATGCCGTTCAACCGGTTCCTGCTGACCCAGTTGAACGAGCGGCTCGGCCAGTTCATCGGGATGGTCGAGCACGAGCGGCTGCTCGGCCCCGACGCCCGCCTCGCCCGCCAGTTGGCCGCCCTCTTCAACCCGCACCTCTATCCGGGCGTGGGGCCGACGCTGCCCATTTCCCAGGAGGAAATCGCGCAGCTCGCCGGGCTGTCGCGGCAGCGCGCCAACCAGGCGCTGCAGCGGCTCGAGCAGGCGGGGTTGCTGCGGATCGAGTACGGCGGGGTGACCGTCACCGACCTGCCTGGGTTGCGCCAGTTCGAGGATTGACGTCCGCAAAAGGTGTCCGGGGGGCCGGGGGATGCCGGGCGGTCGGCGTCGCGCCTTTTGCGGCCGGGCCTGTTGGCGATGGCGGCGCGATGCGTGGCGTTCACTGCAGGTCAGTCGGCCGGCTTGGGGCGGCCCGGCGCCGGCCGCTCGAACGGGACGACGAAACAACGAGCGTCGTGCGGGCCGCCAGTGCCTGCGTTTCCCACCACCACCTGCCATGACACTCCCTCTCCCCGCTCGCGGGGAGAGCTTTGGGGTGAGGGGCCGGCGCCCGACCGCCGGCTACGCCGCCTCGCCCGCCGGCGCCTGCCCCACCAGTTCCACCACCACCGCCCCCCGCGCCACCGTATCCCCCACCCGGCACGGCACTCCCGCCACCACGCCGTCCCGCGGCGCGACCAGCGTGTGGAAGAGCTTCATCGCCTCCAGCACCGCCACCGGCTCCCCGGCGGCCACGGCCTGGCCCGGCCCGACCCGCAGCTCCGAAACCACCCCGGGCAGCGACGCGACGACCACATCGCCCGCGCCGACGCCGCCGGCCGTGCGGCGGCCTGCGCGCACGACCGGCTCGACCAGCCACTCGCGCCCGTCGCCGGCGCACCAGAGGCCGACCCCGGCCCCATGCACCCGCGCGCGCCATGCCACGCCGTCCGCGGACAGCCGCAGGGCGTCCCCCTCGCGGCCCTGCAGCGCCACCATCCCCTGCCGCCCGCCGGCATGCCACAGCACCGCGTCCGGCCGCCGGATGTCGACGTCGACCTGCGTGCGCGCCGCCGCGCCCGCCTCCGCCACCCACACGCACACGCGGCCGGCGCGCCCGGCCGGCGCGGTCAGGCGGAAACCCGCAAGCCGCTCCAGCGGGCGGTCCGGCGCGCCCGCCGGCAGGCTGCCGAGGCACCATCCCGCCGCCGCGATGCCGGCCGCCTCCGCCGCGGCGGCACCCTGCGGCCGCCAGCCGCCGGGCCACGCGTCCGCGAGGAAGCGCGTGGTCAGCACCTCCGCGAACGCCGGCGCCGCCAGCACGTCGGCCAGCAGCGGCTGGTTGGTCTGCACACCCTCGATCCGGAACGCGGTCAGCGCCTGCCGCAGCCGCAGCCGCGCGACCTCGCGCGTCGCCCCGTGCGCGACCACCTTTGCGAGCATCGAGTCGTAGTGCGGCGGCACCTCGCTCGCCCCGTCGATGCCGCTGTCGATGCGCACGCCGGCCTGCGCCGGCTCCTCGTAGCCCGCGATCGCCCCGAACGACGGCCGGTAGTCCTCCGCGGGCACCTCCGCGTTCACGCGCGCCTCGATCGCCCAGCCGCTGCGCGTGATCGCGTCCTGCGGCCAGGGCAGGCGCTCGCCGCACGCGCTGCGGATCTGCTGCTCGACCAGGTCGATGCCGGTGGTCAGCTCGGTCACCGGGTGCTCGACCTGTAGCCGGGTGTTCATCTCCAGGAAGTACGGCTCGTGCCCGGCGTCGGCGTCGAGCACGAATTCCACCGTCCCCGCCGAGTCGTAGCCGATCGCCCGCCCGAGCGACAGCGCGGCGGCGTACAGCCGCTCGCGCACCGTCTGCGGCAGGTGGTTGGCCGGCGCTTCCTCGATCACCTTCTGGTAGTGCCGCTGGATCGAGCACTCGCGCTCGAAGAGGTGGACGAGGCCGCCGTGGCGGTCGCCCAGGAGCTGCACCTCGAGGTGGCGCGGGCGCTGCACGTAGCGCTCGAGGAGCACGCGGTCGTCGGCGAACGCAGCGCGGGCCTCCGTGCGCGCCAGCGCGAGCTGCGCGGGGAAGTCCTGCGCGCGGTCGACGCGGCGCATGCCCTTGCCGCCACCGCCCGCGCTCGCCTTCACGAGCAGCGGGAACCCGATCGCCTGCGCCTCGGCGAGGAGCCGCGCGTCGTCCTGGTCGTCGCCGTCGTAGCCCGGCACGCAGGCCACGCCGGCCGCGCGCGCGATGCGCTTGCTCTCGATCTTCGACCCCATCCGCGCGATGGCGTCGCGGTGCGGGCCGACGAACAGCAGGCCGGCGGCGCCGCACGCATCGACCAGCTCCAGCTTCTCCGAGAGGAAGCCGTAGCCCGGGTGTACCGCCTGCGCGCCGTGGCGCAGCGCGGCCGCGACGATCGCCTGCGCGTCGAGGTACGACGCACGCGCCGGCGCCGGCCCGATCCGCTCGGCGGCGTCCGCCTCGCAGACGTGGCGCGCCTGCGCGTCCGCGTCCGAGTACACGGCCACGGTCCGGATGCCCATCCGGCGGCACGTGCGGAAGATGCGGCAGGCGATCTCGCCGCGATTGGCCACGAGGAGTCGGCTGATCATCGCGCTACATCCGGTACACGGGACTCGGGCCCGCGAAGCGCGGCGTGCTCTCGTCGGCGAGCTGCAGGCAGATGCCGAGGACGTCGCGGGTCTGCGCGGGCTCGATCACGCCGTCGTCCCACAGCCGCGCGGTGGCGTAGTACGGATCGCTCTGCACCTCGAACTGGGCGCGCGTGCGCGCCTCCAGCGCCTTGAGGCCCTCCTCGTCGGCGCCGCCCTTGAGCGAGCCGCGGCGCAGCTCGGTCAGCACCGTGGCCGCGACGTCCGGGCTCATCGTCGCGATCCGGCTCCCCGGCCACGCGAACAGGAAACGCGGCGCGAACCCGCGCCCGCACATCCCGTAGTTGCCCGCACCGTAGCTGCCGCCGACCAGCACCGTGAAGCGCGGCACGCGCGCGTTCGCCATCGCGTACACGAGCTTCGCCGAGTGCTTGGCAATGCCGCCGCGCTCGGCTTCCGTCCCCACCATGAACCCGGTGATGTTCTGCAGGAAGAGGAGCGGGATGCGGCGCTGGTTGGCGAGCTCGATGAAGTGCGCGCCCTTGACCGACGATTCCGAGAACAGCACGCCGTTGTTGGCGAGGATGGCGACCGGGTATCCGTGCAGGTGGGCAGTCGCGCACACGAGCGTCTCGCCGTACTCCGGCTTGAACTCCTGCAGCTCGCTGCCGTCGACGAGGCGCAGCAGCACCTCGCGCACGTCGAACGGCTGCTTGAGATCGGTGCCGACGATGCCGCCGATCTCCTCGGGATCGAGCGCGGGCGGCCGCGCCGGCCGGCGCGTGGCGCTCCCCTGCACGGGCCAGTTGAGGTGCGCGACGATCTCGCGCAGGCGGTGCAGCGCCTCGGCTTCGGTGGCCGCGAGGTAGTCGGTGACGCCGGACACGCGCGCGTGCATCGCCGCGCCGCCCAGCACCTCGCCGTCGACCACCTCGCCGATCGCGGCCTTCACGATCGGCGGGCCGCCCAGGTGGATGCGTCCCGTGCCCGCGACCATCACCGACTCGTCCGACAGCGCCGGGATGTATGCGCCGCCCGCCGTGCAGCCGCCGAACACGGCCGAGAGCTGCGGCAGGCCGTCGGCGCTCATCCGGCACTGGTGGTAGAAGCTGGTGCCGAAGTGGCCGTAGTCGGGGAACACGCGGTCCTGTTCCGGCAGGAACGCACCGCCGCAGTCGACGAGGTACAGGCACGGCAGGCGGTTCTCCCACGCGACCTCCTGCGCCCGCACGTGCTTGCGCACGGTCTCGGCGAAGAAGCTGCCGCCCTTTACCGTCGCGTCGTTGGCGATGATCATGCAGTTGACGCCCGACACGCGGCCGATGCCGGTGACGACCCCGGCGGCCGGCACCTCGTTGCCGTACAGGCCCCAGCACGCGAGCGGCGACAGTTCGAGGAACGGGCTGCCCGGGTCGAGCAGGAGGTCGATGCGGTCGCGCACGGGGATCTTGCTGCGCTCCAGATGCCGCGCGCGCAGCTTCTCGCCGCCGCCCGCCACCGCCCAGCGCATGCGCTCGCGCAACTCCTCCAGCAGCGCCGCGTAGGCGGTCGCGTTGCGGCGGAAGCCTTCGCTCGCGGTATCGATGGTCGTATTCATT
Source organism: Burkholderiales bacterium (assembly GCA_046347715.1). Taxonomy (GTDB): domain Bacteria; phylum Pseudomonadota; class Gammaproteobacteria; order Burkholderiales; family Casimicrobiaceae; genus VBCG01. Next base: position 302,994 of record JAXMFO010000004.1, read on the forward strand.
TCGCCGGCCCCCTCGGCGGCGCGCCGGCGGCACGGGCGGCCGGCCGGCGCCGCGGTGCGGCCCGCGTTGCCGGGCGCGGCGCGAGTCCCTGCAGGAACACCGCCGCCAGTTCGTCGGCGACCGCCTCGATCGACAGCCGCCCCGCGTGGTACCAGTCGAGCGTGCCGTTCATCGCGCCGATGAGGAATAGGCGGGCGAGCCGGAGGTCGCGCGCGGGGTCGAGGTCGCCGCGCCGCGCGCAGCGGCCGAGCAGTCCCGCCCAGTACCGCTCGTAGGCATCGCGCAGCGTCCCGTGCGCCGCGCGCAAGGACTCGGGGACCTGCCCGAAGATGCGCAGGTTGGCGATCGTGTAGTCGCTCATGCGGAACATCGCGTGCAGGTGCGCGCGGACCGCGGTGCGCAGCACGACGTCCGCCGGCGCGTCGGCGGGCAGCGCACCCACCGCCTCCCGCACTCGGTCGAAGGTCTTCTGCACGCCCTCCTCCAGCACCTCGCCGACGATGTCGTCCTTGGCGGCGAAGTGGTAATAGAGGCTGCCCGCCTTGATGCCGCACGCGCCCGCGATGTCGCGCATGGACGTGGCGGCGTAGCCCTGCTCGCGGAAGAGGCGGGCGGCGGTGTCGAGGATCGTCCGCCGCGACTCGCGGGCGGGCTCGGGCCGCGCGGCGGCGGCAGGGCGTGGCGGCATCGGGCGGCTCGCGTTGACAGGAGGGGACCCCGCGGCGATACTACCTAACGTTCGTTAGGTTGGCAACCGCCCCGGAGACCCCCGCATGACCGCCGCCCCCGCCTCGCCCTTCCTCGCGCCCGAGCACGAGATGCTGCGCGACTCGCTGCGCCGGTTCCTCGCGCGCCGCGTGCTGCCGCACGCCGACGCATGGGAGGAGGCCGGCATGGTCCCGCGCGAAGTGCTGCGCGAGATGGGCGCGCAGGGCTGGCTCGGCATGCGCTACGAGGAGGAGTACGGCGGCAGCGCGCTCGACACGCTGTCCACCGCGGTGCTGGCCGAGGAGCTGGGGCGGTCGACGTACGGGGGCTTCGCGATCACGGTCCTCGTGCACACCGACATGGCGAGCCCGCACCTCCACCACGCGGGCACGCCGGCGCAGAAGGCGCGCTGGCTGCCCGGCATCGTCGCCGGCGAGAAGATCGCGGCAGTCGCGATGACCGAGGCCGACGCCGGGTCCGATCTAGCGTCGATGCGCACCACCGCGCGCCGCGACGGCGATCACTGGGTGCTCAACGGCAGCAAGATGTTCATCACCAACGGCGTGCACGGCGACGTCTACTTCGTCGCCGCGAAGACCGGGACGCCGGGGCGCAACCACCAGGTGTCGATGTTCGTCGTCGAGAAGGGCACGCCCGGGTTCGCGGTCGCGCGGCCGCTCGCGAAGCAGGGGTGGCTGTCGAGCGACACCGCGGAGCTCGTGTTCACCGACTGCCGCATCCCGGCGGACCACCTGCTGGGAGAGGAGAACCGCGGGTTCTACGCCCTCGTGAAGAACCTGCAGAACGAGCGCATCGTGCTCGGCGCGCAGGCAATGGGCGAGGCGGCGAAGGCGATCGAGATCACGCTCGCGTGGGTGCGCGAGCGGCAGGCGTTCGGCGGTTCGCTGTGGGACAAGCAGGCGGTGCGCCAGCAGCTCGCGCGCCGCGCGGCGGAAGTCGAGGCCGTGCGCGCTCTGGTCTACCAGACCGCGTGGCGCGACGCGCAGGGCCAGCGGGTGGAGAAGGAAGTGTCGATGATCAAGGCCCTCGCGGGCACGCTGGTCAACGAGGTGATGTACGACTGCCTGCAGTTCCACGGCGGCATGGGCTACATCCGCGGCACGGCCATCGAGCGGATGGCGCGCGACGCGCGCATCCAGGCGATCGGCGGCGGGGCCACCGAGGTGATGCTGGAGGAGGTGGCGAAGCGGATGTAGGCGGAGACTGCTCCCTCTCCCGCCCCCGGCGGGAGAGGGCTGGGGTGAGGGTGGAGTCGTTGGGGCGAAGGACGCCGCCCCTCACCCCGACCCTCTCCCCGTCCACGGGGAGAGGGAGTGTCGGGGGGCAAACGGGGCGCAACAGCCCGGTCACTTCCCGGTGAACACCGGCTTCCGCTTCTCGAGGAACGCCGCCATCCCTTCCCGCCGGTCCTCGGTCGCGCACAGCAGCGCGAACACGTCGGCCTCGAGCAGGTTGGCGTTGGTGAGGTCCATGTCCTGGCCGTTCACGACGAGGTGCTTCGAGAGCTTCACCGCCACCGGGCCCTTGGACGCGATCATCCGCGCGAGTTCGAGGCCCTTGTCGAGCAGCGCCTCCGGCGGCACGACGTGGTTCACGAGCCCGATGCGGTGCGCCTCGTCGGCCTTGACCTGGCGGCCGGTGAGCACCATCTCCAGCGCCATCGCGGTGCCGACGATGCGGGCGAGCCGCTGCGTGCCGCCGAACCCCGGCGAAATGCCGAGGTTCACCTCCGGCTGGCCGAACACCGCCTTGTCCGAGGCCACGACGAAGTCGCACGCGAGCGCCAGCTCGCAGCCGCCGCCCAGCGCGAAGCCGTTGACCAGCGCGATCACGGGGAACGGCGCGACTTCCAGCGCGCGCAGCGCCGCGTGGCCCTGCAGCGCAAAGTCGCGCATCGCGAGCACGGGCAGCGCGCTCATCGCCGCGATGTCGGCCCCCGCGACGAACGCGCGGTCGCCGGCGCCCGTCAGCATGAGGCAGCGCGCCGCCGGGTTCGCCACCACCTCGCGCGTGGCGGCGGACAGCTCGGCGATGACCTGGGGCGCGAGCGCGTTGAGCGACTTCGGGCGGTTGATGGTCAGCAGCCAGATGCCGGGCTCGCGCTCCTCGAGCAGGATGGTCTCGTAGCTCATTTCTTCTCCGTGTAGTCGTAGAAGCCGCGGCCCGTCTTGCGGCCGAGGCGGCCGGCCGCGACCATCTGCTTCAGGAGCGGCGCGGGACGGTACTTCGGATCGCCGAAGTCGGTCACGAACACGTTCATCACCGCGAGCAGCACGTCGAGGCCGATCATGTCGCACAGCGCGAGCGGCCCGATCGGGTGGCTGCACCCGAGCTTCATCCCGTTGTCGATGTCCTCGGCAGTCGCGAGGCCCTCCTGCAGCGCGAAGATCGCCTCGTTCAGCATCGGGCACAGGATGCGGTTGACGACGAACCCGGGGCTGTCCTTGACCACGATCGGCGTCTTGCCGAGCGCCTTCGCGAACGCGGTGGCCGCGGCGACGGTCGCGTCGGCCGTCTGCAGGCCACGGACCAGCTCGACCAGCGCCATCATCGGCACCGGGTTGAAGAAGTGCACGCCGAGGAAGGCGCCGGGCCGCGACATCACCGCCGCCAGCGTCGTGATCGAGATCGACGAGGTGTTCGACGCGATCAGCGCGTCCTTGCGCACGAGGGCGTCGAGCTTGCGCAGGATCGTGAGCTTGAGGTCGAGGTTCTCGGTGGCCGCCTCGATCACGAGGTCGCAGTCCGCGAGGTCCTCGTACCGGGTGCTGCCCTGGACACGGGCGAGCGCCGCGGCCTTGTCGGCGGCGGTCATCTTCTCCTTCTTGATGAGCCGGTCGAAGCTGCCGCCGATGGTGGCGAGGCCCTTGGCGACGGCCGCGTCGTTGATGTCGATCATGACCGCGGGGAGGCCGGCGGCCGCGCAGGCCTGCGCGATGCCGTTGCCCATCGTGCCGGCGCCGATGACGCCCACGCGCTTGATGGTTTCCATGGGGATGGTCTCTTGGGTGTGTGGAACCCTTGATTATGATCGCTCCGCCGCACTGCACGAAGCCTGGCCGCAACGCAGGAACGCGGACGCCGGCGCGCCTCTTCGTCGCGGCGCGCGCAACGGCCGGAACGCGGGCACGCACCGCAACGCGGAACCGCCCGCAGCCGGCGCCGCAGGCGCAACGGCGTGCCGTAGGGCGGACGGCCGCGGTGTCAGCCTGCGGGGACGGCGGGTGGCCGGGCAGGTTGCTTCCCGACCCGCCGCGGCGGATTCACCTTCAGCCCCGCGAGCTGCATGTCGATCAGCGCGGGAGCCGCGGCCGCGAGGTCGTACGACGACGGGTCGAGCACCCACTCGTGCATGATCCCCACCATCAGCGCGTGCAGTCCCTGCGTCGCGAGGAAGGGGTCGGTGTCGGCGGGAATCTGGCCCATCGCCGCGGCCTGCCGGACGATGTCCTCGATCTCGCGCAGGCACTCGCCGCGCTCCTCGCGGTGGGTCGGCGCGAGCGCCGCCAGCTCGTCCACCAGCTCGCTCTTGTGGAAGACGATCTCGAACACGTTCTGCGCGCGCGGGTCGGTCGCGAGGTTGCGCAGCGCGCCGATCGCGAGCGTGCGCAGCGTGCCCAGGGGATCGGCGCACGCGGCGGCGCAGCCGTGCTCGAACGCCGCGTCGAGCGGCAGCGTGGCCCGGTCGCACATGGCCCGGAACAAGTCGGCCTTGTCCTTGAAGTGCCAATACACTGCACCGCGGGTCATCCCAGCCGCGGCGGCGACTTCCGCGAGCGACGTGCGCGTGACACCCCTCTCGCGAAAGAGGTTTTCCGCCGCGTCGAGCAGCCGCTCGCGGGTCGCCTGGGCTTCTTCCTTGGTCTTGCGAACCATCGTTGTCCTGCCGTCCCAAAAATCACTTTACAAACATTCGTGACTGTATGTAATCTTGCCCGCTCTGGCAAGTTGCACCGCAACAAGCCCGCCTTCAGGAGCAGTTCCATGGCCCACCCCGCCACCCCCGGCGCCACCCGCGCCCTCCCCTTCCTCCTCGTCGCGGCGCTCGCCGCCTGCGGTCAGCAGCAGCCGCCGGGCGGTTTCGCCGGCTTCCCGCCCGCCCAGGTCACGACCGTGAAGGTCGAGCCGCGGACGCTGCCGGCCACCTACGAGTTCGTCGGCCAGACGACCGGCTCCAAGGAGGTCGAGGTGCGCGCGCGCGTCACCGGCATCCTCGAGAAGAAGAACTTCGAGGAAGGCAGCCGCGTGAAGGCCGGCCAGCAGCTCTTCCTGATCGACCCCAAGCCGCTGCAGGCGCAGGTCGCGGGCCTGGAGGCCGACCTCGTCCGCGCGCAGGCGCAGAAGGCGCAGGCCGAACGCGAGCTCGCGCGGCTGAAGCCGCTCGCCGAGCGGCGCGCCGTCGGCCAGAAGGAGGCCGACGACGCGGCCTCCGCGCTCGACATCGCCAACGCCACCGTGAAGGCGGCGGAGGCGAAGCTCGCCGAGGCGCAGCTCAACCTGGGCTACACGCGCGTCACCGCGCCGATCTCCGGCCTGTCGAGTCGCGCGCCCAAGTCCGAGGGCAGCCTCGTCACCGCCAACGACACGCTGCTCACGACGATCTCGCAGGTCGACCCGATGTGGATCCCGTTCCCGATGGCCGAGAACGTGCAGCTCGCGCTCAACCGCGCCGTGCAGGAGGGCCGGCTCACGCTGCCCAAGGACTGGGCGTTCGACGTCGCGGTGCAGCTCTCCGACGGGACGCTCCTGCAGCGCAAGGGGAAGATCAACTTCGCCGACACGCGCATCAACCCGGCGACCGGCACGTTCGAGCTGCGCGCCGAAGTGCCGAACGGCGACGGCGCGTTGAAGCCCGGCCAGTTCGTGCGCGTGAAGCTCACGGGCGCCGTGCGCAACAACGCGCTCGCGGTGCCGCAAGTCGCCGTGATGGACAGCCCGCAGGGCAAGTTCGTCTACGTCGCCGGCAAGGACAAGGACGGCAAGGACGTCGCCGCCGTCCGCGTCTTGCAGTTGGGCGACTGGGCGGTCGCCGACAACACGAACCTGTGGATCGTCGACAGCGGCCTGAAGGCCGGCGACGTGGTGATCGTCGACGGCGTGTCGAAGCTGCGGCCGGGCGCCCCGATCGTGCTGGGCGGCGCACCGCCCGCCGCGGGCGCCCCGGGGGCGCCGGGCGCGCCGCCCGCGCCCCCCGCCGACGCCAAGGCCAAGTCGTAACCGCGGACGCCGACGATCATGTTCTCCCGCTTCTTCATCGACCGCCCGATCTTCGCGGCGGTCATCTCGGTCTTCCTGGTGCTCGCGGGCTTGGCCGCGATGCGCACGCTGCCGGTCGCGCAGTATCCCGAGATCGCGCCGCCGGTGGTCACCGTGACCGCCGTCTACCCGGGCGCCTCGGCGCAGGTGGTCGAGCAGACCGTCGCCGCCCCGCTCGAGAACGCCATCAACGGCATCCCGGGCATGATGTACATGAGCAGCAACTCGGCGTCGAACGGGATCGTGCAGATCCAGGTGACGTTCGAGATCGGCACCAACGTCGACATCGCCGCGGTGAACGTCAACAACCGCGTGAAGCAGGTCGAGCCGCGGCTGCCCGAGGAGGTGCGCCGGCAGGGCGTGACGGTGGAGCGCGGCAGCTCGTCGTTCCTGCAGGTGGTCGCGTTCTACTCGCCGGACGACCGCTTCAACGACCTCTTCACGTCGAACTACGTGACGCTCAACGTGCTCGACGAGATCAAGCGCCTGCCCGGCACGACCAACGTCCAGATCTTCGGCGCGAAGGACTACGCGATGCGGATCTGGCTCAACCCGGACCGCCTCGCCCAGCTCAAGATGGCGCCGGCGGACGTGATCGCGGCGGTGAACGAGCAGAACGCGCAGTTCGCGGCCGGCAAGGTCGGCCAGGCGCCGATCAACAAGGGCCAGGACCTGGTCTTCACCGTGACCACGCAGGGCCGCCTCACCGAGCCGAAGCAGTTCGAGCAGATCATCGTGCGCGCCAATCCGGACGGCTCCACCGTGCGGCTCTCCGACGTCGCGCGCGTCGAGCTGGGCTCGAAGGACTACGAGTTCAACGGCCGCTACAACGGCAAGCCGGCCACGCTGGTCGGGATCTTCCTCTCGCCGGGCGCGAACGCGCTCGACGTGGCGAAGTCGTCCAACCAGCTCCTCGCGCAGCTGTCCGAGCGCTTCCCGGAGGGACTCGCCTACTCGGTCGCGTTCGACACCACGCGCTTCGTGGAGGTCTCGATCCGCGAGGTGCTGAAGACGCTCGCCGAGGCGATGGTCCTCGTGTTCTTCGTCGTCTACCTGTTCCTGCAGAGCTGGCGCGCGGCGCTGATCCCGTTCGCGGCGGTGCCCGTCGCGCTGATCGGCACGTTCGCGGGCATCCTGTTCCTCGGCTACTCGATCAACACGCTGACGCTGTTCGCGATGGTGCTGTCCATCGGCATCGTGGTCGACGACGCGATCGTCGTGCTGGAGAACGTCGAGCGCATCATGCGCGAGCAGCACCTCGGCCCCCGCGAGGCGGCGATCAAGGCGATGCGCGAGGTGACCGGCCCGATCGTCGCCATCGTGCTCACGCTGGTCGCGGTGTTCGTGCCGATCGCATTCCTGGGCGGCCTCACCGGCGAGCTCTACCGCCAGTTCGCGGTGACGATCTCGATCTCGGTCGTGATCTCGGGCCTCGTCGCGCTCACGCTCTCCCCGCGCTGTGCGCGATCGTCTTGAAGCGGCACCGGGAGCCCAAGGGCTTCTTCGCGTGGTTCAACCGGTGGTTCGACGGCATCCGCGACCGCTACACGCACGGTGTCGCGTACCTCATCCGGCACGGGATCATCGCGCTCACGCTGTTCGCGCTGATGGTCGCCGGCGCGGTGTTCATGTGGCGGATCACGCCGGGCAGCCTCGTGCCCGACGAGGACCAGGGCTTCTACATCTCGGCGGTGATCCTGCCCGACGGCGCGACGCTGCAGCGGACGCAGAAGGTCGTCGACCAGGTCGAGGCGGCGATCCGCAGCAATCCCAACAACAAGGACGTGGTCGCGTTCACCGGCTTCGACTTCATCGGCGGCGGCTTCCGCAACAACGCGGCCACGCTGTTCGTGACCCAGGTGCCGTGGGACGACCGCACGGTGACGGCGCAGCAGCTGGTGGGCGAGCTGTTCGCCAAGACCGCGCACATCAAGGAAGCGCTGGTCCTCGCTTTCAACCCGCCGCCGATCTTCGGCCTCGGCACCACCGGCGGCTACGAGTTCTACATCCAGAACCGCGGCGACGGCGGCGCGCAGAAGCTGAACGAGGTGAAGGACGCGATGCTCGCGCGCCTCAACGCGGACAAGGAGCTGGGGGTGCCCAGACGTTGTGGCACGCCGCCGTGCCGCAGCTCTTCATCGACGTCGACCGCGACAAGGCGAAGAAGGTGGGCGTACCCATCAACGACATCTTCAACACGCTGTCGGCGACGATGGGCACGTACTACGTCAACGACTTCAACAAGTACGGCCGCACGTGGCAGGTGCTCATGTCCTCCGAGCAGCAGTTCCGCAAGGCCCCGGACGACATCAGCGGCGTGTACGTGCGCAGCGCCAAGGGCGACATGGTGCCGCTGTCCTCGCTCGTGACCGTGAAGTACGTGTCCGGGCCCGACTCGCTCGACCGCTTCAACAACCTGCCGGCGGTGAAGATCATCGGGCAGGCGGCGCCCGGGTACAGCTCGGGGCAGGCGATCGCGCGCGTCGAGCAGATCGCGAAGGAGACGCTGCCCGCCGACTTCTCCTACGACTGGGGCGGGTCCTCGTACCAGGAGAAGAAGTCGGGCGGCGCGTCGACGTTCGCGCTCGGCCTCGCGGTGATCATGGTGTTCCTCATCCTCGCCGCGCAGTACGAGCGCTGGTCGCTGCCGCTCGCGGTGCTGCTGGCGCTTCCGTTCGGCACGTTCGGCGCGCTGGTGGCGGTGTGGGCGCGGCACCTCACGAGCGACGTGTACTTCCAGATCGGCCTCGTGACGCTGCTGGGCCTCGCCGCCAAGAACGCGATCCTGATCGTCGAGTTCGCCCTCTACAAGCACGAGGAGGGGCTGTCCGCCTCGGCCTCCGCGGTGGAGGGCGCGCGGCTGCGCTTCCGGCCGATCCTCATGACCTCGCTCGCGTTCATCTTCGGCGTTCTGCCGCTGGCACTCTCCACCGGCGCCGGCGCCGGCGCGCGGCACTCGGTCGGCACCGGCGTCGCGGGCGGCATGCTCGCGGCGACGTTCCTCGCGATCTTCTTCGTGCCGATGTTCTTCAAGGTGATCTTCGACCGCCACGTCACCGAGAAGCGCAGCACCAAGGAGATCTTCGACGAGATCGACCACTTCCACGCGGTGGCGCACCATCCCGCGCCGGCCACGCCGAGCCACCCGCCGCACACCGCGCCGCCCACGCGCCGGCATCCGCCCCCGGATCCGGCGCCCACGGGAGAGCCGACATGAAGAAGACCCTCGCATCCCTGATGGTGGCGGCGGCGCTGGCCGGCTGCGCCGTCACGCAGCCGGTGCCGCCGAAGCTCGACCTGCCCGCAGGCACCGCGACCCCGGCGCAGAACGAGCTGCTCACCCACTGGTGGACCGCCTTCAACGACCCGGTGCTCGAGGCGCTGGTCAAGGAAGCACTCGCCAACAACCTCGACCTCAAGGCGGCCATGGCGCGCGTCGACGCCGCGCGCTCGCAGGTCACGCTCGCGCAGTCGTACCTGGTGCCGAGCGTCGACCTGGGTGTGAACGCCGGCCGCTCGCGCATCTCGGCCAACACCTCGCCGGTGCTGCCGCCGGGGACGCCGCAGACCAGCAACAACTTCGGGCTGCAGCTGCAGGCGTCCTACGAACTCGACATCTGGGGCAAGTACCGCAGCGGCCTCCTCGCGGCGACCAACGACTACGTCGCGTCGCAGTACTACCGCGACTCGGTGCGCATCACCGTGGCGGCGGAAGTCGCGGGCACGTACTTCCGGCTGCGGGCTGCCGACGCCGAACTGAAGCTCCTGCGCGAAACGCTGGACCTGCGCACCGAGACCGTGCGCCTGCAGAAGGACCGCTTCGAGGGCGGCATCATCGGCGAGTACGACCTGCGCAGCGCCGAGGCCGAGCGCTCGGCCGTGGTCGCCGACATCGCGCGCACGCAGCAGGCGATCGGCCAGCTCGAATCCGCGATCGCGACCCTGACCGGCCGCTCGCCGCGCGCGGTGTTCACGCCGGAGATCGCCCGCGGCGGCGTCATCGACGACGTCACCGAGGTTCCGGCGCTGCCGTCCGGGCTGCCGTCCGGCCTGCTCGAGCGCCGCCCCGACATCCGCCGCTCGGAGGCGCTGATGGCGGCGTCCGACCTGCGCATCCAGCAGGCGAAGGCCGCCTACTTCCCGTCGATCTCGCTTACCGGTGCCTTCGGCGTCGAGTCGGCGGCCATGTCGACGCTGTTCTCCGGGCCGGCGACGATCTGGAGCATCGGTGCGGGGCTCCTGCAGCCCATCTTCGGGCTGCAGGCGATCGAGGCGCAGGTCGAGCTCGCCACCGCGGTGAACCAGGAAGCGCTCGTGCAGTACCAGCAGACGGTGCAGGTCGCCTTCCGGGACGTGCACGACGCGCTGGTCGCCAACCGCTCCGCGCGCGACGTGCTCGCCGCGGAGACGGATCGCCGGGACAAGATCGCCAAGGCGTACGAGATCGCGCAGCTGCGTTACGACGCCGGCCGCACCTCGTTCCTCGAGGTGATCGACGCCCAGCGCCAGCTGCTCGCCGCCGAGACCCTGCGCCTCGCGGCCGCGCGCGACGCCAAGCTCTCGATCGTCGACTTCGCGAAGGCGATCGGCGGCGGCTGGACCCCGGCCGACTACCTCGCGAACCGCTGAGCGATGCAAGGGGTCTGATACCTGCGCACGCCTTTCGCGCAGGTGTCAGATCCCGGGAAGTACGTGAAGGCGTCGCGCCCGGGCGATCGGTGCAGATCCGTCGGGATCTGACACCTCCGCGACAAGGGCCTCGCGGAGGTATCAGACCCCGTGCGCCCGCGCCGCCGAATCCCGGCAATCCCGGGCGCCAAGCGCCCGGATCGTCCACCCGCCCCTCGTATTCCCCCTCCCCCGCTCGCGTACAATCGCGCGCACGCCGCCCCGCACGAGAAGCGGCTCCGGGCCCACCCGGTCCCTACCTGGAGGATTTCGCAATGGCAACGTTCCGCAAGATCGCGGTGACGCTCTGCGCGCTGGCCTTCGCGGCCGCCGCTTCGGCGCAGCAACCGATCAAGATCGCCGGCTTAGTCGAGCTGTCCGGCACCGGCGCCACGTCGGGCACCAACTTCGACAACGGCGTGAAGCTCGCCGTCAAGGAGATCAACGCGTCCGGCGGCATCCTCGGCCGCAAGGTCGAGTACACGAGCGGCGACACGCAGTCCAATCCGCAGATCGCGAAGGCGCTCGCGCAGAAGGCCGTCGACGACGGCGTCTACGTGGTGATGGGCCCGGTGTTCTCCGGCTCGATCATCGTCTCGATGGCGGAGACCAAGAAGGCCGAGATCCCGAACTTCACGGGCGGCGAGGCGGCCAACATCACGCAGCAGGGCAATCCGTACATCTTCCGCACGTCGTTCACGCAGACCACCGCGATGCCCAAGGTCGCGCGCTACATCGCGCAGGACCTGAAGGCCAAGACCGTCGCGATCATCTGGGTCAACAACGACTTCGGCAAGGGCGGCCGGGACACGATCACCAAGGACCTCGAGAAATTCGGCGTCAAGGTCGTCGCCGAGATCTCGACGGACCCGGGCCAGGTCGACTTCTCGGGCGCCGTGCTGAAGGCCAAGCAGTCCAACGCCGACGCGCTCTTCGTGTACAGCAACGAGGAGGAGTCGGCACGCGCGCTGCGCGAACTGCGCAAGCAGGGCTACGACAAGCCGATCGTCGGCGAGACGACGCTCACGAGCCAGAAGGTGATCGAGCTCGCCGGCGACGCCGCCAACGGCGCGGTGGCGCACGTCGGCCTGACCGCCGATGCCCCGCAGCCCGCCATCAAGGCCTTCGACGAGAAGTTCCAGAAGGAGTACAAGACCAAGGGCGACCACAACTCGCTCAAGGGCTACAGCGCGATGTACATGGTCAAGGTGCTGACCGAGCGCCTGGGCAAGGTCGACCCGAAGGCGTTCGCGGCCGCGATGCACGGCGCCAAGTTCACCGTGAAGGAGAACCCGGGCGTGCTGCTCGACGTCACGTTCGACAACAACGGCGACCTCGACCGCGAGAGCTTCATGACCAAGGTCGTCAACGGCAAGCAGCAGGTGGTGGCCACGCTGCCGCCGGTGAACGCGAAGTAAGCGCGACGGGAGGCGCGATGTCCTCGCCCCACGCGTTCGGGATCGCGGGCCTCCTCGGATGGCCGGTGGCGCACTCGCGCTCGCCGGTCATCCACAACCACTGGCTCGCGCAGTACAACATCCCCGGGCGGTACGTGCTGTTCCCGGTGCCGCCGGAGAAGCTCGAGGCGGCCGTGCGCGGCATGGCCGCGCTCGGCCTGCGCGGCTGCAACGTCACGACGCCGCACAAGCAGGCGATCTTCCCGCTGCTCGACCGCGTCGACGAACTCGCGCGCCGCATCGGCGCGGTGAACACCGTGGTGGTCGAGCCCGACGGCTCGCTCACCGGCTTCAACAACGACGGCAACGGCTTCGTGCAGAGCCTGCGCGACGCCGACCCCGCGTGGCGGCCGGACAGCGGCCCGATCCTCGTGCTGGGCGCGGGCGGCGCGTCGCGCGCGGTCGTGGCGAGCCTCGCGGCGCAGGGTGCGACCGAGATCCGCCTCGCCAACCGCACGCAGGAGAAGGCGCAGGAGATCGCCGACGCGGTCGGCAGCATGGTGAAGGTGGTGCCGTGGGATGAGCGCGAGGATGCGCTCGACGGCATCGCGATGCTCGCCAACGCGACGAGCGGCGGCGCGCCGGGCAAGCCTCCGCTCGAATTCCCGCTCGACCGGCTGCCGCCGCGCGCGGTCGTCGGCGACCTCATCTACGTGCCGCCCGAGACCCCGCTGCTCGCGGCCGCGCGGGCGCGCGGCAACATCACGGTCAACGGCCTCGGGCTGCTGCTCAACCAGGCGCGGCCCGCGTTCAACGCGTGGTTCGGCGTGATGCCGGAGATCACGCCCGCGCTGCGCGCGGCGATCCAGGCGACGTTCTAAGCCACGTCTGCAAAAGGCGTCCGGGCGGGCGGGGGATGACGGACGGCCGGCGTTGCGCCTTTTGCAGCCGAAACTGCAGTCAGGTGGCCGCCTTTGGGCGGCCACGCGGCGGCCACCGATAACGGCCACGAAGAAACGAATGTCTTGCGCACGTTGACGCTCCACGCGCAACCGCGCGATTCGCGATGGGCGAGACGCGAGGTGTCAGACACCGGCCTAATCGGTGTCTGACACCGATCATCCGGCCCCCGCTCCCACGAGGCGCAACCCCATGAGCATCTTCGACGAGCCCAAGATCGACTGCCACGTCCACGTGCTCGACCCGTGGCGCTTCCCCTACCGCGCGGACACGCACTACCGTCCCGCGGGCCAGGAGACGGGCACCTACGAGCAGCTCGACGCGCTGTTCGCCGCCTACGGGACGCGGCACGCGGTGATCGTCGGGCCGAACTCCGGCTACGGCCTCGACAACACCTGCCTCCTCGCCGCGCTCGCGCGCGCGGCCGGCCGGCATCGCGGCATCGCGGTGGTGCGCAACGACGTCACGCGCGACGAACTGCTGGCGCTCAAGGCGCAGGGGGTGGTCGGCGTCGCATGGAACGTCACCTTCTACGGCATCCCGTACTACGACGACGCGGCGCCGCTGCTCGCGCACCTGCGCGACCTCGGCATGTGCGTGTCGGTGCAGGTGGAGCACGACCAGATGGTGGCCATGCGGCCGCTGCTCGAGGACTCGGGCGTCACGGTGCTGGTCGACCACTGCGGCCGGCCGACCGCCGACGCGGGCCTCGACCAGGGCGGCTTCCGCGCGGTGCTCGCGCTCGCCGGCACCGGCCACGCCTACGTGAAGCTGTCCGGCGTCGCCAAGATCACGCCGGAGGCCTTTCCCTACGCGCCCGCGACGCCGTACTTCGAGGCGCTCCTCGCCGCGTACACGCCGGCGCGCTGCCTGTGGGCGTCGGACTGGCCGTACCTGCGCGCGACGAGCCGCATGGACTACGGCGTGCTGCTGAAGCACATCGAGCGGATGCTCCCCGATCCGGCCGTCCGCCGGCAGGTGCTGTGGGAGACGCCGCGCGCGCTGTTCGGCTTCGCCGCCTAGGAAAGGCGCCCAACCCCGCGGGCGCGGTGGCGTTACTTCCGCGGAATCCGGTCCACCTGCGCGCGCCACGGCTCCTTCGCCGGCTCGCCGAACGTCGCCGCCTGCGCAAGATCGGCGACCCACTGCTGGCGGTCGGCGATCGCGCCCGCCATGAACGGGTCGAGCCCGACTTCCCGCACGGTGGCGGCCGCCTCGCGCATCTCCTCGGCGCGCCGCTTGCCGTGCTGGATCACGCGGCTGAAGAAGTAGTCGCCGTTCTTCTCCCAGTCCATGCCGGGAAACGTTTCCTTGAGCGACGCCAGCACCTGTTGCTCGACGCCGTAGCGGCGCGCGGCGGTGAAGCTCTCGATGACGATCGCCTCCATGCCCTTCACGATCACGCTGCGGCACATCTTGATCGCGGAGGCGACCCCCAGCTCCGTGCTCGCCACCTCGACCTGGCACCCGAGGTCCGCGAGCGTCGGCGCGAGCGCGGCGGCATCCGGCCCGCCCAGCAGCATCGGCACCTTGATCCCGTACGGCGGCACCGACGTCATCACCGCCGACTCGACGTAGCGCCCGCCGCCCCCGGCGATCACGCGGCCGCAGTCCGCCTTGGTGCGCGGCGAGGCCGAGTTGAGGTCGACGTAGAACGCGCCGCGCCGCAGCGCGCCCGCCACACTCTGCGCGGCGGCGCGCGTGTTGCTCGCGGTGACCGCGCAGATCACGAGGTCGGCGTCGGCCACCGCGGCGGCCGCGCTCGCCGCGAGCCGCACCTGGTCGCGCTCCGCCTTCTGCCGCATCGCCGCACTCGCGGCCGCGTCGGGCAGCTTCACGTCGTAGGCGCCGATCGCGGCCACGCCGCGCGCGCGCAGGCCGTGGCCGAAGATGCCGCCGACCTCGCCGTAGCCGATGATCGCCACCCGCAGGTCCGCCGCCGGCGGCAGGGAATTCGCTTCGCTCATCACGTCACTCCGGTTGCATCTTCGCCTGCTCGATCACGGGCTTCCAGCGCGCGACCTCGGCATCGATCATCTTCCCGAACGCGTCGGGCGTGAGCGGGGTCGCGATGGCGCCTTCCGCGTCGAGGCGCGCCTTCAGCGCCGGGGTGCCGAGCGCGCGGTTGATCTCCTCGTTCAGCACGGCGATCACCGCGGGCGGCGTCTTCGCCGGCGCGACCACGCCGTACCACTGCACGGCCTCGAAGTCCGGATACACCGCCGCGATGGTCGGCACGTCCGGCAGGCTCGCCACCGGCTTCGTGCTCGACACCGCGATCGCGCGCAGCTTGCCCGCCTTCACCTGCTGCAGCACCGCGGGCACCCCGGTCATGATGACCTCGACCTGGCCGCCGAGCACGTCGTTGACGGCGGGTGCGGTGCCCTTGTACGGGATGTGCTCGAGATTCGTGCCGGTGCGCAGCTTGAAGTACTCCATCGCGATGTGAGCGGCGCTGCCGTTGCCGCCGGACGCGTAGCGCAGGCTGCCGGGTTTCGCCTTCGCGAGCGCCACAAGTTCCTGCACCGCGCGCGCCGGCACCGCCGGGTTCACCACCAGGACGTTCGGCACGATCGCGACCAGGGCGACCGGCGTGAACGCGGTCTTGGGATCGTATGGCAGCGACTTGTACAGCGTCGGGTTCACCGCCAGCGTGCCGATGTGGCCCATCAGCAGCGTGTAGCCGTCGGGCGGCGCGGACGCGACCGCGGCGGCCCCGATCGAGCCGCCGGCACCGGGCTTGTTGTCGACGACGAACGGCTGCCCGAGCGCCTCGGCGAGCTTCTGCGCGATCTCGCGCCCGAGGATGTCGGTCGAGCCGCCGGGCGTGAACGGCACGACGAGGCGCACGGGCCGCGTCGGCCACGTGCGGTCGGCGCCGTGCGCCAGTGCGGGCAGCAGGGTGACGAGCGTGCCGGCAGCGAGCGCGCGCCGGCGGTTGCGGTCGATGGTCACGAGGCCTCCTGGTTCCACGCGAGGGCGGGCGAGTCGGTGCCAGCGACCGAGTACAGCGCGCCCGGGGCGTTGCGGGTCTTCTGGAAATCGGCGAGCGACTGCCCGCGCATCGCGGCGTAGATGTGCAGGTTGGACACGCCCACCACCGCGCCCAGCTTCTCCAGCATGAAGAAGATGACGCCGTAGTGGATCATGCCGCGCCAGTCGCGGCGGCGCACGAGGTCGCGCTCTTCATCCGTGAGGCCCGCCGCGGCGAACGCCCCTTCCGGATCGGCGAGGAAGCGCGCGCGGTGCGCGGGCTCGATCAGCCGGTGCAGGAAGTCGTTCAGCCGGTACGCCTTCACGCTGCGCGCGAGGTCGAACGGATAGGTGCCGGCGAGCCGCTCGGCACCGCGCAGCTGGCGCGCCGCCTCGTCGCGGGTGCGCGCGAGCGCGCCCTCGTCGCGCACGGCGTCGACGTCCTCGTAGATCGCAGTGGCGATGCCGGTCATCGACGGCAGGTAGTACGTCCGGTGCAGGCAGCGCACGGTCGGCGCGAGCGCGCCGCGCATCACCAGCCACATGATCACTTCCGCGCCCTCGAGGCCGCCGCGCTCGGCCAGTTCCGCGTGCGTGAGGCGCGTGAGCGCCTCCGGGTCGCGCTCGAGGAGGTCGAGGAACTCGCGGTCCCACTCGGGATTGTTGAAGCCCGCGCGCTCGCCGTGCACCTGGTGCGACAGGCCGCCGGTGGCCACGACCACCACTCCGAGGTTTTCGGGATAACTCTCGATTGCGCGGCGCAGCGCCTGCCCCATGCGGAAGCAGCGCCGCGCAGTGGGAATGGGGAACTGCAGCACGCCCACCTGCAGCGGCACGACGCGGCAGGGCCAGCCCCCGTCGTGGGGCAGCATCATCGACAGCGGCGAGAAGCAGCCGTGATCGAGCGCGCGGCGCTGGAACACGGAGAGGTCGAACTCCTCGGCCATCAGCACCGACGCGACGTGCGCGGCGAGGCCCGGGTCGCCCGCGACCGGCGGCAGGGCGCGCGGGCCACCGCCCTCGTCGGCCACCGCGTACGACTCGCCGACGCCCAGCGCAAACGCGGAGTAGTGGTCGAAGAAGAACGACGTGACGTGGTCGTTGTAGACGAAGAGCAGCACGTCCGGCCGGCGGTCCGCGAGCCACGCGCGGATCGGCCCGTACGCGGCGAAGATCGGCGCCCAGACCGGATCGTCGCCCTTGCGCTGGTCGAGCGCGAAGCCGATGGTCGGCGTGTGCGAGCTCGCGACGGCGCCCAGGATGCGGGCCATGACTCCTCCTTGCTAGTGGACGTGCCCGCCGCCCACCGCGAGGTAGTGGTCGAGCGTCGCAGGGTCGGCGAGCAGCGCCGCCGACGGGGCGGCGTGCGCCACGCGGCCCCGCTCGAGCACCAGCGCGTGGTCGGTGATCTCCAGTATGCGCTGCGGATTCTGCTCGACCAGGATCGCGGACAGTCCCTCCTCGCGCACGATGCGGGTGAGCGCGCGCAGGAGTTCCTCGACGATCAGCGGCGCCAGGCCTTCGAGCGGCTCGTCGAGCAGCAGGAGCCGCGGGTTCAGCACGAGTGCGCGGCCGATGGCGAGCATCTGCTGCTCGCCGCCCGAAAGCTGCGTGCCGAGGATCCCGCGGCGCTCGGCGAGGCGCGGGAACATCGCGTACACGCGCTGCGGCGTCCACGGGCCGCGGCGCGCGACGGCGGTGAGATTCTCGTCGACGGTGAGCGAGCGGAAGATGTTGCGCTCCTGCGGCACCCAGCCCAAGCCCGCCGCGGCGCGCTGCTCGGGCGCGAGGCCGACCAGCGAGCGACCGCCGAACTCGATGCGGCCCGCGCGGTAGCGCGTCACACCCACCAGCGTGGTGAGCAGCGTCGTCTTGCCGGTGCCGTTGCGGCCGAGCAGCGCCAGCGACTTTCCCTCGCCCAGCGTGACGTCGATGCCGTCGATGACGACGGAATCACCGTAGCCCGCGCGCAGTCCCGTGACGTGGAGAAGGTCAGGCATCGGGCGTCGCGTCCCCGAGGTAGGCGGCCTTCACGGCCGGGTCGCGCGCGATCGCGTCGGCCGGGCCCTCGACCAGCACCGCGCCATTGACGAGCACCGTGATGCGGTTCGCGAAGCGGAACACGAGGTCCATGTCGTGCTCGATCAGCAGCACCGAAACGTCCGCGGGCAGTGCCGCCAGCGTGTCGAGGATCTCGCCGGACTCGCCCGCCGGCACGCCGGCGACCGGTTCGTCCAGCAGCAGCACGCGCGGGCGCCCCGCGACCGCGGTCGCGATCTCGAGCAGCCGCCGCTGGCCGTACGCGAGTTCGCGCACCTTGCGCTGCGCCACGTCGGTCAGGTGGAACTGCGCGAGCAGCGCCGCCGCCTCGTCGACGACCGGCGCGAAGCGGCCGAGCGCGCGCAGCATGCGGCGCGCGAGGCCCTCGCGCTGCGCGATCACGAGCGCCAGCGTCTCCTCCGGTGTGAAGTCGAGGAACAGCTGGTTGATCTGGAACGTGCGGGCGAGCCCGCGCCGCACGCGCTGGTGCGGGGGGAGGTGCGTGATGTCCTCGCCACCCAACTCGATGCGCCCGGCCGAAGGCGGCAGCACGCCCGTCAGCAGGTTAACGAGCGTCGTCTTGCCGGCACCGTTGGGGCCGATCAGCGCGTGGCGCGCGCCGTGGGCGAGCGCGAGCGACACGTCCTGCGTGGCGGTGATGCCGCCGAACTGCTTGACCAGCCGGTGCGTGGCGAGCGCCGGCGCGGTGGCCGGCAGGGGCGCGGCGGCCGTCATGGCGCGCCTCCGGCGGACGGCGCGGCGGCCCGCCGCGCGAGGGCGTCGCGCAGCGCGTGGAACGGCCGGACGATCCGCTCGTGACCCACCAGCACGATGAGCACGAGGATGAGGCCGAGCCAGAACTGCCAGTATTGCGGCGTCCACGCCGAGAGCACGTCCTGCATCACGCGGAACAGCACCGCGCCGACGATGCCGCCGTACAGGTAGCCCGTGCCGCCGATCACCAGCACCAGCATCACGTCCGCGGAGCGGTGGAAGTCGAGGACGTCGAGGGACGCGAAGCCCGTGGTCTGCGCGAGCAGTGCGCCCGCCGCCGCGGCCATAGCAGCCGCGAGCGTGTAGACGACGGCGAGCTGGCGGTTGACGTCGATGCCGATCGCGCCGGCGCGCAGCCGGTTGTCGCGTATCGCCTTCAGCGAGTAGCCGAACGGCGAGTGCACGACGCGGCGCGCGACCAGCACGCCGAGCACGAGCACCGCGAGACTGTAGAGGTACGCGACCTTGCCGTCGAGGCCGAACGGAAACAGGCCGAGCAGCGGGCCGATCACCACGCCCTGCAGGCCATCAGCGCCGCCGGTGACCTTGTCGAACTTGTTCGCGAGTTCGTAGAGGATCGACGCGATGCCGAGCGTCACCATGAGGCGCGTGAGGTCCGAGCCGCGCAGCACGAACGGGCTGCTCGCGAAGCCCAGCAGCGTGCCGGCCGCGATGCCGACGAGGAGCCCGACCGTCGGGTCGCCGGTGACGTGCTTGGCGAATAGCGCGGCCACGTAGCAGCCGGTGCCGAAGAACGCGGCGTGACCGAGCGACACGATGCCCGCGTAGCCGAGGATGAGGTCGAGCGACACCGCGAAGAGCGCGAGGATGGCGATCTCGTTCCACAGCGCCGCCTGCCGCGGGAACAGCACCAGCGCCGCGAGCGCGACGATGGGCAGCGCGATCTCGTACGCCCGCCAGCGCGCGGCGCCTGCGAGCGGCAGCGCGCGGCCGCCGCCGAAGCCCGCCGGCGGCGACACCGGCACCACACTGCCCGGGCGTGCGAAGAGCCCCTGCGGGCGCACGTACAGGATGCCGATCATCAGGCAGTAGATGATGAAGGGGCCGAGCTTCGGCACGTAGTACTTGCCGGCGACGTCCGCGACGCCGAGGAGCAGCGACGCGAGCAGCGGTCCGGTGATCGTCGTCGTGCCGCCGACCGCGACCACGACGAGGAAGTAGATCATGAACTTGAGCGGGAACGTCGGATCGAGGCCCAGCAGTTCCGCGCCCAGCGCGCCACCCAGGCCCGCGACGCCGGAGCCCGCCGCGAACGTCAGCAGGAAGACCAGGTTGACGCGGATGCCCATCCCGCGCGCGGTGCGCCGGTCGTCGACCGCGGCGCGCAGCTGGCTGCCGAAGCGCGTGCGCGCGAGCGTGAACTGCAGCGCGAGCGCGATGGCGCCGCACACGACGAGGATGAAGAGGCGGTACGCGCCGATGCCCACGCCCGCCCACTCGTAGCGCTCGCGCAGCCACGGCGGCAGCTTGACGAACACCTGCGTGGCGCCGAAGAAATAGTCGGTGGCGGCGACCGCCATGAACACGAGGCCGATGGAGAAGAGCACCTGGTCGAGGTGCGGCCGGTGGTAGAGGCGACGGTAAAGGGTCGGCTCGAGCACCGCGCCGAGCAGCGCCGAGAACAGGAACGCGAGCGGCAGCGTGGCGACGAACGGCACGCCCATCCGGTTCGACAGCACCGCCGCGAGGTAGCCGCCGGCCATCGCGAAGGCGCCGTGCGCGAGGTTCACGAAATTCATGAGCCCCAGCGTGACCGCGAGACCGCTCGCGATCAGGAACAGCAGCATGCCGTAGGCGACGCCGTCGAAGAGGATGGTCAGCATTGAAGTACCCGACGCGGCCCCTCACCCCGGCCCTCTCCCCGCGCACGGGGAGAGGGGGTCCTGGGGCAATGGGCGGTGTCGCAGGGAATCGCCACCGCGGAACTCCCTCTCCCCGTGCGCGGGGAGAGGGCCGGGGTGAGGGGCTGGCGCCCGGTCGTCCCGTCTTACTTGTGCATCGGATCCTTGACGTTCGGGATCGTCGCGAACTCGACGTTCCAGAGTTCGCCGTTCACCTTCTCGACCTTGCGCATGTACACGTTCTGCACCGGGTCGCGCGTCGCGGGGTCGATCGTCACCGGCCCGCGCGGGCTCTCGAACGACTGGCCCTTCATCGCGTTCATCAGCGCCTCGCCGTCGGTGTTGCCCTTGGTGGTCTCGAGCGCCTTGTAGATCATGCGCATGCCGTCGTAGCCGCCCAGCGAGTGGAAGTTCGGGCGCACGCCGTTCAGCTTCTTGAACGCCTCGACGTACGCCTTGTTCGCGGGCGACGGATGCGCCGCCGAGTAGTGGAACGAGGTGATCACGCCGACCGCGACGTCGCCCATGTCGTTCAGGATGTCGTCGTCCGTGACGTCGCCGGTGCCGATCAGCTTGATGCCGCTCTTGTCGAGGCCGCGCTCGGCGAACTGCTTCATGAAGACGGAGCCCGCGCCCGAGGGCACGAACACGAACACGGCGTCGGGGTTGGCGTCGCGCACGCGCTGCAGGAACGGCGCGAAGTCGGGATTGCGCAGCGGCACGCGCAGCTCGGCCAGCACCTGCCCGCCCGCCTGCGTGAAGCGCGTCTTGAACGCGGTCTCGGCGTCGATGCCCGGGCCGTAGTCGGTGACGAGCGTCACGACCTTCTTGATGCCGTTCTTGGCGGCCCAGTCCGCGAGCGGCATGGTGACCTGCGGCAGCGTGAAGCCGGCGCGGATGACCCACGGCGACTGCTCGGTGATCGACGACGTCGCCGCCGCCATCACCACCTCGGGGATCTTCGCCTGCGCCGCGATGGGCACGGTGGCGAGCGCGAGCGGCGTCAGGCCGAAGCCCGCGAGCACGTTGACCTTGTCGTTGACGACCAGTTCCTGGGCGAGCCGGCGGGTGGTCTCCGGCGTGCCGGCGTCGTCCTTCAGGATGACCTCGACCTTCTTGCCGGCGACGGTCGCGCCGTTCTGCTGCATCCACAGCTTCACCGCGCCGTCGATCTGCCGTCCGGTCGACGCGAACGGACCGGTCATGGGCAGGATCAGCCCGATCTTGACGGTGTCCTGGGCGACGGCGGTCCCCGTCGCGAGCGACAGGGCGAGGGCCGCCCCGGCCAGCCAATGCTTGAACATCATTCCTCCTCGTGTGAGAGCGGCGTGGGACATCCGGTCGCATGCCGGCTTCGCCCGTGCCGCGGTGCACCGGGACCGCCAGCC
The DNA here is from genome assembly GCA_046347715.1 of Burkholderiales bacterium. Lineage (GTDB taxonomy): Bacteria > Pseudomonadota > Gammaproteobacteria > Burkholderiales > Casimicrobiaceae > VBCG01. The sequence continues at coordinate 325,041 of JAXMFO010000004.1, forward strand.
ACGGCCGCGCGCGCGGCATGCCCGTCCGGACCCTGCGGGGAAAGTGTAGCCCCGTGCGCGCATGCCGCCCTAATGAAATAATGGGCGCCATTCATATCGGTTTCGGCATCCCCTTCGATACGAGTTCGCATCCCCCATGACCGCCCCGCCCGACTGGTTCCTGCGCTCCCGGCTCAAGATGCGGCACGTCCACCTCGTGGTCGCGGTGGACGAGCTGCGCAGCATCCACAAGGCGGCGGCGCAGCTGCGCATGACGCAGCCCGCGGCCACCAAGCTGCTCTCCGACCTCGAGCGCGTGCTGGGCCTCAAGCTCTTCGAGCGCAACACGCGCGGCATCATCCCCACCCCGCACGGCGCGAGCCTCGCCCGCCACGCGCGGACGATCCTCGGCACGCTCGACCACGCGCGCGACGAGCTGGCCGCGATCAGCACCGGCTCGACCGGCAAGCTCACCGTGGGCGTGCTGCTCGTCGTGGCGCCGGTGCTGCTGCCGCGCGCGCTGCTCGTCTTCAAGCGCCAGAACCCGCACGTGACGGTGCAGGTGCAGGAAGGCACGCTCGGCACGCTGCTGCCCCTCCTGCATGCCGGCGAGCTCGACCTCGTCGTCGGCCGCCTGACCTCCGATTTCGCGACCACCGGGCTGAGCTTCACGCCGTGCTACGAGGAGCCGATGACGCTCGTCGTGCGGCGCGGGCATCCGCTGACCCGCCGGCGCACGCTCTCGCTCGCCGACCTCGTGGACGAGAGCTGGATCCTGCCCACCCCCGAGGCGGCGTACCGTCACCGCATCGACGCCGCGTTCCGGCAGGCCGGCGTGGAGCCGCCGGCGCAGCGCATCGAGTCGATGTCGATCCTCACCAACACGACGCTGCTGCAGGAGTCCGACATGCTGGGCGTGATGCCGCTCAACATCGCGCGCCACTACGCGAAGGCCGGGACGCTCGCGACGCTGCACGTGCCGCTGCCGCAGCCGTCGGGGCCGGTGGGCATCATCGCGCGCGCCGACGCGCCGGCGGTGGCGGCGCGGGACGATCTGGTGGAAGCGCTGCAGGCGACGGGGAGGACGCTGGGGCGGGGGTGAGCGGCGAGACGGTCGCGGCCGCAGCGAACATCGCAGCCGTCAGCCGGGGCGCATGACGCTCGTCGTTGCGTGGCGGTTTTCGCGGCCGGCGCCGGGCCGCCCCAGGGCGGCCGCCTGACCTGCCGTGAACGCAAGGAGTCCGACCCCGGCCTCATCGGGGTCTGACCCCGGGTTGTCACGCCAGCGTCGCCCCTCACCCCAGCCCTCTTCCCGCGATCGGAGAGAGGGAGCACTTCCGGGGGTAAGGGAGCGCTTCGGCGTGGAAGAGGAAGTTCACACCCGGTAACGACGTAACGGCCGCAAAAGGCGCGGCTCCGATGTCACGCAGCCCACCGGCCCCACGGACGCCTTTTGCGGACGCCGCGGAGCGGACGCCTCTTGCGGACGTCAGACGTTCCCCCAAACCTCCCGCGCCGTCTCCACGACCAGCCGCAGCTTCGCCGTCTGGGACTCGACCGCGATGTCGTTGCCGTGCACCGTCGACGAGAACCCGCACTGCGGGGACAGCGCGAGCTGGTCGAGCGGCACGAGCTTCGCGGCCATCTCGATGCGGCGCTTCACGTCGTCCTTGCTCTCGAGCTGCCCGACCTTCGTGCTCACGAGCCCCAGCACCACGACCTTGCCCTTCGGCACGTGGCGCAGCGGCGCGAAGTCGCCGGAGCGTGCGTCGTCGTACTCGAGGAAGTAGCCGTCCACCGCGAGCTCGTTGAACAGCACCTCCGCGACCGGCTCGTAGCCACCCTCCGCGGCCCACGCGCTCTTGAAGTTGCCGCGGCACAGGTGGACGCACGCGGTCATGCCCGCGGGGCGCTTCGCGATCGCCGCGTTGATGAGGCGCGCGTAGCGCCGCGGCAGCTCGTCCGGGTCGTCGCCGCGCGCACGCGCGCCCTCGCGCATCTTGGCGTCGCACAGGTACGCGAGGTTGGTGTCGTCGAGCTGGACGTAGGTGCAACCGGCCTGCGCGAGGTCGGCGATCTCGTCCTGGTAGGCCTTCGCGACATCCTCGTAGAACGCCTCGAGGTCGGGATACGCCTCCGTGCTGATCGCGCCGCGGCCGCCGCGGAAGTGCAGCATCGTGGGGGACGGAATCGTCACCTTCGGCGTGCGCGTCGTCACCGAGCGCAGGAACTCGAAGTCCGCGCGCTGGATGGGCTGCGCGTGGCGCACCTTCCCGCTCACCGACATCACGGGGGGCGCGAAATCGACCGTGCCCGTGGCCGTGTGGAAGCTCACGTTGATGCCGCCCTTGGTCGTCACGCCGTCGAGCTTCGTCAGGAAGTCGGTGTGGAAGAACGTGCGCCGGAACTCGCCGTCGGTGATGCCCTGGAGGCCCAGGTCCTCCTGGTAGCGCACGATCTCGCGGATCGCGTCGTCCTCGACCGCGCGCAGCGCCGCGGCGGTGATCGCGCCGGCGCGGAACTGCTCGCGCGCGTCGAGCAGGCGGCGCGGGCGCAGGAAGCTGCCGACGTGATCGGCACGGAACGGCGGGCGGCGGGTGGGGGTGGTGCTCATGTCGTCTCCTCGTGGAATGGGCGCGATGCGGCACGCACCGTCGGTCCCTCGCTGCCGGCGCTACCGCCGGGGTGCGCGAGTGTGCGAAGATTGTACGATCACCGGCCTGCCACCCGCCGCACGCCATGCGCCTTTCCCCGTTGCATCCTCTCCTCGCCCTCGCGTGCGCCGCGCTCGCGCAGGCCGCATTCGCCGCGCCGCCGCTCGTGCTGCAGGAGTTCCAGTGCCGCGGGGAGGAACCGTTCTGGGGACTCGCCGGGACGCGGGTGTCGGCCGTGCTGAGCACGCCCGGCGTGAAGGGCAAGCGTGAGACGGTCTTCCGGGGCGCGCTGCAGAACGTCGGCGCCGGCGCCCCGACGACGCTCGTGTGGCGCGGGGAATCCACGCACCTGCCCAAGGACACGCTGGTGGTCGTGCTGCGCGAGGAGGCGTGCCGGTCGACGATGGCCGACGGTCCGACCCTCACGCACCGGGCCGTCCTCTCGCTGCGCGGCAGCGACGCGCTGACCGGATGCTGCTCGCTCACCCTGGGCCCGCCCCCGCCCGCGAAAGCCGCGCCGTGAGGCTCGGCGCCGCGGCGGCGATCGCGTTCTGCGCCGGGCTCGCCGCGACGCTGGCCACGACGGTCCGCGCTCAGGTTCCGCCCAGCGCGAGCGAACGCGCCGCGTACCGCGGGCTCTTCGCCGCCGCCGACAAGGGCGACGTGCCGGCAATCACGAAGCTCGCGGCCGCGGGCGCGGACGTCAAGGCGCGCGATGCGCACGGCCGCACGCCGCTGCACGTCGCGGCGTTCGCGGGCCAGCGCGACGCGATGCGCGCGCTCGTGCAGGCCGGCGCCGATCCCAACGCACTCGAGAACGACCGCTACGACATCGTCACGATCGCTGCGGTGGCGAACGACGTGGAGACGCTCAAGGCCGCGCTCGCGGTCGGCGGCAAGGCCACCAACGTCACGAGCCGCTACGACGGCACCGCGCTGATCGCGGCGTCGCACCTCGGCCACGTCGAGGTGGTGCAGGTTCTCATCGCGGCGCGGGCGCCGCTCGACCACGTGAACAACCTCGGGTGGACGGCGCTCATCGAATCGATCGTGCTGGGGGACGGCGGGCCGCGCCACCTCGCCACGCTGCAGGCGCTGGTCGACGCCGGCGCCAACGTCAATCTTCCGGACCGCAACGGCATGACGCCGGTGCACCTGGCCGAAGGCAACGGCTATCGCGCGATGGCCGAGGCGCTGCGCGCGGCCGGCGGCCGCTGATTCTGGCAAACCGGTGATTTTCGCGCCGCAGCCCGCGGCGCACGATCCACGGCACAGCGCAGGCGCGAGAATCGCGCCATGAGCACCCACGACTACGACCTCGCCGTGATCGGCGCCGGCTTCGCCGGCCTCGCCTGTGCGCGCGCAGCGGCGCGGCGCGGCCTGCGCGTGCTCGTGCAGGACCGCAAGGCCGAACCCGGCGCGCAGGTGCACACCACCGGCCTCGTCGTGAAGGAAGCCGCCGAGCGCTGGGAGATCCCGGCCACGCTCACGCGACGCGTGCGCGGCGTGCGCCTGTATGCCCCGTCCCTCGCCACGCTCGACCTCGCGTCGCCGGGCTACTACTTCCTCGCCACCGACACCCCGGCACTCATGCGCTGGCTGGCCCGCGAAGCCTGCCGGGCCGGCGCGCACGTGCGCTTCGCGCGGCGCTATCACGGAGCGGCGCGGACCCGCGACGGCTTCGTGCTGAACGGCGGCGGCGAGCGCGTGCGGTGGCTGGTCGGGGCCGACGGCCCGCGTTCCGCCGTGGCGCGCGAGTTCGGGCTCGGCCGCAACCGCGAGTTCCTCGCCGGCGCGGAAAGCGAATGGCGCGGCGTCGCGGGCGTGGACCCCGAGCGCCTGCACTGCTTCCTCGACGCGCGGCTCGCCCCCGGCTACATCGGCTGGGTGGTGGCCGGTCACGGCGGCTTCTTCCAGGTGGGCCTCGCCGCACGCCGGCCGGCCACGCCCGACCTCGCGGCGTTCGAGCGCAAGGTCGCCGCCCTCTTCGATTTCGGCGCGGCCACGCGCGTCGCCCGCCGGGGCGGACCCATTCCCGTCGGCGGCCGGGTGGCGCCCTTCGCCGCGCCCGGCGTGGTGCTGGTCGGCGACGCCGCGGGACTCGTGTCGCCGCTGTCGGCGGGCGGCATCCACACCGCGCTCGACTCCGGCTTCGCCGCGGCCCACGCGATCGCCGATCACCTCCTCGCCGGCGCGCGCGCGCCGTCGCAGGCGCTTGCGGGCGCAGGTCCCCGCTTCACCGCGAAGCGCTGGCTGCGGGCCGCGTTCGACATCGGCATCCCCGACGCGGTGTTCGATGCCGCGATCGGCACCCGCGCCTTCAACGCGCTCGCCCGCTCCGTTTACTTCCACCACCGTGGACTGCGCTCTCTCGACGGCTGGCGCGACCTCGCGCACACGCTGCGCCACGGCGCGCCCTGATCACCGCGGCGCCGCGTTCGGCGCTAAGATGGGCGCCCTCCGCGTTGCCCTCGGCGCCGCCCATGGACTTCAGTTGGTTCCACCAGTTGAGCTCGCCCGCACTCGCCATCCTGGTGGGCGGGATCACGATCGTCGTCGCCATCGTCGGCCTCACCGTCACCGCGCATCGCGTGCGCGCGACCACGCTCCACGACACGCTGGACAACGGCGCGATCGCCGGGCTCCTCGCGGCGCTGATCGGCATCTACGCGATCGCCGCGGGCCTCACCGCCGTCGCCGTGTGGGGCAACACCGGGGACGCCGCCAACAAGGTGGCGCGGGAAGCCACCGCGATCAACGTGCTGTTCCACGACATGGCCGGCTACCCGCAGCCGCTGCGCGACAATTCGCGGCAGGCGCTGATCAACTACACGCGCTACGTCATCGAGGAGGAGTGGCCGAAGCACCAAATCGGCGAGGCGCCACTGTCGACGCTGCGGGTGATGGACAACGCGCAGCGCGCGCTCTTCGACTTCGAGCCGACCACCGAGGGCCAGAAGATCGTCCACGCGCAGGCGCTGGGCGCGCTCAACAACCTGCTCGAGGCCCGGCGGATGCGCCTGCAGTCGGTGACCGACACGGCGCTCCCGGGCGAGCTGTGGGTCATCGTGATCCTGCTCGGCGTGATCGCGATCTCGTCGTGCTTCCTGCTGCGCGTGGACAGCTTCGCGATGCACGCGACGATCACCATCCTCGTGGCCGCGCCGATCGCGCTGATCCTCTACTTCATCGCCGTCACCGACCGCCCGTTCCAGGGCGGGATCAGCGTGTCGGACGAGCCCTACCGCTCCGTGCTGAACAACATCATGATCCCGGAGATGAAGTTCAAGTGAGCGTCCGCAAGAGGCGTCCGGGACGACCGGGGATGACGTGAGGCCGGCGCTGCGCCTTTTTTTGCGGCCGGCATACCGTCACCGGGTGTGACCTCCCCATCCCACGGTGTGCTCCCTCTCCCCCGGGCGCGCTCCCTCTCCCCCTGGGGGGGGCATTTCCGGGAATTCGACGAGCAAAGCTCGTCGCCGGAAATGCGGCGGTCGCATGCTTGCGACCGCGCGCCCTGCAAGGGAGGGTTGGGGTGAGGGGCCACGCCGTCGCGGCAACCCGGGGTCAGACCCCGATGAATCCGGGGTCAGACCCCTGGACATCCACGGCAGGTCAGTCGGCCGCCTTGCGGCGGCCCGGCGGCGGCCGCCGGAAAGAGCTGCGCAAGAACGCGCGTCATGCGTCCGGCTGCGCACTCGCGCGATGCCCGAGGGCGTAGCGTCGCTCATGTCTACTGCGCCTTGATGTTCGCCGCCTTCACGACCTTCGCCGACTCCTCGATCTCGTCGCGCATGAACTTGCGGAAGTCCGCGGGCGACATGACGAGCGGCTCCGCGCCCAGCGCGGCGAGGCGTTCCTTCACTTCGGGCGAGGCGAGCATCTTCGCGACGTCCGCGTTGATCTTGTCCACGATCTCCGTCGGCGTGCCCGCCGGCGCGTAGAGGCCGATCCACAGGTTGTAGTCGAAGCCGGGCAGGCCGCTCTCGGCGATCGTCGGGACGTTGGGCAGCGCGCTCGAGCGCTTCGCCGTCGACACGCCGAGCGCCACGAGCTTGCCTTCCTTGATGTGCGGCAGCGCCGCCGAGATGGGCGAGAAGAAGTACGTGACGCGGCCGGTCATCGTGTCGGTGAGCGCCTCCGGCGTTCCCTTGTAGGGGATGTGCACGACGTCGATGCCCGCGGCGAGCTTGAACTTCTCGCCGTTGATGTGGGTGCCGCTGCCCGTCCCGGCGCTGCCGAAGTTGAGCGCGCCGGGCCGCTTCTTCGCGTCCGCGATGAGGTCGGCCACCGTCTTGTAGCCCGTCGCCGGGGCGACCACCAGCACGTTCGGCTGGCCGCCGATCGTCCCCACCTCGATGAAGTCCTTGACCGTGTCGTACGGCAGGTTCGGGTAGATCGCGGGGTTCACCGCCTGCGCCGCCGAATGCACGAGCAGCGTATAGCCGTCGGGCGGCGAGTGCGCGACCACGTTGGCGCCGATGGTGCCGCCCGCGCCCGGCCGGTTCTCGATGACCACCGGCTGGCCCCAGGCCTCGGAGAGCTTCTGCGCCATCGTGCGCCCGAGGATGTCGGTGGCGCTGCCGGCCGTGAACGGCACGATGATCTTCACCGGCTTGTTGGGGTAGCCCTGCGCGAACGCCAGCGCCGTCGAGAGCGCCAGCAGCAGCGCGCCCAGTGCCCGCACGATCCTCATTGCGACCTCCGCTTCGTTGCGAATCAGGAAAGACCGTCGCCGACCGGCACGTTCTCGGGCTCGAGCGCGATGCCGGAGGCCTGCGCCTGCAGGAGCAGGAGCTGCGCGAAGTCCTCCTCCGTCATGCCGTGCCCGATCATCGTCTGCACGAGGTCGCGCGCGGCCGACGCGAGCGGCATCGGCACCTCGAAGCGGCGGCCCGCGTCGAGCCCGAGATCGAGGTCCTTGCGCAGCAGCTTCGGCGTGAACGTGACCTTGAAGTCGAGGTTCACGAACGCCGGCGTCTTGTAGCGCGTGAAGGTCGACCCCATCACGCTCTGGTTCATGAAGTCGAGGAACGCGTGCCTCGGCACCCCCGCCTTCTGCGCGAGCACGGTGATCTCCGCCAGCGACTGGGTGACCACGCCGAGGAACACGTTGTGGCAGATCTTCACGATGCGGGCGAGCTCGCCCTCGCCGACGTAGCTCGCGGCCGGCGCGATCATCCGCAGGTACGGCAGCGCCCGGTCGAACGCCGGCTTCGGCCCCGAGCACACGAACGACAGGCGGCCCGCCTTGATCACCTTCGCGTTGCCCGACACCGGCGCGGCGAGCAACTCGATTCCGCGCGCGGCGAGCAGTTCGCGAAGCTCCGCCGAGCCCTCGAGGGAGATCGACGAGCACTCGACCACCAGCTTCACCGCGCCATTGCCCGCCGACAGGAGTCCCTCCGGTCCCGCGACCACCTCCTTCACGTCGTCCCACGTCGACACCATCACGAACACCGCGTCGCACGCGGCGAGGTCGGCGAGCTTCGCCGCGATCTTCGCGCCGTGCTGCGCGAGGGGCTCGGCCTTGGCGCGCGTGCGGTTCCAGACGGTGACGTCGGCGCCCGCCTTCGCGAGGCGTTCCGCCATGGCATAGCCCATGCGGCCGATGCCGATCCAGCCGAGCTTCATTGCGTTTCCTTGGTCAGTACGGGTTGGCGATCGGCAGGTGCTGCGCCGGGTACAGCGAAATGACCTTCGGCCCGGTGGGCGTCAGGATCACCTCCTCCTCGATGCGCGCCGCCGAGATGCCGTCGGTCGCGGGGCAGTAGGTCTCCACCGCGAACACCATGCCCACCTTGAGCTCGATGGGTTCCTTGAACGAGTTGAGGCGCGACACCAGCGGGCGCTCGTGCAGGCCCAGCCCCAGGCCGTGGCAGAAGTTGAGCCCGAACGCGTCCATCTCGCTCGCGAAGCCGATGTCTTCCGCGGTCGGCAGCGCGGCCGCGATGCGGTCGGACGACACGCCGGGCTTGAGCAGGTCGATCGCCTTGTCCATCCACTCGCGCGCCTTCTCGTACGCGGTGCGTTGCGCCGGTGTCGCGAGGCCCACGTTGAACGTCCGGTAGTAGCACGTGCGGTAGCCCATGAACGACTGGATGATGTCGAAGAACGCCTGGTCGCCGGGACGGATCAGCCGGTCGGTGAAGTTGTGCGGGTGCGGGCTGCAGCGCTCGCCGGAGATCGAGTTGATCGCCTCCACGCAGTCGCTGCCCATCTCGTAGAGGCGCTTGGTGGCGAGCGCGACGATCTCCGACTCCTTGACGCCGGGCTTCAGCGCCTCCGCGATGTCCTGGTACACGCCGTCGACCATCGCCGCCGCCATGTTGAGCAGCGTCAGCTCGTCGATGCTCTTCACCTCGCGCGCCGCGAGCAGCGTCTGCTGGCCGTCGCGCACCTCGATCCCGAGCTTCTGCAGCTCGAAGAGGAACGGCGGCTCGACCACGTCGAGGCCGAGCGGCAGGTCCGCCACGCCTTCCGCGTCGAGGATCGCCTTGATCTCGCGCGCCGCGCTGCGGAAGAGCTCGATGTCGGCGCCCGTCGCGCCGCGCAGGCCGAGGAGCCCGGCACGGCAGTGGTCGTGGTGCAGCCACGGCGCGTGCATGCGGTGGTGCTTGGCGGCGGAGCCGAAGTCCCAGATGTACGGGTCGCCGTTGCCGGTGAGGAGCGCGTAGCGCGTGAGCTTGTCGCGCGCCCACTCGCCGATCACGGTGCTCGTCATGTAGCGGATGTTGTGCTGGTCGAAACACAGCAGCGCGCCCAGCCCCGAGTTCGCGAGCGCGGCGCGGGTGCGCGCGAGACGGTAGTCGTGGAGGCGCCGGAAATTCACGCGCTCCTCGAAATCGACCTGCGTGTGGCCCGGCGCCTGCAGCGGGCGGTCCCACTTGTGGTGGGGGTCGATGTCGTCCGGCCGGATGATCGTGGGTTCCGGCGCCTTCTTCTTGGCCATGCGGTTTCCTGTCGGGATTGCGGTGCGTCAGCGTGCGTTCGCGGCACGCAGGTACGAGTCGTCCACGTACTGCGCCGGATCAGTGAGCTTCTTCTGCGGGACGCCGTACTTGCTGCGCAGCTCGAGCACGGTGCGGATGCCCGCCATGTCGAGCGCGCCGTCGCGCGCGAGTCCGCCCTTCGCGGAGAGCAGGAGGTCGTAGGACTTGGCGGCGAGCGCGGGTGTCATGTCGCGGTTGTTGGCGACCAGCAGCGCCTCGGCGACCGGGCGGTTGGCGGGGTCGTACACCCACGCCACGCTCTGCCGGTAGCCGCGCAGGAAGCCCACCAGCGCCGCCTCGTGCGCCTTGGCCCAGCTGCGCCGCACGGCGGCCACCGAGCCCTGGTACGCGCCGAGCGATTCGGCGGTGCCGAGCACGGCGAGGCCGCGCTCCTGCGCGAGCAGCTCGAACGGCGTGCGCAGCAGGGTCGCGTCGTGCTTGCCGGCGACGAGGTCACGGTAGCGCAGCGGCGTGCCGCCGGCGCGCACGTAGGCCACGTCCGACTCGGTGAGGCCGGAACGCGCGACCAGGTCGCGCAGCACGAACGCGAGGCCGGTCGACATCGCGTCGACCGAGAGCGTCTTGCCCTTGAGGTCCGCGAACGACCTGACCCCCTTGCCGCCGACGACCGACAGGAAGCCGCCGTCGCCGCCCATCACCACGACGAAGTCCGGCGGGCCGGCGAGCGGGACCTCGCCCTGCCCTTCCTGGTAGGCGATGAAGTTGTCGATCGTGGCGATCGCGATGTCGTACTTGCCGTCGTAGAGGCCGGTCATCAGCGCGGTCGAGTTCGGCGTGTACGTGATCTGGACGGAGACGCCGTTCGCCTCGAAGAAGCCCTGCCGCTGGCCCGCCCACAACGGCAGGTTCCACCCGCCGTCGAACACCACGACCCGCAGCGGCGTGACGGGAGCCGGCGCGGGCGCCTGCGCGTGCGCGCCGCCGGCGATGCACGCCAGCAGCGCGGCGAGCAGGATGTGGACCCACATGATGCGTTCCTCCGGTGCGGCCGGTCGCGTGCCGGCTCGCGTCCACGATAGCCGCGTTCGCCGGAATGCTCAAGGGGATCGCGTACGCAAGCGAAGCCCTGCGCGTTGGACGCGTGCAAAAAACAAGGCCCCGGTTGGGGACGGGGCCTTGAAGCCTACGGGGTGGCGCGCAGTGGAGCACTGCGCGCGGCGCGCCTTGCTCTCGTCAGAGCTTGTTCTCGTGGCAGTGATTGCAGCGCACGGGCGTCCCCTGTTGCAACGTGATGGTCTGGGTGCCGTCGTCGTCCTTCCGCAGCGTGCGGGTGGCGGCGACACGGGAGAGCGGCGTGCCCAGCCCGGTCATGCCGTGGCACGCGCGGCAGGCATCCTTGTTGCTCTCGGCGACGTCCTTGTGGTTCAGGTTCCAGTTGGTGTCGGCGACCGGGTGCATGCCGTGCGGGCCGTTGAGCGTGAGCCCGAGCGAGCCGGCGGCGTGGCAGACGGTGCACTCGATGAGCGTCCCGGCGTGGCCCTGCAGCTGCGCCGCCGCGACGTTGTCGTTCGCCGCCGGGTTCGGATTCGGCCACTCGGCGTGCGTGCCGCCGTGGCAGCCCTGGCAGAGCACCCCGCCGTGGCCCTTCGAGAGGCGGTAGAGCTTCTGGTTCTCCGCGAAGCGCGACGTCGGCGCGTCGATGACCTTGATCGAGGCCGTGGCCGCGCTGCTCTTCGTGTAGGCGAGGAGGTTGCGGATGCCGTCGTTGGCGACGATGTAGTCGCTGCGGTTCATCGTCGTCACGGTCTTCGCGTCGCCGACGTGGCACGACTGGCACTTGGGCTCGTTCGCCCACGGCACGCGCCGCGTGAGGTCGAGCCCCGTGCCGGTGGCCAGCCCGGCCGAGAAGTCGTTGCCAACCTGCTTCATGTCGCCGTGGCAGTCCTGGCAGACGACGCCGCCGGCACCCATCGCCCCGCGCAGGCATTTCGTCACCTTGCCCGGGTGGCACTGGTAGCACGTCTGGTCCAGCACCTCGACCTGCAGGGCGAGCGTGCGGCTCGGGTCCTTCGGCAGCGGCATGCCCGGGAACAGGCTGGTGTACTGCCCGTGCGTAAAGTGCATCGCCCGCGACATCGAGATGTGCCGCTTCTGCTGGCGGCCGTTGACGCCGACGGTGGGCTCGTCGATCGGCCCCACCTGGGCCAGGTCGAGCGCAGGGGAGTAGTGGCACTGCGAGCACTGGATCGCGCGGCGCCGGTCGAGGCAGGAGGACTCCGTGCCGGCGTTGCAAGGCAGCGCCGAGCCGTCCACGCTCGACGTGTACTTGCTGCCCCACTTCGCGTCGTGCAGCCGCAGGATGTTGATCTTCGCCGCGTTGTTCACCTTGTCGGGACCCGGCGCCGTCGCTTCGGTGGCAATCGGCCACGGCGTGCCGTTCTTGTACGTCGTGGTCTTGGCGAACACCGCCGCGATGCCGTCGGTGCCGTTGTGGCAGTTGCGGCAGTCGGCCTCGGACGCGACCGGCAGCACGATGTCGACCTTCGCCTTCACGTTGGTCGCCTGCGCGGGGTTGGCGCCCTTGGCGACCGCCTGCACGCGCATCAGCGGGTACGGATTGGTGCGCCCGGCGTCGTCCACCGGCAGGATTGGGATGCCGTCGGCCGAGAACCAGTTCACGCCCGCGACCGTGGTGCCGAACGGGAAATTCGCGAAGAACGGCAGGTTCACGTCGTAGCGCGCGAAGTTCTGCGGCACGTTGGACGGGCTCGGCATCCGCTGCTGCGCCGGCGCGAGCGTCGGCAGCTTCGCCGGGTCGGGCACCGGGAGCCCCGTCTCGTTCGGGATCGGAGCGAAGAGGTCGAGCACGGCATTCGGGTAGAGCGACCGGTAGGCGAGCCCGCCGAGCGTGCCGGCCGAGCCGTTCGGCAGCGGCGTGGACTGCCAGAAGTTGCTCTTGGTGCCGCCGGGCTTCAGGTTGCTAGTGGTGTTGATCGAGCCGGCGCCGAACGGGTCCACGCTGCTCGACGTCGCGACGTACGACACGTCGGCCTCGGTCGCGGAGACGATGCGCGGCTTGGTCGTCGCATTGCCGGTCTGGATGACCTGCGCATGCACGACGTTGAACGGCGGCAGGATGCTGAACACCTGGAAGTCGAGGTCTGCGCAGTGCATGCCGAGGTCGTTCGAGGCGAGCACGCGCCACGGCAGCGTGGAAGACGGCGGCGGCGGCGTCGACCCGCCCGTGACACTCACCGCGATGGTCTTGGCGCTCGAGCTGTCGCGCACGGTGACGGTCGCGCCGCCGGCGGACACCCCGGTGATCGTGACGTACGGACTGGAGTAGGTCGCGGTCGCGATGGCGGAGGCGCTGGTGGTCACGCGCACGCTGCCGTTCGCGTTCGACACCTTCACCGTGGCCTTGGCGCCTGCCGACAGCGACACGTTGCTCGCCGACAGCGAAAGACCGTCGGCACGCGCGGCGCCGGCGGGAAGGAACAGGGTTGCGCAAAACGCAAGTACGAGAGCCCAGGCTGACCGCATGACATCCTCCTCGAGTCGCGGGCGGCACCTGTCGCGCGCCGCGCCGATCCATCGCAGCGACGAACGGCAATTGCCGGTCGCGATGGGTCAGCCGAGAATACGTGCCGTTCCTGAATCCGCCCTGAAAAGCGCGACCCGCGTGCCGTCGACAACGGCTGCACGTCTTGACTTTCGTCAAGTCCGCGTCAGGTCTCGCCCGTAACCTCCCGCGCATGCGCATCCTGCTCATCGAGGACGATCCCGGCCTGGGCGCCGCCGTACGCCGCTTTCTCGAGCGCGAGTCGCACGTCGTCGACTGGGTCACGCGCTGCGCGGAAGCGCGCGCGTGCACACCGGACAGCTACGCCGTCGCGGTGCTCGACCTCGGGCTGCCCGACGGGGACGGGATCTCGCTCCTCCCGTTCCTCACGCGCGGCGACGAGCCGCCGTCGGTGCTGATCCTGACCGCGCGCGACCGACTTTCCGAGCGCGTGCGCGGGCTCGACGCCGGTGCCGACGACTACCTCGTGAAGCCGTTCGACCTGCCCGAACTCGCCGCGCGCATCCGCGCGCTCGGGCGGCGGCGGAGCGGCCGGCACGGTCCGCTGATCGAGCTGGGCCCGCTCGTGATCGACCCTGTCGCGCACACCGTGGAGCTCTCGGGCCAGCCCGTCGAGCTGACCTCCCACGAATACGCGCTGCTGATGGCATTCGCGGAGCGCCCGCGCCAGGTGCACACGCGCGAGCAGCTCGAAGGCGCGCTCTATTCGCTCGACGGCGGCGCCGGCTCCAACGTGGTCGAGGTGTACATCTCGCGACTGCGGCGCAAGCTCGGGCGCGACGCGATCCACACCGTGCGCGGCATCGGCTACCGCTTCGGCAAGGCCGGCGACGGCACGACCCCCGAGTGAAGGCGGCCCTCGCCGCCGGGTCCCTTACCGGCAGGCTCGCCCGGAGCCTCGTCCTCGGCCTCACGCTGCTGTGGCTCGCCGGGGTGGTGGGCAGCGGCTTCGTGCTGCACCGGCTGATCGACCAGAAGAGCGACGACGAGCTGCAGGAGAGCGCGGCGCTCCTGCTCTCGCTCGTGCGCTACACCGACGACATCCTCGTCACCGCCGCCGTGCTGGGGGAAAAGCGGCGGCTGCCCGACTCGCCGTTCGAGCACGACCGCTTCGTCTACCAGATCCGCGACGCCTCGGGCCGCACGCTCCTGCGCTCGCACAACGCGCCGCCCGACCTGGAGGCCGTGCCGCTGCAGGAAGGCGTCGTCAACGTCGGCGACTGGCGGGTGGCCACGGTGCACGACGCCAACCAGCAGCGGTTCGTGCAGCTCGCCGACCCGCTCGCGGAACGCCGCGACGTGCTCGTGACGTCGCTGATGTGGCTCACGATCCCGCTGGCCGGCGTGCTCATGTTCGCGGTGTTCATCGTGCTGCGGGCGTCGCACACGCTCGCGGCGCACGTGCAGCGCACCGCGCACGCGGTGGCGCGGCAGGACCCGCAGGCGCTCGGCCTGCTGCCGCTCGACGGCATCGCCACCGAGATGAAGCCGGCCGTGGAAGCCACCAACCGCCTGCTCGCGCGACTCTCCGATGCGCTCGAGGCGGAGCGCAGCTTCACGTTCAACAGCGCGCACGAGCTGCGCACGCCGATTGCCGCGGCGCTCGCGCAGGCGCAGCTCGTGGCGTCGATGGCAGGGGGCACGCCGGTGCAGGAGGAGGCGGACAACCTCGTGCGGGCGCTGACGCGCCTCGCGCGCATCGCGGAGCGCCTGCTCGCCCTCGCGCGCGCCGAGGGTGCGCAGCCGCTGGCGGAGGATTGGCTCGATCTCGCGCGCGTGCTCAAGGTGACCGCGCAGGAGTTCTCGCGCGACCCGCGCCTCGCCGGCCGCACGATCGCGTCGGGCGGACCGCCCGTGCTGGTGCGCGGCGACATCGACGCCATCGGCCTGGCCGTGCGCAACCTCGTCGAGAATGCGCTGGTCCATGCCACCGGCAGCCGGCGCATCCTCCTGCGCTGCGGCGAGACCAAGGACGTGGCGATGCTCGCGGTGACCGACGACGGGGATGGGGTGGCCGCCGACGAGATCGAGACGCTGGCGCGCCGCTTCGCGCGCAGCCGCAACGCGGGCGGCACCGGTGCCGGCCTCGGGCTCTCCATCGTGGACACGCTCGCGCGCCGCATGGGCGCCCGGCTCGTGCTGCGCAGCCCGCCCACCGGCCAGGAACGCGGCTTCGAGGCCCGCATCGTGTGGCCGCGGGGCGAGCCGCGGGATGGCTGACGGCGCGTTGCGTTGCGCGCACGGGGCGCATGCCGGCGCGCAGGTGTAGCCTAGCGGCCCATGAACGAACGCCTGGACCGTCCCCTCTCCGAACGCGAGGTCGAGGAGCTCGACGAGCTGCTCGCCGGCCTGCCCAAGCCCTACGACCCGCTCGACGTCGTCGCGCTCGACGGCTTCCTGATGGGCGTGCTGCTCCAGCCCGAGCCCGTGCCCGAGGCCGAGTGGCTGCCCTTCGTGTGGCATGGCGATGGCGCGGTCGTGCCGGACAACGAGGTGTCGGCGCGGATCGAGGCCTTCGTGCGCCGTCGCCATGCGGAACTCGCGGCCTGCCTCGCCGCGGGCGAGGAATTCGATCCGATCCTTTTCGACGTCGCGGACGACGACGGCGAGCCGCTGACCGGCCGCGACGCGATCGCCGCACTCGAGCCGTGGGTCACGGGCTTCATGGTGGCGCTGCAGGCGTTCCCCGCGCTCGACGACCGCGCCGAGGACGACGAGGATCTCGCCGAGGCGCTCACGCTCATCTTCCGCCACCTGCCGCTGGCGGAGGACGCGACCGACGACGAACGCGCGACCCACGAGCGCGAGCAGCGGGCGCTGGACGACGAGGTGCCGGTCGCCAGCCTCGACGAGGCGCTCGACCTCGTGATCGGTTCGGCGCTGCGCATCGACGAGATCGTCCACCCCCGGCGCCCGGTCGTCCGCGACACCCCCAAGGTGGGGCGCAACGACCCGTGTCCCTGCGGCAGCGGCCGCAAGTACAAGGTGTGTCACGGGCGGGGGGAGTAGCAGGGGTCCGCCCCCCGTGGTGGCCGCGGATGCCGCCCGGCCCACTCCCCCAGCCGGGGGAGTGGCAGCGCGACGGCGTGGCGATCACCGGGACGTCCGGGAGGCCGCCCAGGGGTCTGACCCCGGGATCGGGCCACGGCGCTGCCTCTCGCTGCGGTACGCCCGCCGCGCACGGGACAGGAAGTTCCGGCAGCCGGCGCTTCGCTTTGTCGTCAACATCTGCCGCAAATCGCCCGCCACGGACTAGACTGACCGGACCGGTCGTACCGGAGCCGACGTGCAGAAACGCCCGGCCCGCGGGCGGCGCGTTTGTTGCTTATGCGCCCCCCACCGGAGAGGGACGCCAAGAAGAGGGGAGAACCATCATGCTCATCCAGCGATTGCTCGCATTCGCGGCATCGACGCTCGCGCTGGCCGCCGCGCCGCTCATGGCCGCCGACGGCGTCACGTCGACCACCGTCACGGTGGGACAATCCGCCGCGTTTTCCGGACCCGCCGCGGAACTCGGCAACGAGATGCGCAAGGGCATCCTCGCGTATTTCGACGCGGTGAACCGCGCGGGCGGCGTGAACGGCCGCAAGCTGGTCCTGAAGTCGCTCGACGACGGCTACGAGGCCACCCGCGCCGCCGAGAACACGAAGAAGCTGATCGACGACGGCGTCTTCGCGCTCCTGGGCTACGTCGGCACGCCGACGTCGGAGGCCGCGAAGCCGATCTTCACCGAGGCGCGCGTGCCGTTCGTGGGCGCGTTCACGGGCGCCGAACTCCTGCGCTCGCCGTTCAACCGCTACATCTTCAACGTGCGTGCCGGCTACTTCGCGGAGACCGACGCGATCGTCGCGCTCATCGCGAAGCTCGACATGAAGCGCATCGCGGTCTTCTACCAGAACGACTCGTACGGCAAGGCCGGCCTCGCCGGGGTGGAGAAGGCGATGGCCGCGCGCAACATGAAGATCATCGCGACCGGGACCGTCGAGCGCAACTCGACAGACGTCGCGGCGGCGGTCAAGGAGATCGCGGCCAAGGACCCGCAGGCCGTGGTGATGATCTCGGCGTACAAGTCGGTCGCCGCCTTCATCAAGGAAATGAAGAAGGCCAACTCGAATCCGCAGTTCATGAACGTGTCGTTCGTCGGCACCAAGGCGCTCGCCGCCGAGCTGGGCGACGACGGGCGCGGCGTGGCGGTGTCGCAGGTGGTGCCGTTCCCCTGGAACGTCGGCACGCCCGTGGTCAAGGACTACCAGAAGCACATCGGCGGGACCAATCCGGCCGCGGACTACGGCTTCGGAAGCCTCGAGGGCTACATCGCCGCCAAGATCTTCGTCGAAGGCCTGCGCCGCGCGGGCAAGGAGCCGACGCGCGAGAGCTTCATCAACGCGATGGAGACCCTGCGCGACTTCGACGTCGGCGGCTTCTACGTCACCTACACGCCCTCCGACCACAACGGGTCGAAGTTCGTCGACCTCACCGTGATCGGCAAGGAAGGGCGCATCCTCCGCTGACGGAATGCCCGACCGGTGTCAGACACGTCATATGAGGTGTCTGACACCGGATACTCGGTTGGTACTCGGTTGGGGTCTGACCCCAACATGACGGGTCTGACCCCGGCGCCTACTCGTCGCTGCGGAAGATCACCGAGAACGGACGGGGCACGTCCGTCAGGCGCTTGAAGAACGCGACCTCGATGAACGAGCTCTGGCGCTCGAAGAGCTCGCGGATGCGCTCGGTACCCTCGGTCTGCGCGGTCGCGCGGCCGATGAAGTTGCGCTGTCCGGGAGCCCGGCGGCGGCCGGTGATGCCGAGGAACAGGTCGGAGAGGTCGACCTCGCGGCTCATGTAGCTGCCGTACACCGCGAGTTCCTCGATCTCGTACTTGTTGCGCAGGGCCGTGCGGTTGAAGCGGGCGGCCAGGTCGGCGCAGCGCGCGACCAGGCGCTGCGCCTCGGTGCGCGGCAGCGGCTCGATGATCCGCGCGCGGGCGATCTCGCGCATCCGGGTGGTGACCGCATAGTCGGCGCCGCGCTCGGACAGCGGCAGCAGCACGCCGTCGGCCACGAGCTGCGCGACGAGCTCGCGGCTCGCGCTCGCGGTGAGGCGGAAGTCCTCCACCAGCGCGTCGAGCGGCAGCACCGGCCGCGTCGTCGCGTCCTCGGGCAACCGGGACAGCACGCGATTGGCGGCGTCGCGCAAGGTAAGGGGATCGAGGCCGAAGTAGCGCTGCTTCGCCACCAGCGTCATGGACTTCACGGCGCGCTCCTTTAGGACAATGGCATAAGTCTACACAGCGGCCGCGCTGCAGGCTACGCGCAGGACTACCTATCCCCCAACTTCGTGGTGCGCCCGCAACAGCGGCGCACTCAGGCGACGCCTTTGGCGGCCCGCTTGCGTGCCCGCCGCAGCGCCCGATCCGAGGCGTCGAGTTCCTCGCGCAGCCAATCCCGCAGTGCCGCGAGCGGGGTCCAGTCGCGCACGCTGGGCGGATAGACGAAGTGGTAGGGTTCGGCCCCGGAGTGAGTGATCGCTACCGGTGAAAGCTGCACCAGTCGCCCATCGCACAGGGCGTCCGCCGCGAGGATCTCGCGGGAGAGCGCGAGCCCGATGCTCTGCTCCGCCGCCTGCAGCATGAGCCCGGCGTCGTTGAACACGGCCACGATCGTGGGGTTGATGCGCAACCCGGCCGCCGCGAACCACGCCTGCCACAGGTCGGCGTCGCCCAGCAGCGGCTCGCGGGACAGCGCCTCCGGCTGCGCGCCGGCGAGGCGACGGGCGGCGGAAGGCGAGCCCACGACGATGATCGGCGGCCGGTCGAAGAGCCGCTCCGAGGCGAGCCCGGGCCAGGGGCCGCTGCCTTGGCGGATCGCGGCGTGGAAGCCCTCGCGCACGAGGTCCATCGAGCGGAAGGAGGCCTCGATCTCGAGCGCGATCCCGGGATGCCGTTCACGCCAGCGCGCGATGCGCGGGAGCAGCCAGCGGTTCGCGAACGACGGCAGCACCGTGATCCGCAGCCGCTGCGACTCCCCGGCAGCCGCGGCCGCCGCGGCCTGCACGCCGTCGTCGAGCGTGTCCAGCGCGCCCTGCACGCTGCGCAGGAGCGCCGCGCCGGCCGGGTTCAACACGACCCGGCGTCCCCGGCGCTCGAAGAGCGGGAACCCGAGCTGCGCCTCCAGCAGCTTGATCTGCTGGCTGACGGCGCTGTGGGTGAGGTGCAGCACGTCGGCGGCCGCGCGCAGGTTCGCGAGTTCGGCGACCGCGCGAAAGGCCGTGAGCGTGTTGAGCGGAAGGCGGCGATTGGTCGGCATTGCTTACCAAGATGGTTCAAACATATCAATTCCCATCCAGATGTTGGCTAACTAATCTTACCAACACCCCACCGCCCGGAGAACCGCCATGCCCCACGTCGCCGAACTGCGCCCCGCCGTCGCCGCAGCCGCCGTCGCGCTCGCGCTGCTCGCCGGCTGCACCGAACCCTCGCGCCGGCCACCAGTCCTGGCCGCGCCGGCCGGGGAGAACCTGGCGCACGTGCCCGCGCCCGTCGTCCCGCCGGCGAACGCCGTCCCGGCGCTGCCCGACGAACTGCCGCTCGCCACGACGGGCGTGTCCCTCTCCGCCGGCAGGCGGGGCTGAACCACCGCACCCGAAAGCGAGGACCCGCGATGATCACGACCACGGCCCCGTTGCCCGCCCCCGCGGCGGCGCTCCATCCTCCCGCAGCGCACCCGTTCGTGCGCGCGCTCGTCACCGCGCTGCTCGCCGCCGACGCATGGCTCGTCGCGCGCCGCCAGCGCCGCGCCGACCGGCACGCCCTGGCCGGCATGAGCGAGCACGCGCTGCGCGACCTCGGCCTGCAGCGGGCGCCCGACCCGCATGCGCGGCCGCTCGCCGAGCCGTGGCTGCGCAGCTGACACGGATCGCGCAGTGCATGAAAAAGGGTGCGGGGCCCACGCGGGCCGCGCACCCTTCAGGCGACGGTTGCGGTACGACTAGAAGCGGTAGCGGACGCCGAAGCCCCAGATCCAGGGGTTGATGTCGAGCTTGCCGAGCGTCGCGCCGGTCGCGTTGACCCGCACGTCGGTGCTCATCCACACGTACTTCATGTCGGCGTTGAGGTACCAGTTCTTCGCGATCTCGTAGTCGAGGCCGGCCTGCAGCGCGCCGCCCCAGCTGCTGTTCTTCACCGACAGCGCGCCGTTGGCGAGGTTCGTGTCGTAGAAGTAGGTGTAGTTGACGCCCGCACCGACGTACGGCTTGAACGCGCCGAGGTCAGTGAAGTGATACTGCAGCGTCAGCGTGGGCGGCAGCACGCCGACCTTGCCGAGGCTCGCGCCATTCAGCGTGACTTCGTGCTTGTTCGTGCCGGCGATCAGCTCGGCGGCGATGTTCTTGGTGAAGAAATAGGTGAAGTCGACTTCGGCCCACCAGGCGGCGTCGACGCCGAGTCCCGGAATCTGCGTGCTGACGTCCGGATCGACGTACAGCGCGCGGACGCCGATCATCCAGTTCTGCGCATTCGCGGAGACGGGGAGAGTGAGCGCGGCGGCCATCAGGGCTGCGGCAACGGGACGCAGCAACATCGTCTTTTTCATTTTGGGCTCCAAGGGGTTCACGCAAAAAGAGGTGCTTCGCAATCGAGTTTGCGTGGGCCGTACGGGCATCCGCTTGACAAATGTCAACGGCCACCGGCAATGCGTCAGGCTTGCCGCAGCAATGTTGCGTACGCGGCTACGCGCGCTCCCGCGGCCTGCGACACGATGCCGCGCATGTGCGCCGGGGGACCGGCTCCCCCAACCTTGGGATCGAAAGCGGTCATGACGCGGCCGTGCGGTGCGCGTCGTCACCGCGCACGGCGGCCTGCGTCCGGTCGAACGGCGCAGCGCCGGCACGGCGCGAGCGACCGCGGCGGGTCGGCGCCGATCGGCGCGACGTGAACGAGTCGTGGTTGCGGACGCGGCCGGCGCCCCGGGCAGTTGCGACCCGGGGTGGGGGCCCGCTGCGGACGGGGCCGCGCCCCTGTGCGATCAACCCCGGGCGGCGCGCAGGCCCGCGCCGCCACTACATGCTCCGCCGGTACTGCCCGCCCACCTCGAACAGCGCGTTGGTGATCTGCCCGAGCGAGCACACGCGCACCGTGTCCATCAACTCGGCGAACACGTTGCCGTTCTCGATCACCGTCTGCTTCAGCCGCGCGAGCGCCGCGGGCGCCTGCGCCGCGTGGCGCGCGTGGAAGTCGGCGAGGCGCGAGAGCTGCGACTGCTTCTCTTCCTCCGACGAGCGGGCGAGCTCGATCTTGGCCGGGGCGCCGTCGCCGTGCGGGTTGCGGAACGTGTTCACGCCGACGATCGGGTACGAGCCGTCGTGCTTCTTGTGCTCGTAGTAGAGGGACTCTTCCTGGATCTTGCCGCGCTGGTAGCCCGTCTCCATCGCGCCCAGCACGCCGCCGCGCTCGCTGATCGCCTCGAACTCCTTCAGCACCGCCTCCTCCACGAGGTCCGTCAGTTCCTCGAGGATGAAGCTGCCCTGGTTCGGGTTCTCGTTCTTGGCGAGGCCCCACTCGCGGTTGATGATGAGCTGGATCGCCATCGCGCGCCGCACGCTCTCCTCGGTCGGGGTGGTGATCGCCTCGTCGTAGGCGTTGGTGTGCAGCGAGCTGGTGTTGTCGTAGGTCGAGATGAGCGCCTGCAGCGTGGTGCGGATGTCGTTGAACGAGATCTCCTGCGCGTGCAGCGACCGGCCCGACGTCTGGTGAGTGGAACTCCTGGAGCTTCTGCGAGCGCTCGTTGGCGCCGTAGCGGCTCCTTCATCGCCACCGCCCAGATGTGCCGGGCCACGCGCCCGATCACCGTGTGCTCCGGGTCCATCCCGTAGCTGAAGAAGAACGAGAGGTTGGGCGCGAAGTCGTCGATGTGCATCCCGCGGGCGAGGTACGCCCTGACGAACGTGAAGCCGTTCGACAGCGTGAACGCGAGCTGCGAGATCGGGTTCGCCCCGCTTCCGCGATGTGGCAGCCCGAAATCGACACCGAGTAGAAGTTCTTCACGTTGTGATGGACGAAGTACGACTGGATGTCGCCCATCACCTTGAGCGAGAACTCGGTGCTGAAGATGCACGTGTTCTGGCCCTGGTCCTCCTTCAGGATGTCGGCCTGCACCGTGCCGCGCACGGTGGCGAGCGTCCACGCCCGGATCTTCGCGGCCTCGTCGTCGGTGGGCTCGCGGCCGTTGTCCTGGCGGAACTTCTCGACCTGCTGGTCGATCGCGGTGTTCATGAACATCGCGAGCAGCGTCGGCGCCGGGCCGTTGATGGTCATCGACACCGAGTTGTTCGGCGCGCACCAGGTCGAATCCGCCGTACAGCACCTTCATGTCGTCGAGGGTCGCGATCGACACGCCGGAGTTGCCGACCTTGCCGTAGATGTCGGGCCGCACCGGGGTCGTTGCCGTACAGCGTGACCGAGTCGAACGCCGTCGACAACCGCTTGGCCGGCATGCCGTCGGCCAGCAGGTGGAAGCGGCGGTTGGTGCGGAACGGGTCGCCCTCGCCCGCAAACATCCGCGTCGGGTCCTCGTTCTCGCGCTTGAACGCGAACACGCCGGCGGTGAAGGGGAAGCTCCCCGGCACGTTCTCCAGGAGCTGCCAGCGCAGCACCTCGCCGTCGTCCTCGAACTTCGGCAGCACGACCTTGCGCACCTTGGTCCCCGACAGCGACGTCGTGGTGAGCGCGGTGCGCACTTCCTTGTCGCGGATCTTCACGACGTACTCGTCGCCCGCATAGGCCGCCCGGGTCTGCGGCCACATCTCGAGGAGCTTGCGCGCCCGCGGGTCGAGCTTCGCGTCGCGGTCGGCGGCGAGCGCGTCGAGGTCGGCCACCTCCTTGCCGCACTCGGCCGCGAGCATCGCCTTCGCGGCGCGCAGCTGCTGGCGCTCGCGCGCGACCCGGGCCTGGCCGCGCGCCCAGCCGTGGTAGTCGCGCACCGTCTGCGCGATGTCGGCGAGGTAGCGCACCCGCGCCGGCGGCACGATCGCGTTCTGCGCGGTGGAGTGCTTCGTCGCGACCGCCGGCAGCGCGCCGGCGGGCAGCTTCATGCCGCGCTCGCGCAGCCGCGCGGCGAGCGCCTGGTAGAGCGCCGTCACGCCGTCGTCGTTGAAGCGGGACGCCATCGTGCCGAACACGGGCATCTCCTCGGGCGACTGCCGGAACGCCTCGCGGTTGCGCTGCATCTGCTTGCGCACGTCGCGCAGCGCGTCGGCCGCGCCCTTGCGGTCGAACTTGTTGATGGCGACGAAGTCGGCGAAGTCGAGCATGTCGATCTTCTCGAGCTGCGACGCGGCGCCGAACTCGGGGGTCATCACGTACAGCGAGGTGTCGACCATCGGCACGATGGCGGCGTCGCCCTGGCCGATACCCGACGTCTCCACCAGCACGAGGTCGAAGCCCGCGACCTTGCACGCGGCGATCACGTCCGGCAGCGCCTTGCTGACCTCGCTCCCGGCCTCGCGCGTGGCGAGCGAGCGCATGTAGATGTTCGGGTGCTCGATCGCGTTCATGCGGATGCGGTCGCCGAGCAGCGCGCCGCCCGACTTGCGCCGCGACGGGTCGATCGAGACGATGGCGATGGAGAGCGCGTCGCGCTGGTCGAGGCGGAAGCGGCGCACGAGTTCGTCGGTGAGCGAACTCTTGCCCGCGCCGCCGGTGCCGGTGATGCCGAGCGTGGGTACCTTCGCCCTCGCGGCCGCGGCGAGCAGTTCGTCGCGCAGGGCCTGCGGCACGGTGCCGTTCTCGAGCCCCGTGATGAGCCGCGCCAGCGCATGCGTGCGCTCGAAGCGGCTGCCCTGCGTGAGCGACGCGAGCGACGCGGGCAGTTCCTGGCCGAGGTCGCGGTCGCACGCCGCGACGATCTCGTTGATCATCCCCTGGAGGCCGAGCCGCTGGCCGTCCTCCGGCGAGAAGATGCGCGCCACGCCGTAAGCGTGCAGCTCGGCGATCTCCTCCGGCACGATGACCCCGCCGCCGCCGCCGAACACCTTGATGTGTGCGCCGCCGCGCTCGCGCAGCAGGTCGATCATGTACTTGAAGAACTCGACGTGGCCGCCCTGGTAGGACGAGATCGCGATGCCGTGCGCGTCCTCCTGCAGCGCGCAGTTCACGATCTCCTCCACCGACCGGTTGTGGCCGAGGTGGATCACCTCGCAGCCGGTGGACTGGAGGATGCGCCGCATGATGTTGATCGAGGCGTCGTGGCCGTCGAACAGGCTCGCCGCGGTGACGAAGCGGACCTTCGCGATCGGCTTGTAGACGAGCGGCGGGCGGGAGGCGTCGTTCATGGCTGGACCTCGAGGAAGCATGGGGGCGGCGCGGCGGGCGAGCGCCGCGGCCGGACCGTCAAGGTTACCCGACAAGCGGAGCACGGGCGAACGGCCGCCGGCCCCGCGGGCGGGCCTTCCGGCGCGACCCTACGTTACGTTTACGTAAACGTCAAGCAGGCGGGCCGGGGCGTCCCCGCGGGGCCGGCCGGCGGGGGAACGCGTCGCGGCCGCAGCGGGTAAAGTAGCGGACCCGCCCCGCGTCTTCGCCGTCATGCCCCCGCCGTCCGTTGCCGCCAACCCCTCCCTGCCTCCGGCCGCCGCCGACGCGCCGCTGCTGGCGCACGGGCGGCTGACGATGTTCCTGCTGAACGTCGCGCACGCGATCGACCACCTCGTGCTCCTGATCTTCGCGACCGCGGTGGGCGCCATCGCGGCCGACTTCGGCTTCACGCGCTGGGAGGACCTGATGCCCTACGCGTCGGGTGCCTTCCTGATGTTCGGCCTGGGCTCGGTGCCCGCCGGACGCTTCGGCGACCACTGGGGCCGGCGCTCGATGATGCTCGTGTTCCTGGTCGGCACCGGCGTCACCTGCCTCCTCGCGGCCGCGACGCAGAACGCATGGCAGCTGGCCGCGGTGCTCGCGCTGCTCGGTGCGTTCGCCTCCATCTACCACCCGGTCGGCATCCCGATGCTCGTGCAGGGCGCGACGAAGCCGGGCCGCATCATCGGCGTCAACGGGCTGGCCGGCAACCTCGGCATCGCCGCCGCCGCGGTGCTCACCGGCATCACGGTGAAGTACCTGGGCTGGCGCATGGCGTTCGTGATCCCGGGCCTGCTG
The DNA here is from genome assembly GCA_046347715.1 of Burkholderiales bacterium. Classification (GTDB taxonomy): domain Bacteria; phylum Pseudomonadota; class Gammaproteobacteria; order Burkholderiales; family Casimicrobiaceae; genus VBCG01. The sequence goes on from JAXMFO010000004.1 coordinate 350,358, forward strand.
TCGCTCGCGTTCGCGGCACTGTTCGCCCGGCTCGTGCCGCACGAGTCCTCGCCGCCCGCGAAGCGCGCGCCGAAGCTCGTCGACCTGCCGAAGCGCGAGATCGCACGCGTGATCCTCATCCTCACGGTCACCTCGACCTGCACGAGCCTGGTGTTCAACTTCCTCACCAACGGCAACGGCGAGCTCATGACCGACCGCCTGCGCGACGTGACCGCCAACCCGGCGGCGATCGGCGCGCTGCTCGGCCTCGTGTACGTGATCGCGTCGTTCGCGCAGCTGGTGGTCGGCCGCGCCATCGACCGCTATCCGCTGAAGCGGCTGTTGCTGACCATCATGCTGATGCAGGTGCCGCTCTTCGCGCTCGCCGCCGTCGCGCAGGGCTGGGCCTTCTACGCGATGGCGATCGCGTTCATGGCCTTCGTGTTCGGCTCGATCCCGTTCACCGACGCGATCATCGTGCGCTACGTCGACGACCGCATGCGCTCGCGCGTGGCCGGCGTGCGCTTCGCGATCGCGCTCGGCGTGTCCTCGGCGGCCGTCTGGCTGCTGGGACCGCTCGTCAAGGCCAACGGCTTCGCCTTCCTGCTGCTCCTGATGGCGGGAATCGCGACGGTCGCCGGCGCCGCGGTGGTGTTCCTGCCGCGCAGCCGCTAGGGAACGGCCCACTGCCCGCCCGCGGCCGCCCGCCGCGCATCCGCATTCGCAATCCGAGGTCACGATGGTCCGACATCCGCTCGCCCGCCTCGCCGGCGCGCTCCTCCTCCTCTGCGCCACATGGTCCGCGCTCGCGGCGCTGCCTCCGGGCGTGACGCAGGGGCCGGCGGTCGAGGGCATCACCGAATACCGGCTCGCCAACGGCCTGGCGGTCGTGCTGTTCCCCGACCCCAGCGCCGCGACGACCAGCGTCAACATCACGTACCGCGTCGGCTCGCGCCACGAGAACTACGGCGAGACCGGCATGGCGCACCTCCTCGAGCACATGCTGTTCAAGGGCACGCCGACGATCTCCGACTACCGCGCCGAGTTCTCGCGCCGCGGCATGCGCACCAACGGCAGCACGTGGCTCGACCGCACGAACTACCACGAGACGTTCAACGCCTCCCCCGCGGACCTCGAGTGGGCGCTCGCGATGGAGGCGGACCGGATGGTCAACGCGAAGGTCGACCGCAAGGACCTCGACACCGAGATGACCGTCGTGCGCAACGAGATGGAGCGCGGGGAGACCAACGCCTGGCGCATCACGCTGCAGCGCATGCTCGCGGCGGCCTACGACTGGCACAACTACGGTAAGGCGACCATCGGCGCGCGCTCGGACGTCGAGGGGGTGGACATCGACCAGCTGCGCGCCTTCTACCGCACGTACTACCAGCCGGACAACGCGGTGCTGGTCGTCGCGGGCCAGTTCGATCCCGACGAGACGCTCGGGTGGATCGCGAAGTACTTCGGGGCCATCCCGAAGCCTGCGCGCACGCTGCCGCGCCTCTACACCACGGAGCCGGTGCAGGACGGCGAGCGCACGGTCACGATCCGGCGCGTGGGCGACCAGCAGCTCCTCGGGATCGGCTACCACACCGTCCCCGGCGCGCACCCGGACAACGTGGCGCTGCAGGCGCTCGCCGACATCATGACGCTCGCGCCGTCGGGCCGCCTGTACCGGGCGCTGGTCGACGCGAGGAAGGCGAGCAACGTCAGCAGCTTCGTGGCCGCGCTGCACGACCCCGGGTTCGCCGCGTTCTTCGTCTACATCCCTCTGACCGACGCGATGGACGTGGCGAAGGAGACCGCGCTCGCCACGCTCGAAGGCGTCGCGCGCGCGCCGATCACGGCGGCCGAGGTCGAGCGGGTCAAGGCCCGCGCGCAGAAGAACATCGACCGGGCGCTGGCCGACCCGACGCAGTTCGGCATCAGCCTCTCGGAGTCCATCGCGGCGGGCGACTGGCGGCTCTTCTTCCTCAACCGCGACCGCGTGCGCGCGCTCACCGCGGCAGACGTGCAGCGCGTGGCCCTCGCCTATCTCAAGCCCGCGAACCGCGCGATCGCGATGTACCTGCCCGACGCGGCCCCCGACCGCGCGCCGCCGTCGCCGTCCGTCGACGTGGCGGCCATGCTGCGCGACTACAAGGGCGACGCGGCGGTCGCGGCGGGCGAGGCGTTCGCCGCCACACCCGCCAACCTCGAGGCGCGGACCCGGCGCTTCACCCTCGGCAACGGGATGAAGGTCGCGCTGCTCCCGAAGAAGACGCGCGGCGGCACCGTCAAGGTCGCGCTGCAGGTCGACCAGGGCGACGAGCAGTCGCTCTTCGGCCGCGCGCCGCAGGGCGGCATGATGGCGGCGATGCTCAACCGCGGCACGACGCGGAAGTCGCGGCAAGAAATCGAGGACACGCTCGACCGCCTGCGCGCGACGGTCGAGTTCGGCGGCAGCGAGACGCGCACGTCGGCCAGTGCCGCCACCTACCGCGACGGGCTGCCGGGGACGCTGGCGCTCCTCGCGGAGATGCTGCGCCAGCCGGCCTTCCCCGCGGACGAGTTCGCCAAAGTCCAGCGCGAGTGGGCCGCCGGTGTGGAGGCGCGGCGCAAGGACCCCGAAGCCATCGCGCGCCGCGAACTGCGGCGCCACGGCAATCCGTATCCAGCGGGCGACGTGCGCTACGCGCCGACGGTCGACGAGGAACTCGCGGGGATCCGGCACACGACCGTCGACGACCTCCGCCGCTTCCACGCGCAGTTCGTCGGCGGCGGCGCCGCGCAGATCGCCATCGTCGGCGACTTCGACGCGGACGCCGTGCGCACGGCGCTCGAGCAGGCGTTCGGCGACTGGAAGGCGGGGAGCCCGTACGTGCGCGTGCCCGACCCGCTGGTGCCGCGCGCCCCGGCCGCGATCACGCTGGAAACGCCCGACAAGGCCAACGCGGTGCTGTTCGGCGACCTCGCGCTCCCCCTGGGCGACGCGAGCCCCGACTACGCGGCCCTGGCGGTTGCCAGCGGCATCGTCGGCGAGGTCACCGGCTCGCGGCTCTGGATGCGCATCCGCGAGAAGGAGGGGTTGAGCTACGGCGTCTACTCGTCCATCGCATGGAACGCGTTCGAGCCCAACTCGGCGTTTTCCCTGCAGGCGATCTACGCGCCCCAGAACCGCGTGCGGTTGGCCTCCGCGCTCGCCGACGAGCTCGCGCGGGCCGCGGCCGACGGCTTCACCGCCGCCGAGGTGGCGCGCGTGAAGGAGGGCATCCAGAAGCGGCGGCAGCTCGCGCGCACGCAGGACGCCGTTCTCGCGGCGCAGCTCGTGCAGCAGATGCACACGGGCCGCACGTTCGCGTTCGCCGGCAAGGCCGACGAGGCCATCGCGGCCGTGACGCCGGAAGCGGCATCGGCCGCCTATCGCAGGTACGTGCCGCCGGGCGGGTTCGTGCTGGTGTACGTCGGGGACTTCGCGAAGGCACGCTGAGCGCGTCCGCCCGCGGCGGGGCCGTGCCCCCGCCGCGGTTCGTCGCGCGGGCGGGCGCTTCGCTCCGCGGCGCCGGCGCTCCGTCCGTTCTAAGGTCGGCTTAAGGTACCGGGCGCTATACTCGCCCGGCCTAACATCCGGGGTTCCCCCATGCTGACCATGATCTCGTGGCTGCGGCGCGCCGCGGCCTTTGCCCTTCCCATGTTCGTCGCGCTGGCCGCGCACGCGGCGCTGCCCGCCGGCGTCACGCAGGGCGCCACCATCGAGGGCGTGACCGAATACCGGCTCGCCAACGGTCTCACCGTCCTGCTCTTCCCCGACGCCACCAAGGCCAAGACCACCGTCAACGTGACGTATCGCGTCGGCTCGGCGTACGAGAACTACGGCGAGACCGGCATGGCGCACCTCCTCGAGCACCTCGTGTTCAAGGGCACGCCCAGCCGCGGCAACATCATGCAGGAGCTGGGCAAGCGCGGGATGTCGTTCAACGGCACCACCGGGCAGGACCGCACGAACTACTTCGAGTCCTTCAGCGCGTCCGACGAGAACCTCGACTGGGCGCTCGCGATGGAAGCCGACCGGATGGTGAACTCGTACATCCGCAAGAGCGACCTCGACTCCGAGATGACGGTCGTGCGCAACGAGTTCGAGATGGGCGAGAACAGCCCGCAGCGCGTGCTCTACGAGAAGATGCTGGCGTCGGCCTACCAGTGGCACAACTACGGCAAGACCGGCATCGGCGCCCGCTCGGACATCGAGAACGTCGACATCGGCCGCCTCCAGGCGTTCTACAAGCTCTACTACCAGCCGGACAACGCGGTGCTCACCGTCGCCGGCAAGTTCGACCCGGAGAAGACCCTCGCGCTCATCGCGAAGTACTTCGGGCCGATCCCGAAGCCCACGCGCACGCTGCCCGCGATCTACACGGTGGAGCCCGTGCAGGACGGCGAGCGCAGCGTTACGCTGCGCCGCGTCGGCAATTCGCAGATCGTCGGCCTCATGTACCACACCGTCCGCGGGTCCGACCCGGACTACGTGGCCACGGACGTCCTCGGCGACGTGATGACGCTCGCCCCCTCCGGCCGCATGTACAAGGCGCTGGTCGAGGCGAAGAAGGCGAGCAGCGTGGGCTCCGAGGCGGAATCGCTGCGCGACCCCGGCCTCCTGACGTTCATCGCCGAGGTGCCCGAGGGCGCGTCGCTCGACGCCGCGCGCGACGCGATGTTCGCGACGCTGGCCGACGTCGCGAAGAACCCGATCACCGAGGCCGAGGTCGCCCGCGTGCGCACCCGCGCCGCGAAGTACTTCGACGACACGATCAACAACCCGCAGGCGTTCGGCATCGCGATCTCCGAGTCCATCGCGCTGGGTGACTGGCGGCTCTTCTTCCTCACCCGCGACCGCTACCGCACGATCAAGGCGGAGGACGTGCAGCGCGTGGCGCTCGCGTACCTCAAGCGCTCGAACGTCACGGTCGGCGAGTTCATCCCCGATCCCAAGCCCGACCGCGCGCCGCTGCCGCCGGCGATCGACGTCGCCGCCGCGGTGAAGGACTACAAGGGTGACGTCGCGGTGGCGGCCGGCGAGGTGTTCGACCCGACGCCCGCCAACCTCGACGCCCGCACGCAGCGGTTCACGCTGCCGAACGGCACCAAGGTCGCGCTCCTGCCCAAGAAGACGCGCGGCGAGACCGTCAACTTCAACGTCTCGCTGCACTTCGGCGACGAGAAGTCGGTGTTCGGCAAGGCGTCGGTGGGCGCCCTCACCGGCAGCATGCTGAACCGCGGCACGGCGACGAAGTCGCGCCAGGAGATCGAGGACACGTTCGACAAGCTGCGCGCCAAGGTGAGCGTCTCCGGCACGCAGACCGGCGCCGCCGCTGCGGGCCAGACGTACCGCGCGCAACTCGCCGACACGCTGAAGCTCACGGCCGAGGTCCTGCGCAGCCCGTCGTTCCCCGCGAACGAACTGGAGACGCTGAAGCGCCAGCGCAGCACGCAGCTCGAGTCCTCGCGCACGGAGCCTCAGGCGCTCGCCGGGCGTGCGCTCGGGCGCCACGACAACCCGTATCCGGCCGGCGACCCGCGCTACGTGCCGACCATCGAGGAGAGCATCGCCAACAACAACGCGGTGACCCTCGACGACGTGAAGCGCTTCCACCGCGACTTCTACGGCGCGAGCAACGCCGAGATCGCGATCGTCGGCGACTTCGACCCGGCGCAGATGAAGGAACTGGTCACCCAGCTCTTCGGCGACTGGAAGAGCCCGCAGCCGTACGCGCGCGTGCCCGATCCGTTCCGCCCGAACAAGGCCGCGGCGATCCGCATCGAGGTGCCGGACAAGGCCAACGCGATGATCCTCGGGTCGCAGCGCCTGCCGATGAACGACCTGTCCCCGGACTACCCGGCGATGCTGGTCGCGAGCTTCATCCTGGGCGACTCGTCGGCGGCGCGCATCCCGGCCCGCCTGCGCCAGAAGGACGGTCTGTCCTACGGCGCCGGGACGTACTTCCAGCCGAGCGCGCTGGACGAGAACAGCACCCTCGGCACGTACGCGATCTTCGCGCCGCAGAACCTGCCGAAGGTGCGCACGGGCTTCGCCGAGGAATTCGCGAAGGCGCTGAAGGACGGCTTCACCGACGCCGAGGTCGCGGATGCGAAGCTCGGCGTGCTGCAGGAGCGCCGCCTCGGCCGCACCGAGGACGGCCGCATCGCCGGCGCGCTCACGTCGCAGCTGTTCTACGGCCGCACGTTCGCGACGTCGGGCACGGTGGACGCCACGATCGAGAAGATGACGACCCCCGAGGTCAACGCGGCGCTGCGCAAGTACGTCAAGCCGGACGAGATGGCGTACGCGTTCGCGGGGGACTTTCCCAAGAACTGACCGCCCCCGACGGGCGCGCGGTGCCGCGGCCGACGCTCTTCCTGCTGGGCGGACTGCTGTGCGACGAGTCCGTGTGGGACGACGTCGGCCCCCGGCTCGCCGACGTCGCCGACGTGCGCCCGATGGCGTTCGCGGGGTTCGACGCGATCCCCGCGATGGCCGCCGCCGTGCTGGATGCGGCGCCGGCCACGTTCGCCGTCGCGGGACATTCGCTCGGCGGCCGGGTCGCGCTCGAACTGGTCGCACACGCGCCGGAACGCATCGCGAAGCTGGCACTGCTCAGTACCGGAGTCCATACGCGCCGCGACGGCGAGGCGGAAGCGCGGCAGGTCCTCGTCGACCTCGCGTTCCGCGACGGCATGACGGCCCTCGCGGCGCGCTGGCTCCCACCGATGCTCGCCCCGGGACGCACGGCCGACGCCGCGCTGATGGCGCGGCTCACGCACATGGTGGCGCAGCAGGCGCCGGCGAGCTTCGCCGGGCAGGTGCGCGCGCTGCTCGCGCGGCCGGACGCGGAGCGCGGGCTCGCCGCCATCGCGTGTCCGACGCTGCTGCTCTGCGGCCGGCAGGATGCGTGGAGTCCACTTGCGCAGCACGCCCACATGGCGCAACGCATCGCGGGCAGCCGGCTGGTCGCGATCGAGGACTGCGGTCACATGTCCATCGTCGAGCAGCCGGCAGCGGTCGCCGCCGCGCTGCGCGAATGGCTGGCCGGATGACGGCGCGCGCCGCCTAGGGCGCGGGCGCGAAGACCAGCGCGGCCAGCGCCTCGCCGATGCCCGGCGCGGCAGCGAGGCACGGCGCCTTGGCCGCCGGCGCGGGCGGATCGAACGGGATGCGATACCCGCCCGCCTCCTCGACCAGCAGCAGGCCCGCCACCGCGTCCCACGCCGAGAGTTCCAGTTCGACGAACGCGTCGAGGCGCCCGCACGCGACGTGCGCCAGCTGCAGCGCGGCCGAGCCGAAGTTGCGCATCGCGATGCCCGCCTCCATCATCCGGCGCCGGATGCCGAAGTAGCGCGCCTCGAACGAGCGGTCATGGTGGCCGAGCACGATGTAGCTGCCCGCGAGGTCGCGCGTCGGCGCCGTGCGCAGCGGCGTGTCGCGCCCCTCCGCCGTGCACCACGCGCCCGCGCCGCGGCGGGCGTGGTACAGCGCGTCGCTGCACGGGTCGAATACCACGCCGACCTCGGTGCGGCCGTTCTCCACGTAGCCGATCGCCACGTTCCAGTACGGCACGCCACGCAGGAAGTTGTGCGTGCCGTCGATCGGGTCCACGATCCACGTGCCGCCGCCGCCCGGCACGAAATCGGAGGCCGTTTCCTCGCCGAGGAAGGCGTCCTGCGGAAACCGCGTCGCGAGTTCGCGGCGAATCAGGTTCTCGACGTCGCGGTCCGCGCGGGTCACGTAATCGGACACGCCCTTGGTCTCCACCACCAGCTCGCTGCGGCGGCGGAAGTAGTCGAGCGCGACGCGCCCGGCCTCGCGGGCGATGTGCCGGGCCGCCTCGTGGCGGTCGGCGAGCGACGCGGCGGCCGTCACAGCCCGTCCACCGCGACCAGCGACGAATCGGCGATCGAATGGCGCAGCGCGGCGAGCGGCCGGTAATCGGGATCGTTCATGAACGCCTTGATGGCGTCCCGGCTCGGGAAGCGGAACAGCACGAGGCGCGACGGCTGCCACGTGCCCTCCAGCACCTCGTGCGCGCCGCCGCGCACCAGGTATTCGCCGCCGTGGCGCGCGATGAGCGCGGGGACCTTCTGCTTGTATTCCTCGTAGCGTTGGGGGTCGCGGATCGCGACGTCGACGATCAGGTAGGCGGACATGCGGCTTCCGTAGGGTGCGATGAAGGATCAGCGCGGCAGGACGATGGCCGCGTCGCGGTCGAAGGTCACGCCCACCGGCTCGTCCCGGTGGCGCGGGTTGCGCGCGTCGGGGTCGAACACGAGGAGCTCGCCCCACGGCGTGGCGACGACGTACTCGACACGGCTGCCGAGGTACGCGGCGCGCCGGCACGTGCCCTGCAGCACGCCCTGCGCGGGATCGACCACCCGCAGCCGATGGGGCCGCACCGCGAGGGTCGCGGGACCCGCCGCCACGCCGTCGGCATGCACCGGGGCCGCGACACCGCCGGCGGTGAACGAGGCCCCGCCGGGGCTGGCCACGAGTTCGCCGTCGACCAGGTTCGCGTCGCCGATGAAGTCGGCGAGGAAGCGCGACTGCGGCTTCTCGTAGAGGTCGCCCGGCGTGCCCTGCTGCGCGATCTTGCCGCCGTTCATCACGATGATGTGGTCGGAGACGGCGAGCGCCTCCTCCTGGTCGTGCGTGACGTACAGCACCGTGAGGTGCAGCGACTGCTGCAGCTCGCGGATCTCCTCCCGCACGTGGCGGCGCAGCTTCGCGTCGAGGTTGGACAGCGGCTCGTCGAACAGCAGCACGGCGGGCTCGAGCACCAGCGAGCGCGCGACCGCGACCCGCTGCTGCTGGCCGCCCGACAGTTCCGACGGCAGGCGGTTCTCGTAGTCGGACAAGCCGAGCATCGCGAGCTTGGCGCGCGCCATCTCCCGTGCCTTCGCCTTGTCGGTGCGCATCGACAGCGGCCCGTAGCAGACGTTCTCCAGCACCGTCATGTGCGGGAACAGCGCATAGCTCTGGAAGACCATGGAGACGTCGCGCTCGTTCGCGGCGCGCAGCGTCACGTCGTTGCCGCCGATCAGCACGCGCCCCGCGCTGACCGCCTCCAGCCCGGCGACCATGCGCAGCGTCGTGGTCTTGCCGCAGCCGGAGGGACCGAGCAGCGTGACGAGATCGCCCGGCGCGACGGTGAACGAGACGTCGTCGACGGCGGTGACGTCGCCGTAGCGCTTGGTGACCCGTTCGAAGACGACGCCGCCGGATTGTGCGTTCATGTGCGTGGTGGGAGTGTGCGGGTCAGTGCGCGGCCATCACCGGTGCGGCCGGCCGCCGGCCGAGGCGCGTCTCGCCCACCAGCCGCTGCATGCCGAGCAGCACCGCCAGCATGACGAGGATCAGCACCGCCGAGTAGGCGATCGCGAGCGGGTACTCCCCCGCCTCCACGCGGTTGATGACGTACACGGTCGCGAGATTGTACTTGGCGGTGGCGAGGAAGATGACCGCGCTGACGGCGGTCATCGCGTGCGTGAAGCTGAACACGAGCGTGGCGAAGATCGCCGGGCGCAGGAGCGGCAGGATCACCTCGCGCAGCGTGCGCACCGTCGAGGCGCGCAGCGTGGAGGACGCCTCGTCCAGCGTCTTGTCGATCTGCGCGAGCGCGGCGACCCCCGCGCGCACGCCGACCGGCATGTTGCGGAACACGAAGCAGATCACGAGGATCGCCATGCCGCCGGTCAGCTCGAGCGGCGCCACGTTGAACGCGACGATGTAGGAGACGCCGATCACCGTGCCCGGGATCGCGAAGCTCACCATCGTCAGGAACTCGAACGCGCGGCGCCCGACGAAGCGATGGCGGGTGATCACGTACGCGGCGAGGAGACCCACCGCGGCGGTGAGCGGCGCGGAGATGCCCGCGACCTTGATCGTCGTGAAGAGGCTGTCCCACGCCGAGCCCGCGAACATCGTGCCCTTGCTGTCGAGGTCGATCCGGAAGCCGTCGAGGAAGTGCTGGAACGACGGCGTCATCGCGCCGCGGCCGATGTCCTTCACGAAGCCGCCGACGAAGATCACCGCGTAGCAGGCGAGCGTGAAGAAGATCCACAGCGCGGCGATGGTGAAGCAGGTGTTCCACAGCGCCTTCGGCAGCTTGCCCGGAATGCCGCCGTCGCCCTTGCCGGTCACGGTGACGTACGAGAGCTTGCCGACCCAGCGGTGCTGCAGCCAGAACGCGAACAGCGTGAGGCCCAGCAGCACGGTGGCGAGCGCGGCGGCGCGGCCCGGGTCGTGCTGCGCGCCGGCGACCGCGAAGAAGATCTTGGTCGACAGCACTTCGTAGTTGCCGGCGAGGACGATCGGGTTGCCGAAGTCCGCGAGGCTCTCCACGAAGCCCAGCAGGAACGCGTTGGCGAGCGCGGGGCGCAGCAGCGGCCAGGTCACCGAGCGGAAGACGCGCCAGCGCGACCCGCGCAGCGTCTGCGCCGCCTCCTCGAGCGCCGGGCTGATCGCCGTGAGCGCGCCGTACAGGATCATGAACGCGATCGGCGAGAACGTGAGCAGCTGCGCGAGCGTGACGCCCGGCAGGCCGTAGATCCAGCGCGAGCGGCCGATGCCAAACGCGGCGTCGAGCCAGCCGGTGACGAGCCCCGTGCGGCCGAAGAGCACGACCAGCGCCAGCGCGATCACGAACGGCGGCGTCACGATCGGCAGGATGGACATGAGCTTCAGCACGCCGGAGTAGCGGCGGCCGCCGCGCTGCACGACCAGCGCGAACACGAGGCCGAGCAGCGTGGACAGGAGGCCCACGAGGGTCGCGAGGATCGCCGAGTTGATGGCCACGCCGCAGCGCGCGCCGCCGGCGAGGCAGGCCACGCTCCAGATGTCCTCGGTCAGGAGCCGCGACAGCGCGAGGCCGGGCGCGAAATGGCCCTGCGGGTCGAGCACCGCGGCGAACAGCGACCGCGCGACCGGGTAGAAGATGAACAGCACGAGAAGCGACGCGACGACCACCACGATCGTCGCGACCGCCGAGTCGCCGTTGAACACGCCGCGGCGCGCGATGGCCCGCGCGAACGCCACGGTGAGGGCGGACAGCGCGATCGCGGCACCGACGCCGAACGACGGGCCGTCCTTGCCGAGGGCGAGCGCGCCGACGACGGTCCACAGCACCGCGAGGCCCGCGGCAACGGCGGTGCCCCGGTCGACCTCGCGCCACGCGCACAGGAGCGCGACGACGGCCAGCAGGATCGTGCCGCAGAGGAGCGTCTGCAGCGGACCGCCGCCGGTGAGTGCCAGCCAGAGCGCGGACGTCCACGCACCCGCGCCCCACGGCGCGAAAGCGAGCGCGGCGACCGCCAGGGCCGCCGCGAGCATCGTCGCGCGGTCGCGCGACGCCGGCACGAAGACGGCCGGCGCCAGCGCGCTGCTGCTCTCCACGAAGGTCTACGTCACTTCGGGAGCGTGGCGACTTCCTTGTCCCACCGGTTGAGGAGCCGCGTGCGCTCCGCCGACGAGCCGTACTTCGCGAAGTCGTAGTTGATGAGCTTGATCTCGGACAGCTTGGGCGACCCGGGCGGCGGCGACGCGTTCTTGTTCGACGGCACCTGGAACGACACCTTCGCGGCCGGCCCGATGTTCTGCGCCTCCGGCGAGAGCGCCCAGTCGTACCACTTCTTGGCGTTCTCCATGTTCTTGGCGCCCTTGATGATGCTCATCGAGCCGATCTCGTAGCCCGTGCCCTCGCACGGCGACACGATCGTCACGTTGGCGCCGTTGACCTTCTGCAGCACCGCGTCGTGCTGGAACGTGATGCCGACCATGCTCTCGCCGGTGGCCGCCGCACGCGCCGGGGCCGCGCCCGACTTCGTGTACTGGTTGATGTTCTTGTGCAGCGCCTTCAGGTAGTCGAACGCCTTCTCCTCGCCCATGAGCTGCACGAGCGTGGCGAGCATCGTGTACGACGTGCCCGACGAATTGGGATTCGCGACCTGGATCTCGTCCTTGAACACCGGCTTGATGAGGTCGGACCAGCACTTCGGCGGCGGGATGTTCTTCTTCTTGATCTGCTCGTCGTTGTAGCTGTAGCCCAGCGCGCCGGCGTACACGCCGACGGTGCGGCCCTTGGCCGCCTCCCACTGGCGCACGGCCCAGTCGTTCAGCTCCGGCATCTTGGGCGACTTGTACGACTCGGTCAGCCCTTCCTCCGCGGCCTGCAGGTGCGGATCGCCGGTGCCGCCCCACCAGATGTCCCCCTTGGGGTTGGCGGCCTCGGCCTTGATCTGCGCGTAGAACTCGCCCGAGCTCTTGCGCGTCATCAGCACCTTGATGCCGGTCGCCTTCTCGAATGCCGCCACCATCGGGCGGCACCACTCCTCCTGCACCGTGCAGTAGACGACCAGCTCGCCTTGGGCGAATGCGGACAGCGGCGCCGCGAGCGCGAGTGCGGGCACGAGGCCGCGGAGCCATCGGGTGATGCGCATGTTTGCCTCCATCGGGTTCAGCTTGTAATGGGAATGCCGAGCAACCCGGCAAGCTTACTGCAAAGCGCGGCGTTCGTAGCGAGCAACGGATTCCCGTTCATGAGCCCGCCGCCGGCGAAGAAATCGTTGGTGAAACCACCCGCTTCCTGCACCAGCACGATGCCGGCGGCGCAATCCCACGAGTTGATGTGCAGTTCGACGTACGCCTCGACCCGGCCGGCCGCGACGTCCACGAGCCCGAGGGCGCCGGAGCCCGCCCGGCGGATCGCGCCGCCGCCTTCCAGCACGCGGGCGAGCAGGTCGACGTAGGCACGCGCCGGCCGCCGCGTCGACCACCCGCACTCGATCGTCGCCGCCGTGACGTCGTGGCAGGAGCTCACGGCGAGCCGCAGGTCGTCCTGGTAGGCGCCCTCGCCCTTGGCCGCGGAGTACAGCCAGTCGTGCGACGGGTCGTAGATCGCGCCCAGCGTGGCGACGCCACGCTCCATGTACCCGATGGACACGCAGTAGCGCGGCAGGCCGCGCGCGTAGTTCGCGGTGCCGTCGATGGGGTCGATGATCCACAGGCGCTCGCCGCTGCCCGACACCCCCTCCTCCTCGCCGAGGATCGCGTCCTGCGGGTAGCGGCGGTTGATCGCGGAGCGGATGAAGCGCTCGACCTCACGGTCCATCTCGGTCACCACGTCGTGCACGCCCTTCATCTTGGTGGCGGAGGTGCCGAAGCCGCGGTGGGCGAGCTTGCCGGCGTCGCGCGCGAGTGCGCGGCAGAAGTCGTGGCGGTCCATCAGATCTCCACCATGCGCCGTTCGTGCAGCGACGTGCGCAGTGCAATGCCGATGCGCGTCGCCTCGGTGGCGTCGTGCAGCGTGAGTGCCGGCGTGCGGTCGTGGCGCACGCAGTCGACGAAATGGATCTCCTCGCGCAGGAAGGCCTCCGCGAAGCGCTCGTAGAACGTGGGCGTAGTCAGCGTGCGGATGCCGTGCGCGTCCGCGATCTCGACCTGGTTGATGCGCCCGTCGCGCCCGATCACCACGCGGCCGCCGGAGCCGACCACCTCGGTCGCGGTCTCGTGGCCGTGCGCCATCGTGCGCGACGCGTAGAAGCAGGCCATGCGGCCGTCGGCGAACTCGCAGATCGCGACGCCGTTGTCGACGTCGCCGCACGCGCGCAGGCCCTCGTGCACGGCCACGGTGCCCACGGAGAAATGGATCTCCTCGCGCAGGAAGGCCTCCGCGAGCGCACCATGAACGGCCGCCCGATGCCGCCGGCGGCGATCAGCTTGTGCGCGTCCTGGTACGAGGGGTCGAAGCGGCGCACGAAGCCGATCATCACCTTGAGGTGCGGATGCTTCGCGGCCTCCGCCTCGACGGCGAGGCACTCGTCCAGCACGAGCGACAGCGGCTTCTCGCAGAACACGTGCTTGCCCGCCTTCAGCGCGTCGATGATCTGCGCCGGGTGCAGCGTGTTGGGCGTCACCAGGAACACCGCGTCGATGTCCGGCTGCCTGAGGAGCTCGTGGTAGTCGCGGTAGACGTGGGGCACGCCGAGCGTGTCGCGCGCCCACTCGAGCTCCTCCCCGATCGGGCTGCACGCCGCGATCAGTTGCGCGCCGGGCACGCGGGTGGCGAGGTTCTCGGCGTGGCGGCGGCCCATGCGGCCGATGCCGACGATGCCGACGCGGACGGGGGCGGCAGTGGACATGGCCGCCTACAGTTCCACGATGCGCTTCTCGCGCCACGACGTCGTCGCGGCGTCGGCGAGCACCAGCGCCGCGACGCCGTCGTCGATCGACGTGCGCACGGGCTTGCCCGTGGCGAGGGCGTCGAAGAAGTGCGCGAGCTCCAGCGCGTACGCCGCGCGGTAGCGCTCCAGGAAGAAGTGCTCGGGCAGGTCGTTGCTGACGTTGGTGCCGGTGGACGCCGTCACCTCGGTCGGGCGGTGGTTGCCCGCCTGCAGCATGCCCTTGCTGCCCAGCACCTCGAAGCGCTGGTCGTAGCCGTACGCCGCGCGGCGCGTGGTGTTGATCTGCGCGAGCCGGCCCTTCTTCGTGCGGATGGTCACCGCGGTGCAGTCGACGTCGCCGACGGTGCCCACGGCCGGATCGGTGAGGACGCTGCCCGTCGCGTAGACGGTGGCCGCGTCGTCGTCGAGGATCCAGCGGAAGATGTCGAAGTCGTGGATCAGCATGTCGCGGAAGATGCCGCCGGAGCGCTTCAGGTACTCGACCGGGGGCGCGCCCGGGTCGCGGCTCGTCACCACGAGCATCTCCGGATCGCCGATCTCGCCCTTCGCGAGGCGCTCCTTCAGCGCCGCGAACGTCGGGTCGAAGCGGCGCTGGAAGCCGATCATGCACACGACGCCGGCCTTGCGCACGGCGTCCGCGCACGTGCGCGCCCGCTCGACGTTGAGGTCCACCGGCTTCTCGCAGAAAATCGCCTTGCCCGACTGCGCCGAGCGCGTGATGAGGTCGCAATGCGTGTCGGTCGACGAGCCGATCACGACCGCGCCGACGGACCTGTCCGCGAACACCGCGTCCGCGCTCACCACCTGCGCGCCCAGCTGCTGCGCCAGCGCGCCGGCGGCCGCCGCGTCGACGTCCACCACGTACCTGAGGCGCGCCCCCGGCTGGCGGGTGACGTTGAGTCCGTGGATCTTGCCGATCCGACCGGCACCGAACAGTGCGACATCCATCACGTTCCTCCCTTCGCTCACTTCTTCAGCATCCATTCGTGCGCCGGGTCGTTGCGGAAGTGCCACTCCCGAGTCGGCCCGGCCATCACGTTGAGGTAATACGATTCGTAGCCGTACGGCACCACCACCGGGTGGTAGCCGCGCGGCACCATCACCACGTCGTGGTCCTCCACCGCGAGCGACTCGTCGAGCGAGCGGTCGTCGGTGTACACGCGCTGGAACGCGAAGCCCTGCGCGGGGGCGAGGCGGTGGTAGTAGGTCTCCTCGAGCGAACTCTCCTCGGGGAGGCGGTCGGTGTCGTGCTTGTGCGGCGGGTAGCTCGACGAGTGGCCGGAGGGCGTGCGCACCTCGACCACCAGCAGGTGGTCCGCGGGTTCGGTCTGCGGGAGGATGTCGCACACGTAGCGCGTGTTGGCGCCCTCGCCGCGCACGGACTGCTTCATGGCGTCGGGCGCGATGAGCCGTGCCTCGCGGCCGGGGTTCCCCGGCGCGCGGGCCACGCCGATCTCGGCCGCGGTCGTCGCCGTCACCTGCGCGCCCTCGCGCGCCGGGACGTACACCGCATAGGGCGCATCGCCGCTGAACACGCTGGCGCGCCGGCCGATGTCGCGCCACGTCTTCCCCTGCGCGGCCACGCTCACCATGCCGGTGAGCACGACGATGCACAGCTCGTTCCCGCCCGCCGGCAGGTCGAGGCGCTCGCCGGGAGCGAGGCGGTGCGCCGAGAAGCCGACGTACTTCCAGCCCGCCGACTCGGGCGTCACTTCCACGATGTCGCGGCCTTCGCGCCGCGCCTTCACGAGCAGGCTCACCGGTTCCTCCGCAGGCCGCGTCGTCAGCGGTGCGCGTCCACCAGCTCGCGCAGGTGGCGGTAGCCCATGTCGGCGTAGTGATAGCTCGGCGCGACGACGGGGTCCTGCTCCGCCTCCAC
Source organism: Burkholderiales bacterium (assembly GCA_046347715.1). GTDB lineage: Bacteria > Pseudomonadota > Gammaproteobacteria > Burkholderiales > Casimicrobiaceae > VBCG01. Next base: position 366,421 of record JAXMFO010000004.1, read on the forward strand.
CACCAGCCAGCCCTCGTAGCCGTGCCTGCGCAGCAGCGCGATCACCGCGGGGAAGTCGACGACGCCGTCGCCCGGCACCGTGAACGCGCCGTTGATCACCGACTGCAGGAAGCTCCAGTTGCCGTTGCGCGCGAGCCGGATGACCTCCGGCCGCACGTCCTTGCAGTGGACGTGGCACACGCGGTCGATGTGCTTCGCGAGCATCGCCACGGCGTCGCCGCCGGCGAATGTCATGTGGCCGGTGTCGAAGAGCAGGCCGACTTCGGGTCCGACGCGCTGCATCAGGTCGTCGACGTCCGCCGGGTCCTGCACGTACGCGCCCATGTGGTGGTGGTACGCGACGCGCACGCCGTGCTCCAGCGTGTAGCGGCCGAAGCGCGTCAGGCGATCGGCGTACGCATCCCACTGCGCGGCGGTGAAGAAGCGCGGCCGCTTGTACAGCGGCTGCGGCGCGCCCTGGATGCTGTCGGCGACTTCGCCGTACACCATCACGTTCGCGCCGCACTCCGCGAGGAGCTTGAGGTGCGGCCCGACGGCCGCGATCTCGTCCTCGACCGTGCCGCGCGCTAGCCGCCCCGAGTACCACCCGGACACGAGCGCGAGACCGTGCGGCGCGAGCACCGCGCGCAGCGCGTTCGTCTCCCGCGGGAACTTGTTGCCGAGCTCGAAGCCCTGGTAGCCGATCTTCCGCCCTTCGGTGAGCGCGGTCTCGAGCGGCGTCTCGCCGCCGAGCGACGGCAGGTCGTCGTTGCTCCACGAGATCGGGTTGATGCCGATCCTGACCTTCATGCGTGCCCCCATCCGGATCTCACGGCTGCTGTCCCTTCTTGCCCTCGACGTACCGTTCGCGCGCGCGGCGCACTTCCTCGCGCGCCGACACCTCCGGCACCGCGACCTCCCACCACCACCCGCCCTCGTCCGTCGTGTGCGCCGGGTCGGTCCGGATCGCGATGACGTACGTGCGGTCGGACGCCCGGGCGCGGGCAAGGGCGGCTTCGAGCTCGGCGATGGAGGTCACGTTCTCCGCCCGCGCCCCGAGCGCCGCCGCGTGCGCGGCGAAGTCGATGGCGGGCGGACCCTCCGGCCCCTGCACGCAGTCGGCCAGCAGGTTGTTGAACGGCACGCCGCCCACCGCCTGCTGCAGTCGGTTGATGCAGCCGAAGCCGCGGTTGTCGTGGACCACCACGATGAGCTTGGCGCCCATCATCACGGAGGTGGCGATCTCGGAGTTCAGCATCAGGTAGCTGCCGTCGCCGACCATCGCGATGACCTCGCGCTCCGGCCGGGCCATCTTCACGCCTATGGCGCCCGCGATCTCGTAGCCCATCGTGGAGTAGCCGTACTCCATGTGGTAGCCACCCGGCACCTCGGTGCGCCAGAGCTTGTGCAGTTCCGCGGGCAGCGTCCCCGCGGCGCATACCGCGATGTCGTGCGTGGTCGACGTCGGACTCGACCGCTGGACCGCCCCGATGACGTCGCCCTCGTACGGCAGCGCGACCTCGCGCGCGCCGGTGAGCCGCGCGACGTCGGCGCGCCAGTCGCCCGCCGCCTTGTGCGCGAGCGCCTGCCACGCGCGGTCGGACTGCCAGCCCGCGAGCGCGCCGGACAGCGCGGCCAGCGTCGGCCCGGCGTCGCCGATCACTTCCACGCCGCGCCACTTGCGCGCGTCGAAGCCGTTGACGTTGACGTTGACGAGCTTCGCCTGCGCGAACAGCGAGTGCGAGCCGGTGGTGAAGTCCGACAGCCGGGTGCCCACCGCGAGCACCACGTCCGCCTCCTCCGCGAGCGCGTTGGCGGCGGGCGATCCGGTGACGCCGATCGCGCCCGCCTGCAGCGGGTGGTCCCACGCAAGCGCGCCCTTGCCGGCCTGCGTCTCGGCCACGGGCACGCCGTGCGCGTCCGCGAACGCGCGCAGTGCGTCGGTGGCGAGCCCATACAGCACGCCGCCGCCGGCGACGATCAGCGGGCGCTTGGCGCCGCGCAGCAGCGCGGCGGCCTGTGCGACCGCGGCGTCCGGGGCCGCGGGCGTGGCGAAGGTCACGAGGTCCGGCTCGAAGAAGCTCTCGGGATAGTCGCAGGCCATCGTCTGCACGTCCTGCGGCAGCGCGAGCGTGACCGGGCCGCACAGCGCGGCGTCGGTGAGCACGCGCACGGCCTGCGGCAGCGCGGCCATTACCTGCGCCGGGTGCACGATGCGGTCGAAGTACCGCGACACCGGGCGCAGCGTGTCGTTGGCGGTGATCGCGCCGTCCGCGAAGTCCTCGACCTGCTGCAGCACCGGGTCCGGCGCCCGCGACACGAACACGTCGCCCGGCAGCAGCAGGACCGGCAGCCGGTTGACGTGCGCGAGCGCCGCCGCGGTGACGAGGTTGGTGGCCCCGGGGCCGATCGACGTCGTGCAGGCCATCATGCGGCGGCGGAAGTGCGCCTTGCCGAACGCGATGGCCGCGTGCGCCATCGCCTGCTCGTTGTGCGCGCGGTAGGTGGGCAGCGCCTGCCGGTGCTGGTACAGCGCCTCGCCGAGGCCCGCGACGTTGCCGTGGCCGAAGATCGCGAACACGCCCGCGAAGAGCGGCTCGACGCCGGCCGGCGTGCGTGCGCGCACGGTTGCGAGGTAGCGGACGATGGCCTGCGCAGCGGTGAGACGGACGGTCTTCATGGTCGCCGCCTCACGCCTTGCGCGACTCGCGCCACAGGGCGATCAGGCCCTCGTAGTTCGCGCGGATGCGACGCTTGCACTCGGCGTCGTCGATCTCGCCCGCGAGCCACGCGGCGGACGGCGCCTGGAAGATCGTGCGGCCGACGGCAAACCCGCGGCAGCTGCGGCTCGCCCGCGCGTCGCGGAAGCCCGCGGCGAGTGTGTCCATGCTGGCGTTGAGGCCGAGCAGCACGACGCCGCGGCAGTGCGGGTCGCGCTCGGCGATCAGTGCGTCGATCGCCTGCCACTGCGCCGCCGACATCGGCTCGAGCTTCCACCACTCGGGGTAGATGCCGAGGTTGTAGAGGCGCTTCAACGCACGCAGCACCGTGTCGTGCGCGCGCGGCGCGCCCTTGGGCGGGATGATCTCGAGCAGCAACTCGTGCCCGCTCACCTGCACGGCGTCGTAGAGCGCGCGGATCTGCGCCTCCTGCTCCAGCCGGTGCTCGATCGGGTCATCCGGGTGGTACTGCACGAGGCACTTCACGACGTGCTCGGCCGGCCAGCTGATGAGCGTGGTGCCCACCGAGCGGCCGCGGTCGAACTCCAGCGGGTTGCTGCCCGGCAGTTCCACCGGCCGGCCGATCCACCAGCCGCGGCCCGTGGCCGCGTTGAGCGCGTCCTGCCCGTAGCGGTCGTCGCACAGGATGCCGACGCGCCCCTTGAGGTCCTGCGCCGCCTCGGTCTCGGCGACGGCCTCCACCAGCAGTTGCTTGAGCTTCGGCAGCCGCGCCTCGTCCGCGCCCGCACGCTGCGCGAGGTCGAAGAACGGGTTGCGGTGGTCGAAGGCGAACGCGAACACCTCGGGCCGCGGCGCGCGCGGCGCCGTGACGCGATGCAGGCGCGTGAGGATCGCGTCCTGGTCCGGCCGCGTGATCTCCTGCGCGTGCGCGAGGAAGTAGTCGAGTTCGATGCGGGTCGGCATCGACGGCGCGCACGCGTGGCGCGACACGACCAGCGCGCCGCAGGCGTTGGCGTAGCGCGCGCAGGCGTCGTAGTCCTCGCCGCGCACCCAGCCGGACAGGAAGCCCGACGAGAACGCATCGCCCGCGCCGAGGACATTGAGCACCTCGACGTTGACCCCCTGCCCGTTGAAGGCGGCGTCGAGCGAGGCGGGAATCGCGCCGTCGATGATCGCGCAGCCCATCGGCCCGCGCTTGATCACCAGCGTCGCCTGCGTGACGCCGCGCACGGCGCGCAGGGAGGCCATGATGTCGGTGCTGCCCCCCGCGATGTTGAACTCCTCGATAGTGCCGATCACGAGGTCGAACTTGGGCAGGATCTTCTGCAGGTGCGCGGTGACGCCGTCGGACGGGATGTAGCGCGTCTCGCCGTCGCCGCGGTTGGTGAGGCCCCACAGCACCGGGCGGTAGTCGATGTCGAGCACCGTGCGCACGTCGTTCTTCCGCGCGCGGTCGAGCGCCAGGCTGCTGATGCGGTTGACGTGCTCGGTCGAGAAGTGCGTGCCGGTGATGAGCAGCGCGCGCGACGAGGCGATGAACGACTCCTCGACGTCGTGCTCGTCGATCGCCATGTCGGCGCAGTTCTCGCGCAGGAAGATGAGCGGGAACGTGTCCTTGTCCTTGATGCCGAGCACCACCGCCGCGGTGAGGCGCGCCGGGTCGACCCCGACGTGGCTGACGTCGCAGCCCTCCTTCGCGATGGTCTCGACCAGGAAGCGGCCGTTGCCGTCGTTGCCGACGCGGGAGATGAGCGCCGCCTTCAGCCCCAGGCGGGCGGCGCCGAACGCGGTGTTCGCCGACGAGCCGCCCAGGTACTTGGCGAAGCTCGTGACGTCCTCGAGGCGCGCCCCGATCTGCTGGGCGTAGAAGTCGACGCCGAAACGGCCGAGGCAGATGACATCCAGCCGGCGGTCGGCAGCGAAACGGGTGGGATTTTTCATTGCAGGTCCTGCGGCCAGCGCCTCGGATGCTCTCGACGGGAGGCGGAGGATCATTGTCGCGCAGCGCCGGATGAACGGCAAGTTCCGGTTTTGTGCGGATTTGGAACGTTCATTCCATCGCGGAGGGGGCCGATTTCGCCTCGTCGCGCCTCGGTGTCAGACACGTCGTATGCGGTGTCAGACACGTCATATGACGTGTCTGACACCTGGGCAACGCCTGGGCAGCGAGGCAACGGGCCGGCGGCCGTGCCTGCCGCTAGAATGGCGTCCCCTCCCCCGCGAGTGCGCCGGAACGTCGCGGCGCGCGCTTCCCGTGCCTGTCCGCCTTTCGCTGCGCGATTTCCTGCTGGTCGTCCTGGTGGTCATCATCTGGGGCTTCGCGTTCGTGCCGATGCGCTGGGCGCTCGCGGAAACCCCACCGCTCCTGCTCGCGTGCCTGCGCTTCGCCTGCGCGGCGTTGCCCGCCGTGTTCTTCGTGCGCCGGCCGGCCACCGGCTGGGCGACCATCGTCGGCTACGGCTTCGCGATCGGCGTCCTCCAGTTCGGGCTGCTGTTCACCGGGATGCAGCTCGGCATGCCCGCCGGCCTGTCGTCGCTGGTGATCCAGACGCAGGTCTTCTTCACCATCGGGCTCGCCGCGTGGTGGCTGCACGACCGCCTCGACCGCGCGAGCCTGGTGGGCGCCACCGTGGCCGGCGCCGGCATCGCGCTGCTCGCGTGGTACAAGCTGACCGCCGGCGCCACCACCACGTTCACGGGCTTCCTGCTGGTGATCGGCGCCGCGGCCTCGTGGGCGGTCGGCAACGTGCTCGCCAAGCGGGCCGCCGGCCGTGCCGACGTCGACATGCTGGGCCTGGTCGTCTGGTCGAGCCTCGTGGCGCCCGTCCCGCTCGCGATCGCGTCCTGGGCCCTCGAAGGCGGCCCGCGGCTCGTCGGCGTGGTCCGCGACATGTCGTGGCGGCCGTGGGCCTGCGTGCTCTTCATGAGCTACTTTGCGACACTCTTCAGCCTCGCCCGCTGGAACGCGCTGCTGCACCGCTACCCGACCGCGGTCATCGCGCCGTTCGCGCTCCTCATCCCGGTCGCGGGACTGGCGAGCGGCAGCCTCTTCCTCGACGAACGCCTCTCGCCCGTGCAGTACGCCGGCGTGGGCCTCGTGCTGGCCGGACTCGCCTGGAACGTGTTCGGCGCCCGCGCCCGTGCCTGGCTCGCACGAATGGCCGATTGAGTCCGACGGCGCGCGTTCACAATCCGCGGCGGTTGCCGTATGCTCGCCGTCCATGTCGACCCCCGCCAGCGCCAGCGCGACGCGGTTTGCCGCCGTGTGGGACCGTTGCGTCGACCGCTCGCTCTCGCCCTCCGGCGTGGAGGTCTATGGGGCGCTCGCCGAGCGCCTCGGCGCGCCGGACCGCCGCTTCCACAATCTCGACCACATCCGCGAGTGCCTCGTCCACCTCGACCGCGTCGCCACGCTCGTGCGCGACCGGGACGCGATGGAACTGGCGCTCTGGTTCCACGACGCGGAATACACGCCGGGTGATGCGAGCAACGAGCGGCGCAGTGCCGGCCTCTTCGTCGACCTGGCCGGGGGGGCGCCCACGCTGCTGCGCCGCCGCGTGGTCGGCCTGATCCTCGCCACCCGCCATCGCAAGCCCGCGCGCACGCACGACCGCCGCTTCATCGAGGACATCGATCTCGTCGGCTTCGGTGCGCCGTGGGACCAGTTCATGCACAACGGCGACCTGCTGCGCGAGGAGTTCGCGAGCCAGTCCGACGAGCGCTACTACAAGGGACAGGTGGCGTTCCTCGCGATGCTGGAAAAGCGCGCCGCCTTCTTCCTCACCGACTATTTCCGGGACCGCTACGAGACGACCGCGCAGGAGAACATCCGGCGCCTGCTCGCGCTGCGGCAGTCGCAAGGGTACGCACCGCCGAAGCACGCCTGAACGCTGCCCGGGCGTTCCCCGCCGCGCCGCGCCCCCACCCGCCATGCCCCCCGCCAACGACGCCGGACAGGCCAGCCTCTACGTCCCCCGCATCCTCCAGCAGCACCTGGTGGACGCGCCGGACGAGCGTGCGTGGCTGCAGGAGGGCACGGCCGCGTTCTGCGACGTCTCCGGCTTCACCAAGCTCTCCGAGCGTCTCGCGAAGAAGGGCCGCGAGGGCGCCGAGCAGATCGCCGACGCGATCGGCCACGTGTTCGAGGCGCTGCTGGAAGTCGCCTACCAGCAGGGCGGCAGCCTGCTCAAGTTCGGCGGCGACGCGCTGCTGCTGTGGTTCGAGGGACCCGGCCACGCGCTGCGCGCCACGCGCGCCACCGTCGTCATGCGCCGCGTGCTGCGCAAGGTCGGGCGCATCGAGGTGCCGGGCGCGCGCGTGATGCTCAAGATGTCCCAGGCGGTGCACACCGGCGACTTCCACTTCTTCGCGGTCGGCGCGTCGCACCACGAACTCCTGACCACCGGCCCGGCATGGAGCCGGCTGGTGGAGATGGAGCACGACGCCACCGGCGGCGACATCGTGGTCAGCCCGGAGACCGCGAGCCACCTGCCCGCCGGCTGCATCGGCGAGCCCAAGGGCCACGGCCTCCTCATCGCCCGCGAGCCGCCCGGCAAGACGACGCTGCCGCTGGTCGCGCGGCCCGCGATGGCGCCGGAGGCCATCGCGCGCTGCCTGCCGCCCGCCGTCCGCGCGCACGTGACCGCCGGCGGGGGCAACGCGGAGCTGCGCCCGGTGTCGATCGCGTTCCTGCGCTTCGAGGGCGTGGACGAGCTGATCGCGGAACAGGGGCTCCCCGCCGCGGCCGATGCGCTGCACGCGCTGGTCTGCGCGGTCGAGAGCGCCACCGAGGCGCAGGACGTCGCGTTCCTCGCCTCCGACGTCGACCAGGACGGCGGCAAGATCATCATGACCGCGGGGGCGCCCAAGGTCACCGGCGACGACGAGGAGCGGATGATGCTCGCGCTGCGCGCGATCATCACCACGCCGCTCGCCATCCCGATCCGCATCGGCGTCAACCGCGGGTCGGTGTTCGCGGGCGACATCGGGCCGTTCTACCGGCGCACGTACACGGTGATGGGCGACGCCATCAACCTCGCCGCGCGGGTGATGGCGAAGTCGGCCCCCGGCCACCTGTACGCGACGGCGGACGTGCTCAACCGTTCCAACACGCTGTTCGCCACGACGGCCATCGAGCCGTTCATGGTGAAGGGCAAGGCGAAGCCCGTGCAGGCGTGGGACGTCGGAGCGGCCACCGGCTCGCGCGGCCGGCTCGCCGCCGCGCACAGCCTGCCGCTCGTCGGCCGCGACGGGGAGATGGGCACGCTGCGCGACGCCCTCGCGCGGGCGCGCGCCGGCAACGGCACGCTCGTCGACATCGTCGGCGAGGCGGGCGCCGGCAAGACGCGGCTCCTCGCGGCGGTGAAGGAGGGCGCCGAAGGCTTCAGCGTCCTGCACGCGGTCTGCGAGGCGTACACCGCCTCCACGCCGTACGCCGTGTGGCGCGAGATGCTGCGCGAAGGCTTGGGCTTCGGGCGCGACGCAAGCGACGAGGTCGTCGGCCATCACCTCGCGTCGCTGGTGCACGAGCGCATCCCCGGCCTCGCGCCGTGGCTGCCGCTGGTCGCGATCCCTTTCGGCGTGACGCTGCCGCCCACGCCCGAGGTCAGCGCACTGGCCGAGAAGAACCTGCGCACGCGCCTGCACGAGACGGTCGCGGCCTTCATGGACGCGGTGCTGCCGGCCCCGATGCTGGTCGAGATCGAGAACGTGCACCACATGGACCTTGCATCCGGTGAACTGCTCGCGCACATCGCCAGCGGCATCGCGAAGCGGCCGTGGGTGGTCGTGGTGGCGCGGCGGCCGGGCGCGCACCCGTCGCTGGTGGCGCCGACCATCGCGCACCTCGAGCTGGCCCCCCTCGCCGCCCCCGACGCGCTGCGGATGGCGCAGCTCGCGTGCGCGGCCAATCCACTGCCGCGCCACGTGCTCGGCCTGGTCGCATCGCGCTCCGGCGGCAACCCGCAGTTCCTGCTGGACCTCATGTCGGCCGCGATGGAGTCGGGAGGCGTGGAGGGCCTGCCGGACTCGGCGGAGGCCGCCACGATGGCGCGCATCGACGCGCTGGCCCCCGAGGACCGCTTCCTCGTGCGCCGCGCGTCGATCTTCGGCCTCACGTTCCACCCGCGGATGCTCGCGTGGCTCGACGCCGACGGCCAGGGCTCGCCCGCCGATTCGTCGGCGTGGTCGCGGCTGTCCGAGCTCTTCGAGGAGGAAGCCGACGGCTACCTGCGCTTCCGCCGCACGCTGGTGCGCGACGCCGCGTACGAGGGCCTGCCGTTCAAGCTGCGCCGCGAGCTGCACGGCGCCGCGGCGCGCCACATGGAGCACGAGCTCGAGTCGCCCGAGGACGCGGCCGACCTCCTCTCGCTGCATTACTTCGTCGCCGGCGACCACCGCGCCGCGTGGCGCTACGCGTCGCACGCCGCGCGCAACGCGCTCGCCGCCTACGCCTTCGTCGAAGCGGCGCGGATGTTCTCCCGCGCGATCGATGCCGCCCGCAAGCTGAAGGACGTGCCCGCGCGCGAGCTGGCGCACGCCAACGAGTCGCTCGCCGACTGCTGGTACCGCGCCGGCGAGATGCCGAAGGCGGCCGACGGCTATCGCGCCGCGATCCGCCTCGCGGGCGACGACCGGCTGTTCGCGTCGAGCGTGCTGCTCAAGCGCTCGAAGCTCGAGGAGAAGCTCGGCAAGTATCCGCAGGCGCTGCGCTGGGCGGCGCAGGCAAGCCGCGCGGTCGAGGGCCTGTCCGGCGAGGAGGCGGCGCGCCAGGTGGCGCGGCTGTCCGCCTGGTACGCGACCGTGCTGCAGGACGAGGGCCGCACGCAGGACGCGATGCGCTGGGCGACGCGCGCGATCGACGAGGCGAAGGCGGTCGACGACCCCGAGGCGCTCGGCGCCGCCTACTGGGCGATGAGCTGGGCGCTCGGCGTGCTCGGCCGGGACGGGGCGAAGGATTACCTGCAGCTCTCGCTGGACGCGTACCGGCGATCCGGGAACATCCTGCGCCAGGCGCAGCTCCTGACCAATCTCGGCGTGATCCAGCAATGGGAAGGCGACTGGGACGGCGCGCTGGCCTCCTACGAAGGCGGCCGCACGCAGTCGCAGAAGCTCGGCAACAGCTTCGACGCGACCGTCGCCCAGATGAACGTCGCGGAGATCCTCTCCGACCGCGGCCAGCTCGACGAGGCGCAGGACGAATTGCTGGAGACGCTGCCGGTCTGGCGCGCGTCGCGCTATCGCTACCTGCTGGGCGGCTGCCTGTGGCTGCTCGGGCGCGTGTCGCTGCGGGCCGGCCGGTTCGGCGAGGCGCTGGAGCGATTGAACGAGGCACGCGCGCTGTTCGTGGCCGTGAAGCGCGAGGAGGAAGTGCTCGACGTCGATGCGCGCATCGCCGAGTGTCGCACGTTCCTCGACGAGCCGGAGGCCGCGCTGCAGTTCGCGCAGGCCGGGCTCGCGAAGCTCGCGCCGGACGCCAAGCTCGTATCGCTGCTGCAGCGCGTCCGCGGGCATGCGCTGATGCGCACCGGCGATCTCGCCGGCGCGCGCCAGGCGCTCGAGGCGAGCCTCGCGCTCGCGCGCACGCGGAAGGACCTGCAGGAGACCGTGCTGAGCCTGCACTCGCTGCTCGCGCTCCTGCGCGTCGCGGGCGAGCCCGCGCCCGGTGCGCTCGCCGCGGAGTACGACGCGCTGGTGCAGCGCCTCGCGATCCGGTCGCTCCCGGCGTTGCCGGTTCCGAGACAGGCGGCGCCGGTGCCGGCCTGATCAACTCCCGCGGCCCAAATGAAAAGGCGGCCCCGCGGGGCCGCCTTTTCGTTGCTGCGCCTGCCGTCGTCAGTCGTTGATCACGAACCCGTCACCCAGGTCGATGATCTTGTCCCACGATTGGACGAGCGTGTTCGTGCCGTCCGTGTTGGCCGGGCCGATCGCCGTCCAGCCGTGCTGCGATACGCACATCTTCGCCTTCACGTTGACGCCGTACGTGGACAGCAGCGGTTCCTGGTTGTACGGGGCCACGTTCGGGATCAGCGGCATCAGGTCCCAGAGGTTGGCGCGCGGGTAGTTCGGGAAGTCCGACGGGTCCTGGATGCAGGCCAGCGCCTTCATGTAGACCGGGTTGCCGGACCCGTCCTTCGCCCATCCCACCTGCGGGTGCTTCTCGTACCAGCCGTTCGTGGTGGCGACCGGCGCCCACACCACGACGTACTGCGCGGCCACCTTCTGCGGCTCGCTGCTCGGCACGATGAAGCTCGCCGCCTGCGGTGTCGTCGTCGCGGTCAGGGTGAACGTGTACGGCACCGCACCCGTGCAGTCGCCGGCGCTCTCGGGCTTGTTGTGACCGCGGACGAGCGACCAGGCGCCGTTGGAGAGGATGGTGTTCCCCTGCGGGTACGACCAGTCCTTCGTGACGTCGACCGTGGGATCGCTGCTCGCCGTGCCGCTGCAGGGGAGCGTCCCGGTGTAGATCGTGAGCGGCGTCGTGAGCGACTTCGGCGCGTAGTTCGTCGCCTGCGCCGTGAACGTGCACGAGTCGGGCGTCGGCACCACCACGGTGAACGACACCGGGGTCGTGCCGGGGTTCGTGACCGACTGCGTGGCCACCGTGTTGGTGGTGCAGGTGGTCTGCAGCGAGAGCGACGCCGGCGAGGGGCCGTCGAAGCCGACCGCCACGGTGAAGCCCTGGCCCGCCACGGCCGGCGCCGACTGCGGCGTGATCGTCAGCGTGTTCTGGGCGAACGTGGCGCCGACCGAATGATCGGCCGTGACGTTGGCGAACGGGACGCTCGTGGGGTACGGCGCTGCCTGCGAGACGCTGTCCACCGTCACCGACGCGATCCGGTAGGTCGCGCTCGGCGTGATCGTGTACGTGGGGCTGCTGCCGTAGGCGACGTAGCCCGACGCCGGCGAGATCGACCCGCCCGCACCCGCGGTCACCGTGATGTACGGCAGCGCGGCGAAGTTCGCGGTGGCGTTGACGTTGCTCTGGACGCTCGTGTCCTGGCGCGGGTTCGTCGTCGCGTTGTTGTCGCTCCAGCCCGCGAAGCGATAGTTGGTGTTCGGCGCCGCCGTGACCACCGGGCCGTTCGTGCCCCGCGGGACGACCTGCGTGTACGAAGTCACCGAGTTGCCGTTGATCGTCAGCGTGCCGTTGGCCCCGGCCGCGTACTTGAGCGTGAGGCAGTCGAACGCGAACGTGGTGCCCGCGGACGGCGTCTGGCTGAACAGGTTGCCGTTCAGCGAGTTGCCCGTGTACACGTCGGCGTACCAGGTGCCCGAGGTGCACGTGGCGAGCGACACGTTGACCGTGATGGACGACGGGGTCAGCGGGTAGGCCTTGATGCCGGAGAAGTTCTTCACCGTCACCGTCGACCCGGACGTCGTGACGTTGGCCGAGGGCTGCGACACGCCGACCGCCGACAGGACGGTGCCGGGGGCGCGTATCCGGAAGGAGTTGATCGTCGAGTTGCTCTCGGACGGCGGCGAGACGTTGCTGATCTTGATCTGCGCCGTGCCGAAGTCGACCGCCGAGACCTCCAGCGTGTAGATCTTCTGCGCGCTGGCAGCACCAGCGAACAGCGAGAACGCAACCGCGACGAGCGCCGTTGCGACGTGCGAGAACAGCCTGCGGACGTCAGTCATTGCACCCACCCCATTGGTTTTTTTTGTGGGCGTTGCCGCCCGAAGGAACCGTCGCCGGAACCCCTTCGCGTCGCCCCAACGACCCCGAAGCGGAAAGGTCCCGTGCGCAGTCTTCTGCCGCTGTCGCCCCCGAGGCAAGGCGAATATTCCGCACCCCCCGGAAGGCGCAAGCGGGCAAGGATGAACCGTTCGACTGTCCCCGGCAATACCACTGGCGTGATAGCGCCGGCCGTTGACTACAGGTCAGGAATGTCCTGCCGCTTCAAGGACCTGGCGCAGGAGGCCGCGCTTCTATGGAAACCGGTCCCACGGCCCGCGTGCGGCGTCGCAACAACGGCCGCAATTGTCAAGTACAAAGAGGCGCCCGGATTGTGTCGCATCCGGCCGAAACGGGCCGGGCGGGGCAGGAAGCCCTAGGTCCGCTCCGCCGCCTGCAACGCGCCGGTCGCGAACCGCAGCCGCGCCGACACCTGGCGGGCCACGTTCAGCAGGACGACGCTCGCCAGCGCAGGCTCCTGCGCGCGGATGGTATCAAGGCTTTCCCGGGTCAGCACGTAGACCACGGAGGGTTCGTCGGCGGCGGCGCCGGCGCTGCGACCGCCGCCGTCGAGCATCGCCGTCTCGCCGAAGATGACGCCGGGCGCGAAGCTCGCGAGCCGGTGCGCCCGCGCCACGCCCGCCGTCATGTCGGCGAGGATGCTGACGGATCCCTTCGCGAGCACGTAGAGCCGGTCGCCCGGCTCGCCGCGGTGGAACAGGATCTCGCCGGCCGCAAGCTCGACCCGCGCGAGGTAGCGCAGCATCGCCGCGCACTGCGCGTCGTCCATGCCCTCGAGCAGCGACAGCGCGGACGGCGGCAGCTCCTCGGCCGCGATCGCGATGCCGGCCTCGGCGAGCAGCGCGCGCTCCGCGTCCTCGAGCGCGTGGTCCGTGTCCGGATACCACGTATCCTCGTGCAGCTGCGCGACGCCGTAGGCGCGCAGCGCCCGCGCCCGGCGGTCGTACGGCGTGAGGCCGGCCAGCACCATGCGGGCACCGCGCCGCTTGAGCTGCGTGGCCAGCCGTTCGAGGACGAAGGCGCCGGACGCGTCGATCATGCTGACCCGCCGCACGTCGACGATGAGGCAGCGCGCGTCGCCCGTGCGCCGGGCGAGGTCGCGCTCGCAGCGGTGCGCGGTGCCGAAGAAGACCGCGCCTTCCAGCTCGACGATGCGCACGGCCTCGCCCCGCTCGCGCAGCGCCGCGGCCGCGGCGGCGGGCCAGATGCGGCGCGAGCCGCGCGTGGCGAGGCTCGCCACGCTGCGCACCAGCGAGCGGTTCATCTCGTGCACGAACAGCGCGGCCGCGAGCACGAGGCCCACCACGATGCCGACGACGAAGCCGAAGGCGATGGTGATCGCGCAGACGGTGGCCGCGATCGCGAGATTGAAGACCGCGTCGCGGTCGCGGCTGCCCCCGCGCAGCTGCGCGCGCAGCGACTTGCTCCACTGGTCGAGGAGCCCCAGCGCCACGATCAGCATCACGCCGGCCGTCGCGGCCACCGGGACATACGCGAGCAGCGGCCCGACCACCAGCGCGACCGCGAGCAGCATCGCCGCGCAGACCACCCCGACCCGGCGCCCGCGGCCGCCGCCGTGGGCGCCGGCGAGCTGGACGGCGGACGACGTCACCACCGGCAGGCCGCCGGCGCAGCCGCACACGATGTTGCCGAGCCCGAGGCCCAGGAGCAGCCGGTTCGAGTCGTGGCGGGTGTTGAGGCGCGTGTCGACGGCCACCGCGGAGAGCAGCGCGTCCAGCGAGCCGATGAGCGCCAGCACGACCGCGGTCGTGACGATCGTCGTGGCGTGCACGGCGACCAGCGCGCCGAGGTCCGGGAAGCCGCGCAGTGCGAGCACGACCGGCGGCGTGAACGAGGTGTCGGGCGCCCCGAGTTGGCCGCCGAGCATGCTCCGCGGGAGGAAAACGCTGCACGCCAGATACAGCGCGGTGCCGACGACGATGCCGATCACCGCCCACGGCACGCGCGGCCAGCGCCGCGCGATGAACCAGCACAGCGCGGCGACGGCGAGGCCGATGCCGAGCGCGCCGAACGTGAAGCCGGTCGGCGCCACGGGGGCCCAGCGGCCCGCGCCCGAGTGCGCCACGCCGAGCAGCGCCTCGAACTGCGAGACGACGATGAGCAGCGCGATCCCGTCCATGAAGCCCGCCACCACCGGCCGCGGCACGAAGCTCGCGGCGGAGCCCAGCCGCAGCGCCGCGAACAGCACCTGCAGGACGCCGGCCAGCACCACGCACGCCGCGCCCAGCAGCAGGATCGCCTCCAGCCCGGCGCCGCCCGAGCCGCGCAGGCGCGGATCGGCCATCAGCGTGGCGACGAAGCCCGCGAAGATCAGCGTCGTCGAGGTCTTGGGACCGTTGCCGTGGTGCTCGACGCCGCCGACCGCGACGGCGACCAGCCCGCCGACGATCGCGGCGACGAAGGCCGCGCGCACGCCCTCCGGCCCGGCATCGACGCCGAGCGGGGACAGCGCGAGGACGCCGAGCGGCAGCAGGATGCCGAGCGATACGAACGCACTGGCGATGCCACTCCTGACGTCGTTGCCTAAGCTTCGCGCCTGCGCTCCCGCCATTCCTCCACCTTGCACCGCGTGGGCACGGACGACCCGTGCGCCGGGTGCATTGTCGTGACTTGCAGGCCGCATCTTAAGTGATCCCGGGCCGCGCACGCACGCGCGTCGAGGCACCCGGCCCGCGGCGTCGAACCTCCCGCGCCGTACAATGGGACGAACCAACCGGAATACGAGCCATGGGCGAGCCACGCGAAGTTCAGGGCCGGGCCGAGAAGGCGCTGCGCGACCTCTTCGCCTCGGGGCATCCGCTGTTCTACCTGATGTCGGGGGACGAGGAGCGGATCGCCGCGTTGCTGCGCCGCGTCGCGCAGCCGGCCGTCGGGAAGCCGCTGCCGGTGTGGACGTGGAGCGTCACGGAAGGGTGGCGCGAAGGCGCCGGGCAGCCCGACGGCACCGCCGACCCGCGCGCCGCGCTCGACTTCGTCGCCCAGCACGCGACCCCGGGGGTGTTCCACCTCAAGGACTTCCACGAGGCGATGCGCGATTCCGCGACCGTGCGCCGGCGCGTGCGCGACCTCTTCGCGCTGTGCAAGGAGCGCGGCCAGGTGGTCGTCGTCTCCGCGCCGGTGCGCGCGGTCCCGGAGGAGCTCGCGAGCAGCATCCTCTACCTCGAACTCGGCGTGCCCGACTTCGCGGAGATGCGCGCCTACCTCCTGCAGCAGGCGGCGGCGTTCGCCGGGGCGGGACTGTGGGTCGACACGCGCGACACCACCCTCGACCTCATCACCCGCGCGCTGCTCGGGCTCACGCTGTCGGAGGCCGGCTTCGCGCTGCGCCGCGCGGCGCGCGCCGCCGGCCGCCTTGCGCGCGAGGCGGTGCCCGCGTTGCTGGAGGAGAAGCGGCTGCGCGTGAACCGTACGGGCACCATCGAGTTCATCGGTGAAGGCAAGGACCTGGACCGGGTCGGCGGCCTCGAGGTGATGAAGAACTGGGCGATCGAGCGGCGCGCCCTCTTCCCGCCGAGCGACGCCGTCGGCGAGGAACTGGTGCCGAAGGGCGTGCTGATCATGGGCGTGTCGGGGTGCGGCAAGAGCCTGTCGGTGAAGGCCCTGGCCTCCACGTTCGAGCTGCCGCTCTACCGCATCGACATGGCCGAGGTGTTCTCCGGCCGCAACGGGACGCCCGAGTGGGCGTTCGCGCGCGCGTGCCGGATGATGGAGGAGATCGCGCCGGCGATCGTGTGGTTCGACGAGATCGAGCTGGGCATCGTGTCGCGCGAGGCGTCCGGCGACCAGGGCCGCATCTTCTCGTTCTTCCTCACGTGGATGCAGGAGAAGGTGCGCGGGCTCTTCGTCGCGGCCACCGCGAACCGCATCGACCTCCTGCCGGCCGAGATGATCCGCAAGGGCCGCTTCGACGAGGTGTTCTTCGTCGACCTGCCGCACGACGCCGAGCGGGTCGAGATCTTCACCATCCACCTCGAGAAGCGCGGCGAGAACCCCGTCGCGTTCGACCTCAAGCGCCTCGTCGCGCTGACCAGGGGCTGGACCGGCGCGGAAGTCGAGCAGTGCGTGGTCTCGGCGATCACCAAGGCCCGCCTGGAGGATCGCCCGCTCAAGTTCGACGACCTGATGCGCATCGCCGCACGCATCGTGCCGCTGTCGAAGACGATGAAGGAGCAGGTCGACCACATCCGCAGCTGGGCGCGCGACCGCGCGGCCCCCGCCTCGCACGCCGGCCAGGGACTCTGACTGGGTCGCCCAGGGGTCTGACCCCGCGGGCACCATCACGTGCGATGCCCCAAACGGCGACAGGCGGGGTCTGACCCCGGGTCACCGCGCCGATGCCGAACCCCGACGCGCAGGGGTCGGACCCCGCAGGCGCCGGCACGCGCCCCTGCTCAAGCCGCGACAGGCGGGGTCTGACCCCGGGTCACCGCACAGCCGTCACGCCACCGCACCCTTCCGCGACGCCGCGAAGTGCCGCAACGCCACCGGCACGACGATCGCGATCCCGACCAGCGTGCTCATGATCCCGGGCGCGATCATCAGCAGCGCCGCGAACACGCACACGAGCCGCTCCCACATGCGCATCTTCGTGAACATGAAGTTCGAAAGCGAGGCCGCGAGCACCGTGATCCCGAGCACGCAGCCGACGAACGCGATCGCGAATTCCGACCACGAGAAATTGTCGACCTTGATGAGCAGCGAGGGCGCGAACACGAACACGAACGGCACCAGCGCCTTGCCCAGTCCGAGCCGGAACGCCGTGTTGCCGGTCTTGAACGGGTCGGAGCCCGCCATCCCTGCCGCCGCGTAGGCGGCCAGCGCGACCGGTGGCGTGATGTCCGCCAGCACGCCGTAATAGAACACGAAGAAGTGGGCGACGATCGGCTGCACGCCGAGCAGCACCAGCGTGGGCGCAGCCACCGTCACCATGATGATGTAGTTCGCGGTGGTCGGGATGCCGCAGCCCATCAGGATGCACACGATCCCCGTCATCGCCAGCGCGGCCACCAGGGTCAGCGTCTTGATGTCCGCCCAGCCCGTCGGGAGCACCGCGAGCACGCCCGAAGCGATCGACTGCGCGGCCGACGTGACGATGTACGAGAGCTTGAAGCCGACGCCGGTCAGCGTGACCACGCCGATGACGATGCCCACGGTCGCCGCGGCGGCGCCGACGGCCAGCGCGTACTTGGCGCCGATCTCGAAGGCGGTCAGGATCGCGCGCCCGCCGATGCGCGACTCGCGGCCGAGCGCGCGCTGGACGAGCGGCACGGCGACCAGCATCGCCACGAACACGTAGACGCCGTACTCGTCGAACTGCCGCGTGATGAGCGCGATCAGGATCGCGTGCGAGACGGCGAGTGCTAGGTACTGCCGCCAGTCGGTGCCCTGCCGCGACGTGAAGAAGCCCACCAGGATGCACGAGCTGATGCCGGTGAACGCGGCGAGGTAGGGGGTGTTGCCCTGCACGATGATCGTGATCAGCAGCGCGAGCGGGATCAGCGTGGGCCAGTTGGCCTTGAGCGTCTTCGGCAGGTCGGGCAGTTCCTCCGGCCGCAGGCCGCGCAGGCCCTTGTTCTTGGCCTCGAAGTGCACCTGCATGAACACGCCGAAGAAGTGCATGAACGCGGGCACGATGGCCGCGACGATGATCGTCGAGTACGGCAGGTTCAGGAACTCGATCATCAGGAACGCGGCCGCGCCCATGATCGGCGGCGTGATCTCGCCCGCCGGTCGACGACGCGGCTTCCACGCCACCGGCGAAGTGCTTCGGATACCCGAGGCGGATCATCGCGGGGATGGTGAGCGAGCCGACCGTCACCGCGTTGGCTACCGACGAGCCGGACAGCATCCCGAACATCGCGGACGCGAACACCGACACCTTCGCCGGGCCGCCCGCGAAGCGCCCGGCGATCGAGGAGGCGATGTCGATGAAGAGCTGGCCTGCGCCGATCGCCGTGGCCAGCACGCCGAAGAGCACGAAGTGGAACACGTAGGTGGCGACCACGCCCACCGCGATGCCGTAGATGCCCTGGCTCGTGAGGTAGAGGTGGTTGACGAGGCTCGGCCACGACGCGCCCGAGTGCTTGAGCAGCCCGGGAAAGTACGACCCGCCGAGCGCGTATGCAATGAAGCAGATCGCGATGATCGGCAGCGGCCATCCCATCGCCCGCCGAGTGGCCTCCAGCAGCAGCACGACGAGCAGCGTGCCCATCACGACGTCGAGTTCGTTCGGGTTGCCGACGCGGAACGCGAGGTCGTCGAACACGTACGGGATGTAGAGCACCGACGCGGCGATCAGCAGCGCGCACGCCCAGTCGTAGAGCGGCACCCCGCCCGGTGCCAGCACCCCCGGCTGCGGCGGGTTCTGCAGCATCGCCTTGCGCAGCGGGAAGACGAGGAAGATGAGGCCCAGCACGAACGACAGGTGCACGCCGCGGTGCGTCGTCTCGCGCAGCAGGCCGAAGCCCGCGGTGTAGTAGTGGAAGCACGACAGGACGATCAGCAGCGCGGTGACGATCAGCGCCGCGGAGTTCCGGATCGGCCGGAAGCGCATCTCGGGGTCGAACTTCTCCTCGAGCTCGCGGGTCTTGTCGATTTCGATCTCGGACATGGCATTCCCTTGCGCGGGCGACGCGCAGAAAAGCGACGGGGCCGGTGCGCGGGCGACCGGCCCCGTGGGTCAGGCGTGGTACGTGCGGCGGACGCTTACTTGAGGAGGCCCGCTTCCTTGTAGAACTTCTCGGCGCCTGGGTGGAACGGGATGCCGGCGCCCGCGGTCGCGGTGGACTTCTGGATCGCCTTGCCCTTCGCGTGGCCGGCGTCGAGCAGCTTGCGCGAGTTGTCGTTCCACACCGCCTTCGTGATCTCGTAGATCAGCGCGTCGGGCTGCTTCGCCGACGTGACCCACTGCGCGCCCACGGCGATGGTCTTCACTTCCGGGATGCCCTTGTACGTGTTCGCGGGGATGGTGTCGGCCGCGAAGAAGCCGTACTGCTTCATCATCTTGTCGACTTCCGGCCCGGTCACGGGCACGAGGTCGATGCCGCCGCCCGCGGACGCGAGTTCGGAAATGGCGCTCGTCGGGTAGCCGCCCACGAAGAAGAACGCGTCGAGGCCGCCGTCGCGCATCTTGTCGCCGGCCTGGTTGGGCTTCAGGAATTCCGCCTTGATGTCCTTCTCGGTGATGCCGTACGCGCCGAGGATGATGCGCGCGTCGACCAGCGTGCCCGAGCCCGGCTCATCGAGCGACACGCGCTTGCCTTGAGGTCCGCGACGCTCTTGATGTTGGCCCTTGCGCGCGACGAGGTGGATCGTTTCCGGATACAGGTTGGCGATGAGGCGCAGGTCGCCGACCTTCGGCTTGCCTTCGTACACGCCCGTGCCGGTGTACGCCCAGTACGCGACGTCCGATTGCGTGAAGCCGGATTCGAGCTGGCCCGACTGGATGCCGTTGATGTTGGCGACCGAGCCGTTGGAGGCGACCGCGGTGGCAACCACGCCCGGCGCGCCGCAGCTGCCGCCGTCGTTGCAGGGCCGCGAGCCCGGCGGGTTGGAGATCGCGTTGGCGATCAGGCCGCCGATCGGGTAGTACGTGCCGGCCGTGCCGCCGGTGCCGATGCGGAAGAACTTGATGTCCTGCGCGACGAGCGCGCCGGTGGCCGCGGCGGCGACCAGGCCGACGGCGACGAGGCGGGTGAGCGAGAAGCGGGTCATGGCGTGCCTTTTGGGTGGGGACGACAACTCGGTAGTTTCGCACGCACCGGCCGTGCCCAGCATACGGGAGTCCCGCACGGGCGGCGAAAGGCCGCACTTTACCGCGCGGCCGGCCGGGTGGCGAATGTGCGCTAGCGGGCGTCGCGGAACTGCGTGAGCAGCTCGATCACGGCGCGGCCTGCCGCCGGCGGCAGGCCGTCCGCGTCGCGTCCGCGCATGCAGTGGTTGAAGCCCTCGACCACGACCGGCGCCGCCGCCGCGAGATCGTGGAAGCCCATTGTCCAGTCGCCGAACAGGCGTTCCGTGGCCTCTTCCTCGTGGATCACCGTCAGGCGGTGGTGGCGCGGGTCGCGCTCGAGGATCGCGATGAGTTCGCGGACACGCTGCGCATCCCCCTCGAGGACCTGCATGATGTCGCCGTCGCGGTAGAGCAGGAGCCCGGTGATGTCGCGCTGGGCGTTGTTCGCGCGCGAGACGCGCAGGATCGAGACCAGTTCGTCGGCGTCGAGGAGGATCGTGGCGGCGCTGACGTAGACCACGCGGAGCATCGGTTCTTCCTTCAGCCGTGGGGATGCCGTCCGGCGTGGCCGTGGGCATGTCCGTGGCTGCGGTGGGGCGCGGCCTGCGTCGCGCCGCGCAGCGCGATGAGCGTCTGGCTCTTCAGCATCCGCACGAGCGAGAGTTCCTGCGCGGTGAGGCCGGGCGCGTCGGGGTGCGGCCGGTCGCCGTAGAAGAACCCCAGCGGCCGGTCGCGGAAGACGATCGGCAGCACCACGAAGCTGCGCGCGTCGGGGCACGCCGCGCGGAACCACGCGGGCAGGCGCGAGGCGATCGCGGCCGCCGTGAGGTCGCGGATGTGCACGTCGACGTTGCGCAGCAGCACCGACCAGAAGAGGTCGCTGCCGGGCGTCCCCTCGAACGCGAACAGGCGCAGGTGCTCGCGGTCGATGGCGCCGAACGGGAAACGGCCGCGGAAGCCGCCGTGCACGTCGCGCAGGCAGATCAGCGTGCGCCGGTAGCCCATGCCGCGGTGCAGCGTCTCGGCGGCGATGTTCAGCACGCCCGCGATGTCGCTGCCCTCCGCGAAGCCGGTCGTCATGTCCTGGATGCCGGCCAGGAGCCGCGCCGGCGCGTCGCACGGCTTGCCCTCGGGCGAGCAGCCGGCCGCATCCGGCTGCGGCGCGCTGTCAGGCGGCGGCAGCGCGATGTCGGCATCCGCATCCGGGGGCGCCGCAATGGCTTTGCCGGCGCCTTCGGCCGCCGGTTCCGAATCGTCCGCAAGCCCGATCTCGAGCGCGTCCGAGAACTGCCGCGTCCGGTCGGACGTCCGGTGCAGCAGATGCTGCAGGGCCTCGGCGTCGACGGCGAGCGCCGCGCCGTGGTCCGCGAGCGCGTCCTTCAGCGCCTCGGCCCGCTCGCGCGCGCTGCCGCGGCGGACCGCGCCCGCGACGTTCGCCGCGAACTGCGACACGAGCTTCAGGCGCTCGACCTTCGTGGCCGGCAGCTGCGAGCACGGCGGGCAGGAGCCGACCGTCTTCACGATGACGTCGGGGATGCCCCAGCGCGCCAGGATGCGTTCCCCGATTTCGGCGTAGGTCGTGCCCGTCACCCGGCGCGCCGCCTCGTTCTCGTCCACGTGCGCGGCGTGCTCGATGGCCGCCACCGCGTCCGTGCAGTCCGCCGCGTAGACGGTGAGCAGCAGGTGGCCGATGCTGCGGAACATCGCGCAGACGGCCGCCTCCTCGCCGTCGAGCCCGACGCGGACCGCCGCGGCGTGCGCGAGCATCGCCGCGTGCAGCGCCCGGGTCAGTTCCGGCGCGAGAGCGGCCGCCCGTGCCCGGTCGGGCATGCGTTCCAGCAGCGCCGACGACAGCGCGACCAGCCGCACCTGCTCGGACCCGATGCGCGCGATCGCCTTGGACACGGTGGTGATCGACGGCGCCGTGCCGCGGAAGTGCACCGAGTTCGCGAGCCGCAGCACCTTCTGCGTGAGGTGCACGTCGGACAGGATGAGGTTCGCCAGCTCGCCGACGGTGCTCGTCTCCGACTGCGCGAGCGCGGAAACGCGCGAGACCGCCGTCCCGAGGCTCGGGAAGTCGCTGTGCGCCGCGAGTCGCTCGACCAGCGCGTCGGCGGGGAAGGGAACGACGTCGGGAGGATTGGGAGCGAGCATGGGCGCGGGCCAGCGCTGCGGGCGCTGCTGCCCCTTCTATCGGCCGGGCATGCCGCGGGCGCAGGGTCGGCTCCCCTGCGGGGCGGCCCCGCGGGCACGGGAGCGGCGTCGCGCGCCCCCCGACCCGGCACGGGCCCGCGACGACGCTGCCGCCGCGGGCCCCCTTGGGTCAGTCCTGCCGGGCCCGCAGCAGGGCCGCGCGCGCCTCGTCGGCCGCCGCGGCCAGTTCCGCGTCCATCACGGGCAGCGCCTTCGCCCGCGCGATGGCCACGTCCTCGACGGCCTTCCGGCTGGAGAGCGCGTCGTCGGCCACCGCGGCGCGCGTCGCACCGCTCGAGCCCGCGGTGCGCAGGCCCTTCATGCTGTAGTTGTTGCCCGAGGGCGGGTAGGTGTAGATGCCGCCGTAGGTCTCGTCGATGCCGTACCGGAAGCGGTAGATGTTCTGGGTCACGGTGAGCGTCGAGTCGAAGTCGAAACAGAGCACGAGGCCCACGAAGCTGCCGGACGTCTGGTACTCGCAGGTGGCGTTGCGCCCGCTGTCGATGACCACGCCGTTGCCGGTGCTGGTCTTGTTGCCGACCGACGTGTAGTTGAAGCGCTCGGCGAACGTGGTGACGATGTCGTAGAAGAACACCCACTCGCCGAGCAGGCCGGACGGCGGATCCCCGTAGCCGAAGTTGTAGGGGACGATCGCGGTCGTGCGGCCGCCCGGCAGCGTCAGGGTGGCGGACGTCTCCGACGAGAAGCTGATGCTGATCGCGCCGTCGTTGCCGGCGAGGCCGGGGCGTCCCGCGTAGGCGCAGGAGATGCACTGGCCGTTGCGGTACTTGTCGAGCGTCGCGGTGAAGTTGTGGCCGGTGTTGGTCAGCGCCGCCGCGGCGAGGTACCACTCGGAGTCGCCGTTGCCCTTGTAGCTGAAGATGGTGACCACCAGCACGCCGTTCTGGACGTCGATGTTGTAGCCCGACCCGGATTCGGACGGGTTCCACCATTGGCCGGTGTGCGGCTGGAAGGCGAGGGCGAGCGGCGCGACGACGAGCCACGCGCAGGCGACGAGGACACGGATCATGGCTTTCCTCCTGGGCAGGTTCTTGTTGGTCGGTGACGGGACAGCAACCGTCGAGCATGCTCGCGACCGCCGCGCGTGCGCGTTGACCTGGGCTAAGGGTTGCCCCGGGGCGGGACGGCGGGCCCCGCCGCCTCCCGGCCCGCTGTCGCATTCGCCGCCATCCCCCTAGAATCGCGGACGCACGGCCTTCACCCCGAAGAGGAGCCTTCCGCATGTCACATGGACGCAATGCCCTCCTGACTGCCGCCGCGATCGCCGTGCTCGCCGCGTGCAACAACGGCAGCAACGGCGGCGGCGACAGCGGCCTCGGCGCGCCGGCCCCGGCGCCGGCAGCCGGCACGATCTACGCCTTCGGCGGCACCGGCGCGCCCGCGCAGGACGGCGCCGAGCCCAAGGGCTCGCTCACCGCGGTCACCGTCAACGGCAGCACCGTGCTGTTCGGGCGCACCGCGATCGGCGGGACCAGCGGCTGCGGCACGATCTTCTCGCTCAACCCGGACGGCTCGAACTACAACGTCCAGTACCGCTTCGGCGGCAGCGACGGCTGCGATCCCCGCCACGACGCGATGGTGGTCAACCCGGCCGACGGCAAGGTGTACGGCACCACGCAGGGGCTCAACCAGACCAACAACGCGACCTACGGCAATTGGGGACAGGCGTTCTCGTTCTCGCCGGCGACGTCGATCCCCTACCCCATCAACGCCGTCCACACGTTCGCGAACCCGTCGCCCACGAAGGCCCCGTACGACGGCGCGCAGCAGCACAGCTCGTTCTCGATCGACCCGGGCACCGGCTTCCTCTACGGCCAGACCGCCGCCGGCGGCGCGAACGGCAACGGCATGCTCTACGCGATGCAGAGCGACGGCTCGCAGTTCACCGACCTCTACGACTTCCCGAAGGACGGCGGCACCGATCCGCACGGCCGGATCGTGCTCGTCAGCGGCACGCAGAAGGTCCTCTACGGCATCACGCGCAAGGACGGGTTGCTGTCGACCAGCAGCAGCGGCAGCAAGAACTACGGCTATGGCACGGTCTTCGCGTTCACGCTCAATGCGGCCGGGACCGGCGGCACGGCGAGCGTGCTGCACGTGTTCGGGGGCGCCCCCGACGACGGCGCGCTCTCCGACCATGGCTACGTCACGCCGGTCACCGTGAACGGCAGGACGCTGCTCTACGGCATGACCCAGTGCGGCGGCGCCGGGCCCAAGAACGCGAACTGCAAGGGCAACGGCGACGGCTCGGGCGTGATCTTCGCGATCGACCCGTCGGCGACCCCGGGCAGCAGCGGTGCCTACGCCGTCATCTACTCGTTCCAGGCGACGAGCAGCAAGGACGGCGCGATGCCGTACGGCTCGCTCATGTACGACGGCACCTATCTCTACGGCACCACCAGCGCCGGCGGCAAGTACGGCAACGGGACGGTGTTCCGGTTCGCGCCGGTCGCGCCGGGCAGCACCGCGACCGTGACGCTGCTCTACGAATTCGGCGGCCAGGCGAACGACGGCATCAAGCCCATCGACAACGTGATCAAGGTGGGCAACACGCTCTACGGCATGACGGTGTACGGCGGGGTCACGACGGCGAGCCCGGACAACCCGGACATCACCGGCAACGGGACCGTGTTCGCGATCCCGCTGCCGAACTGATGCGGGGCCGCGGCGGCTACGGGTGCCCGCCCATGAACACGTACGCCTGCCAGAACGCGAGCGGCGCCGCGCCCGCGTGGATCGAATCCAGTTCCTCGATCACGCCGATGATGTCGGCGAAGCGCGACTCCGGCGCCGACTTCATGAAGTTGTAGGCGTTCTGGCTGTTGGCGTAGGGCACGAGGTCGTCCTGCGGGTGGTGCAGCAGGATGAGCGGCATCGTCGGCATCCACTGCCAGGTCTCGTTGTCGCGCAGCAGCTGCATCACCTGGCTGTTGGACACTTGGAGGTCCTGCTTCAGCGTTTCGCTCATGATGTCGCGCGGCACCGGCGGCAGCTTGGGATTGACGTCCTTCGCCTTCTGCACGCCGTCGAACAGCTTCCACGTCTCGATCCACGGCGTGTCGAAGACGCGCTTGGGCTCGAAGAGTCCGTTCGGGTTGAAATTGCCGTCACCGTCGCGGTCGTAGGCCTCGCGGTAGCCCATGATGACGTACGGCAGGAAGAACGGCGCCTTCGACACCGCCTTCTCGAGCATCTTGTCGCGCATCGCGCCCGAGAGGTCGCACGGGCTCGCCCCCGCCGCCACCGCGCGCACGTTCGCCTTCAGCGCCTGCAGCTCGCGCGCCGTGCCGAGCGTCACCGCCCCGCCCTGCGAATAGCCCATCACGAAGATGCGGCCGTCCCATTGCACGCGGGAGGGCACGTCCTCGCAGCCCGCCAGCCGGCCGTTGAGGCAGGCCTGCGTCTGCTCGAACATCCCGAGCACCGCCTTGACGGCGGACGGCATGTGCATGTACGGATGCAACGACGTGGCGTCGTCGCCGAGGCCCGAGTAGTCGGCCATCGCGACGATGTACCCGGCGCGCGCGAACAGCACGCCGATCACCGGCTCGGGCAGGTCCATGAACTCGATCGGGTGCGTGACGAGCCGCGACGGCGCTTCCACGCGGGTCAGGATCGTGCCGTGGTTGTAGAGGAGGATCGGCGCCTTCATCGGCGCGGTGGCGCTCGACGGACGCGGGGTGACCAGCATGCCGGAGAGCGTGCGGGCCTTGTCGTGGTTGTCCTTGAACGGGTACGTGAGCTTGCGCAGGTTCACGTGGAACTGGAGTTCTGGCTTCACCTTCTCGCGCAGCGAGATGATCACCCGCGTGCCGTCGGCCTTGACGCCCGCGGCCGGCAGCTCCAGCGTGTCGACCTGCGTGAACAGCGTCGCGGTGTCCGTGTCGGACTGGATCGTCACCGGATAGACCGGCGCGTCCGAGCCGCCGTTGCAGCCCGCGAGGAGGAGCGCGCTGCCCGCGAGCAGCGTGACGAGGAAGGCAGCCTTGGGCACTGGCATCTTGCGGTCTCCCGAATGCGCGATCGTCGCGGCACCGGGGTGGCACGGAAGGCCGTCGCACGACGGGCTCCCGCCCGCGCGGCACGATTTGGCCGCGCGCGAGCCGCGACCCGACCCGCTGGGAGGTTTATCGGTCCCCCGGGGCGCCGCCGGATGCGCGGCGGTGTCGCACCCTGCGCTCCGGATGCAGCCAACGCGCGCGGGCGGCCGGAGGTGGCGCCCGCTTGCCGCATACTTGCCCGCCACCGGGCGGCGCCTGCACGACGCGCCGCCGACCGACGGAGAAACGAATGAACCGGCCAGCGCTGCTCCTCCAGACCACGTGCGCGCTCCTGACCGCGTCGATCGCGTCCGCCATAGCGGCCGACATGTCCCCGTTCACGGGCACGTGGACGATTGCGCGCTCGGTCGAAGCGCCGTGGAAGGAGCCGGACAACCCGGTGGGCACGCGGGAAGACCGCGCCGTCGCGGGCAAGACCGTGGTCTTCGCCGCCGGCGCCGTGCGCGGCCCGTCGCCGATCGGGTGCACGAAGCCCGTCTACAACATCGAGACCGTTCCGGCCGACGGCATCTTCGAAGGCATGCTGGGCGAGCCGCGCAAGCACCTGCCCAAGCCCGACGCCGCCGCGGCGGCCACGCGCCTGGGGTTCGCGGATCCGGCGCACATCGTGCGGCTGGACCCCGGCTGCACCGAGATCATGTTCGCGGTCGTGCAACCCGGCACGCTCGCGTTCGCGCTCAACAACCGCGTGTACTACCTCACGCGGCGGCCGTGAGCGAAAGCGCGACCCTGTAGAGTGGCGGGATGGACCTGCGCGCCCGCCTCATCGGCATCCTTCTCGTCGCCTGCGGATTGGCCCTGTGCTACGGCGCAGCGGAAATGTGGCCGTCGGCCGTCGGCGGCGGCTCGCCGGACGGGTCGGGCATGGCCGGCAGCGTGCTGCGCTTCGCGGTCGCGTGCATCGCCGCCGTGCTCGGCGTGGGCAACGTGTTCGCCGGCTTCGTGGTCGTCCTGCGCAGGACCGCGCGCGACTGAGGCGCGCCGGGAGAGACCGAGAGCTCAGCCGGGCGTGGTCGGCGGCGCGGCCCCCGCCCGCGCGGCGCGGCGTGCCGCCAGCAGGTGGGCTGCCTGCCAGAACAGCAGCGACGCGATCGCGCCGCCGGTCGGCAGGGCAAACGCGGCGAGACTCAGCGGCCAGCCGTGGCCATCGATGGTGGCGACCGCCCACCAGCCCGCGAGCGCCACGGCCCACACGAGGGCGAGGCGCACTTTCGGCGCGCGCACGAGGCAAGCGAGGCCGAGCACCGAGAGCGGCGGCACGGGGAACAGGAAGAACGCAGCGTCGCCGCGCGGACCGAGGCCCAGGAAGCGCGCCGCCGACGCGGCCGCCAGCAGCAGGGCCAGCGCGCCAACCCACGCCGGCGGCCGGCGAGCGAACAGCACATACTCGAAGACGCCACCGAGGATCGCGCCGGGCAGCGCGCCCAGGAACCCGACGACGAGCTTGTCGACCGGCGTCAGCGTGAAGTAGTTGCCGCCGAAGCTCGCCCACGCCGGCGCGGCAAGGAGGCCCGCGGCAAGCGCGACAACGGCCAGGCGTAGCGTCTTCATCGAAGACAGGACTTCCGGCGCGCCGCCTCGCGCGGCGAACCCGGAAGCGCCGTCGCGATGCGCGCTAGGCCTGCGCCTTCGCCTTGCGCCCCGGCGCCGGACGCGGGACGTAGCCCGACACGCGGCATTGCCAGGCGTCGACCTGCCGCCCGTTCTCGAAGCGCGTCACGCTGCACTTGACGATCGCGCCGGTGGCGGCAAGGCTCGTGAGATCCTGCCGCACCGCCGCCATCGAGCGGCCTGTCTCGGCGGCGATCTCGAGGTCGAGGCGCTGGCCATGCTTCTTCAGGCATTTGAACGTTTCGGTCACAGCGCAGCTCCTTGTGATGGCGATGCCGGAAGGCCGCGACGAAGGGCTCGCCGCATGCCCACTTCGCACAACGAAAAGGGCCCGCCTGAAGGCGAGCCCTGGAAAAAGTGGTAGGCCATGCAGGGATCCCCCTGCGACCAGCGGACTAGACGTCCAGGCCACAGCGCCCGCAGAGCGCACCAAAGCCATGAAAGTATAGCAGTTTTCCCCGCGGTCGGGCAGCCCCGACCGACCGCCGAACCTGAGCCGGGTCTTCTGGCGTCGAATTGCGACTGGCAGAGGGCTTTCTCAAGACGCGTCAGGGTGCTACGCGGAGTTCAGCCGAACCCGGACCGAACGCCGGGCTGGACGGGCGACCATGGAGCCCCTGCCGACGGACTACGTCCCCACGAGTAGCGGGGCCGGTCGCGTTTTCGCCCATTTGCGATGAGCGTCTGCCGCCCCCCGAAGCGAACCCGCAGCCGGCGATCGAAACTTCATTGCTCTCCGCCATCGACCGGCAGGGCTATCAGGCGCCCCCGCGCTGGAAGCTGCGGCGACAACCACCCCGGGGAGAGCCCTTGTCGGCAAACTTTACAAATGGCTGTGGACAACAATGATAACTCATTTATTTATAAAGTTTTGTTCTCTGGCCCGCCAATTGCTAGGCATGAGGTCCCTTGCCCAGTTGTCCCTTCCCAGTAGGGAAAGAGATTGCCCGGCGGGTTCTTGCCCGAGTTTGACAACAACATTCGACTACCGAGAGGGTTACATGTCTGCCAAGATTGCTCCCGCCATTGCACGACTGACCGCAGCAGCCTCGCTGGCGTGCCTTTCGCTGTCCGCCTGGGCGACCCAGACCCCCCCGGTCTCGCGCGTTCCCGAACCGGACACCCTCGCCCTGCTCGCGGTGGCGGGTATCGCCGTCTTTGTCGCGAAGAAGTGGAATAAGCGCAAGTAAGGCATCGGCTGCAACAGGGCGCCCGCTTAGGCGCCCGCGAAATCCCTTCGCCGTCGGGACCCGGGCGCACGCGCCCTCCCGGCGGCGTTTCTTTTTTTGCCTGGCAGGCCGCCGCATTTCGCCTCCGGTCAGGATCGCGGCGGTCTTGGTTGCGCCAACGCGCCCCGGGACACGATGGGCGATGCCGTGGTCGTGCATCGATCGGCGGAAATGAACTGCCAGCCCAGTCGATCGACAGGCCGAAATTGAAAAGGGCCCGCCTGAAGGCGAGCCCCGGAAATAGTGGTAGGCCGTGCAGGGAGCGAACCTGCGACCAACGGATTCAGAGTCCAGGCCACAGTGCCCGCTGGGCACACCAAAGCTATGAAGTCTTAGCGGTTTTCGGGGTCCAACGCCACTCTCCGGCCCCCACCGAACCTATCCCGAACTCGGCTCTAGACCGACGCTAGCCGAGAGCCGCGGGTCCTAATGTTTTTCAAGTGGTTGCTCCAGCCGAAACCGAACCGAAGCCGAACCACCTCCGTCGCGGTACTGGCCGTGCGCCAATTTGCCGCCTTGTCCGTGGCGGCTGGGCCTGCTGCCGCCTCGCTAGCACCTCCTGATGATCAAGCCTGAGACCCCCGAGCCGCCGCCAGAAGTCCTCGTCGGCGAACGCATGGTCCCTCCTTGGGCTGACCGGGACCGCGACCTTGAAGCAAAGCTGGCGGGGCTTTATCGCCAGCACCTCGACCATTGGATCGGCCTTCAGGGCGATCGGAAATTCCAGCAAAAGTGGCACGTCGGGCGCGCCATGCTCGACTGGTTCTATTCCGAGCACTTAATCGATGCAGACGAATTTTGGGCGCTGAACGCTCTGTATTCCCGGCCAAGCAAGCCTGGATACAACATCCAAATGTATCGAATCGTCTGGAAGGCATCCGGACGGGCCTCGGCGCAGGTAGCCGCCACTTCGCTTGCGCCTCACATGGGACCCCGCCCGGGGTATCAACGCGGATCCCCGATTGCCGAAGGGGCAGATCCACTGCTCCCGGTATCTGGACAGCAAGACCTAACCACGTCGCGAAACCTCCTACACAAAGCGGAATTGGGGGTCGCAGCCTATCTTGACGGCAGGCAGGGCACAGGGGACTGTTGATTTGCACTGAAATCTGACCCACTTCTTGGGGTGATTTGCATCGAAAGTTGACCCACGTATAGATGACCTGAGACCCGAAATCTAAGCCACGGACTGGCGCACAACCGCGGGGTGGGCGAGGTTGCTGACCCGGTGCTTCTGGGCAAATTCCTCGGGGGTCAGGTTGCCGAGGGAACTGTGGGGGCGCGCCCGGTTGTAGTCGAGGCGCCAACTTTCCAATTGCCGCCGTGCTTCGTCGAGGCTCACGAAGAGTTGCTCGTTCAGACACTCGTCGCGGCAGCGGCCGTTGAAGCTCTCCACGTAGGCGTTTTCTACCGGCTTGCCGGGGCGAATGAAGCGGAGCTGGACGCCTGCCGTATTCGCCCAGGCGTCCACCACCCGGCTGCAGAACTCCGGACCGTTGTCGCTCACGATGGCCTGCGGCAGCCCGCGCTGCGCTACCAGCCGGGCCAGCACGGACACTACATCCCGACCGGTCAGGCTGCGACCCACTTCGGCCGCCAGGCACTCCCGGCTGAACTCATCGACCACGTTCAACACCCGGAACCGACGCCCGTCAGCCAGCGCATCGCTCATGAAATCCATCGACCAGCGTTGGTTCACGCCCGCAGGCAGCGTAGGCACCACCCGTAGTCCCCGGAACCGCCGCCGGCCACGGCGGGCCCGCAGCGACAGTCCCTCCTCGCGATACAGCCGCCGGACTCGCTTCAGGTTGACCACGACGCCATCTCGTTCCAGCAGAACGTGCAGGCGCCGATAGCCAAAGCGCCGACGCTGCTCAGCCAGCGCGCGCAGCAGCGCTCGCAGCTCGACGTTGCGGTCCGGCCGCTTCACGTAGCGCAGCGTCGCCCGACACAGTCCGAGCAGACGACAGGCCCGGCGCTCGCTGATGGCGTGGGTTGCGCGCCAGAAACCAACCACACTGCGTTTGGCTTCTGGCGTCACCACTTTTTTGCGAGCGCCTCCTTCAACATCTGGACATCCAGCGCCTGGTCGGCCACCAGTCGCTTGAGCCGCCGATTCTCTTCCTCGACCTCGCGCAACCGGCGTGCATCCGGAACCGCCATCCCGCCGAACTTCGACCGCCAGCGGTAGAAGGTCCACTGGCTGACTCCGTGCTTGCGACACAACTCCTGCACGGACACGCCTGCCTCCGCCTGCTTCAGCAGTCCGATTATCTGTTCGTCCGTAAACCTGGCCTTCTTCATCGACGCCTCCAATTCACCGCCGACCGGCGAATTGTGCGCCTTCCCCTGGATTAGAAGCCGGGTCTCAGGTCAGCCTCATGTGCAGCGGCTTCACCGCCGTGGCCCGCTGGGCCATCGGCTACAACGACCGCGGGACCATTGTCCCCGGCTGGTTCGCCCGAGGTGTCCTGTGAGCAGCGACATCTATGCGGACATCACCGCCCGCATCGTGGCGGCCCTGGAAGCGGGCACCCCGCCATGGGTACGGCCGTGGTCGGCAGCCGGCAGCACCCTGCCGGTCAACGCCACAACGCACCGTCCCTACCGCGGTATCAACGTCCTGCTGCTGGCCATGGAGGCGGTAGCCCATGGCTACACCGACAGCCGGTGGCTGACCTTCCGCCAAGCGACCACCGTCGGTGGCCGTGTGCGCAAAGGCGAGCACGGCACCACCGTTGTGTTCTGGAAGCTGCGTGAGATCGGCGAGACAACGGAACCAATGGAATCAATGGCCGACACCGCCTGCCGGCGGGTCGTCCCACTCCTGCGTTGCTTCACCGTGTTCAACGTCGCCCAGGTCGACGGCTTACCGCCCGCTCTCACCCCGGCACTGCCATTCGCTCCGGCGTGGCAGTGCCGGGAGGAGGCGGAAGCCATCATCGACCACTCCGGCGCCGAGGTGCGGCACGGCGGCGGACGGGCGTACTACCAGCCGGCGGCGGATTTCATCCAGCTACCTCCCCGGGCGGCGTTCACCGACGCATCGAGCTACTACGCGACAGCGTTGCACGAACTGGTGCACTGGACCGGCCACCCAGCCCGGCTCAAGCGGCAGCTTGCCGGCCGTTTCGGTGACGACGCGTACGCGGCGGAAGAGCTGGTGGCGGAGCTGGGCGCGGCGTTCCTGTGCGCCCACTGCCGGCTTGACGGCGAGTTGCAGCACGCGAGTTACGTCGGCAGCTGGCTGCGGGTCCTGAAACAGGACAAGCGAGCCATCTTCGTCGCCAGTACCAAAGCGCAGCACGCGGCCGATTTCCTGCTCGGCCAGGTCACTGACAGAACTGACACGTCAGTTTTGGCAGTCGCTTAAGCCACCCCTGCTGCACCACCGCACGGCCGCGGGCTCACCCCCCGCGGCCGCTGCATTTCTATTTCCGAAAGGAATCGACATGGACAACTACTTCACCCGTCTCAACGCCATCAACGTCAACGACCACATCGAGCGCAAGGGACAGTTCAGCTACCTGTCCTGGCCCTACGCCGTCGCGCAGCTGCGGCTGGCTGATTCGACCGCGACCTGGGAGGTCCGCCGCTTCGACGGCCTGCCGTACCTGCGCACCGAGACCGGCTACTTCGTCGAGGTCGCCGTCACGGTCCAGGGCGTGACGCTCGCCCAGGTGCACCCGGTGTTGGATGCCAAGAACCGACCCATCGCCGAGCCCACAGCCTTCGACATCAACACCAGCATCCAGCGGTGCCTGGTCAAGGCCATCGCCCTGCACGGCCTCGGTCTTTACATCTACGCCGGAGAGGACTTGCCCGAAGGCAATTCGGGCGCCGAGCCGGTACCGCCAGAACTGCCAGATCCCCCGCGTGTGACTCCGATCCATCAGGGCGAAGCCCGCGCGTCGACCGCGCAGGTCCGCTACATCGAGCGGCTCCTCCGCGAGACGGGCAGCGATCTGCAGAAGATCCTGGATTACTTCAACGTGAACGACCTAGTCGAGCTGAGCTCGCGTGCAGCCAGCCGCTGCATCAAGTCGCTCGAACGCAACCGGAGGGCAGCATGAGCACCATCGTGAAATTGGTCCAAGGTACCCCGGACTGGCATGAGCATCGCCGGAAGCACCGCAACGCCAGCGAGACGCCGGCCGTACTCGGGGTCTCGCCCTGGCAGACGGCCTACCAGCTGTGGTCGGTCAAGACCGGACGGGCACCGCAGCCGGAGGTCACGGCGGCCATGGCGCACGGCACCAAGCTGGAGCCGGTGGCCCGCGAGGCCTATGAGCTGCAGACCGGCCACTTGATGGAGCCGTTGGTGCTAGTGGAGGGGGACTACTCCGCCAGCCTGGACGGCATGACCCTCGACGGGCAGCTGATCTTGGAGATCAAGTGCCCGAAGTCGCGGGAATCCAAGCTCATGGCCGAGGCCAAAGCGGGCCGGGTGCCCGTGTACGTGTACTGGCAGATCCAGACCCAGCTGTTCGTGAGTCACGCCGAGCTGGCGCACCTGTTCGTCTACGACGGCAGCAGAGGCATCCTGCTGGAGCAACGGCCGGAAGCGGCAGCGTGGGACACGATCAGCCAGGACTGGGACCGGTTCATGCGCTACGTCCGCGACGACCACGCCCCAGCACTCACCGAGGGCGACACGCTCCTGCGCAGTGATGAGGCGTGGTTGTCCGCCGCCCAGGAGTACCTGGCGTCCAAGCGACACGCCGACGAGGCGGCTGCCGCGCTCGACGTGAGCAAGCTGCGGCTGATGAGCCTGGCTAAGCACACCAGCGAGCAGGGCGGCGGGGTGGCGGTCACGCGGTACTGGAAATCAGGCGTGATCGACTACAAGAAGATCCCGGAGCTGACCGGGCTCGACCTCGATCGTTATCGCGGTCCTGGCCGGGACGAGACGCGAATCACGGTCACAAAGTAAGCGCACGCGGGGTGGCCCACCAGGCCATCCCGCGTCGCTTCACCCCAATCGGGGCCGTGAACACACCGTTCACGCACGAAGATTCCATTGCTTCTGGCTGCGGAATCTTCGGTGACACTCCGGCCGGCACTCGCAACAATGGCGCCATCTACCCCCGGCCCTCTCCACCTTGCGCAGCCTCGACCTCGCCGCCGCCGCCGCCTTCCTCCATATGAACCCGGAGGAGCTGCGGCAACGCGCGAAGGCCGGTTTGATCGCCGGCGCCAAAGTGGGACGGCGGTGGGTCTTCCTCGAAGACGACCTTGTTGCCCACGTTCGCTCCTTGTATGCTCGTCCACGGCAAGCGTTGCAAGTGACACCCGGAAAGGAGAAGGGATGCCACTTCGCAAACGCGGCAAGACCTGGTGGATCGACGTTGTCGCCCAGAATGGACAGCGAGTACGTCGCACTACTGGGACTGCTACCAAAGCCCTAGCGCAGGAGTATCACGACCGACTCAAGGCTGAGTTGTGGCGACTCGACAAGCTGGAAGAGAAGCCGCGACACATCTGGAATGAGGCGGCGGTACGATGGCTCAAGGAGCAGTCGCACAAGGCATCGGCGAAGGAAGACATCGCCAAGTTGCGTTGGCTCGATCGCTTCTTGCGTGGCAAGGATCTCACCGCCATCAACCGCACGCTGATCGACACGATCACGGACGCGAAGCTTGCCGAAGGGTGCAGTAACGCAACGGTCAACCGCGTTCTGGCGCTGCTGCGCGCCGTACTACGCAAGTGTGTCAACGACTGGGAATGGCTGGACCGCATGCCCAGAGTACGGATGTTGCGGGAGCCGAAGCGGCGCGTCCGCTTCCTCACCCCCGACGAAGCGCAACGGTTGCTGAACGAGTTGCCGGAGCACCTGGCCGACATGGCTGCCTTCACCCTGGCCACGGGGTTGCGGGCAGCTAACGTGACCGGCCTGTTGTGGTCGCAAGTCGATTTGGTGCGCGAGCTGGCGTGGATTCACCCCGATCAAGCCAAGGCACGGAAAGCGATTCCGGTACCGCTCAACGCGGAAGCGGTAGCGCTGATCAGCAAGCAGATCGGGAAGCACCGGACGCATGTGTTCAGCTATCACGGGCAGCCGATTACGCAGGTCAGTACCAAGGCCTGGTACGCGGCGCTGGAGCGGGCGGGGATCGCCGACTTCCGGTGGCACGACTTACGCCACACCTGGGCCAGTTGGCACGTGCAGAACGGGACGCCGCTGTACGCACTGCAGGAGCTGGGCGGCTGGGCATCGACGGAGATGGTGCGGCGGTATGCGCATCTCGCCGCCGACCACCTGGCGCCGTACGCCCAGCGGTTGGGCGAGGTTCGCGCCCGGGCTGCAAAGCCCCAAGGCACAAATCTGTCACAGGCCGAGAAATGAAAAGGGCTTACCCGAAGGTAAGCCCTTGAAAGAGTGGTAGGCCGTGCAGGGATCGAACCTGCGACCAACGGATTAAGAGTCCGCTGCTCTACCAGCTGAGCTAACGACCCACTGTCACTGCAAACCCCTGCGCAAGACGCCGGAAGCGCTGTCCGCGGAGGGTCGCTATTGTAGCACGGCGGGTGCGCCCGGACAACCGGCGCAGACCGCCCCTCCGGATCGGCGCCAGGTGCCCGCCGTGGCACGTGGCGCGGGCAGAAGGCGCGCGGTCATCGGCATCGCGTTGACATAGAATTCGGCGCCGTTCCGCTGCACGCATCGGCGCGCGGCATGCGAGAACGCATACCGCCGCACGACGATCATGACGAACCCCGCCCCCTTCACCCGGCCCGAGCCCGCGCGCGCCGACATCGACGCGCTGCGCGGTCTCGCGCTCCTCGAGTTCGGGACCGACTGGTGCGGCTGGTGCCGTGCCGCGCAAGGCCCGATCGGCGAAGCGCTGGCCGCGCATCCGGACGTGCGGCATATCCGCGTCGAGGACGGACCCGGTCGGGGGCTCGGCCGCTCCTTCGGCGTGAAGCTGTGGCCGACGCTCGTGTTCCTGCGTGACGGCCGCGAGGTCGAGCGCCTGGCGCGCCCGGCCGGTACCGCCGTTGCGGACGCACTGGCACGCACCGCGGGCGGGTAGCCGCACACGCCGCCCACGGGAGGGTCCACGCACCGCTGCGGCCGGCCCCCGGCCCGCCCGGGCACCGATCTTGCACAGGCGACCCTGACTTTCCCCAGGTTCGCCATGCCCACCTCGCCCATCCTGCATTACCTCGAGTCGCTGCACGCGCGCGTCGCCCCGATGACCGACGGCGCCGTCGCCGACTACATCCCCGAGTTGTCGCTCGCCAACCCCGATCACTTCGGCATCTGCATCGCCACCGCGGACGGCTACGTCTATGAAGCCGGGGACACGCGGGTCCCGTTCACCATCCAGTCGATCAGCAAGCCGCTGACCTACGGCCTCGCGCTGGAGACCCATGGCGAGGACCCGGTGCTCGAGCGCATCGGGGTCGAGCCCTCGGGCGACGCCTTCAACGCGATCAGTTTGCGGCCCCAGTCCGGTGCACCGCTCAATCCCCTGATCAATGCTGGTGCGATCGCCGCGTGCGGGCTCATCCCGGGGGCGACGATGGAGGAGCGCGTCGAG
Organism: Burkholderiales bacterium; assembly: GCA_046347715.1. Taxonomy (GTDB): domain Bacteria; phylum Pseudomonadota; class Gammaproteobacteria; order Burkholderiales; family Casimicrobiaceae; genus VBCG01. The sequence goes on from JAXMFO010000004.1 coordinate 403,190, forward strand.
CGCATCCTGGCGACGTTCTCGGCGTACGCCGGGCGCACGCTCGACATCGACGAGAAGGTCTACCGGTCCGAAAGTGCGACCGGTCACCGCAACCGCGCGATCGGGTGGATGCTGCGCAACTTCGGCATCCTCGGCGAGGATCCGACCGTCACGCTCGAGACCTACTTTCGCCAGTGCGCGATCCGCGTCACCTGCCGCGACCTCGCGATCATGGGCGCCACGCTCGCGGGTGGCGGCGTCAATCCCATCACCGGCGAACGCGCGCTCGCCGAGGACTGCGTGCAGAACGTGCTGGCCGTGATGGCCACGTGCGGCATGTACGACTTCTCCGGCGAGTGGCTCTACCGCACCGGGCTGCCCGCGAAGAGCGGCGTCGGCGGCGGCATCCTCGCCGTGCAGCCGGGACGACTCGGCATCGGCGTGTTCTCGCCGCGCCTCGACGCGCAGGGCAACAGCGTGCGCGGCATCGCCACCTGCCGCGAGATCGCGGCCGAGCTGCGCCTGCATCTATTCGAGCCCTCGCTCCACGCGTTGCCCGCGGTGCGCCTCGCCACGACCCGGCGCAGCGTCGCATCGAAGCGCCGGCGCCCGCCGGAGGCCGCCGACCACCTGCGCCTCGTCGGCAGCCGCATCCGGCTCTACCACCTGCAGGGCGCGCTGGTGTTCGCGTCGCTGGAGCCGGTCATCCGCGAGCTGATGGAGCACGCGCCGGACACCGAGTACTTCATCCTCAACCTGCGCATGGTGCAGCGGATGGACGCCGCGGCCACCAACCTCCTCGTCGCCGCGCGCCGCGAGATGACGGCGCTCGGCAAGCAACTCGTGTTCAGCGACGCGAGCACGTGGTGGCAGCAGCTCATCGATGCCGGCATGGACCGCGAGGCATTCTTCGCCGACGACGACTTCGCGCTCGAGCACGGCGAGAACCTGCAATTGACGCGCCGCTTCCCGGACGCCGCGTGGGACGCGAAGGTGACGCCCGCGCAGTGCGCGCTCTTCGCCGGCCTCACGCCGGACGAGCTCGCGCGCCTCGAGAGCAAGCTCTCGCGCCGCGCATATCACAGCGGGCAGACGATGATCACCGCGGGCCAGGCATCCGACGAGCTCTTCGTCATCACGGACGGCATGGCGATGGTGAGCCTGCCCACCGAGGGCGGCATCGCGCGCCTCGACGCGATCACCGCCGGCATGACGTTCGGCGAACTCGCGTTCATCGACCACTCGCCGCGCTCCGCGAACGTGACGGCGCTGGGCGAGGTCGAGTGCCTCGTGCTGACGCGGCGCGCGTTCGACGAACTCGACCGCGAGGCGCCCGCCATCAAGATCCGCATGCTGCAGAACCTCGCCCTCGCGGTGACAGGCATGCTGCGGCAGGCGAATCGCGAGCTCGCCGCACTCAAGTAGCGCATTCCGCATCCGGCGCGCACGACGACGGCGCAGCATCGGCCACGTCGATGGCCGTCATCGCGAATGGCGATTGGACATCCTGTCGCAGGGCCCCTAACGTGGCATCCAGGAGGCAATCCTCGAGCGGGCGTACACCGCGGAAAGGGCCCTTATGGAACGCCACGAAGAACTTGCCGATCGCCGTTACTGGATCGCCTACGACCACTTCATGTTCGAGCGCGAGGCGCGCGCGTTGCGCCGTCGGCACCTGCGCGCCACCGTCGGCCGCGCGCTGCAGCGGTTGCTGCGGCGGGTGCGCGCTGCGATCGTGACCACCGGGACGATGCCGGTGGCGCGTCGCGCACGCGCGGTCTAGCGCGAACTGCGGGCGCAGCTCGCCCCGCGGCCTGACGCAGAAATGCAAAGGGCCGCGCCTTCGCGCAGCCCTCAGGTTTCTGGTAGGGCGTACTGGACTTGAACCAGTGACCAACGGATTAAAAGTCCGCTGCTCTACCAACTGAGCTAACGCCCCACACCTGCAAAGCCCGCCATTATACCGGCGGGGCCAAACCGGGGCCAACCGCTCAGTGGGTCTCGCCGGTGAGGATCGGCGGCAGCGGCGCGAACTCGATGCCTTCCTCGAGCAGCGCCTCGGCTTCCTCGCGCGAGGCCTTGCCGCGGATCGCGCGCTTCTCGGCCTCGTCGTAGTGGATCTTGCGGGCTTCCTCGGGGAACCGCTCACCGACGTCCTCGGTGTTGCGCACGATCTCGCGCAGCTTCGCGATGAGTTCCGGCGGGAAGCCGGCGACGTTCTCGGCGGGCGCCGCCGCGGGCGCGGAAGTCACCTCGGCCTTCGCGCTCCCCTTGCGCACGCGCACCTTGGCGGAGGGGCGACGCTCGATGTGGGCGTCGTCGCACACGGGGCAGCGCACGAGTCCGCCTTCCTGCTGGCGACCGAATTCCTCGCCCGAGGCGAACCAGCCCTCGAACGTGTGGCCCTGCGCGCAGCGGAGGTCGAAGACGATCATGGCGTCATTAACGCACGAGCGGGCAATCCGGGCTACGCCGTCCGCTCGAGCCGCCACATCTGGTAGCGGACGGCGGCGACACAGCCGGCGATGATCGCGCCGAAGGCGAGGAACGAGCCGACGGCGAGCGTCGAGATCCCGGTCAGGCCCTGGCCGATGGTGCAGCCCAGCGCCGTGACGCCGCCGAAGCCCATGAAGATGCCGCCGACGATGTGGTTGGCGACGTCCTCGACCGAGCCGAAGCCCTCCCAGCGGAAGGTGCGCGACGCGAGCGCGTACGCGGCCGATCCGGCGAGCATGCCGAGCACGCCCGCGATGCCGAAGGTGACGATGCGCGACTGGTCGCTCCAGAACATGAGGAGTTCCAGCGTGTACGCGACGGGCGACGTGAAGCTGTACGATTCCATGCGGCCGGAGTTGGTCGCGACGAACTTCTCCTCCAGCGTCGCGGGGTCCTCCGCGAGATAGCCGAGGTGGCCCGAGATGTACCAGCCGCCGACGATGACGAGCCCGACGATCACGCCGCCGACGATCAATTCGGTCGACGTGCGGAACTCGCGGTCCTTGAACACGTAGGCGAGGAGCGCAACCACGATCACCACCGGCACCCAGACCTTCGCGGCGGCGCCGAGCCCGGCCGCGCCGAGGAGCGCCGGCAGGTCCGAGGTGGCCACGCCGAAGCGGCCGAAGTCGATCTTCCAGGGATCGAGGACGGTGGTGCGCCAGACCGCGAACAGGCCCTTCAGCGTCATGTAGGCGGCGATGCCGAGGACGAACAGCACCACCCACGACTTCAGGTTCCCGGCCCCGGCGCGGATCAGGGTCTTGCTGCCGCAGCCCGACGACAGGGTCATCCCGAACCCGAACAGGAAGCCGCCGACGAGCGCCGAGACCCAGGCGACGCTCGCGCCGGTGTAGATCGACCTGGACAGGTCGACGACACCCATCGCCGACAAAACCCCAGCACCGGCAATGGCTGTGGCGATAGCGAGCACCCACATACGCATGCGTCGCCAGTCGCCGAAGTTCACGACGTCGGTCACCGCACCCATCGTGCAGAAGTTCACCCGGTTGGCCACGGCGCCGAAGACGAACGCCAGCACGAACGCGAGGCTCGCGACGACGACGGGCAGCTTGGCGGCAGCGGCGGCATCCATTTCCGAAAAATTATCGCATGGGGGGGCGGCGGCCCGGGCGGGCGGTCAACCCCGTTTGCCGCCGCCCGGCGTTGATAGCAATCGAGGCGGTCACCCGCGACCGCGTGGAGGGAGACGGACATGGGCAGCATCGGAACGAACGTGCGGCGCGCGCTCGGCGCGGCGCTGGTGGCGATGGGCGTCGTGCAGGCCGCGTGGGCGCAGCCCGCCGTCCCGTATAGCCCGCCCTACGTGAAGGGCAGCCTCGTGCAGGTCGACGTGTACGACCGCTTCGACGGCACCGCGCTGCCGGTCTACGCGAAGGACGGCCGCAGCTTCATCGTGGGCGCACCCGGGCACGAGTACGCGGTACGCATCCGCAACTGCACCGGCGGGCGCGTGCTGGTGGTGACGAGCGTGGACGGCGTCAACGTGATCTCCGGCGACACGGCCTCGCCGGACCAGTCGGGCTACGTCCTCGAGCCGTGGGGCTCGGTCGAGATCGCGGGCTGGCGCAAGAGCATGGAGCGCACGGCGGCCTTCTACTTCACCGACCTCGGCGACTCGTACGCGGCGCGCACGGGGCGCCCGCGCAACGTCGGCGTCATCGGCGTCGCGGTCTTCCAGGAACGCCGGCCGGTGGCGATGCGCCGGATCCAGGAGCGCGTCGCGGAGGCCGAGTGGGGGTCCGCCGAGCCCGTCGCGAAGGACAGCGCCAACGCACCGGTGCCGCCCGCGGCGGCGGCCGCCCCCGCGCCGATGCAGGCGCCGGCCAATGCCGCCGCCGGGGCCCTCGCGCGCAGCGAGTCGCAGCAGGCCGTGAAGTCGCTCGGCAAGCTCGGCACCGGTCACGGCCGCAGCGAGGACTCGCACGTGACGCTCACGCAGTTCGAGCGCGCATCGTCCTCGCCGGCGGAGACGGTCGCGATCCAGTACGACCGCCGCGAGAACCTCGTCGCGATGGGCGTGCTGCCGCAGCCGCTGCCGCCGATCGCCCGCCGCACGCCCGACCCGTTCCCCGGCGCGCTGCGCTTCGCGCCGGACCCGCGCTGATCCGCGCGACGTGCAGCCGCAGGACGCGCCCCGCCGGGCGCCCGGCGTTGCCCCGCGCCGGGCGCCCTTGCATACTGGGCGCGCGATGCGGGAGGACGACAGCGACGAAGCGCTCATGCAGGCGTATGGCGCCGGGACCGCGGCCGCCTTCGATACGCTCTATGCGCGCCACAAGGGGGGCGTCTATCGCTACCTGCTGCGCCACTGCCGCGATGCGGGCGTCGCCGACGAGCTCTTCCAGGACGTGTGGATGAACGCGATCCGCGTGCGCACGAGCTACACGCCGACGGCGAAGTTCACCACGTGGCTGTACACGCTCGCGCACAACCGGCTGGTCGATCACTGGCGCGCGACGGGTCGCGTGCGCCTCGTCTCGGTGGACGACGACGCGGACGGCGAAGCCGCCAGCGTGGTCGAGCAATTGCCGGCGGACGCCACGCACGAGCCGCAGGCGCGCGCGGCATCGCGCGAACTCGGCGCGCAGCTGTCCGCGGCGCTCGCCGCATTGCCCGCGGAGCAGCGCGACGCGTTCCTGCTGCAGTACGAGGGCGGGCTCTCGTTGGCCGAAATCGCGGAGACGACGGGCGTCGGAATGGAAACCGCGAAGAGCCGCCTGCGCTACGCGCTGACCAAGCTGCGCGACGCGCTGGGGCCGTTGCGGGAGGAATGGACATGAGCGAACGCGATCCCGCGCTGGAACGCGCCTGGCGCGAGCACTCGCAGGAGTTGCCGCCGCCGGAACTCGACCGCGCGATCCTCGCGGCGGCGCATCGGGCGGTGGGCAGCCGCCCGCAGTCGACGCCCGCGGAGGCGACGAGCCCGCAGCGCTGGTGGATGCCGCTCGCCGCGGCGGCCGCGATCGGCACGGTGGTGGTCGGGATCATCCAGACGATGCCGGCGGACACGAACCTCGTGCTGCCCGAATCCGCGGCGCCGGCGAAGATCGTCGCGACGGCGCCGGCGACGCCGCCGGCTGCAGCGCCTGCGCCGGCCGCCGCCGAAGCACCTGCGCCGGCCGCAGCACCTGCCCGCGATGCGGACGGTGCGGTGGCGCAAGGGGCAGCGCCGGCCGTCGCGGGCATGGCGGCCACCGGTCCGGTCACGCGGGCGCTGCCGGGTGCGCCACGCGCGGCGACCTCGGAACAGGCGCTGTCGGACGGCCGCGTCGCCGCGTCGGACAAGGCGGACGCGCGCCGTGCGGCCGAGCGGAAGTCGGACGCAACGCTGCAGCGGCAGAAGGCGGAGGTGCCTGCGCCTGCATCTGCGCGTACACATGCGGCTGCGGATGCCCCTGCGCCTGCACCCGTACCCGCGCCTATGACTTCGGCTGCAATTCCCGCCGCACCTCCAACGACGCCGGCACGTGCCCCCGTGCCTGCACCCGCGCCGATGGCCGTACCTGCGCCGACGCCGGCACCCGCCGTTCCGCCGATGCCGGCGGAGCGCGGCGCCGTGATGGCGGACGCCGCGCGCGCCAACGCTCCGGCGGCGCCCGAGCCCTTCCCTGGCGCGGCGTCGGCGGCCAAGTCGCGCGCAGCCGCGACCGAAAGCACGCCGCTGGCCGGCGGCGCGGCCTCGGCCGAGTCCGCAGCGCGCAAGGACGTGGCTGCGCCAGCGGCATCGCCGCCCATGGCGGACCGCGCACAGGCGCTGAACGCGGCGCCACCGCCTCCGCCGGCGCCCGCGCAGGCCCCGATCGGCCGGCTCGCGCAGGCGCCGATGGGTATGCCCGCCACGGCACCCCCGGCCCCGGCACGCGCGCGCGACGAAACACGCGAAGCCGCCGCCAAGCCCCTCGCAAAGGTGGCATCGGGTCCCGACGCTCAGGCGAAGGCGCGCGATCCCGATGCGTGGATCGCGCGCATCCGCAAGCTGCGCGACGAAGGCAACACCGCCGACGCCGTGCGCGAACTGCGCGAGTTCCGCGACACGGTGCCCGACGCCGAGCGGCGGCTGCCGGCCGACCTGCGCGACTGGGCCGCGACGCTGCGCAACTAGCGAGGCCGCAGCCGGGGTCAGACCCGTCACATTGGGGTCAGACCCCACCATGGTTTGGTGTCAGACACGTCATATGACGTGTCTGACACCAGGCACACCGATTCGCTGGCGGTCAGGCGCCGCCGAGCGATCGCACCAGCCGCCGGATCGGCGCGGGCAGCGCGGCGGCGAGCGCGTCCTCGGGTGTCAGCCACGTCGTCAGCGGTGCGCCGGCCTGCGCGGGCCAGCGGGCGGCGCTCATGCGCAGCGGGTGCAGCGTGAGGCCGAAGTGCGTGAAGCCGTGCGCGATCGGCGGCAGCGCGTCGCCCGGCCGCGCGTGGGCGCCGAAGCGCGTCGCGACCACCGCGGCCGCGTCCTCGTCGAGCGCGCACTCGGGCAGGCTCCAGAGGCCGCCCCAGATGCCCAGCGGCGGCCGCTTCTCGAACAGGATCTCGCCGCCGCGCTCGATCACGAGCACGCGCAGCGCGCGCTGCGGCAGGGCCTTCTGCGGGCGCGGCGACGGCAGTTCGTCGACGCGGCCCTCGCGCAGCGCGACGCAGTCCTCCGCGACGGGGCAGCGGTCGCACGCGGGCGCCGAGCGCGTGCACACGGTCGCCCCGAGATCCATCAGCCCCTGGGTGTAGGCCTCCACCTCGGTCGCGGGAACGAGCGCGTCGGCGGCCTGCCACAACACCGCCTCCACCTTCGGCGCGCCGGGCCACCCCTCGACGCCACGGTGCCGGGCGAGCACGCGCTTCACGTTGCCGTCGAGGATCGCGTGCGATGCGCCCGACGAGAACGCGGAGATCGCGGCCGCGGTCGAGCGGCCGATGCCGGGCAGCGTGGCGAGCGTGGCCGCATCGCGCGGGAACGCGCCACCGTGCTCCACGACCACCGCCTTCGCCGCCGCGTGCAGGTAGTGCGCGCGACGGTAGTAGCCCAGGCCGCTCCAGTGCGCGAGCACCTCGTCGTCGCTCGCGGCGGCGAGCGCCGCGACGTCCGGGAAGCGCGCCATGAAGCGCAGGTAGTACGGCAGCACCGTCGTCACCTGCGTCTGCTGCAGCATGATCTCGGACACCCAGATGCGATACGGGTCGCGGGTGTCCTGCCACGGAAGGTCGTGGCGGCCGTGCGTGCGCTGCCACGCGACGACGCGTTCCGCGAACGGGCGCGTCACGATGGGAAGGGGGTCGCCGGCGGGTTCAGCGCGAGCCGAGCCGCTGCTTCGCCTTCACGGCGGAGTCGGATTGCGGGTACTTCGCGATCAGCTCCTCGAGCGTGCGCCGGGCGGCGGCGCTGTCGCCCATCTCCGACTGCGCGGACGCGACGTTGAGGAGCGCGTCGGGCACCTTCGCGCTGTCCGGCCACAGCTGGATCAGCTGCCGCTGCGACGCGATCGCCGCGCGATAGTCCTTGCGGGCGAACTGCGCGTTGCCGACCCAGTACTGCGCCGACGGCGCGAGCGGGCTGCGCGGGTACGTCTTCACGAACGACTGGAAGCCCGCGATGGCGCCCGCGTAGTCGCCGCGCTTGAACTGGTCGAGGGCGCCGTCGTACGCACGCTGCTCGTTCGCGGACGCGGGGATCACCGGCGCCGCGGGCGCTCCCGCCGGCGGCGCGCCCGCAGGCGGTGCCGCGGCCTCGCCGGCCGGCGCGGCCGGCGCACCGGCGTCGGCCGCGCCGCCGGGCCCGCCCTCGAGCTTGCGCAGGCGCGAGTCGAGGTCGACGTACAGGTCCTTCTGCCGCTTCTGCGCCTCGGTCAGCTCGTAGGTCAGCACCTCGATCTGGCCGCGGATCTTCGCGACGTCGGCGCGGATCACCTCGAACTCGTTCAGCAGGTCGAGGCCCTGCGACTTCGTCTGCTGCTCGAGCGCGGCGAGCCGCGCCTCGAGGTCGCGCTGGAGCTTGTCGACCTTCTGCGCGGTGGCGTCGATGCGCTTGCGCGCCTCCTCGTCGTCGAAGAGGCCGGCGTGCGCCGCGTGCGCGAACGTGAACGTCACGAGCGCGGCGAAGACGAGCCGCTGCGATGGCTTCATTCGGTTCTCCCCCGGCGCCCGCGCGGCCCGCGCGCGAGGCGCCGCGCCGCCGTCACTCGCCGGCGTAGATGATGTCGACGCGCCGGTTCTCCGCCCACGCCGCCTCGTCGTGGCCGGGGTTCTTCGGCTTTTCCTCGCCGAAGCTCACGGTCTCGATCACGATGTCCTGCACGCCCATCAGCGTCATCATGCGCTTGACCGCGTCGGCGCGCTTCTGGCCGAGCGCGATGTTGTACTCGCGCGAGCCGCGCTCGTCGGCGTGGCCCTGCAGCGCGACGCGCGCCTGGCGGTTGGCCTGCAGGTACTTGGCGTGCGCCTCGACGATGGGCTTGTACTGGTCGGACACCGTGAAGCTGTCGAACTCGAAGTAGATCGAGCGCTTCGAGAGGATGTTGTTCGGATCCTTCAGCGGATTGGCCCCGGTTCCCGTGTTGCTGCCGGAGACGCCGCCCGGGCGCGCGCCGGCGGTCGACGTACCGCCCGCCTGCGAGGAGGCCGACGGATCGGTCGCGCTGGACTTGTCCTCGACCGGCGCGGTGGTCGGCGCGGACTGGCAGCCCGCGAGCACGGCGGCGAGGAAGGCGGTGAAGAGGACTTTTTTCATGGTGTCTCCTGCAAGGGAACGAGCGCTACCGCCGCAGCACGGGCGCACGAAGGACGCTGGGAAGAAGGGCCGGCACCGCTGCGTGCGCGGCTATCGCGCATACGGTCCCCACGCCGGCTCACGCACATCGGAGGCCGCTGACATCAGGCGCTGCTTGACCCGGCCGTCGGTCGACACGGCGGCCAGCGTACCACGCCCTCCGGAGTCGTTCGCGTAGAGGATCAGGCGGCCGTTGGGCGCGATCGACGGCGATTCGTCGACCGGTCCCGCGGTGAGCACCTGCACCTGGCGCGTCGCGTAGTCCTGGGTGGCGATCTGGAAGCGCCCGCCGTCGCGGCGGACGAACACGAAGCCCTTGCCGTCGGGCAGCGGCCGCGGCGACACGTTGTAGCTGCCCTCGAACGTCAGGCGCTCGACGGCGTTGGTGCCGAGGTTGAGGCGATAGACCTGCGGGCTGCCCCCGCGGTCGGACGTGAACAGGATCGCCTTGCCGTCCGGCGTGAACTGCGCCTCGGTGTCGATCGCGTTGGAGGTCATGACGCGCTGCGCGTTGCCGCCGTCCGCATTCATGAGGTAGAGCTGCGACCCGCCGTCCTTGGTCAGCGTGACCGCGAGCCGGCGGCCGTCGGGCGACCACGCGGGCGAGCTGTTGCTGCCGCGGAAGTTCGCGACCGCGGTGCGCGCGCCGGTCCCGAGGTCCTGCACGTACACCACCGGTTTCTTCGCCTCGAACGACACGTACGCGATGCGCGTGCCGTCGGGCGCCCAGCGCGGCGAGATGATGGGCTCGTTGCTGCTGACGATCGTCTGCGGGTCGCTGCCGTCCGCGTCCGCGACCTGCAGCTGGTAGCGCGGGCCGGCCTTGGTGACGTACGCGATCCGCGTGGAAAAGACGCCCGGGTCGCCGGTCAGCTTTTCGTAGATCACGTCCGCGATCTTGTGCGCGGTGGCGCGGAACTGCTGGGGCGTGACCGTGTAGGTCATGGCCGCAAGGGTGGTCTTCTTGACCGTGTCGACGAGGGCGAAGCGCACCTCGACCTGGCCGTTGGCGACCGGCGTCATCGAGCCCACCACCACCGCGTCGGCGCCGCGGCCGCGCCACGTGTCCGGCGCCACGTCCTCCGCGCGGACCGGCCGCGGGTTCACGTTGTCGGTGCCGACCAGCCGGAACATCCCCGAGCGCGCGAGGTCGGCCCCGACCACGCCGGTAATGCCGAGCGGGAAGCTGCTCTCGCCTCCGAACGGCACGATGGCGATCGGGATGGCGGTGCCGGCCCCGCCCACGATCTCGATGTTGAGCTGCGCGCGGACGGCCGCGAACGGCAGCAGGCCCAGGAGGAGGAAAGCCAGGAAGTGGCGGAGCGAGCGTGGCATGGGCCTTGTTGGTGTGGTCGTACCGTGCCGCGCGTTACGCTGCGACGCTCGTCGCGTTCGCAATGAGCCGCGGCGACCCGCGAATTATAACGAACAGGGTCGACAGACCGGGTTGACCGCGGGCGCGCGCGTTTGTTCCGTGCGCCGTCAATGCGGCGCGACGGCCGCCGCCATCCCGAACGCCTGCGTGATGCGGTCCGCGACCCGCTTCGCCTCCTCGCGGTCGGCGTACGGACCAACGTATACCCGGTAGAGGCCGTTGACTTCGCGCACCCTCGGCGTGACCTGCGCGGACGCGAGCTGCGCCTGCACGTGGGTGAGGAAGTTCTGCGCGTTCTGGTTGTTCTGGAAGGCGCCGAGCTGCACGGCGAAGCCGCCGGTCGTGGGGGCCGCAGGGGTCGGCGGCAGCGCGATGGTGGTGGGCGCGGTGTCGGGGGCGACCGCCACCGGCGGCAGCGGCGCCGCCGCGGTCAGCGTCGGGCTGTCGCCGGGAATGATGGCCTCCACCTCCACCTCGCCGCTGCCCTTCCCCGAGATGCCGAGCTTGTAGGCCGCCGCGTACGAGAGGTCGATCAGGCGCCCGTGCAGGAACGGGCCACGGTCGTTGACGCGCACCACCACGGACTTGCCGGTCGCGACATTGGTCACGCGCGCATACGACGGAATGGGCAGCGTCGGGTGCGCGGCCGTCATGCCGTACATGTCGTAGGTCTCGCCGATCGACGTCTTCTGGCCGTGGAACTTGCGGCCGTACCACGACGCGATGCCGCGCTGGCGGTACGGGCGCAGCGAGGTCGCCGGCACGTAGTCCTGGCCCAGCACCGTATAGGGGCGGTTGGCGAAGCGGTGCAGCGGCTCGAGGCGCGGCACGGCGTCGGGCACCTGGTCGAGGTTGGGCGGCGGCGCCTCGCCGGGGCCGTCGTCCTTGTAGTACTTGGACGAGGCGGACGGCGGCGGCGCCCCTTTCGCCGCAGGTGCCGTAGGCGCCGAGGACGGGGTCCTGGGCGGCGTGGTGCCGCACGCGACGAGCAGCGTGACGCACGCGGCGAGCAGCGCCCGCTGCAGCGGCAGGCGCCGGTGCGGCCGGCGCGAGGGTGATTCCGGCCCGCGGCGCATTCGCGCGGGAGGGTGTCCATTGAGCAGGCCGGGCATGCTGGGCGCACAATCTACCATCGCCGCGCTGCCGCCGACATGGCCACCTATCTCTTCGCCTGGAATCCGTCGCTGTGGGAATGGCCCACACTCGCCCGGGACATCCGCAAGCTCGCGCGCCAGGGTCACCTCGACACCGACTGGAGCGCCGGGCGCACGCGCGCGCTCGACGTCGGCAGCCGCGCGTTCCTGGTGCGCGTCGGCGTGCCGCCCAAGGGCATCTTCGGCGCGGGCTACACGCTCACCGGGCCCGAGCCCGCCCTGCACTGGCGGCCCGAGAAGGCGGCGGCGGGCGTCACCACGCAGTACCTGCACCTGCGGCTCGACGCGCTCTTCGCGCTGCCGCCCGTCACCTACGACGACCTGGCGGTGCCGCCGTTCGCGCGTTTCCGCTGGGGCGTGCGCGCGTCCGGCGTGCGGGTGCCGACCTCGCTCGCCGACCGGCTGGAGGCGTTGTGGGAGGAGCGCGTGGCGGCCCTGCGCGCCGCGCAGCGCTGACAGCCGGCGCGCGGGTCGTCCGCCGCCGTGCCCCGCGGCGGCGCCGGGTGGGCTAGACTGCGAGAGCGCGAGTCACCCCATGGCAACCCCAGTGCTCGACTTCCTCACGTTCCGCAACGGGCGGGGCACGCTGCGCCCGCGGGGACGCTACACGCTGGTCGAGGCGGTCGACATGGTGTCGGCGGCCATCGCCAACTGCCGGGGCCTGGGCGTGCGGACGCTGCTGGTCGACGCGACCGGCTTCGTCGACCTGCCGATTCCCACCCTCCTCGACCGCTTCCTCATGGTGGAGGACTGGGCGAGCGAGGCCCACGGCATGGTGACGGTGGCCATGGTCGCGCCGCCCGAGTACATCCACCCGCGCAAGTTCGGCGTGAAGGTCGCGCACTCGTTCGGGCTCACGTGCGATGTGTACGCGACCGAGGAGGAGGCCGCGGCCTGGCTCGCGCAGGCGGGCGACGCGGTCGCGTAGCGCCGCGCACGGCGGCCTACCGTGCGGTACCAGGGCGCCGCGGCGCCTGGTCATGCGAAGGAGACGTCACGTGCTCGAAGGCTCGTGCCACTGCGGCGCCGTCCGCTGGCAATTCAAGGGGATGCCCGAATCGGCCACCGCGTGCAACTGCACGGTCTGCCGCCGCTACGGCGTGCTGTGGGCGTACGACTACGAAGGCGAGGGCATCACCACCGCCGGGACGACGCGCGCGTACATCCGCGGCGAGTACATCGAGTTCCACTTCTGTCCGACCTGCGGCTGCGTGGCGTGGTGGCGGGGGCGCGGGACCGATAAGGAAGGGCGGCGCCGGATCGCTGTTAACCTGCGCCTCACCGAGCCGGGGCCCGTCGCGCGGCTGCCGATCGATCACTTCGACGGCCTCGACAAGTTCGAGGACCTGCCGCGCGACGGCCGCTGCGTGGGGGACTACTGGTTCTGACGACGAGGTGCGCACATGGCGGCAGCGCAGGCGGGTGCGGTCTTCGCGGGCTCCATCCCGCAGTTCTACGACCGCCACCTCGTGCCGCTCATCTTCGCGTCGTATGCGGCCGACCTCGCGGCGCGCGTCCGGGACCGTGAGCCGGCGCGCGTGCTGGAGGTCGCCGCCGGCACCGGCGCCGTCACCCGCGAGCTGGCCCGCGTCCTGGCGCCCGGCACGCGGATCGTCGCCACCGACCTCAACCGCCCGATGCTGGACCACGCGAGGACGACGATCCGCGACCGCGCGATCGAGTGGCGGCAGGCCGACGCGCAGGCGCTGCCGTTCGCGGACGGCAGCTTCGACGTCGTGACCTGCCAGTTCGGCGCGATGTTCTTCCCCGACCGCGCCCGCGCCTACGCCGAGGCGCGCCGGGTGCTGCGCCCCGGCGGCACCTTCCTCTTCAGCGTGTGGGACCGGATCGATGACAACGAGTTTGCGCACGTCGTGACCGAGTCGCTCGCGCCGCTCTTCCCCGCCGCACCGCCGCGCTTCCTCGCCCGCCTGCCGCACGGCTACCACGACGTGGCCGCCCTCCGGCGGGACGTGGCCCGCGGCGGCTTCACGGCGGGGGCGGAGGTCGTGACCCTCGCGCACCGCAGCCGCGCGCCCACCGCGCAGGAGCCCGCGTTCGCCTACTGCGAGGGCACGCCGCTGCGCAACGAGATCGAGGCGCACGGCGCCGACCGCCTCGCGGCCGCCGCCGCCGCGGCGGCGGCCCTCGCGCACCGGTTCGGCCCCGGCCCCGTCGATGGCAAGATACAGGCGCACGTCGTGACGGTCGCGCGGTAGCGGGCCGCGCGCGCACGACGACGAGGGGGACGCCGCGATGCCGCTGCTGGGCCGGGCCGCCATGCTGCTTTCGTTCGACGTCGTCGCGGAGACGATCGCCGACCACGACGCTTGGCACACGCACGAGCACCTGCCGGAGCGGCTCGCGATCCCGGGCTTCCTGCGCGGCACGCGCTGGGTCGCGCGGGCCGGTGCGCCGCGCTACTTCGTGCTCTACGAAGTCGCGGAGCTGGCCACGCTGTCCTCCGCCGCATACCTTGCGCGGCTCAACGCGCCCAGCGCCTGGACGAGCCGCGTGATGCCTTCCTACCGGGGCATGGCGCGCGGCTTCTGCACGGTCACCGGCAGCTTCGGGCTCGGTGTCGGCGGCGCCGGGCGCCTGTGGCGCTTCCGTCCGCGCGCCGGCGGCGAGTCCGCGCTGCGTGCCGCGCTGCTCGCGACCCTGCCCGCCCTCGCCGCGCGCCCGGGCCTGGGCGGCGCGCACCTTTTCGCGGCCGCGGCGCAGCCGGCAATGACCAACGAACAGCGCATCCGCGGCGCGGACGCGGACGTGGGCTGGGCGGTGTTCGTCACCGGGTACGACGCCGACGCGCTCGCCGGGCTGCGCGACGCCGACCTCGGCGGCCGCGCCTTCGCGGACGCGGGCGTCACCGGGGTGCAGGACGCGACCTACGCCCTCGCGTGGTCGCTCGCGGCCCCCGAGGTGCACGCGGACTGACGCCGCCGCGGGCGCCGTCCGCCCGCTGTCGCGCGGCGCGCCGGCGTGCTAGAACGCGCGGGACGCCCGCGGCCGCGGGCCCCGTCGACCCAGCCGCCATGATCGATCCCATCCTGCTCGACCTTCCGACGCGCGTCGAGACGCCGCGCCTCGTGCTGCGACCGCCGCGCCCCGGCGACGGCGAGGCGCTGCACGCCGCGATCGCCGAGTCGCTGCCCGAGCTGCGGCGGTTCCTGGCGTCGCTGCCGTGGGTCGCGGCCGAGCAGACCGTCGCCTCCGCGGAAACGTACTGCCGCACGGCGCACGCCAACTTCCTCGCGCGCCGGGACCTGCCGTTCCTCATGCTCGACCGCGCGAGCGGCGAGGTCGTCGGCGCCACCGGCCTGCACCGCACCGTGTGGACGACGCCGAAGACCGAGATCGGCTACTGGGTGCGCACGTCGCGCGCGGGCCGGGGGTTCGTCACCGAGGCGGTGGGCGCGATCACCGACTACGCGTTCGCGCAGCTCGCGGCGGTGCGCGTGGAGATCGTCACCGACGAGGCGAACACCGCGTCGCGGCGCGTCGCCGAGCGCAGCGGGTTCGTGCTCGAGGGCACGCTGCGCCACGAGCGGCGCGCGCCCGACGGCCGGCTGCGCAACACCTGCCTCTACGCGCGCTTTCCGGCGGCGGACTGAACGTCGCGTTGCACGCCGGCGGGCGAAGGCGCACCATTGACCGTCGTCGCGCGGCCCATCTTGCCGCGCATCATCGTCGTCACCGGAGTCGGCCATGGGAAACCGCGATCGCCAGCGCAAGGAACCGAAGAAGCCCAAGCAGCCCAAGAAGCCGAAGACGCCCTAGCGCGACTCCCGGCGGGCGCGCGCCGCGACCCGCCCTTCCGGCACCATGCACATCCGGCCCGCGCGGGACGAGGACGTCGAGCCCGCGCGTCTCCTGCTGCTCGCGAACGCGTGGGGCCCGCGCGTGCACGACCCCGCCGTGTTCCGCGAACTCGTCCGGCGGTCGCACGTCGCGCTGGTCGCGGTGGAGGGCGACGAGGTGATCGGCTTCCTGCGCGCGATCTCCGACGGCATCTTCAACGGCTACATCTCGATGGTGGTCGTTGCCGCGACGCACCGCCGGCGCGGCGTGGGCAGCGCGCTCGTGCGCGCGGCGATGGGCGAGGACCGCCGGATGACGTGGGTGCTGCGGGCCGGGCGCGACGGGGTCTCGGCGTTCTACGAGAAGCTCGGCTTCTCCTACTCGGAGGTCGCGATGGAGCGCTCCGGCATCCGCGGCTGACGGCCGCCCGGCGGCGCAACGCGACCGCCGATCGCCGCCGGCCGCACCGTGCCGCGCATCCGCACCCGTCTCCGGTAGCATGGTCCGCCCGCTTCCCGCCCCGCACCGACCGCGCATGCTCGCCCGCCTCCTCCTCGCCGCCACGCTCGCGTTCGGCACCCTCGGCGCCGCCCACGCGCAGCGCACGGTGACGTTCGACCACGGCGGGGCGTCGGTCGTGCTGCCGGCGACCTACGTCACCAGCGAGCAGAACGACGGCACGCTGCGCGCGCTGTTCGGTCCCGCCGCCGACCACCGCCTCGAGATCGGCATCCGCGACGTCGAGGGCCCCGAGGGCGTGGCCGATCCCGGCGTGCAGTTCGTGCGCATCGAGGCGCAGGCGCAGAAGCTGCGGACCTTCGAGCAGCAGGGGCGCGTCGTGTTCATGCAGCCCGCCCCCGACGTGGAGGAGGCCGGGAAGAAGATGCGCGTGGCGGTCTGGTACGTCGGCTTCGGCAACAGCGTGGCTGCCGTCAGGCTGGTCGCGCCGCAGGCGCCCACCCTCGACCTCCAGCTCTTCTTCGCCAAGGGACTCGACGACGTCGTGGCGAGCGTGCGCCGGACCCGGCCGGCGAAGCCGCCCGGCTGACGCGGCCGCCGGGCCGCGCAACGGCGGCGTGCGGCGGGCACCTCGGTGTCAGACACCGCATAGGAGGTGTCAGACACCTCATAGGACGTGTCAGACACCGATGGACGATAATCGTGCTTCGGGACGCCGGCGGGCGTGTGGCGCCGGTCCTGGCGCGGGGGAAACGATGCGGATCACCGGCGGCTGCCACTGCGGCAATATCGGTTACGTGCTCGACTGGGAACCCGATCCCGCGCAGATCCCGGCGCGCGCCTGCGGGTGCACGTTCTGCGTGAAGCACGGCGGCGTGTGGACGTCGCACCCGGCGGCGCGGCTCGCCGTCACCGTCGGCAACCCGGCCGACGTGGAGCCCTACCGGTTCGGCACGCGCACCGCGGTGTTCCACGTGTGCCGCCGGTGCGGCGTGGTCCCGGTCGTCACCTGCCGCGTCGACGACCGCGAGTACGCGGTGGTCAACGTCAACACGTTCGCGGACGTGGACGCGGGGCGGCTTGCGCGGACCCCCGCGAGCTTCGACGGCGAGCCCGAGTCGGCGCGCCTCGCGCGCCGGCAGCGCAACTGGATCGCCGACGTCACGTTCGCGCAGCGCTGACGGGCCCGTCCCGCGTCCGTGCGCTTTTGCCGCACGCGAATATTCGCATCGCCGCGCGGCCCGATATGGCAAGGCCGGTACTTGCGCCCGGGCACCGCTTGGAGGAAGGTGAATCGTCCGGCATCGCTCCTACGCCCGCCATGGCCTACCAGACGCGCGCCCACGACGATCCGCGTTACGTCGAGATCCGCTACAGCGGCGAAGTCACGCCCGCCGAGATGCGCTGCGCCGCGCGCGCGATCCTGGCGCTCGCCGACCGGCACGGCACCTACCGGGTGCTCGCCGACTGCGCCGAGTTGTCCGGCGGGCACTCGATCATCGACCTGCACGACGTCGCCGACTGGCTGGCGGCCGATCCCGCGCGGGCGACGCTGCGCGAGGCGGTGGTGCTGCCCGACGCGCCCGAGCCGAACCGGAAGCTCGCGTTCTGGGAGATGGCGTGCGTGAACCGCGGCCTGGACGTGCGCGCGTTCGCCTCGTACCGCGAGGCGGTGCTCTGGCTCTGCTCGTAGCACCAGCCTGCCCGGCGCCCGGGAGGCGGACCCGGACCGGCGCAACCCGCCCCCGCCACCGCAGTCGCGGTAAGCTAGGCGCCCCACGCACGCCGCTTCTCCGCCCATGCCCGACGCGCCTCCCGTCGCGATCCTCGCGGCCGACGTCCCACCCCGCACCAAGCCGTCGAACTATCCGGCACCCTTCGCGCAGCTCGTGGCGCAGCGCGTCAAGCGCCCGCTGGGCGACGTCTTCGGCCTCGCGAACTTCGGCGTCAACCTGACCCGGCTGCCGCCGGGCACGCCGTCCGCGCTGCGCCACGCGCACACGCGGCAGGACGAGTTCGTGTACGTGCTGGAGGGCCACCCGACGCTGGTCACCGACGCGGGCCGCACGCGCCTCGCGCCCGGCATGTGCGCGGGCTTCCGCGCCGGCACCGGCGACGGCCACCAGCTCGTGAACGAGACGGACGCCGACGTCGTGTACCTCGAGATCGGCGACCGGACGCCCGGCGACACCGCCACCTACCCGGACGACGACCTCGCCGCGGCCACCGTCGACGGCCGCTGGGTGTTCACCCATCGCGACGGCACCCCGTACTGACCGCGCCGCGCCGCCCTCGGAGACCGCCATGTGCCGCAACATCCGGACGCTCTTCAACTTCGCGCCGCCGGTCACCGACGACGAGGTGCGCGCCGCTGCGCTGCAGTTCGTGCGCAAGGTGAGCGGCTTCGCCCGGCCGTCGGGCGTGAACGCCGCGGCGTTCGACGCGGCGGTGGACGACGTCGCCGCCACGACCCAGCGCCTGCTGCGCGAGTTGCGCACCCATGCGCCGCCGCGCGACCGCGCGACCGAGGCGGCCCGCGCGCGGGCGCGCTCGGCACTGCGCTTCTCCCGGGAGCGCCCGGCGTGAGCGACGACGAGGCGGCCATCCGCACGCTGGTCGCGGACTGGCTCGCGGCGACGCGCCGCGGCGACGTCGCGACGGTGCTCGACCTCGTGACCGACGACGTCGTCTTCCTCAACGCAGGCGGCCCGCCGATGGAGGGGCGCGCCGCCTTCGCCGCGGCGATGGCCGCGTTCGCCGGCCCCGGCGCGCCGCAGGTGGACGCGACGAGCGTGATCCGCGAGCTGGTCGTCGCCGGCGACTGGGCGTGGCTGTGGAGCGACCTCGACGTGCGCGTGACGCCCCCCGGCGGCACGCCGGTGCTGCGGCGCGGGCCGGCGCTCACCCTCCTGCGCAAGGCGGGCGGCCGCTGGCGCATCGCGCGCGACGCCAACATGGTCGGCCCGGAACCGTCGCCATGAGCGTGCGCCGCCTCACCCCCGCGGACGCGCACTACTACCGGGCGCTGATGCTCGACGCCTATCGGCATCATCCGGAGTCGTTCACGTCGACGTTCGACGAGCGCGCGGCGCTGCCCTACTCGTGGTGGGAGTCGCGCCTGTCCGTGGCCCTCGACGCCCGCGAGGTGGTGCTCGGCGCCTACGCCGGGGACGCGCTGGTGGGCGCCGTCGGCGTCGAGTTCGAGCAGCGCGCCAAGGCGCGGCACAAGGCGTTCGTGTTCGGCATGTACGTGGCCCCGGCGGCGCGGCGCGCGGGTGTGGCCGCGCGGCTCCTCGACGCCGCGCTCGGGACCGCGCGGGCGCGCCCGGGCATCGGCCTCGCCCAGCTCACCGTCTCCGGCGGCAACCACGCGGCGCGGGCGCTGTACGAGCGCGCGGGCTTCGTCGTATTCGGCGACGAACCCTACGCCATCGCGATCGACGGCGGCTACCTCGCCAAGCTGCACATGTGGCGCGACCTCGGTGTCGCCCGCGGAGGGTAGCGGGCGTGGACGCCATGCACTTCGACGGCGGCTGCACGTGCCGCCACGTGCGCTACCGGATGACGTCGCCGCCGATGTTCGTGCACTGCTGCCACTGCCGCTGGTGCCAGCGCGAGACGGGCAGCGCGTTCGTGCTGAACGCGCTGATCGAGGCGGAGCGCGTGGTGCTGCTCGCCGGCGCCGTCGACGTCGTGGCCACGCCATCGGAATCCGGTCGCGGCCAGCGCATCGCGCGCTGCCCGGTGTGCCGCGTGGCCGTGTGGAGCCACTACGCGGGCGCCGGCGACGCCGTAAGCTTCGTGCGCGTGGGCACGCAGGACGATCCCGACCGGTTCCCGCCGGACATCCACATCTACACGTTGTCGAAGCAGCCGTGGGTCGTGCTGCCGGCGGGGATACCCGCGGTGCCGGAGTACTACCGCGCGAGCGAGGTGTGGCCGGCCGCGTCGCTCGCGCGGCGCGCGGCGATCGCGCACCGCTTCCCGCGCGGATAGCGCGGACCGGGCGCGGGCGGCATACTCCGCGGTCGCGGTGCGACGGATTTGACGTGAGGGGTCTGACCCCGCATGGGGTCTGACCCCGGGGCCGCATCGCAGCCCCAATCCCGGGATCTGACACCGGCGCGCCAACAACATGCGGCCGGTATCAGCCCCCTGGCAGCCGCGCGATTTCCGACGCCCTCTAGCAGCAGCGACAACGAAGCCATGCCGCCTACGAACGATCACGACGACACCGACCGCGAAGCCCGCTACCTCGCGACCGCCGCGCAGATGTCCCTGCCGGCAGACGGCGAGATCCGCGTCGGCGGGCACTACGCAGGGCTGGTCGAGCACGCGGGAATCGCTTACATCAGCGGGCAGATCCCGCGAGTGGGCGACGCGGTCGCGGTCGTGGGCCACGTCGGCGCCGAGCGCACGCTCGACGACGCGCAGCGGGCCGCGCGCATCTGCGTGATGCGCGCCCTGGCACTCCTGCGCCAGCAGCCGGGCGGGCTCGCGCGCGTGGAGCGCGTGCTTGCGATGACCGTGTACACGCAAAGCGCGCCCGGGTTCGTCCGCCAGAGCGAGGTCGCGGACGCGGCGTCCGACCTCCTGCACGACGTGCTGGGCACGGCCGGCGTGCACACGCGCACGTCGGTCGGCGTGTCCGCGCTGCCGAAGAACGCCGCGGTCGAACTGAACTTGGTCGTCGCACTGCGCCCGGCGCCCGGGCACGCGACCGATCGCACCACGTAGCGGGGACCGGCCATGACCTTCGACACGTTCATCGCAGCAGCGTGGAACGACCACGGCGACCACCCGGAGGCGGTCGCGCAACGGCTCGCCGCTTCCCTCGACCTCGTTGCCGACACGCCGCAGGTGGTGCCGTACGCGCGCCTCGTCACCCACGTGTACGGCGAGCACCTCGCGCAGTGGCCGCAGGGCGTCGCGCTGCTCGACCGCATCGCGGCACTGCCGGCGGCGGGCGGCGCGACCGAGCGGGCGGCACTCGCGCGCCAGCGCGCGGCGCTCCGCTATGCGGCGGGCGAGCCGGACGCGCTCGCCGGCCTCGGTGGGGAAGATCGCATCGTGGCGGTGGCGACCGCGGCGTCCGCGTTCGCCGCGCTGAATCGCTTCCGCGACGCGATCGACGCCTACGAGTCCGCGCTCGCGCTGGCGGCACCCGGCCTGCCCGACGGCTCGCCCGCGGTCCGCGCGCTGGCGGTCGGCGGCAACAACCTGGCCGCGTCGCTGGAGGAGAAGACGGAACGCGACGCGCGCGAGACCGCGGGCATGCTCGTCGCCGCGCAGAACGGCCTCGTGTACTGGCGCCGCGCCGGCACGTGGCTCGAGGAGGAGCGCGCGCAGTACCGGCTCGCCCGCTCGCGGCTCGCGGCCGGGCAGCCGGCGGCCGCGGCAGAGGCCGCGCAGGCGTGCGTCGACGTGTGCGTCGCGCACGACGCCCCGGCGTTCGAGCGGTTCTTCGGCTACGCGGCGCTCGCGGTGGCGCTGCGCGCGGCGGGCCGGGCGGATGCCGACGCCAAGGCGCGCGCGCTCGCCTGCCACGGGCAGGTGCCGGAGGCGGAACGGCACTGGTGCGCAAAGGACCGCGCGGAACTCGACGCCTGACCCCGCCCGTCGCTCCCGGGCGCCCCCCGTCGCGCCTTCGCGCCCTCCGTCCCTTCGCCGTTGACCAGGCCCCCCCGCGCCGCTGCAATGGCGCCGCACCCTGCGGTGCGACGGAAGGGAGGACACATGGGCACGCTCACCCTGCTGGTCGTCTGCGGCATCCTGCTCGCGGTCACGTGGCCGCTCGCGCTGCTGCTCCTGCTGCTGGCGCTCGGATTCGTCCTCGCGCTGGTCGCGATCCCGTTCGTGCTCGCCGCGCTCGCGCTGGGCGTGGTGGCGTGGATCGTCCTCCTGCCCCTGCAGCTGCTGGCCGGGTAGCGCACGGCGCCGCTTGCGCTACGATGGCGAGGGATGACGGCACCGGCGCCCCGGGTATCGCGGCGCGGCCGCCGCAACCCGCTCCCCAGAGACGAACGCCATGGACGAAGAGACATTCAACCTGAGCATCCGCAAGTTCCTGAAGATGGTCGGCATCAGCTCGCAGCGCGAGATCGAGCGCGCGGTCGCCGCCGCGCAGGCCGCCGGGCGCCTCCAGGGCAACGAGACCTTCCCCGCCAAGGTGACGCTCGAGGTGGCCGGGCTCTCGCTGAACGCCACCTTCGACGGCGAAATCCGGCTGCAATAGCGTGCCCGGGTACAGCCTCACGCTCGCGTTCCGCGGCCGCGCCGTGGAGGACCTCGAGGAACTGCTCGAGGTCGAGGACGCGCTCTACGAGATGCTCGCAGGCAGCGAGGAGATGGACGGCCACGAGCTGACGCCGCAGGCGCGGATCGTGTACGTCCTCACCGACGACGCCGACGCGACCTTCCGCCGCCTGCAGCCGTTCCTCCGCAACGCGCATCTCCTCGACCACCTCACGGCCTCGGCGGAGCCGGTGGACGGCGGCGACACCGTCGCGCTGTGGCCGCTGCCCGGAGGCGCGCCGGGGGCATGACGCGCGCGGTGCGCCCGTCCCGCCGCCCCGCGGCCCCGCCGCCGGCGGCGCGGGCCCCCGTGCCGCTCGCCGGCCGCCGCGCGCGGCTGCGCGCCGTGACGACGGCCGACGTGCCGGCGCTCTTCGCGCTCTTCTCCGATCCCGAGGTGATGCGGTACTGGAGCCGCCCGCCGTTCACGGACGAGGCGCAGGCCCGCAAGCTCGTGCGCGACATCCACGCCGGCTACCGCAGCGGCGAGCTGATCCAGTGGGCGGTGACCGTCGACGGCCGCGACGAGCTCGTCGGCACCTGCACGCTCTTCCATTTCGTGCCCTCGTGCCGGCGCGCCGAGGTGGGCTACGTGCTCGCGCGCCGCCTGTGGGGCCAGGGCGTGATGCGCGACGCGCTCGGCACGCTGGTCGCGCACGCGTTCGGCGCCCTCGACTGCCATCGCCTCGAGGCGGACATCGACCCCGCGAACGTCCCTTCCGCGCGGCTCCTCGAGGCGCTGGGCTTCGTGCGCGAGGGGCACCTGCGCGAGCGCTGGATCGTCGGCGGGGTCACGTCCGATTCGTACCTCTACGGCCTGCTCCGTCGCGAATGGCGGCCATCGTGAATGCGCCACTATTCGCCGCCGACGTCGGCGTGCGCCCCGCGACCCCTGCCGACGCCGAAGCCGTCTGCACGATCTACAACCCCTTCGTGACGGGCACCGTCGTGACCTTCGAGGAGACGCCGGTCGCCACGGACGAGATGGCCGCGCGCATCGCGCAGGTCAGCCGCACGCACCACTGGCTGGTGGCGACGGCCGGGGGCGCGGTTGCGGGTTACGCGTACGCGGGACCGTGGCGCACCCGCGCGGCGTACCGCGAGGCGGCCGAGTGCTCGGTGTACGTGGCGCCCGCGCACGCGCGGCGAGGGGTCGCGCGTGCCCTCTACGCGAGGCTGCTCGCCCTCCTGCGCGCGCAGGGCATCCACACGGTGATCGGCGGCATCGCGCTGCCGAACGACGCGAGCGTGGCGCTGCACGAACGCATGGGTTTCGCGCCCGTCGCGCATTTCCGCGAGGTGGGCTTCAAGTTCGGCCGGCGCATCGATGTTGGTTATTGGCAATTGCTGCTATAGCGCTCGCCCGGGTGCGCCCCTACAATCCGGGTACGACCCTCGTCCGCGGATGCTCGCGCGCCCGCGGTCCCCAACGTCCCCGCCATGGCCAACATCTTCGCCACCCTGTTCGCCGTGGCCCTGTGCCTCGTCAACGCCATGGTGTGGACGTTCATCTCGCAGCTGCCGTTGATGGGCCTCTGCTGGGTCGGCGCCGCGGGCGCGTGCCTCTTCCTGCACAAGTGGGCGAAGGGCTAGCGCCCGTCCCCGACGCCGCGACGCTCGCCCGCTTGGTCGTCGTCGGCTGCAGCGGCAGCGGCAAGACCACCCTGGCGCAACGGCTGGCGCGCGCGACGGGGGCCCCGCACGTCGAACTCGACGCGCTGCACTGGGGACCGGACTGGCAGCCGCGGCCGCCCGCGGACTTCCTGCGCGACACCGACGCCGCCACTGCCGGCGAGCGCTGGGTCGTCGACGGCAACTACCGCGCGACGCGCGACATCGTGTGGCCGCGGGCCACCGCGATCGTCTGGCTGCACCTCGGCTTCCCGACCGTGTTCGGGCGTGCGCTGCGACGCACGCTGCGGCGCGTGGCGACCGGCGAGACGCTGTGGGCAGGCAACCGCGAGACGCTGCGGCGCACGTTCGCGACGCGCGAGTCGCTCTTGTGGTGGGTGCTGACCTCGTACCGGCGGCGCGGGCGCGAGTTCGCGGCCCTGCGCCGCAGCGGCGAGTTCCCGCACCTCGCGTGGTTCGAAATGCGGCGGCCGCGGGAGGTGACGCGGTTCGTGGCGGGATTGACGGAGGGCGGGTCGCGGCGTTGAGGCGAGCCGCGCCCCCTCACCCCAACCCTCTCCCCGCGAGCGGGGAGAGGGAGTACGGCGGTGGGATGCACACCACAACGCGCTGCACGACCCTCGTCAATGCCCAGGGGTCTGACCCCGGCTTCATCGGGGTCTGACCCCGGGTTGGCGCGACAGCGCGGCCCCTCACCCCGGCCCTCTCCCCGCGCACGGGGAGAGGGAGTGTTCAGGCGGGGCGGCTGGAGCGACAACGGGCGCGGACGCCAGGCGATCCGGTCGGGCTAGACGATCCGGTTGAACCAGAGCAGGGAGAGGACCGCGGACACGACGGCGAGGATCGCCGCCAGCGCGGTGAAGAGCGCGGCGATCTCGGTCTCCTTGCGCTCCAGCGCGAACTTCGTGTTGAGGCCTTCGTAGATCGCCTTCAGGTCCGTCTCGCTCGTCGCGTGGAAATACTCGGCGCGCGTGATCCCCGCGATGCCCTTCAGCGTCTCCTCGTCGAAGCGCATGTAGATCGACATGCCGTCGATGTCGACCGCGCTGCCGCCCGCGGAGCCGAAGCCCACGGTGAACACGCGCACGCCGTGGTCCGCCGCCATGCGCGCGACGTCGAGCGGGTCGGGTCCCGTCGTGCGCCGGCCGTCGGTGAGCAGGATGATCGCCGCGGACGTGTACGAGCCCGGGGGCACCGGCTTCACCGCCTTTTTCTCCTTCTGCCGGATGTCCTTGTCGGGTGCCGGCTTCGGCGCGCGGTCGCGCGACCAGAAGTTGTTGCCGAACACGGCCTCGGTGAGGTCGATGCCCTCGTCCGGGAACAGCGTGGCCAGCGCCAGGATCATGCCGCTGCCGATCGCGGTGTTGCGCTGGAGCTCGAAGCGGTCGATGGCCGCGACGAGGTCCTCGCGGTTCTGCGTCGGCGGCTGCACGAGCGCGGCGGTGCCGGCGAAGGTGACGATCGCGGCGCGGATGTCGGCGGGCAGCTGCTGCACGAACACCTTGGCGGCGTTCTGCGCGGCGACCATCCGGCTCGGGTCGACGTCGGTCGCGCGCATCGACAGCGACACGTCCATCGCGAGCACCACGGTGCGCGCGTCGGATGGCAGCGTCACCATCGCCGTCGGCCGCGCGACCGCGATCAGCGCGGCGACGATCGCGAGCAGGAACAGGAGCGGCGGGATGTGCCGGCGCATCCGCTGCGTCGTGCCCTGCGCGGCCTTGACGAGCGAGAGGTCCGCGTAGCGCACCGCGGCCTGCTTCCGGCGCAGCACCGCGATGTACGCGGCCACCAGCACCGGCACGATCAGCAGCAGCCAGAGGTACTGCGGCCACGCGAAGCTCATTGCACACCCTTGCGCTGACGGCGCCGCCGCCGACCTGGCATCGGTCCGCACGACACGCACTGAAGGGAACGGGGGTCCCGCGGCCAAAGGACGCGGGACGCGCCTACTTTAGCATCCGCGCGCACCCCTGCAAGCTCCGCCGCCGATGGACGGGACGCGGCCGGCGGGAATGTCCGCACCGGCGGCAGGGACCGCGCGCCGGCTTTCCTTTCCCGCACAAGGGGGTCATGATGGATGTCCATCTCAGTGCGGAGCCTCGTCCCATGGTGCTGTGCCCCGTCGCCCTTGCCGTCGGCTGCCGCAAGTGCCCGATCTTCTCCGTGTGCCCGGCCAAGGGCATCATCGGCGACTACCGGCCCGATCCGGACGCCACGCAGTCGCCCGCGATCAAACCCGCCAAGGGCAAGGCCAGGCGCAAGGCCGCAAAGAAGCGCTGACCGCGCGCCCCCGCCCGTGGGCTGGCGGATCGCGGCTGACGCCGTCGTCGCGCTGCACCTCGCGTTCATCGTCTTCGCGGTGGCCGGCGGCTTCCTCGTCCTGCGCGACCGCCGCGTCGCGTTCCTGCACCTGCCCGCGGTCGCGTGGGTGGTGTGGCTCGAGTTCACCGGCGCGCTGTGCCCGCTCACGCCCCTCGAGAACGCGCTGCGCCGCGCCGCGGGCGAATCGGGCTATCCGGGCGGCTTCATCGAGCACTACCTGCTGCCGGTGATCTACCCCGCCGGCCTCACCGCCGACGTGCAGGTGCTGCTCGGCGCGGGCGCGCTCGCGGTCAACGTCGCGGTCTACGCGCTCGTCTGGCGCCGGCGGCGCGTCGGTTAGCGCCCCGCCGGGCGCACGCCGGGCATCGCTTAGACTCAGCGCAAAGAGCCCGGTGCCGGGCCCGCGCAGAATCACGCAGACAGGGGGACCACCATGACGTACGCCGCCATCACCGGCTGGGGCAAGTGCATGCCGCCCGCCGTGCTGTCCAACGCCGACCTCGCGACGTTCCTCGACACGAACGACGAGTGGATCATGCAGCGCACCGGCATCCACGAGCGGCGCATCTCGCACGTGCCGGGAACCGAACTCGCGTATGTCGCGTCGGCGCAGGCGCTCGCGTGCGCGGGAATCGCGGCGACCGACCTCGACCTCATCGTGTTCGGCAGCTGCAGCAACGACGAGCACATCCCGAACGCCGCCTCGGGCCTGTCGATCCGCCTCGGCGCCGGGACGGCCGCGGCGATGGACGTCAACACCGCCTGCACGAGCTTCCTGCACGGCCTGTCCACCGCCAACGCGATGATCCGCACGGGCGTGGTGCGCACCGCGCTCGTGGTCGGCGTGGAATGGATATCGCCGTTCATGGACTGGCACAACCGCAACGTGTCCGTGCTCTTCGGCGACGGCTGCGCGGCGGTGGTGCTGCAGGCGTGCGAGGAGGAGTCGGGCGTGCTCGCCGAGAAGCTGGGCTGCTACGCCGACGCGCGCGGCATCCTGCGGGTGCGCGGCAGCGGGCTCCTCTACGGCTACGGCGGCGACGTCACCTACGGCGACACGCTCTGGGACTTCGACGGCCAGGAGATCTTCAAGCGCGCGGTGACCGGCATGGGCGAATCGGCCGCCGCGGCGCTCGCGAAGGCGCACAAGCGCCCGGACGACATCGACCTCGTCGTGCCGCACCAGGCCAACCTGCGCATCATCGAGTTCGTGGCCAAGCGCGCCGGCATCCCGATGGACCGCGTGTTCCTCACCGTGCACAGGTACGGCAACATGTCCGCGGCGACCGTTCCCGTGGCGCTCGTCGAGGCGCTGGAGGCGGGACGCGTGAAGCCGGGCGGGCTCATCCTGACGCCCGCATTCGGCGGCGGGCTCACCTTCTGCTCGCACGTGATCCGCTGGGGCCCGCGCGTAACGCCGCTCGGCACCAGCGACGTCGCGCTGCCGCCGTGCGAGCAGAGCGCGCTCGAGATCGTCCGCGGCTATCTCGCGAAGCGCGACGCGCGCGGCGGGTCGCACGCGGGACTCATGAGCCCCGTGTTCTCGGAGATGCGCGCGGGCGGCACCGCCGCCTGAAGGCGCGCACGGCGCGCTTCAGCGGCTGGCGCCGCGGGCCGTGATCGGCCACACGTCCTCGACGCGGCCGTTGCGCACGCACACGAACCACTCGTGCAGGTTGATCGTGGGGTCGCAGTGGCCGGGGATCAGCAGCACGCGGTCGCCGAGCGCGAGGGGCGCCGCGGCGGCGGCGAGCGCGAGCTTCGCGTGCTCGTCGGCGACGCCGGTGACCTCGACACCCGGCCGGCCGTGCACCCACGGCAGGCCCTTCTCCGCGCTGAACGACTTCAGCCCCGCGTCGAGGACCGCGCGGTCGCGCGTCGGCGTGCTCATCACGCCCGCGAGCACGAAGAGGCTGTGCTCGAATTCGTCGTAACGTCCGCCGTGCTCGCCGCCGATGCGCGCGTACTCGGTGTCCATGAAGAGGTACGAGCCCGCCTGCAGTTCGTTCCACAGGCCGCTCCCCGCCTCCAGCCGGAACGTGCCGCTGCCCGCGCCGCTCACGACGTCGCACGCGAGGCCCGCGGCCTGCAGCGCGTCCAGCGTCGCCCGCACCACGTCGGCCGCACGCGCGATCGCCGCGCGCCGCTCGGCGGGCGGCATGTGCTGCGCCCCGCCGTGGTAGGCCTGCAGCCCGCGGAACACGAGGCCCGGCGCCTGCGCGATGCGCCGCGCGAGGTCGCGCGCGGCTTCCGGGGACCCGACGCCGCAGCGCTGCATGCCGACGTCGATCTCGACCAGCGCGCCCAGCGTGACGCCGGCGGCGACCGCGGCGCGCGACGCGGCGTCCACCTGCGCGGGATCGTCGAAGCACAGCGCGACGGTCGCCTCGCGGGCGAGCGCCGCGAGGCGCCGCAGCTTGGACTCACCGACGACCTCGTTGCTGACCAACACGTCGCGCACGCCGCCCGCGACCAGCGCCTCGGCTTCGCCCACCTTCTGGCAGCATTGGCCGACCGCGCCGGCGGCGATCTGGAGCTTCGCCACGGTGGGGCACTTGTGCGTCTTCGCGTGCGGCCGCAGGCGCACGCCCGCGTCCGCCGCGAACGCCGCCATCTTCGCGAGGTTGCGCTCGAACGGGTCGAGGTCGATCGCGAGCGCGGGCGTGTCGACCTCGGACAGCGGGGCGCCGATCGCGGCGGGGGCGTCGCGGTGCATCGGGAACTCCGTCGCGGGACCGTGCGGCGTCAGGTGTTGACCAGCTTGCGATGCGCCTGCACCGACATCAGGATGCCGAGGCCGATGAACAGCGACACCAGCGCCGTGCCGCCGTAGGAAACAAGCGGCAGCGGCACGCCCACCACCGGCAGGACGCCGCTCACCATGCCCATGTTCACGAACGCGTACGTGAAGAACATGAGCGTCACGGCCCCGGCGAGGAGGCGCGCGAACAGCGTCGAGGCGTTGGCGGTGATGACCATCGCGCGCCCGATGAGCAGCAGGTAGAGCAGCAGCAGCAGCCCGTTGCCGATGAGCCCGAACTCCTCGCCGAACACCGCGAAGATGAAGTCGGTGTGGCGCTCGGGCAGGAAGTCGAGATGGGTCTGGGTGCCGTTCAGCCACCCCTTGCCGATCACCCCGCCCGAGCCGATGGCGATCGACGCCTGCGTGGAGTGGTAGCCGGTGCCGAGCGGGTCGCGCCCCGGCTCGATGAACGTGAGGATGCGCTCGCGCTGGTAGTCGTGCAGGTGGCCCCACACCATCGGCCCGGCCGCCGCGCCGAGCGCCATCATGCCCACGATCACCTTCCACGACAGGCCGGCGAGGAACAGCACGTAGAAGCCCGACGCCGCGATGAGCAGCGACGTGCCGAGGTCGGGCTGGCGCTTGATGAGGTACACGGGCACGACGATCAGCACCGCCGCGATCGCGAAGTCCTTCCACGTGATGCGCCCCTCGAACTTCTGGAAGTACCACGCGAGCATCAGCGGCAGCGCGATCTTCATGAGCTCGGACGGCTGGATGCGCGCGACGCCGATGTTGAGCCAGCGGCGCGAGCCGTTGACCACCACGCCGAAGAGCGCGACGCCGACCAGCAGCAGCACCGCGGTGACGTACAGCGGGACCGCGACGCGCGACAGCGTCATCGGCGAGATGTTGGCCACGATCCACATCAGCACCAGCGCGAAGGCGAGCGACAGCGCCTGCGTGGTCACCCGCCCGACGCTCTGGTCGGTGGCCGAGAAGAGCGTGATGAGGCCGACGCCCACGAGGCCCAGCGCGACCGCGAGCAGGAAGCCGTCGATGCGCCGGGTCAGCGCCTCCCACACCCGGCCCAGGAACTCCACGACGTGCATCAGTCGCTCTCGTCGTCGCCCTGCGCCGGCACCGGGGCCGTGCCCGCCGGACCCGGCTCGTCGAAGCGGCCGAGGAGGTGGTAGTCGAGCACCTTGCGCGCGATGGGCGCGGCCGCCTGGGCGCCGAAGCCGCCGTTCTCCACCAGCACCGCGAGCGCGATCTTCGGCTTGTCCGCCGGCGCGTAGGTGATGAACCACGCGTGGTCGCGCAGCCGCTCGTCGACCTTGTGCGCGGTGTACTTCTCGCCCTTGAGGGAGAACACCTGGGCGGTGCCGGTCTTGCCGCCGGACGTGTACTTGGCGTCGCGGAACGCCGCGGCGCTGGTGCCTTCCTTGTTCACGCCGACGAGCGCGTTGCGGATGATCGCGATGTTCTCGGGCTTCGTGTTGATCGTGTGCGTCGACTCGGGCGCGATCTTGCGCTCCTCGCCGGTCTTCAGGTTCACGACGCTCTTCACGAGGTGGGGCCGGAACGCGACGCCGTTGTTGGCGACGATGGCGACCGCGTTGGCGAGCTGCATCGGCGTGAACGCGTTGTAGCCCTGGCCGATCCCGGCCGAGATGGAATCACCGAGGTACCACTTGCGGTGCTCCTCGCGGTACTTCTCGCCCGCGAAGCGCGTGCGCTTCCACTGCGTCGACGGCAGCACGCCGGCAAGCTCGCCCTCGATGTCCACGCCGGTCTTCTGGCCGAACGAGAACTGCGACAGGAAGCGCGCCGTGTCGTCGATGGGCGTCTCGCTCGCCAGCACGTAGTAGTACGTGTCGCACGACACCACGATCGACCGGTACATGTCGACGGCGCCGTGCCCGCCCGGCTTGTCGTCGCGGAAGCGGTAGGACGAGCCGGGCAGCTGGAAGAAGCCCGGGTCGTGCGTGACCATGTTCGGCGTGCGCCGGCCCGACGTCAGCGCGGACAGCGCGAGGAACGGCTTGATGGTCGACCCCGGCGGATACGCGCCGCGCAGCGGGCGGTTCAGGAGCGGCTTGTCCGGGGATTCGTTGTACGCCTCCCAGTTCGCGGGATCGATGCCGTCGACGAAGAGGTTGGGGTCGAAGCCGGGCTTGGACACGAACGCGAGGATGTCGCCGGTCTCCGGCTCGATCGCCACCAGCGCGCCGCGGCGGTCGCCGAACGCCTGCTCGGCCGCCTGCTGCAGCTTGATGTCGATGGACAGCGTGAGGTTGTTGCCCGAGGTGGGCGGCGTGCGCGAGAGCGTGCGCACCGCGCGGCCGCCGGCGTCGACCTCGACCTCCTCCACCCCCGTGGTGCCATGCAGCTCGCGCTCGTACGAGAGCTCGACGCCCACCTTGCCGATGTAGTCGGAGCCCTTGTAGTTGGCGCTCTCGTCCCAGCCCGCGATGCGCTCGACGTCCTTGTCGTTGATGCGCCCGATGTAGCCGATGACGTGCGAGGCGACCTCGCCGTACGGGTAGTTTCGGAAGAGCCGCGCCTTGATCTCGACGCCGGGGAAGCGGTAGCGGTTGACCGCGAAGCGCGCGACCTCCTCGTCGGTCAGGCGGTTGCGCAGCGGCATGCTCTCGAAGTTCTTCGACTCGTCGAGCAGCTTCTTGAAGCGCTTGCGGTCGCGCGGCTGGATGTCGACGATCTCGGTCAGCTCGTCGATCGTCTGCTCGAGGTTGCGGATCTTCGACGGCGTCAGCTCCAGCGTGTACGCGGAGTAGCTCTGCGCGAGCACGATGCCGTTGCGGTCGGTGATGACTCCGCGGTTGGGCACGATCGGCACGATCGCGACGCGGTTCGACTCGGCGAGCGTGCGGTAGTGCTCGTGCTGGTAGACCTGCAGGTAGACGAAGCGGGCGAAGAGGCCGCCGAACGCGATCAGCGTGAACACGCCCGCGAGCGCGAGCCGCCGGCGGAACAGGAACACCTCGCGCTCGGCGTTGCGCATCTCGTTCGCGCCGAAGCTCGTCCGCTCGGTGCCGGTGTTGCGCCGCTTGGAGAAGAGTCGCCGTGCCATCCGACCGGTCCCCCGCCTAGAGCTCGTTCGGCGACCGCGCGGGCCGTTGCGGCCACTGCAGCAGCACCGAGAGCAGCGGCCACAATAATGCACCGACCAGCGACGGCACGAAATACGTCCAGCCCGGCAGCGGCGCGCCGCCGACGATGCGCACCAGCGCGACCAGCCCGGCGGCGAGCAGCAGCAGCACCGCGACCTGCGGCGCCTGCTGCCAGAGCGGGAAGCGCAGCACGCGGCGGCGCAGGTACTCGGCCGCGTAGGCGAGCATCGCGTAGGCGAGCGCGTGCTGCCCGAACACGGTCGCGTCCGCGACGTCCATCACGAGGCCCAGCATCCACGCGATGCCGACGCTGACGTAGCGCGGCTCCTGGATGCACCAGTAGAGGATCACGAGGGCGAGGAAGTCGGGCCGCAGCACGAGGCCGATGCCGCTGACCGGGAACAGGTTGGCGACGAGGCCCAGGAGAAACGTGAGCAGGATGAACCACGGGTTCACCTGCCGCAGGATCTCCTCCGGCCGGGCGGGCGTGAGGGCGGCGGCGCGCGAGAAGAACATGTTCATGCCGCGACCGTGATCCCGCTCATCCGCGCCGCCCCTTGCGTCCGCCCTTCTTGGCGGCTTCCGTCTCCTGCGGCTCCTCGGGCCGCGGCGGCGCGGCCGAGGCCTGCCCGAGCACGAGGAGGTACGTGCTGCGGTCGGCGCCGGCCAGCGGCCGCACGACGATCCGGGCGAACACCTGCCCCGTCTCGCGCTCGACCGACGCGACCTCCGCCACCGCAAGGCCCGCGGGGTAGGTGCCGTCGAGGCCGGAGGTGACGAGCTTGTCGCCCTGCCGGATATCGGCGGTCGGCGCCATGAAGCGCAGTTCCGGCGAGCGGCCGGCCCCCGCGCCGAACACCACGCTGCGCACGCCGCTGCGCTCGACCTTGACCGGCACCGCGTGGTCCTTGTCGGTCATCAGCGTGACCTCGGCCATCCCCGGGAACACGCGCGTCACCTGCCCCACCACGCCCATGTCGTCGATCACCGCCTGGCCCGCGGCGATGCCCGCCTCCGAGCCGCGGTTGACGAAAAGCTTCTGGGTGAACGGGTCGCGCCCGGTGTAGAGCACCTCGACGGCAACCGCCGTGCCGCTGTAGCGGCGCGCGAGGTCGAGGAGGCCGCGCAGGGCGGCGTTCTCAGTCTGCAGCCGCGCGAACTCCTGCGCGGAGAGCGAGTGCGCGACGAGGTCCGCCTTCAGCGCCGCGTTCTCGTCGGTCAGCGCCCGCTTGGACGCGAAGTACGCGCCCGTCCACGCGAGCGCCTCGCCGGGCAGCTGCACCGCGCGCTGCAGGGGATACAGCATGACCGAGGTCACCTGCCGGATGCCTTCGAGGTAGCGGAAGCGCGTGTCCGCGAACATCAGCGCGAGCGAGAGGATGCCGAAGAACGCGAGCCGGGCCGCGGGGGAGGGACCGCGGTGGAAGAACGGCGGCGGCTCGGCGGATATGTGATGCATACGCGGGGTCAGATCCTGCTTTCGCGAAACCGTTCGGTGGCGGCGGACGATCCGTCCGCGAAAGCAGGGTCTGACCCCATGCCCACCGCAGGCTCACTGCCGAAGACTGGTT
This sequence comes from Burkholderiales bacterium, assembly GCA_046347715.1. Classification (GTDB taxonomy): domain Bacteria; phylum Pseudomonadota; class Gammaproteobacteria; order Burkholderiales; family Casimicrobiaceae; genus VBCG01. The sequence goes on from JAXMFO010000004.1 coordinate 436,937, forward strand.
CCCGGCTGATGCTGTCTCCTAGTCGCTCGTGAAGATCGTGGACAGCTTTTCCATGTTCTCGAGCGCCTTGCCGCAGCCGCGGACCACGCACGTGAGCGGGTCGTCGGCGACGATGACCGGCAGGCCGGTCTCCTCCATCAGCAGGCGATCGAGGTCGCGCAGCAGCGCGCCGCCGCCCGTGAGCACCATGCCGCGCTCGGCGATGTCGGCGCCCAGTTCCGGCGGGGTGCGCTCGAGCGCGCTCTTCACCGCGGACACGATGCTGTTCAGCGGATCGGTCAGCGCCTCGAGGATCTCGTTGGACGAGACCGTGAAGCTGCGCGGGATGCCCTCGGCGAGGTTGCGCCCCTTCACTTCCATTTCCTTGACCTCGGACCCCGGGAACGCGGAGCCGATGGTCTTCTTGATGAGCTCGGCGGTGGTCTCGCCGATCAGCATGCCGTAGTTGCGGCGGATGTAGTTGACGATCGCCTCGTCGAACTTGTCGCCGCCGACGCGCACGCTGCCGGAGTACACCATGCCGCCCAGCGAGATCACGCCGACTTCCGTGGTGCCGCCGCCGATGTCGACGACCATGGAGCCCGTGGCGTCGGAGATGGGCAGGTCGGCGCCGATGGCCGCGGCCATGGGCTCCTCGATGAGGTACACCTTCGACGCGCCGGCGCCGAGCGCGCTCTCGCGGATCGCGCGGCGCTCCACCTGCGTCGAGCCGCAGGGCACGCAGATGATGATGCGCGGGGACGGCGAGAAGAGGCGCGAGTCGAGCACCTTCTTGATGAACTGCTTCAGCATCTGCTCCGTGACCGTGAAGTCGGCGATGACGCCGTCCTTCATCGGGCGGATGGCCGTGATGTTGCCAGGCGTGCGCCCGAGCATCTGCTTGGCCGCGAGGCCGACTTCCTGGATGACCTTCTTGCCGTTCGGGCCGCCTTCCTGGCGGATCGCGACCACCGAGGGCTCGTTCAGGACGATGCCCTTGCCCCGGACGTAGATGAGGGTGTTGGCGGTGCCTAAGTCGATCGCTAAGTCGCTGCCGAAGTAGCCTTTGAAAAACTCGAACATGTATGCGTGGATCCGACGGGTGGTGATAGGCGGGTGGGCAGCGGCGTGCGCCTCGCGCCAGACGGGCGCGCGCATGGCCGCGCCCTCTCGCAGGCGATCGAATATGATAGCATTCCGCCTTTGCCCTCAGCACTGATTAGGTGGGGTTTTTGCGGGGTCGCGGTCCGGCCGCCGCCCGCCGCCAGCGTGCTGCCTCGCCGCGAATCGTTTAGCGCCGGAACCGGGGTCGCGATCCCGCCTTCCGCGCCCTGATCCCATGGCCCTGACCCTCGCCGACGTCCAACGCATCGCGCATCTCGCGCGCATCGAGATCACCGCCGACGCCGCGGCGGA